>NZ_JBSWXV010000003.1:0-366756 GCF_056160765.1 Microbulbifer sp. ABE4_465
AGGCTGGGTGTGGAAGCGTTGTGAGGCGTTGAGCTAACCAGTACTAATTGCCCGTGCGGCTTGACCATACAACAGAGATGGTTACTAACGAACGGATTGTGTTCGATCGAGAGACGCGCAAAGCTCGAAACGTTTAAAGCGTAGAGAGTATCGACTTGCGGTGTATTACTACAGAATGTTTTACCGACTTATTTGGGGTTATCGCCGATTGGGAAGCTGATCGAGGCAAACAGCGATAACAGGCAGCGCAGGACTAGAAAAGTCCATAAGACCAAGCCAACCCAAGCCAGTTTGCCTGACGACAATAGAGTTGTGGAACCACCTGATCCCTTGCCGAACTCAGAAGTGAAACGCAACATCGCCGATGGTAGTGTGGGGATTCCCCATGTGAGAGTAGGTCATCGTCAGGTTTTAATTCAAAAGGCCGTACAGGAAACTGTACGGCCTTTTTTCTTTCTTGCATCGCGAAATTCTGCCTGAATTTGCTGAGTAATCAGTTATTTTCGTGAAACTTTGGTGACGTTTTTTTAGACGCTTTCCGAACCCCAGTAACCACGCCACTCACACCTAATATCCCACACTTACCCACAAGTCTGTCCAAGGTTTCTGTGCGTAACCGCCCTGTGCATAAGTTTTAATTTGTTCTCTAAATCAAATGGTAAGGATATGCACAGGTAATCCCGGTTTTCCTGTGCAACTTGAGCAGCCCTGTGAATTACCTTGCGCTGGTGGACGCGTACGATATATTCGGATGTTAAATTGACCGTAATATTTCAAGGAGTCAGCCCATGTCCGATATCTTCACTATCCCGGTTCAAACCAGTGAAGGGAAAAGGGGAACACTGGATGAGTTCAAAGGGAAGGTCCTGCTCGTGGTAAATACTGCGAGTAAGTGCGGGTTTACCCCGCAGTATCAGGGGTTGGAAGACCTGTACCGAAAGTACAAGGACCAGGGGCTGGTTGTACTAGGATTCCCCTGTAACCAGTTTGGTCAGCAGGAGCCTGGCAGCGATAGCGAAATTCAGGAGTTCTGCACACTTAACTACGGAGTGAGCTTCCCAATCTATGCAAAGGTGGACGTGAACGGATCTGATGCACACCCACTATTCTCACACCTGAAGAAACTGGCGCCTGGGATTCTCGGGACTGAAGGTATCAAATGGAATTTCACCAAATTCCTGGTGGGCCGTGAGGGCGATGTGGTGAAGCGATATGCGCCGAAAGACAAGCCAGAACAGCTTGCGGCAGATATTGAGGCCTTACTGTAGATGCCCAGCCTGCTCGAACGGGGAATCTCGCCGGGGACTGGCAGCTGACACTTGCTCCGCTAAGTTGTTTTATCCTAATTTGTTTATATTGTTTGATCTATTTTTTGCTTTGGCTGCTATTTCTAACCGGTCAAATAGGATGAGTATTGATGTGTCGGGGGTGATCGGACTATAGTTTGCGACGCCAGTGCAGGGGCTAGCGTTGGACTCTGCTACTGGCGAGCAGTGAACTAATCAATCAGAAAACGGATACAGACATGAAACCCAGTCAATCCGCCGGCAAATGGTTGCCGGGTGTGCGGCGTCGGGTCTCCTGCGTTTTCGCGGAGACGTCATTTACCACCTATTCACGCTATCCCGCTGCGAGCTTCACTGCCCTCCTACTACTAGCACGCCTGCTACGACTGCCGCGCCGCGGCATATAATTTTACTCCCATACCTCTCTACAGAATTCCGTACTTAATTCGAGCAGTGCGTAGACAGCGGCGTTACCGCTGTTTAGCCTCGGGCCAGACTAGGAGAAGAGCCCTGATGAACGCTAAAAAAGATAAATTAGTCATTTTCGATACCACCTTGCGCGACGGCGAGCAAAGCCCCGGCGCTTCCATGACCAAGGACGAAAAAATCCGTATCGCCTCCATGCTGGAGCGCATGCGGGTCGACGTCATCGAGGCCGGCTTCGCTATTGCCAGTCAGGGCGATTTTGAAGCTGTGCAGGCGGTGGCAGAAACCGTAAAAGATTCCCGTGTATGTAGCCTTGCCCGTGCCGTCGGGCCCGATATTCTGCGTGCCGGCGAAGCGCTCAAAAAGGCCAATGCTTCCCGCATTCACACCTTTATTGCCACCTCACCCATCCATATGAAGTACAAGCTTCAGATGGAGCCGGAAGATGTGTTGCGTCAGGCGGTAGAGGCGGTAAAAACTGCGCGCCAGTTTACCGATGATGTCGAGTTTTCCCTGGAGGACGGCAGCCGCTCTGAACCGGAATTTATGTACCGGATTATCGAAGCGGTCATCAAGGCCGGTGCCGGCACCATCAATATCCCCGATACCGTCGGTTACGGTGAACCGGGAGAGTATGGTGCCATGTTCAAGCGGGTCATTGAGAATGTACCCAATTCCGACCTGGCGATTTTCTCTACTCACTGTCATAACGACTTGGGCCTGGCCGTGGCCAACTCCCTTTCTGCGGTGATGAATGGTGTTCGCCAAGTAGAGTGCACCATCAATGGTCTGGGCGAGCGTGCGGGTAATGCATCGCTGGAAGAAATCGTAATGGCCGTGCGTACCCGTCAGGATCTGTATCCGGTAGAGACCGGTATCGATGCCTCGCATATCGTGCCCACTTCGCGTCTGGTTTCCTCTATTACCGGCTTCCCGGTACAGCCAAACAAAGCGATCGTGGGGGCTAATGCCTTTGCGCACGAATCTGGTATTCACCAGGATGGCGTGCTCAAGCACCGCGAGACCTATGAAATCATGCGCGCAGAGGATGTCGGCTGGGGGCAGAACCGTCTGGTCCTTGGCAAGCACTCCGGTCGCGCGGCGGTAAAGGCGCGCTACGAGGAGCTGGGAGTTACCTTTGCCGACCCAGCGGAGTTCAATGTGCTGTTCCAGCGGTTCAAGGATCTCGCGGATAAAAAGCATGAGATCTTCGATGAAGACTTGCAGTCCCTGATCTCCGGTGCGGCAGACCCGGTGGAACACTATCAGCTGGCCGATCTCGAGGTGCGCAGCAAAAGTGGCAGCAATCCACAGGCGCAGCTGGAACTGGTGATCGATGGCGAGCGGAAAACCTGCAGTGCTGAGGGCAGTGGTCCGGTGGATGCAACTTTCAAGGCCATTGAGTCTGTGGTGGGAAGCCAGGCGGACCTGCAGCTTTATTCCGTCAACGCGGTTACACAGGGTACCGACTCCCAAGGCAGCGTAACGGTCCGACTGGAGCGCGACGGAAAACTGGTCAATGGCGTTGGGGCCGATACCGATATTCTTGTAGCGTCCGCAAAAGCCTATCTGGATGCGTTAAACTTGCTCGCCAGTAAAAGCAGCAAGCCAACCGGCGTCTGAGGCAAGACGCCAGCGGGGAACAGAGTGAACGAACTACAGCGGACGGAATACCTGGCGGCACTGGGCGTGACCAGTTATATGCCGAGATTCCGTCTGCCACTCGCTGCAGAACCTACCCAGGCGCTGCTGCCCCCGCCCACTCAGTCAACGCCAGCCGAGTCTGAAACACGACCTGCTTCAGCAGCTGCATTGATGCACTCGGTGGGTGCATCAGTGCCGGAGCCCGCGAACTCGCCGCCTGCGCCTGCTGAGTCCCGGCCCGATACTCCGCTTGAGGTGGAGCGTGTTGTAGGCAGCCTGACGGCGGATGTGAAGGTTTCCATACCGGCCAAAGCAGTGCCGGTGGCAGCCCCGGAAAAACCGGTGCAGCCGTTTGTACTCAGTTGCTGGTGGTTGGGAGAAGAGCTGCTGGCGGTGGATAGTCGGGAGCCTGGAGCGGCGCTGCCGGTGGAGTCGCTGTTCGGCAATATCGTGCGTGCCCTTGACTGGCATCAGTTGCCAGCCGAGCGCGACAAGCTGAAATGGCCTCTGGCTGAAAACCCTTTCGCTACCGCTGCCGGCGCCAGTGATGCCCGGGAGACCTGTGGAAGCTGGCTGGAAGCCGCCTGCGGACGCAAATCGGTGAAGTCTATCTGGCTGATGGGCTCTCAGGCCCAGGAGTACTGCTCCCCGGTACCGCTGGAGTCTGCGGTCAGTGAGTGGCAGGGGATTCCAGTGCTGGCGATGCCAAGCCTGACCGAGTTATTGAATGATCCATCGCGCAAACGGGAAGTCTGGCAACTGCTTCGCAAGCACTATCCCGAACAAACTCGCAGTAAATAGTGCTACTGGATCTCTCACTATGGCCGATCAGGGAAGTCGCCCTTGAATCCACCGTCTTCACCCCCGCCTGCTTCAAATCCAACGTCCGCACAGTCTTCGCCGGACAAGCTGCGTTTTGAACGCGCCAATCTACAGGATTGCGATGAACTGGCAGTGCTCGCCCGCAGCGCCCACAGCCATCCGTGGAATGCGGGTCAGTACCGGGACAGCCTGACCACAGGTCACCACTGCTGGGTATTGCGCAACCCTCAATCGGATACCGGTACCCAGAATACGATCGTAGCCTGCTGCGTGGTCAGCCGTCTGTTCGACGAGATCGAAGTTCTGGATGTGGCCGTGGCGCCGGACTGGCGGAACCAGGGCCTCGGGGCTCAATTACTACAGCAGATTTTTGCTCAGTTCCCCGAAGATGTGGCGCGGGTGCTGCTGGAAGTGCGCGCATCCAACCGCCCGGCGCGGGCGCTCTACCACAAGCTCGGATTTTCCGAAGATGGGCGACGCAAGAATTACTACCCAAAATCCGACGGCAGTCGAGAAGACGCGCTGCTGATGAGTCTGATATTGTAAGCGGCCAATTTGCGCCCCATATATGGCCGCGCATCATCTAAGTCCGGAATCACCATGCCATCCCATCAATCACAACCTTCGCTGTTGGAAGGGTCTGTTGCCGCGCACTTGCAGCGGCTCGCACTGCCGATGGTGTGGGGTATTCTCGCCACCATGTCGTTCAATGTTGTAGATACCTATTTTGTATCCAAACTGGGCGACGGCCCGCTGGCGGCAATGAGCTTCACCTTTCCCGTAGTGATGGTGATCAACGCCCTGGCGATTGGGCTGGGCGCTGGGACTTCCTCGGCCGTAGCGCGAGCCTATGGCGCTGGTGATATGGGGCGGGTTCGCCGCCTGGTCACCGATGCCACTTTACTGGCAACACTGTTGGCTGTGATTGTCAGTGTGCTAGGGCTTGCTACGATCGAACCGCTGTTCCGCCTGCTGGGCGCAGAAGAGCGGCTGCTGCCAATGATTACCGAGTATATGGTGACCTGGTATTACGGTGCGGTATTTGCGGTGGTACCCATGGTTTCCCTGTCTGCCTTGCGGGCTATCGGGAATAGCGCCCTGACCGGGCGTATCATGATGGCGGTTGCCTTCTTCAATCTGATCCTGGATCCCTTGCTGATTTTCGGTTTGCTCGGTTTTCCCCGTCTTGAACTGCAGGGCGCGGCGCTGGCTACCGTGATTGCCCGCGGTATCAGTTTCTTTATCGCCCTGTATGTTCTGGCGCGGCGCGAGCAGCTGCTGTCTCTTCCTACCACAGACTGGGGTGCGCTTAGAGAGTCCTGGTCGAGCCTGTTAAAAGTAGGTCTCCCCGCCATCGCGACGAATGTGATTATTCCCATGTCTGGCGGCGTGGTGGTGGCGCTGGTTGCGGCGCACGGCGCCGATGCTGTGGCCGGTCTCGGTATTGCCCTGCGCATTGAGCCACTTGCGCTGATTGTGTTCTATGCGCTGTCTTCGGTAGTGGGGCCGTTTATGGGGCAGAACGCGGGCGCGGGCAAATTGCAGCGGCTCGATGAAACCATTTCCGTGCTCGGTCGCTTTTGTATTCTGTTTGGTATTGGTCTGGCTTTGTTGCTTTGGCTGGTCGGTGGATCCATAGCGGGGTTGTTCAGTGATTCCCCGCAGGTTCTCGATGTCGCGATCGCCTATTTGTGCCTGGTGCCATTCAGCTACACGGGCTACGGCTTTGTGATGTCCGCCAATGCGGCGTTCAATGGCCTGGGGCACCCGTTACCTGCGACGATGATTTCTTTCTTGCGGGTGCTGGGGATTTATTTGCCTCTTGCCTGGCTGGGGAATCATTTCTGGGGCATTACCGGCCTGTTTCTGGCAACGTTGGTTTCGAATCTGTTGCTGGGGCTGTTGGCCTGGTGGTGGTTGCGCAAATATTTGAAAAAATACGCGAGCAAAGTTTCCGTTGCGGCGCCCGGTTAACGGGCGCCCTGCCATTCAGAAGCTGAGCCGCTATCGAGTGATTGGCGCAGTTGCTGCTTCGAGCCACGCGCGCGTAGATTCATTCACAAGAGGGCTCAGGGTTGCACAGACTTTTTCGTGATAACTATTGAGCCACTGCAATTCGGTATCGCTGAGTAGTTCTGGGTTGATCAGCGCGCGGTCGATGGGCGCCAGTGTCAGATCCTCAAACTCAAGAAAGCCAGCAAATTCCGTGCTTTCCCTTACGAAGATCAGGTTTTCAATTCGGATGCCGTATTCGCCTGTCAGGTAAAACCCTGGCTCGTTAGATACGATCATTCCGGCTTCCAGTGCCACATTGGTATTGGCCTTGCCGATACGCTGTGGCCCCTCATGCACGCTCAAAAAGCTACCCACGCCATGGCCGGTGCCGTGGGCATAATCCAGACCTGCATCCCAGAGTGATTTGCGCGCGAAGGCGTCGATCTGCTCGCCGCAGGTACCGGTGGGAAAGCGCAGGGTGGCGATGCCGATATGGCCTTTCAGGACACGGGTGAAATGATCCCGAGCTGCTTCGGGAATTTCGCCCAGTGCTACCGTGCGGGTCACGTCGGTGGTGCCGTCCGGATACTGGCCGCCAGAGTCGATCAGGTAAATCCCTTCCGCCCCCATGGGCAGGCTGGATTCCGGGGTAACCCGGTAGTGCACGATGGCGCCATTCCCGCGATAGCCGGAGATGGAGTCAAAGCTGTCGTCGGTAAACCCCTCGCGCTGTTCCCGTTTGCTGCGCAGCAGTTTGACCGCTTCCAGTTCGCCAAAATTGTCGCCTTGCACCGCGCCCGGTAGCTCGGCCAGGAATTCACACAGAGCGGCCCCATCGCGGATGTGCGCGGCGCGACTGCCCTCCAGCTCGGTGGCATTTTTGCGTGCCTTGGCGCTGGTGATCGGGTCCCTTTCCAGCAGTACCTGAATATCCCGGTCGCGCAGTTGCTGCAGGCTCCAGCAGTTGCTGAGCAACGGGTCTGCCCACACGCTCTGCACGTGCCGGCGCTCGGCAGCCTGGAAGAGTTCCGCTTTGTCGTGTACCAGCTCTACCTCCGGTCCCAGATGAGTGCGCAGGGCATCACTGGCGGCGTTTTCGGCCAAATACAGAGTGGCGCTGCCATCAGAGTACAGGCAACCCATGGATAGGGCGACAGGAAGATGGGGGATGTCGCTACCGCGGATATTGAACAGCCAGGCGCAGACCTCTGGGTTTGCCAGCAACAGTGCGTCCTGTTTTTTGCCGGCAATCAGCTGCGCGATTCGTCGGCGTTTGCTGGCGGACTCTTCGCCGGTAAACGTCTGCGGGTGGGGCCGAGCCGGACCATCGGGCGCCGCGGGGCGCTCCTGCCAGATACAATCGATGGGGTTGGCGTCCAGCGGCTGGAGCCGTATTCCCTGTTCTTCAAGTCGTTTCCGGAGCGGAGCCAGGCCAGGCTCCGTGTGCAGGCGCGGGTCGTAACCCAAAGTATCCCCTTCATTCAGGGCATCACCGAGCCATTCTGCGATTTCATTGGCTGTGAGGTTTTGTTGCTCGATGGCCTGATTGCCAATCTGCTGCTTGGCCTGAATGGTGTAGCGGCCATCAACGAACAGGGCAGTGCGACTGTGGGCGAGGGCAGCGAGGCCGGCGGAGCCGTCAAAGCCGGTGAGCCAGGCGAGACGCTCGTCACATGCGGGTACATACTCGTTCTGGTACTCGTCGCAACGAGGCACCAGAAAGCCCTGTACCCGTTGTGCCTGCAGAGCCTGTTGCAGCGCTTCCAAACGTTCCTGACTCATTATCCACCTCTATAACTAAAATACTTTTTGCAGTCTAACAGCCCCCAGAGAACTGCGCCGACGTGTATAATGCGCGCCTGTTTTTTATCCACCTCGATTGTTTGCACTATGGGTCAATCCTCCTCTCTGGCGGGCATCAACGGCCGCCGCACCTTTGCCATCATTTCCCACCCGGACGCCGGTAAAACCACGGTGACCGAGAAGTTGCTGCTGTTCGGAAATGCCATTCAGCTGGCGGGTTCGGTGAAGGGTAAAAAGGGGCCGCACGCGCGCTCTGACTGGATGACCATGGAGCAGGAACGGGGTATCTCGGTAACCTCCTCGGTAATGCAGTTCCCCTACAAACAGCGGGTTGTGAACCTGCTGGATACTCCGGGGCACGAAGACTTCTCCGAAGATACCTATCGGGTACTGACCGCGGTGGATTCCGCGCTGATGGTGATCGATGGCGCCAAAGGCGTCGAGGATCGCACCATCAAGCTGATGAACGTATGTCGTCTGCGTACCACGCCGATTCTGTCGTTTATCAACAAGCTGGACCGCGACATCCGCGACCCCATCGAGGTGATGGACGAGATTGAGGAGGTACTGAATATCCAGGCGGCGCCGATCAACTGGCCGCTGGGTTCGGGCAAGCTCTTCAAAGGGGTGTACAACCTCTACACCGACACCATCCACGTATTCAAGCAGGGCCAGGGCCACACGATTCCGGAAGATATCCAGATCAAAGGCCTGGATAGCGATGAGGCAACGGCCCTGTTGGGTGAGGATGCCGAGGAAATCCGCGAGGAAATCGATCTGGTGCGCGGCGCCACCCATGAGTTTGATCTGGAAGCCTATCGCGCCGGCAAGCTGACACCGGTGTTTTTTGGCACCGCGCTGGGCAACTTTGGTGTACGCGAAATGCTGGATGGCTTCGTGGAATGGGCACCGGGTCCGCAGTCGCGGGAGACCAATGAGCGGGAAGTGCAGCCGGGTGAAGACAAGTTCTCCGGTTTCGTCTTCAAGATCCAGGCAAATATGGATCCCAAGCACCGTGACCGTATTGCGTTTATGCGCGTCTGCTCCGGCACTTACAGCCGCGGCATGAAAATGAAACACGTGCGTATCGGCAAGGACGTGAAAATTGCCGATGCAGTGACTTTTATGGCCGGCGACCGCACCCACGTGGAAGAGGCAATTGCGGGCGATATTATCGGCCTGCACAACCACGGCACCATCCAGATTGGCGACACCTTCACCGAGGGAGAGAGCCTGAAATTTACCGGTATTCCCAACTTTGCCCCGGAGCTGTTCCGCCGGATTCGCCTGAAGGACCCGCTGAAGCTGAAGCAACTGCAAAAAGGACTGCAGCAGTTGTCCGAAGAGGGCTCCACGCAGGTGTTTTTCCCACTGGATAACAACGACATTATTGTCGGCGCGGTGGGGGTACTGCAGTTTGAGGTGGTGGCGTACCGTCTGAAAGACGAGTACAAGGTGGAAGCCATTTACGAAAATGTGAATGTGAATACCGCGCGCTGGGTGGATAGCGAAAGCAATAAAGAGCTGGAGAACTTCAAGCGTAAGGCCAGTATCAATCTTGCGCTGGATGGCTCCGGGCACCTGACCTATCTGGCGCCGACGCGGGTCAATCTGCAGCTGGCGGAAGAGCGTTACCCGGATGTACGCTTCTATGCGACCCGTGAACACTGATTTGAATATTGCATTCGCGCAAACCTGACTCCGCAGAAAATTGAAGAGATTGTTGCAGTGACAGCCGTAAAAAACACAACGATTCCCGCACAACTGCCCGAAGAAATGCCGCGGACGGGCAACTGGCTTACCCAGCGTATCGGTCTGTTGATCGTGAAAGTATTGGGCTGGCGTTTTGACGGCGAGTTTCCCGCGGAGAAAAAATTGATGGTGGCGCTGGCTCCACACACTTCCAACTGGGATTTTGTGGTGGCAATGCCGTTTATTATGGCACTGAAGCTGAAAGCATCCTGGTTGATGAAAAAGGAGGCTTTCTTTTTTCCTTTCAAGGGACTCTTCATGTGGTTGGGGGGTATCCCTACCGACCGGCGCGCCGCGGGTGGTATGGCCAAGCAGGTAGCGAGCCAGTTCAAAAACCACGAGAAAATGTGGGTGGCCATCACCCCGGAAGGCACCCGTAAAAAAGCAGCCAAGTGGAAAAACGGCTTTCTGCGCATCGCCCACGCGGCGAATGTGCCGGTACTGCTGGTTGCCTGGGACTTCCCCACCAAGCGAATCTGTATCGACTCGGTGTATAAAACCACCGGAAATTTCGATGAAGATATGCAGGAAATCCAACGCCGGTTTAGCAAGTACCGCGGGCGTAACCCTGAAAATCAGACCGACTTTGTGGATGCGGGGTAACTGTTGACGATCGTCATAACGCTAGTTGTTTCCTTTGCGGTGTTTGCCCTCATCATCTGGGGGCTGATGCATATGCGCACGCCGCGTTTTCGGATGGAGCGCGCGCAGTTTCAGCAGGGGCTGGAAGATGTGATTGCCGGGCAGGCGGATGACAATGAATGGCGTGTGCTGATTGGCTACCCCATGCGGCACGATCCGCCGCTGGAGGCGCTGCGCCTGGAATGCCTGCAAATCGAAGAAAACGAGTACACCGGCAAGATGCCTTACCTGTTTTCTGATACCGGGCTTGAGCAGCTGCGCGCAGTGCGAGAGCGATTACTCGCCCTTCCCGCCGAGGGCTGACCGATGTTCATGCCGGCAGCGTGTGCCGTTAATACCGAATTCTGACCAATAAAATAATTTCCACGAGTTGTAACTGGAGAAGCCAATGTTGAACCGAGTGTTGAAACCACTTACTGCCATTACCGGAAGCTTTGCCGCTGCGCTACTGGTTGCTACCGCGCAAGCCGTACCATTGAAGCAGGAGGATTTGTCCGTGGCGGAAGTGCTGCGGGATCGCGCGCTGGAATCCTCCGACGCATACAGCCTGGTGGAATCTCTCACCGTGGAGGTCGGCCCCCGTCGTGCCGGTACCAAAGGTGACGAGCGCGCGGTGGCATGGGCGCAACAGAAAATGAAAGACCTCGGTTTCGACCGTGTGTACACCGAGCAGATCGACGTGAAGCGCTGGGCGCGCGGTCATGCACATGCGGAAGTTACCGCTCCTTTCCCGCAGCCACTGGTGGTTTCCTCTCTAGGCTACGGTGCGTCAACCCCAGAGGGCGGCCTCACCGCGGAGATCGTGGAGTTCGCAGATGTGGAAGCGCTGATGAAGGCGCCGGCGCGCAAGGTGAAAGGCAAGATCGCCTTCATTAACAAGCGCATGGAGCGCGCCCGCACCGGAGAGGGCTACGGCCCGGCAGTACAGGGGCGCAGCAAGGGGATGCGCGCCGCAGCGGAAAAAGGCGCTGCAGCAATGTTGCTGCGTTCAGTGGGTACCGACTCCGACCGCTTTGCACACACCGGTATGATGTCCATCGACGGTGTTGAAAACCCGGTACCGGCGCTGGCGTTGTCCGCTCCGGATGCGAACCTGCTGGAAGCCATGCTCGAGCGTGGTAAGCCGGTGGAAGTAAAACTGGATGTACATAACGAGCCACTGGCCGATGGCCCCTCCTTCAACGTGATCGGCGAAGTCGTTGGCCGCGAGAAGCCGGAAGAAGTGGTGCTGATCGGCGCACACCTGGACAGCTGGGACGAGGGCACTGGCGCCCTGGACGATGGGGCTGGCGTAGCCATCGTAATGGAAACCGCGCGACTGATCTCCGAGCTGCCCCAGCGCCCGCGCCGTACCCTGCGTGTTGTGCTATTCGGTGCCGAGGAGATTGGCCTCGTGGGCGCCAAGCAGTATGTGGATGCCCACCAGAACGAACTGGACAAGATCATCATGGTGTCCGAATCGGATTTTGGCGCCGGTAAGGTCTGGCGATTTGATACCCGCATTCCGGAGAGCAAGTTCGCCATCGCGGATCAGATGATGCAACTGCTGGCGCCGCTGGGTATCGAGCGTGGTAACAATAAATCTTCCGGTGGCCCGGACAGCAGTGTATTCGTTGCCCGCGGCGTGCCGGCCATGGGGCTGTACCAGGATGGTAGCGATTACTTCGATTACCACCACACGCCCAACGACACCCTGGACAAGGTAGACCCGGAAAACCTCAAGCAGAATGTGGCGGCCTGGGTCGTGATGTCATTCCTGGCGGCGGAAATGGAAGGGGATTTCGGTCGCGTGCCGACCGAGCACTGATTCTCACATTTCCTGAGGGCTCAAAGCCTTGCAAAAGCCCCGCACTTTGTGGGGCTTTTTTGTGCCGTGAAATTACCTGCCGCTTGATTGACATTGCTATAGGGCGTCGTCATGCTGCCTCCACTTTCAACAGGCAAGTCAAGGAATACGCACATGGCCAATATCACTCTGAAAGGAAACCCCATCACCACCGTTGGCGATCTCCCGGCAGTTGGCAGCCAGGCGCCGGCGTTCACCCTGGTGCAAGGTGATCTCTCCGAAATTACCCTGCAGGACCTCGCCGGAAAGCGTGTGGTACTGAATATTTTCCCATCCGTAGACACCCCGACCTGTGCCACTTCTGTGCGCACATTCAATGAAAAGGTATCTTCCCTGGAGAACACCGTGGTTGTGTGTGTGTCTGCAGATCTGCCTTTTGCCATGACCCGCTTCTGTGGCGCCGAGGGCCTCGACGATGTGAAACTGGGCTCTGCATTCCGTTCAGGCTTTGGTAGTGATTACGGGGTGGCATTCGAGACCGGCCCGCTGAAAGGTCTGCTGTCCCGCGCGGTGGTAGTGATCGATGAGAGCGGTAAAGTGATTTACACCGAGCAGGTTGCCGAAACCGCCGACGAGCCGAGCTACGAAGGTGCCATCGGCGCCCTGTAACCGTTACTCGACAATTGTTCGATTACCGTTTGGTCTTCGTAACAAACAAAAACGCCGCGGTCGTTGCCGCGGCGTTTTTGTTTGTATTGCGTAAACTTTTCGAGTCAGTGGGGTTATCGGGCCTCTCCACGCAAATCCAGAACCGTTTCCTGCAGTGCCTCCGCTTTCACTTCCGCCGCAGCCACCGGATTCCCCGCCACCACGCTGACGCGCGACCAGAAACGTCGCGGCAGGGTGCTGAATGCGCTGCCGTCCTTGTGGCTGAAGAAGCTGCCCCACAAACCGCGCAGTGCCATGGGAATGACCGGCACCGGTGTGCGTTGCAGGATCTTTTCAATCCCGGCTTTGAAGGGTTGCAGTTCGCCATCTTTGGTCAGCTGACCTTCGGGGAAGATACACAGCAGGTCGCCGTCTTTCAGTCCCTGCTCGATATCCGCAAACGCCTGGGCATAGCCCTCCGGATCCTGCTGTTTGGAGCAGATGGGAATGGCGCGGCTGGTTTTGAAAATAAAGTGCAGCACCGGGATCTGGTAGATCGGTTTGTACATAATAAAACGGATGGGGCGCCGCACAGCGCCTGCAAGTAGCAGCGCATCCACATAGCTCACATGGTTACAGGCGATAATGGCCGGCCCCTCGGCGGGAATACGCTCCAGGCCCTCGTGTTTTACCCGGTACATGGTGTGGGACAGCAGCCAGATCAACAGGCGCATGGCGAATTCCGGCACCTTGGTGAAAACAAAGATGGCCACCGCCGCGTTCATCAGCGCAATGATCAGGAAAAACTGCGGAATACTTGCGCCCAGCACATTCAGGAACACGATCCCCATTACCGCCGCGACCACCATAAACAGCGCGTTCATCACATTGTTGACCGCAATAATCCGCGCGCGAATGGTGGCCTCGGAGCGCTCCTGCATCATGGAATACAGCGGCACGATAAAGAATCCGCCGAAAATGCCGATCAGCGTCAGGTTTACCAGAATTCCCAGCGAGCCCTCATTGGCCCAGAAAGCGGCAACCGTTGCCTCCGCCGGCGGCTGATAACTGCCGGTTGCCGAGGCCAGTAATACACCGACTACGGTCAATCCTGCCGCACCGATGGGAACCAGGCCGAGTTCCACCCGTCCTCCGGACAGGCGCCCGCACAATAGCGAGCCGATGGCGACACCGATGGTGAAACAGCACAGCAGTAGGGTAACCAGGGATTCACTGCCGCCGAGCACGTTGCGGGTCAGGCTGGGAATCTGGGTGAGATAGGCCGCGCCCAAAAGCCAGAACCAGGAAATCCCGATAATCGCGTAAAACACCGCAGGTGTTTTCGCCGCTTCTTTCAAAATACGGCCGGTCTGGGTCACCGGGTTGTAATTGATCTTCAGGTCCGGCGCCGGTGGCACCGCCTGGGGAATTGCCCGGCTCACCAGATAACCGGTAATCGCTGTCACCAGGATCACCGCGGAAATCCACAGCAGCCCCGATTGTCCCTCACCGGTAAAACCCGCCAGCAGGCCGCCAACAATGGTGCCGGTCAGGATGGAAACAAATGTGCCCATTTCCACCAGCGCATTGCCGCCCACCAGCTCTGCTTTCTGCAAATGCTGCGGCAGGATCGCGTACTTCACCGGCCCGAAGAAGGTGGATTGGGCGCCCAGTAAAAACAGCACCAGCAGGCACAGATAATTATTGCCGCTGTACAGAGCGCCGATACCAAACAGCACAATGCCGATTTCCGCCAGTTTGATCCGGCGTATCAGAGTGCTCTTGTCGATCTTGTCTGCCACCTGACCGGCAGTAGCGGAAAACAGAAAAAACGGCAGGATAAACAGGCCCGCGGCCAGATTGATCAGAAAGTTCGCCTCATCCGTGGCCAGGCGAAACGCGATCATCACGATCAATGCATTCTTGAATACATTGTCATTGAAGGCGCCCAGAGATTGGGTGCAAAAGAAGGGTAGAAAGCGACGGCTGCCGAGCAGCTGGAACTGGTTCTTGTGGGCCATTTTGGTCTCCCCAAAGTCCTTTGAGAACTATGGTAAGCCATTCAACCGGAGAGGGGCAGGTCGTACCTACAGAAAAAAGCCCCGCAAAGCGGGGCTTCGAAAGAGGCGAAGGTGGTACTGATTACCAGATCACCACACGCTCTTCTTCCGGCAGATACATACCGTCGCCTTCCTTCACGTCAAACGCGGAGTAGAAAGCTTCGATATTCGGCAGTACGCCCTGCACACGGTACTCGGCCGGGGAGTGCGGGTCGGTCTTCAGGCGCTCGCTCAGAGCCTCGTCGCGCATCTTGCTGCGCCACACCTGCGCCCAGCCCAGGAATACACGCTGATCACCGGTGAAACCGTCAATCTTCGGCGCTTCCTCGCCGTTCAGAGACATCTTGTAAGCTTTGTAGGCGATACCCAGACCGGACAGGTCGCCGATGTTCTCACCCAGGGTCAGCTCACCGTTAACGTGCTCGCCTTCCAGCGGCTCAAAACCGTTGTACTGGGCAACCAGCTTGCCGGTCAATTGCTCGAAGTTTTTCAGGTCGGAATCGGTCCACCAGTTGTTGAGGTAGCCCTTACCGTCAAACTTGGAGCCCTTGTCGTCGAAGCCGTGGCCGATTTCGTGGCCGATCACACCGCCGATACCGCCGTAATTCACCGCGTCGTCTGCATTCATATTGAAGAACGGCGGCTGCAGGATGGCTGCGGGGAAAACGATCTCGTTCATCGCCGGGTTGTAGTAGGCGTTCACGGTTTGTGGGCTCATGCCCCACTCACCGCGGTCCAGTGGTTTGCCCAGCTTGTCGCGCTCGTGCAGGGTTTCAAACAGGGTCGCGGCGATGGCGTTGCCCACCAGGTCGTCCGCCTTCACCTGCAGCGCGCTGTAATCGCGCCAGGAATCGGGGTAGCCGATTTTGGTGGTGAAGTTAGCCAGCTTGGTCAGGGCTTCCTTCTTGGTGTCTTCGCTCATCCAGGTCAGGGATTCGATAGACTCCTTGTAAGCCGCCTTCAGGTTATCCACCAGTTTGACCATGCGCGCCTTGGCTTCCGGCGGGAAGTATTTTTCCACATAGCGCTGGCCAACCAGTTCACCCACGGAGCCGTTTACAAACTGCACCGCGCGCTTCCAGCGGGGTTCCATCTGTTCAACGCCGCGAATGGTGGTGCTGTAGAAATCGAAGTTGGCCTGGGCGATTTCGCTGTTCAGGTAGGGCGCGGCTGCGGAAAGCACTTTCAGTTTCAGGTAGCGCTTCCAGGTTTCCAGGTCGGTGTCGGCGATGATCTGGTTGGCGGCTTCCAGATACTCGGGCTGGCCAACCATAAAGCTCTCGGCTTTTTCCAGGTGTGCCTTGCTCAGGTAGCTTTCCAGATCGACGGCCGGCATTAATGCCTGTAGTTCCGCAACACTCAACTTGTTGTAGTACTTGTCCGGATCACGGTTTTCCACTCGGGAGCGGTGGTGTTCTGCCAGGCTTTTTTCCAGTTGGAAAATGGCGTCAGCACTCTGCTCCGGGTTGTCCAGACCGGCGATTTTCTGCATCTTGATCAGGTATTCGCGGTAGGCCTGCTGCAGCTTCTGACCTTTTTCAGACTCATCGAAGTAATAGTCGCGGTCGGGGAGGCCGAGGCCTGCCTGCCAGATGACAGTGATGTAGTTTTCAACCTGCTTCAGATCTTGCCAAATACCGGCGCCGAACGGGGTGTTGTAGCCAACGGTGTCCGCGTAGGCGAAAAAATCGCTCAGGTCTTTGCGAGACTGAATAGCGTCAACCTTGGCCAGCTCGCCCTCTATTGCACTCAGACCTTTTTCCTCAATCAGCTCTTCATTCATATAGCTGTTGTAGAGATCGCCAATCTGCTTGGCGCCGGCACTGCTGGCATGCTCACCGGCTTCCATGATCAGGGCTTTTACTTCTTCGGTGGCCTTGTCGCGTAGGATACTGAAACCGCCCCAGCGGGATTTGTCCGCGGGAATCTCGGTGTTCTTCATCCAGTTGCCGTTTACGTAGGCATAGAAGTCGTCCTGTGGGCGCACGGTGGTGTCCATTGCGCTGAGGTCGATACCGGAGCTGAGAGCGCCGGCGGTGCCTTGTTCGGCTACGGGCTTGGCGTCGACGCCCGCGCTGGAAGTGTTGTCAGATTTTGTGCAGCCGCCAGCGGCGGTGATGGCCGTGGCAATTGCCAGAGGTAAAAGCAGCTTTTTCATAGTTGGCCTTTTGGGCTTTTATTGGATGTGGTCCGGTTGATCGGCCGGACGAAGTTTGGGTGGCTCTCATAGTATGCGTGGGCGGGAGATGTCGGCAAGCACTGCTGCGGCGAGTGGTTGCTGCCGGGCGACGGAAATGCAGGCATAAAAAAGCCCCGCGGAGCGGGGCTTCTGGGTGAATCGGCTGCAGGTCAGTCCGGGAGGCGGAAGGTGATCGGTACCGAGAAGCGGTACTCTTCCATCTTCAGCTGTGCCGGGGTGGCGGGGTAGGGGCCCGCGCGATCCACGGCTTCAAGGGCTTCGCGGTTCAGGCTAGAGTAGCGGGACTCCTGCAATGTGCTGACGTTGGTAACATTGCCCCTGTTGTCGATGGTCACGTTCAGGCGAACACTGCCTTCCTGGCCGCGCTCCTGGGCGCGTTTCGGGTAGCGAATGTGCTTGAAGGTGTGCCGCAGAAGCATTGAGTGGTAGATCTGGCGTGCCAGGATCATGTCCGCGGTCAGTGGTGCCTCTTCCTCTTCTTCCAGCTCTTCCTCTTCTTCCATCGGCGGGCTTGTCGGGCGCGTGGTGGTTGGGTTCAGAGGTTTTGGCTGGGTAGACGGGGCGGTGGCGGCTACGGCCGGTTTGGGGTCGGCGCGCGGAGGCTCTGGTTTGTCTGCTGCGGGCTGTTCAGCTTTTGCCGACGGCTTCTGAATCGCGGCTGTGCCAATGGCGGCCAGGGTGGGCGGCGGAATGTCTGCGGTCAGCTTCGGCTTGGCAGTTGCTACCTGTACCGGCTTGGCCGGTTCGGGTTTGGCCGCAGCTGCGGGCTCCTGTTCCGCTTCTTGCTCGTCCGCCATGGCGGCGACCTGTGCCACACGGTCTGCCCCCGGCTGCAGGGATTCGTAGGTGGCCAGCAGGCCGGAGTCGACCTGTCCTGCGGCGAGCAGGTTGTCACGGAATTCGGTTGACGGAGGGACCGGGCCCACCCAGGCGCGCAGCAGGGTATTGAAGAACTCGCGGTCTTCGATCATACCCAGCATGATGTCATTCAGAGAGACGGAGGTGATGCCGGTATCCGCGGCGTAATCAATTCGCAGATGGTCTCCAGCCATCAGGCGGCCTTTAAACAGGTTGGCGAAAGTCACCATGTTGTCGGCCTGCCCGGCGAGGGTGTCGCCGGCATTGTTGATCGCGATACCTTCCATCCACTGGTTGCGGAAACGGCGCGCCGAGAGGCGGTCAGCAATGACGCGAACCTGCATGCTGCGCGGCATATCACTATCCAGCAGTGTGCTGGCGCTGTCGGAAAGCTGTTCCGAATAAACGGCGACGATATAGCGGTCTTTATTGAATTGCTGCTCCAGGGCCAGCCCGTTCAGGAGCGGTGCCGCTTTGGCTGTCAGGGCCGAAGCGAACAGCAGCAGGGCAATGACGAGTTTTATCGATTTCATTTTTCGTTGGTATCTTTTTGTCGCCGGATGGGCAGAAACCGGCAGGTAAAGCGCTGAGTCCCCTTCCATATACCCCTGGGGATGATCAGTTGCTTCGGTCGCACCTTCCCCCCGAAAGGCGCGGCCCGGATAAAATACGCACTGGTGAGGGGCTGGAATTCGCACCAAAGGCGTTGGTTAAAAATTCCCCATCAATAGCGTGTTTTTGATCCAGGGTCTGCTCAACTCTACTGCAACTGCAATGGAGTTCAACCCTGAAATGGGTAAAATGTCTCGTTTTTTCAATTTCCCGGAATCCCGGGGCAGACACCTGTCACTTTGCACATAGAATGCGTGATTGAATGGTGCACTAGAATGCCCATTGTGCGCAGGGGCGGTGCTGGAAAGCTCCCACCGCAGCCAGTTGAACGCCGACGCAACAGTCAAGATTTACATGGATTACAAGCTGCTCAGCGATTACCCGCGTGATGCCGTGGATCGCCTACTTAATGTCATTCACCTGTTTCGCGATATCCGTGCCACCAGCGAGTGGCAGTACGATGTATTGCTGAAGCGCTCGCGCCTGGTCTCCCTGAGCCCGGGCGAGGCATTGCTGCACGCGGGGGATGTAGACCAGTGGGTGTACTTCTTATTGCGCGGGGAACTGCAGGTACATGTGGATGACACCACGGCTTCCCGGGATGAGCGCCCACTGGCGGTAATCCGTCCGGGAGAAGTCTTTGGAGATCTCTCCATGTTATTGGCAGAGCCACGCAGCGCCACTATTGTGGCGGCGGCCGGACAGGAAATACAGGTGCTCGCGGTAGATTGCACCCTGTTTGGCGACCTGGAAGACTTCGCGTTGCTGCACCTGCCCACGAAACTGGTGTTCTACCGGAATATGGTCCACTCCCTGCGCTGGAAGCTGGAGGTGTACCGCTCCAAATACCCTACGCACGACCTGGCAAACAGTCACCGCCGGCTGAAGCTCTATACCGGTCCAAAAAACTGTAAGGAAGAGCTGGTTGCTCTCGCCGACCAGGCTCGCGATCTTGCGCGGATCCTGCTGGACTGGAATGCTGAATTCGGTGCTGGTCAGTTGGCGACGGAGGAGTCGGATATGTCCGATTTCCTGGAGTCCATCCTCTCCTGATTTTCAGTGCATTCGGTACTCTTGCCTGTTCTCTGTGAACCTTATCCCCTGGCCCGGCGTATAGCGTCGGGCTGCCTTCCCGCGATAGTTCGATCGAAGCTATTTCCATCTGCTTGCGCCGTTTTTCTCGGCCGCACATGCCGTCAATTGGCCTGAATTGACGAGGTGCCACGATTATTCCCTGTGGATTTCGTAATTCGGTAGCTTTGGGCACTGCAGGTGTCATCGATTGTGCATAAAATCCACACTCATCAAACTTAAACATTGCAGGCAGGAATGCGGGTATGAATTTTCTGTTGGGCCTCTGGCGGCAACGCAACTATCGCGCGGCGACCATAGTGGGTGGACTGGCAGCGATATGGCTGTTGAGTGGTCTTTTGGTTGAAAAGGAAAAGACGGAGGCCGAGCGCGAGCGCGCGCAGAGCGTTTCCGCGATGCCGGTCGAGCGGGCCAAAATCCGCGGTCAGTATATAGAAGCGCAGCCGTACACCACGCGCGTGGTGGTCAACAGCCGTACCGAGGCCAATCGCAGTGTGCAATTGCGAGCGGAGCTCGATGGAATGGTGGCCGGTCTACCGGTGGAGGAAGGGCAGACGGTAAGCAGGGGTGACGTTATCTGCGAGCTGGCTGCCGAAGACCGGCCGGAGAAGCTGGCGCGCGCGCGCGCAGCACTGCAAAAAGCCGAGCTCGACTTTGCCGGCGCGCAGAAATTGAAAGGGCGCGGCCTGCAGTCGGATTCTGCCATGGCGCAGCAGGCCGTGGCGCTGTCCAGTGCGCGGGCAGATCTGAAGCGCGCGGAGCTGGATGTCGAGAATCTCAAAATTCGTGCACCTTTCGATGGGGTGGTCAACAGCCGCGCGGTGGAACTGGGGGATTTTGTTCGCCGCGGGGAGGAGTGTGCGACCATTCTGGACCTAGATCCCATGCTGATTGTGGGAGAAGTTTCCGAGGCGCAGGTGGGTAGCCTGTTGCCGGGCGCCTCCGCCAGTGCGCAATTGCAGCGGGGGGCGGTGATCGAGGGGGAGCTTCGCTACGTGAGCCAGCAGGCGCACCCGGTAACCCGTGCCTACCGGGTCGAGGTGGCCGTTTCCAACCGTGAAGGCAAACTGCGCAGCGGAGTGAGTGCGCGTATGGCCCTGCCTACCGGGGAGCTGATGGCGCACCGGATCAATTCTTCTCTGCTGACGCTGGATGACGCCGGCTTGTTGGGGGTGAAAATCCTCGACAGCGATCAGCGTGTGGTATTTCGCAATGTTCAGTTGGTTAGCGATGAAAACGAAGGGGTGTGGATTGCCGGGTTGCCGTCGCGGACTCTCCTGATCACCGTGGGGCAGGAATATGTCAGTGTCGGAGAGCGGGTCGAAGTGGAGCTGGAAGACTCAGCCGGTGATTTGCCTGCGCCACTCTCTGCGAGTGGCGCGGAAAAGGGCGGGCCCGTCCCGGTTTCTGTACAGGGCGACCCGCAAATTGGGGCTAGCGCCGGGGAGCCACAGCAATGAGGTTGTTGGAAGGCGCGGTCGACCGCTTCCGAAGCAGCATCAGTTTGATGTTGCTCATCGTCATTATGGGAATCGCCGCCCGTGGTGCCATGACGGTGGAATCCAGCCCGGAAGTGAATCCGCCGATTGTGATTGTGCAGGTAATGCATGAGGGGATATCCCCGGAAGATGGCGTGCGTCTGCTGATCCGCCCACTCGAGCAGGAAATTCGCGCGCTCGAAGGGGTTGAAGAGGTGATGGCCACTGCCCGGGAATCACTGGTTTATCTGGTAATCGAGTTCGATTCGGCCCTGGATATTGATGCGGCGGTGGATGAGGTGCGCAATGCGGTAGACCGGGCCAAGGCCGAGTTGCCGAGGGATGCTGAAGAGCCCATCGTGGAAGAGGCGTCCGCGCAACCCTTTCCCGCGATTGTGGTAACCCTTGCGGGTAACGGGGCGAGCGAACGGGAACTGTTGCGTAGTGCACAGACGCTCAAGCGCAAGATTGAAAATGTCAGCGAGGTGTTGAGTGCCGATATCAGTGGTAATCGGGAAGAGGTGGTCGAGGCAATAATCGACCCGGTACGTCTCGAGCACTACCAGATCACCAGCGGCGAACTGATCAACGCCGTGCTCGGTAACAATCTGTTGATTCCCGCCGGTGAAATGGATGTCAGCAAGGGTCGCTTCTCGGTAAAGGTACCCGGGTTGATCGAGTCTGCCGACGATGTGTACCAGATCCCGCTCAAGCAGTCCGATCACGGTGTTGTGACCCTTGGGCAGGTGACGGATATCCGCCGCACCTTCAAAGACGCCACAAGTTATACCAGCGTGAATGGCCGCCAGGGGTTGTCCATCAATGTGGAAAAGCGCACCGGCGCCAGCGCGGTAGATCTCGCCGATAAAGTGCGTGCGGTGGTCAATGCCGAGCGCGACTATCTCCCCCGCGGAGTGGACGTGGATTTTGTGTTTGACCAGTCCGACTGGGCGCGGGATATGGTCAGCGAGATGGAGGGCAATATTCTCACCGCCATGCTGCTGGTGATGATTATTGTGGTTTCTGCCCTCGGCTTTCGCTCCGGACTGCTGGTTGGGCTGGGTATTCCATTCTCTCTGCTGTTTGGTTCCATCATCACCTGGTTTCTCGGCTACTCGTTCAACTTCATGGTGATGTTCGGCATGCTGCTGGCGCTGGGGATGCTGATTGACGGTTCCATTGTGATTACCGAGTTTGCCGACCGCAAAATGGCAGAAGGCTTGAGCGCACGAGCGGGATACTCGATCGCGGTACGGCGGATGTTCTGGCCGGTGGTCGCCTCTACCGGCACCACACTTGCGGCTTTCCTGCCCATTATTTTCTGGCCCGGGGTCGTGGGTGACTTCATGCGCTACCTGCCGGTGACCGTGTTTGCGGTACTGGCGGGGTCACTGGTTTACGCATTGTTTTTCGCCCCGGTGCTGGGTTCGGTATTCGGCAAAAGCGATATGGATTTGCCGACACAGCAGTACCTGAAGCAACTGGAGAATGGCAACCCCACCGAGTTGCGTGGGATTACCGGGTTTTATGCCCGCGCGCTGGCGCCGGTGGTGCGGCATCCTCTGATCTCGTTTGCCAGCACCATCGGGGTGTTGATCGCAATCTTTATTGCCTTCGGCAAGTTCAATCCGGGGGTCGAGTTCTTTACCGAAACGGAGGAGCAGTACGGCAACGTGGAGGTGCGCGCGCAGGGCAACCTTTCCCTGGAAGAAAAGCGCGCGCTGGTAACCCAGGTCGAAGCTACAGTGATGAATGTGCCTGAGGTGCGGGTGGTATATACCGCAATTGGCTCCGGTGGAATTTCCGGAAACCAGGAAAAGGCGCCGGACCAGATCGCCAACCTCCTGGTGGAACTGCACTCCACGGACATGCGTGAGCGAAAAAGCCGGGAAATCTTCGCCGATATTCGCGAGCGCACCGCCCACTTCCCCGGCATCAAGACCAGCGCCAAGGCATTCGAGGGGGGGCCCCCGGTCGGGAAAGATATCGTTCTGGAATTGCGCAGCCGGGATTACGACGCACTGCTGGCAGAAACCTGGCGACTGCACCGGGCGCTGGAGAGTGAGTTCGTCGGTGTGCGGGATATCGTCAATACCGCGCCCCTGCCGGGTATCGAGTGGGAGGTGAAAGTGGACCGTGCCAAGGCGGCGCTCTACGGTGCGGATCTTACCGGCGTGGGCCGGGCGGTGCAGCTGGTCACCAACGGTGTTCTGATGGCGGAGTACCGCCCGGATGACTCTGATGAAGAGGTGGATATCCGGATTCGCTACCCGGATTACGCGCGCGGCATTACCGCTCTGGATGCACTGAAGGTAAATACCGCTGGTGGCGCGGTACCGGTGAGCAGCTTTGTGTCCACAGAGGCTGGCCCCAAAGTGGACAAGATTGAACGCATCGATGGTATTACCCGGATGCAAGTAAAGGCAGATGTGGAAGACGGTGTGCTGGCTGACGACAAAGTGCGAGAGATTCGCCAGTGGTTGGATGCACACCCGCTGAATGATCAGGTGGAGCTGCTATATCGCGGTGCGGATGAAGAGCAGAGTGAGTCCCTGGTGTTTTTACAGGTGGCCTTCTCGCTTTCTCTGTTCCTGATGTTCATTCTGCTGGTGACGCAGTTCAACAGCTTTTATCAGTCTGCGCTAATTCTGTCGTCGGTCATTATGTCTACCGCGGGCGTTATGCTCGGGCTGACGGTCACTCAGAGTACCTTTAGCGTCATCATGACCGGGGTTGGCATTGTGGCTTTGGCCGGGATTGTGGTGAACAACAACATCGTTCTGATCGACACCTACAACTATGTGCGCAAGTCCGAGCCCGAACTGAGCGCCGCGACTGCAGCGGTCAAAGCGGCCGCTCAGCGGCTGCGGCCGGTATTCCTGACGACCGCCACAACCATTCTGGGGCTCTTGCCGCTGGCACTGGGGGTAAGTGTGGATATGGTGGGGCGCGATGTCGTGGTGAATGGGGTGATCGCTTCTTTCTGGGTCAAACTGGCCAGCGCTATTGTGTACGGCCTCAGTTTCTCTACATTGCTGACCCTGATCGTCACTCCGGTAATGTTGGCATTGCCCTCGGCGCTCAGGGACCTGGTCAAGGGGCTGCTGGATGCCCCTCGATTGTCCTGGCTCAAGGGGTGGCGGAGTTAATCCGAGATTCCCTTAACCAAAAATGAAAAAACCCCGGCGAGCCGGGGTTTTTTCATTCTGTCTGCCAGGATTGGCCAAATCAGGATTTGGCTTTTGGCGGACGACCGCGGCGGGCGGGTGCTTTCTTGGCAGCGGCAGACTTGGCGGGACGGCCGGGCTTTTTCTTGGCCGCAGGCTTCTTGGCTGCGCTCTTGGCCGGACGGCCTGGCTTCTTGGCTGCAGGCTTTTTCGCTGCGCTTTTCGCTGGGCGACCGGGCTTCTTCTTGGTAGCAGCCTTGGTCTTGGCTTTCGCTTTTGCAGCAGCTTTCTTGGCTGCAGCGGAAGCTTTCTTCTTGGCAGCAGCGGCCTTTTTCTTCTCAGCAGCGGCTTTCTTCTTGGCGGCAGCGGCGGCTTTCTTCTTCGCAGCAGCGGCTTTCTTCTTGGCAGCGGCAGCAGCTTTCTTGGCAGCAGCGGCGGCTTTCTTCTTGTCTGCAGCGGCTTTCTTCTTCGCAGCAGCATCGGCTTTCTTCTTGGCGGCGGCAGCGGCTTTCTTCTCAACAGCAGCCAGCTTCTTGGTGATGGCTGACTCTTCTTTGGCTACAGCCTTGGCAACCTTGGTTGCCAGCTTGTTGTCGGCGGCGATGGTTGCCAGCTTGGCTTTCGCGTCGGTAGCAACGGCTTTGGCAGCGGTTGCGGCTTTCTTGGCCGTCGCGGCAGCGGCTTGAGCGCTCTTCAGTTGCTTTTGCTGGGCTGCAGACTTCTTCTTGGCACGTACTGCTTTTACCTTGGCGGCGGCAGCTTGTGCTTTTTTGGCAGCTTTGTCAGCTTCTTTGCTGGCTTTGTCAGCTTCTTTCTTTGCGTCAGCTTCCTGGCTGCTACGCGCCTTTTCCAGCTGAGCTTTCAAAGAAGCGAGTTCTGCTTCCAGTTTTGCTACCGCGCTTACCTTGGCAGCAGGAGCTTTTTTACGTCCGGCCATAAAATATCCCTGTGTCTAAATTTAGTATTTAGGTGTTATTTTGGATGAGTGGAATTCATCGCGCTAATTGCAGCTTATTTATATACTTGAATGCAAGTGTTTTCAGGGCGTTTTTACTCCGTAATGAATAAATTTAAGGCTTTTTTTACTTTTTTCGCCTTCACATGGCTAATGGTCTGCGGATTCGGCGCTTTAATTCCATTAATAGGAAGCGCCGCAACCACAGAAAAGATTGCCTGGCTGGGGGTGATTTTGAATGCGCTGGCGTTGCCCGCGTGGATGTTTTTGCGATTTTTTCGACCGCAGAAATTTCGCGGCGACCTCCGTGAGTCCGGTGCTTTTTTGGGGGTGCTGTTCGGGCTTGCCCTTACATTGCTTGCGGATACCCAGCGTGGATTGCCAATTTACCTGGTGCTCATCAACCTGTTTGTATTTCTGGTCTATCTATATCACCTGAGTGGTGTAGCGCATCCGCTTATGCCTGCGGTACATGATGATTTCCCGGAGCTGGTCGATAATGAGGGGCAAAAATGGAGCGTTGCTGATTGCTGCGCGGCCAAACGTTTGTCCGGAGCCTATGTGATCTTCCTGCGCGGCAGCTATTGTGCGGATAGTCGCGCTCAGTTGGATCAGTTGCGGCAACTGCGACCTGAGCTCGAGCGGAGGAACATCGGGGTGTTCCTGTGGAGTGCGCAGCCAACCTCGGTATGGCCCGAACGGCTTTTACAGCCGCTGTCAGACTCCCGTGTATTTACGCCTTCGGTGTTGCAGTTGTCTTCTCGCTCGCCATTTGTCGCCGGTCAGGCGGCGCCACTGCTGATTTACCCCTGGTTTGCTGATGCTGCGCGCCCGAGTGCCTGGTTGGTGGATGATTCGGGCACAATTCTCTGGCGCGAGCTGTCCGCAAACTATCGTACGCCAGCCGGGGCGGATTTATTGCGCGCGCAATGGTTTCGGTTGCTCGACTGACAGTGGTGGCCTGCTTGAATTGACCGTGTCAAAAAACAAAAAGGGCGTATCGATGAATTCGATACGCCCTTTTTTATGGGGAAAGTTTATAGGGACCGTCTGTTGTGGGATGGATCGCTGAAGCTTCTGGCTCTTTCGAGTCTCCCCACAGGTTTGCTCTGTCAGAGCGGACCATAGGGTAAATAGCGGTTATCGGAGTGCTCGCGAATCCACAGCAGTTGATCCCGGTTCAGTGGTGTCTTGCGCTGACGCAATGATTTCGCCAGGGGAATAACGGGGGATTCGGCTCCGCCGGGCCAATCCAACCGGGACTCCGCCAGGGTGAAAAAGCGGATTAATCCCCATATCTGTTCCGGCTGCCATTGCCGGGCTTCCTCCAGCCACTGGCTGGCGGGTAAGCCTGCGAGCCAGTGCGCCGGCTTCAGCGCTGGGGGTAATTCAGTCAGGTCGACAGATACCGGGCCTGTTGTGTTTTGCGGCTCTGGTAATTCCCCGGTGGTTACTGCATTTGGGGTCGTCGCGCATCCCATTACTTCGAGAATCTGCACCAGCAGTGCGCGGTCAATTTCCTGGCGGGACTGATCATTGGAAGCCTGATTGGCAGGTTCCCAGGCGCCGACACTCATATTCACTCCTATATAAAAGCAGGCCCGGTCAAACGACCTCCGGGCAATTCAGGCGCGGATTATACATTGACTCGGCACCGCGGGCTGCGGGGTATCCCGAAGAGGTGACAGCAGGAGAATGGATGCAGGGCGGGGAATTCTGCATAATTCAGGTATCTGTTGCCTGCGCCCATCCTGGAGATGGGGTGGCAGTTTATTTTGACCACTTCCTAGCTGAGAGCCACATGAACACAATCGACAAGCCGATCGCTGCGAAAAAGCGTATTGCGCTGGTTGCCCATGACAATCGCAAGCAGGGGTTGATCGCCTGGTGTGAGAGGCACAGGGCGATACTGGAGCAGCACCAGCTGCTGGGTACCGGCACCACCGGGACCCAGATTGAGGCCTCTACTGGCATGCCGGTAGAAAAGCTGTTCAGCGGCCCAATGGGAGGCGACCAGCAGCTGGGTGCCAAGATCTGCCAGGGGGATGTGGATATCCTGATTTTCTTCTGGGACCCTTTCGAGCCCATGCCCCACGACCCGGATGTCAAAGCCCTGCTGCGTATCGCCGCGGTGTGGAATATCCCGGTGGCGTGTAACGCGAGCAGCGCGGATATGATGATCCATTCCGCCCTGATGTCGCAGAGTTTTTCCCGAGAAGTACCTGACTATCAGGGCTATCTGGCAGTCAGAACCGGTGAAATAGCTGGTTAAATTGTAATCTTATTGTGCCTGGCATGTCCGTAAGTTATTGATTTATATAAGGTATGTGCCAGCAGGATAGGTTGCACTTGCATTGATGGCCATTTCCCGGCAATCTTCCCCACCTGATTAGACCGGTGAATCCGGCGAATTCGAATCAAAAACTGTACGGTGTTTTATGAGTAGACGACGCGGTAAGGCCGTAGAAGAAGAAAAAGCGGACATCGACCTGACGCCCATGTTGGACGTCGTGTTCATCATGTTGATCTTCTTCATCGTGACGGCATCCTTCGTAAAAGAGAAGGCGCTGGACGTGAATGTTCCGGATCCGGATCAGACCGAGCAGACTCCGCCGGATCCCGACAAGCAGAATATCCTGATCAGCGTCAACTCTGCTGACGAGATCTGGATGGGCCCCACCCGTGTAGACAGCCGCGCCGTACGTGCCCGTATCGCTCAGCTCTTCGCGGAGAACCCGCAGGCCATCGTGATCATTCGTGCGCACAACAAGTCCAGTGCCGACACTTATGTGACCATTGCCGATGCGGCGAAAGAGGTGAATCCGAATATTCAGGTTTCCCTCGTACCCTACGAAGATTAATCCCTGTCGGTGGATCTTCGTTGAGAGCGAGGCTCTCACAGGATGAAAAAAAGCCAGCTTATGCTGGCTTTTTTTATGTCTGTCATTTTCTCCCGGCCCATGGCCGTGACGCTGCGGTTTAGAATTCCGCGCGGATTGCCCACAGATCAGGGAATACCGGTTTGAACAGGGTGCTCTGCAGGTAACCGACGCCGCTGGAGCCACCGGTCCCCATCTTGCTGCCAATGGTGCGCTCCACCATCTTCACATGGCGGTAGCGCCATTGCTGCAGGGATGTATCGATATCCACCAGGGCTTCACAGATGTCGCTGACCAGAGGGTCGTTGCGGTATACATCAATCAGCACCTTCTGCACCGCGGTGGAGGGGGCTGCTACCAGGCTGAAGTCCCGCTTCAGCTCATTTTCCGGAATCTCGTGGCCCTCGTGGGCGAGAAACTGCAGAAAGGCATCCCACAGGGTCGGTGCCTCCAGTCGTTTCTGAAGGCGCAGATAGTGATTGGATCCCGGTGCATAGTTGTCTAGCTTGCGCGCATCCTTGGCACCGTAAAGAAATTCCAGCTCGCGGAACTGGTAGGACTGGAAACCGCTGGCGGTCGACAGGCGATCGCGAAAAGAGTTGAACTCCAGAGGTGTCAGGGTTTCCAGGATGTCTACCTGCTGGATCAGGGTGCGGTAGATGGCGTCTACCCGTTTCAGGGTGTGCAGGGCCCGGTTGCGCTCCCCCGCATTGAACAGGCGCACCAGAAAGTCCAGCTCGTGTAGCAGCTGTTTGAACCACAGTTCATAGCTCTGGTGTATCACGATAAACAGAAGTTCGTCGTGTTCCGGACCTTCCGAAAGTGGCTGCTGGCATTCCAGCAATTCGTCGACTTTGAGGTAGGAGCTGTACGTCACCGTCATATCTGAAAATTCTCTCTCACCGAATCCCGCTCTTTACCGGTTCTTGCGCAATAAAATTAACGAGGTTTGGCTTATTGTAAGTGGATTGTTGCGCAATAGCGTTACATATTGGCCGTATTATAAGGTGGTGAGGCGTAATTGTGGAAAATTCCTATAGGGGGTAATCGCTCTCACGCTCTCCTAAATTCAGAATCGGAATCGGTAACCCAAACTGGTCGAATTGGACCTCGTACGCGGGCGTTGAGTGACTAAACTAGCGCTAATTGTCCAAATTCATAATGAAACCAGAATCATCGGAGCCAACAATGCCCAGCCCGTTCCAGAGCCCCTGTGCTGAAATCGATGCCCGCTTAACCGACCGGGTGCTGGAAATCACCATCAACCGCCCGGAGCGCAAAAACGCGCTGACCCGGGCCATGTATGCCGCCATGGCCGAGCTGTTGACGGCGGCCGCGACAGCCCCTGAGGTCAGGGTGGTGATTCTTACCGGAGCCGGTGGAGCTTTTACCAGTGGCAACGATCTGGCGGACTTTCTCGGTGGTTCCGCCAGCAGCGAAGATTCTCCCGTGTTCCAGTTTATGCTGGCGCTGTACCAGTTTCCGAAGCCGGTTGTCGCTGCGGTCAGCGGTGTAGCCGTGGGCATTGGCACTACGCTGTTGCTGCACTGCGATCTGTCCATTGCCGAGGACAATGCGATTTTTCAGATGCCATTTGTGAATCTGGGTCTTTGTCCGGAGTATGCGTCCAGCTTGTTGTTGCCAAGAATCATGGGGCAGGCCAAGGCCTCTGAGCTTTTGCTGTTGGGCAACAAGTTCGATGCTCAGACCGCGGCAGACGTGAATATCTGCAATGAGGTGGTGTATTCAGGGGAAGCGCTGAATCGGGCCAGGAAGTATGCGGCGGATCTGGCTCAAAAAGCGCCAGAGGCGGTACGCTTGAGCAAAAAATTACTGCGCCAGGGTACTTATGAGTCTGGACTCGCGGCAATACGCGAAGAGGCCGGGCACTTTCAGGAACGGCTGCAATCTGATGAGTTCCGCGAGGCTGCAACCGCTTTTATGGAAAAGCGGGCAGCGGATTTCTCCCGATTTGACTGATTTCACCACCCGCTGTGGTTTCCTGGGCTTGAAATGAACTCCCGTGGTCACAGGCCCGCGGGGATTTTTCGGTTGGATTTATTTTTCTATTATGGCTGCCTGTGGCGGCCATTTTTTTATTTTTCGTGTTTATTCTGGGTGTAATTTCCTGTTTGCGCTTGTCGCACGGCTTTTCGAGACCCGGTAATTGGGGTGGCAGGGAGGCTATTCCCGCTGTTCCGTATATTGCGCCGTGGATCCCCAAGTGATTCTCGCCTCCGGAGCCGGTAAACTCCGGGCCCAGGGAACCTCTGACCAAGTCCGCAATGTCTCAGCGTGACCTGACGGCAGCAGCTGTTAGGCGCAGTTCGCAGTGAATGGCTGGCCATTTACAAGAGCTGCAACGCAGCAGATGCTGTTGTCAGGTCGCGCCCTCCGGGGCTTTCGGAGCAATCCACACTCTGCGTTGTGGCTTCTTGAAAGGACTAGACATTCCTGCGAAACCACGCCTTGATTGTGAATCGCTCTGAAAGCCTGAGGCATCGCGGACTTGATCAGAGGTTCCCTGGATACGGCTCATTTCCGCGATTTTCGGTGAATATCGGCTGAGCCCTAATAAAACTCCTGTCCCGGTTTTTACAATAATGCACTCCGGGCATAGTAATCAGGCGCTTCATGACAGCCTCACAATTGTTCAATGCGGTATCTGAGCTGGTCCGTACCCAGTGGTTTAACTGGCCGTGGCGGCGAGTGTTTTTGCTCGCCCTGCTCGCGCTGCTGACTGTATTCGGGAGTGCCGTGCGTGCGGCAGAGGCCGTCACCGTAGGCACCACAGAACTGGGCACGCAGCGTACGGGGCAGCACGCGGTCTGGCACGACCCCTCTGGAGACGCCGGTTTGCCGGACGCTGTGCAGGCGTTGCGGACCGGTAAATTTGTGCCATTGGCGAGTGCTGGATCCACCGGATTGCAGAAGGGGAGTTACTGGTCGTATTTTGAGCTGCACAATTCCGCGCAGCAAGCGACAGCTCTGCGTCTGGAATACGTGGATCACCAGCTGATCCGACTGCGCGCATACACCCGTACGGTATTCTCCGGGCCCTCGTTTCAGGAGATCGCAAATCAGGCGATGGGAGAGCCTTTTGCTCTTCGACCGGTATTCCACAACCGCTTCGTAGTACCCGTCGAGCTGGCCGCCGGAGAAACTGCCGGTTTTCTCGTGCGCTTTGACTCGGAGGAAGCGGGCTTTGTGTTTCCCTCCATGCGCATTTGGAGCCCCGATGCGCTGAGTAAATCCCATACCGGTGAAACGGCCGTACTGGCGTTTCTGTTTGGGGGGATTGCGCTGATCTCGCTGTTTTCACTGATTGTGGGGATCACCACAGGTGACTCCAGCTTCTATGCGTACTTTGTATACGGTATCTCCAAGATTATTGCCTGGGGTACCATTCTCGGTTTTACCCACCAGTACGTGGTGCAGAATCACTTCCACTGGAGCTACATGTCTGCGGCGGGTGCCATTAGTATTTTTTGCGGTGTAGTGTTCGACCGCCTGTTTTTACAAACTCGAAAGTACACGCCACGCCTCGATTACATTCTGATTCTCATGATGTGCAACGCCGGTGTTTTGCTGGCCAGCGCGCTGTTACAAATCAAGCCTGTCGCGCTAATCAGTATCACTCTGGCACTGCTTTTCTACCCGGTCATGACTTTTGTTGCGCTGGTTCGCTGGCGGCAGGGATCGAGTGAAGCGGCGGTATTCGCCATTGGCTGGACCCTGTTGCTCGCAGGACTTTTCTATCAGGCGTTGCGTGACCTGGGACTGGTGGAACATAACCTGCTGAACTACTACCTGCCGCCACTCAGTTCGTTTGTGGAGATGGTTACCATTATGGCAGCCATGGGGATCAAGCTGCGCCGGGTGCGTTTACAGGGGCTGGAATCGGAACGACAATACCGCCGGCACCTGGAGCAGTCCAAAGTGAAACTGGAAGGCCTGGTGCGCGCCCGTACCGAAGAGTTGGAAAAAGCGAAACAACAGGCAGAGCTGGAAGCCCGTACAGATCCGCTCACCGGTATCCGCAATCGTCGCAGTTTCCTCGCCGAGGCCGAGCTGTGTATCAAGCGCGCCTATCGCAAAGGTGAGCCGGTCAGTCTATTGATGTTTGATATCGACCACTTCAAAGCCATCAACGACAACCATGGTCACGGTATTGGTGATGAAGCTCTGCGCCAGTTCAGTCATACCATTCAGACCAAAATCCGTGAAACCGATATTTTCGGACGCCTGGGCGGCGAAGAGTTCGCTTTGCTGATCACCGAGACCAAGCCGGACTCGCTGCATACTGCCGAGCGGCTGCGGGACAATATCGCGGGAATTCGCCTCCCGTGCCCAGATGGAACGGTGCAGTTCACCTCCAGTATTGGTGTCGCCTGCGCGCATCAGACGCAGACACTTGAGCAGCTGATGCGTGAGGCGGATGAAGCCCTGTACAGTGCGAAACAGCGCGGCAGAGACCAGGTGGTGGATTACCTGGAACCTGCAACCGGCGAGCTTGCGGATACCTCAGTCACTGCGGCCAAGGAACTGGAGCCCGCCTGAGGGGGCTACCTTTCCTCGCGGCGTTCGATACGCTGCCGTACTGCCGACACCCTATCCGGGTGGTCAGTAAATACGCCATCGACCTTCACCGTCTCCAGGTAAAACGTCAAGAATGCCTCGAAGCTGTTAAATCCTTCCGGGAGCTGATCCGGGTCTGCGCGGAAGGTGTATGGGTGTACCGCCAACCCCAGGCGGTGCGCATCTGACACCAGTGTGTTCACCTTGCCATGGGCATCCAGCAGCATCGGGTGCCAGGGGCCGATGCCTTGAGCGTATTCAGCAATTTTTTTGAGCCCCTGTGGCGTGCGCATCCATGCATAGTCGTAAGGGACCCATTTGCCCGCGTGGGGCACCAGCTTTTCTTCCCAGTCTGATTCTGCAACCAGCTGCACCAGCGGAAGATCCATCTCCAGTTCTGGCATCAATGTGGCGTGAATCCTCTGCAGCTCTTCCGCATCAAACGCTTGCAAATATATTTTGCTCGCGCGGTCGGTATAGCCGTACCGCTTGAGGGTTTCGAGTACCATGTGAGAGATATCCTTACCTTCCCGCAAATGAAACCAGGGCTTCTTGATCTCCGGGTAAATTCCAGCGTCATACCCCAGTGACTGGTTCAACCCCTGAATGAGTTCCAGTTCTTCCTCAAATGTGGCCAGTTCAAAGCGCGATTTCCAGAGCGGGAAGCGGCCTTTGTACTGAGGATATTCCTGGCCAAGAACGGCAGAAAATGGCCCGGCGACCTGCAATTGTTTCAGCTCTGACAGTGTGAAATCGATCGTGTAGAAGTGTCCGTCCGCCCGCGCTCGACGGGGGAAAACATCGCGAACGTCCGTGACATTATCCAGGTAGATATCGTGCATTACGATGAGATGGTCGTCCTTGCTCAGAACCAGGTCCTGCTCGATGTAGTCCGCTCGCATGCCGTACGCCAGGGCCTTGGCTTCCAGAGTATGTTCCGGCAAATAGCCTGAGGCACCTCTGTGGGCAATGACGATGGGGGAGGAGGCCTGGCTTGCAGACAGGTCCGATGACGCGAATAGCAGTTGCGCTAATAAGAAGAAAAGGATTGATCGCATGGCAAATTCTATGACGGGAAATTTGCCTAAACATAACCGGAAATGGAGTGGGTAAAAAATTTTCTTCCGGAAAAAAGAGAAATATGACAGTGACGTTTCAGTTCAGTGTCCGGAATCTGAATGAAAAGGTACCACTAATCGTTAGTGGTACCTCCGAATGATCAGAAATTACTGAACAATCTTGATCCATTCCCCGGCCTTTGGTTCACCCCTGGGGTAATACCCGTTCAGCAAGCGAAGCTGCTCCTCTGCGTACTCGCCAATCTCCATATGCCGTGCAAGTGAAGAAAAGGTCGTCTTGTCATTCGCCTGAACATAGCGGACGCGCTTGATGTCCGGTTTCACTACATCGGTCTTACGCAGTGGGCGGAAACTGCGGATGCTGGTCATAAACAAGTCATCGTATTCTGCAGCAGACTTTTCGTCCCCGGCAGCGGTGGTAATCTTGCCTTCGAGAATGTATTGGCGGCTACCATAGAACAGCACTGCTACGCGATCTGGTGATTCCGAGTTGCGTTCTGGTAGCTTGCCCGTATGGCCTTCGAGACGGTATTGGCTCAAGGCCTCATCCTGTTCCAGGCTGCGGACATCGTATACTCCGCGCAATGCCATATCGGCTGGCTGGTTGCCGTCCCGCTTCGCCACCTTGATGGTGATTGATGCGGAGTTGTCGGGCGCCGTTCCCACAATCGCGCTGCGTTGATTTTCGACATTCCAGCCCTCGGGGAAGAGCAGCGAAAACCCGAGGCTCTGGTGATTGAAGCGGTTTTTCTCGCTTTCTTGCGCATTTTGCCCGTACACAATCCCTTCGGTTTTCTCGCGGTAATACTCCACCTTGGTAATTTTCTTGTCCTCGGGCAATTTACCGGCGGCATCAACGACTTCGCGCAAGCGGATATCATTACGTGGGTGTGATGAGAAAACACCGTGGTAGGTCTGCTGCTTCTTGCCCTCTACCCGCGCGCGCCGCCGCGCAAAGGTCTCCTGGTCTTTCAGCAGTGCTATGACGTTGATCATTGACTGAGGGTCGTATCCCGCGTTGTACATGTACTGGGCACCGAAACGGTCTGCCTCTAGCTCCATATCGCGGCCGTAGCCTTTTACCGCTGCGGTACTCCAGAGATTTGCCACGTCTCCCACCACGCCGCTACCGGTCACCAGGACTGAGAGTACCGAGGCGACACCCGCGCCCGTGGCTGCCGTCTTCTGACGCACGGCATGCCGGGCCGTAATATGCCCAACCTCATGCGCCAGTACCGCTGCCATTTCTGCTTCCGACTGTAAATAGGTCAAAAGCCCGCGGTTAATGTACACATAGCCACCGGGCAGGGCGAATGCGTTGATATCCTGACTGTCGATAATAGTGAAGTAATAGGTAAGGTCGGGACGGTCACTGGCTTTGGCAACCTTTTGACCAACGTGCTCCACATAGGCATTCAGGATAGGGTCGTTGTACACCGGCGTGCTGGCGATCAGTTTTTCATGCATTTCGCGACCGATCTTGATTTCTTTTTCTTCCGACATCAATACCAGGTCGGGCCGGTTCGTGGCTGGGTTGAAGGCGCAGCCTGCAGCGGTTACCAATAAAATGGCCGCCATGATTTTGTTGAGCGTTTGCATGAGGGGCTCCTGTTTTATTCTCTCCAGTCGGTGTGATTGCCAGTCGATAACCCTCAGCGGCTGGCGGATTGCGGGGGTAACAAAAACTCTTTCAACTGTGCAGCCATTCCTTTGCAGGCATTATTCTGGACGCGCGCAATCAGGGGAATGGGAACAACGATGGCAGGCATATATGACGTACCCTGCGCATCGGCGCTGATTTTTCCCGATAGCTCTTGATCGCGGAAATCCCACACCGAGGCTTCGTAGTCGGACTCTTTGTCCCAGGTACCAAAACCAAAGCAGCCGGCACCGGCAGTGCCAATGGAGCATCCGATGGAACCCGCGCTGGAAGTCGTCTCGGTGGAGCCATCAATCCACACGATGTACTTGACCCCATACTGTTCCATGCGGTTGCGCACATCGGGAATATCCATCAGTTTGCTCAGGGACTTGATATGCATGGGTGCCTTGCGTGGCTCGAACCATGGATAGAGCGCATCGACAAACTGTTGCTCTGGAATGACGTTTACCCCGGACTCCGGACTATGCAGGGTATCCCCGACGCAATTGATCAAATCGGGTTCGGTCTCGTATTCACTGGAATGACGGCGGCCAAGAATGACCACCGAATCCCCGACGGCCAGCTCGCCAGTGCTGCGACGGTACTCGTCGATTACCACAGTAGTGCAGCCAGCGCTGCCCAGGGCGATGGCTGCCAGAGCCAGCGTAGAAACGTATGTGCTCAGTTTTTTCACCGAACCTTCCTCCTTGATTGGCGCGCTCAGATATCGGCGCAGCCGGAATCCTTAAACTTCAAGCCAGCCCGCCGTCGGCGAGACCTCACTCGTTTTCCCCGGTCGTTTTCATCGTCAGCGCACGCTGCTTGTTGGCGATAAATGCCTGTAGTTCCGGTACCCGATCGAAACCTGTGTACAGGGTTGCACCGGCATCGCGCAGTGCGACGTTGATTGCCTGCGCGAGAGCGGCCTCCTGGGACTTGAGAAACGCAGTGGGTGTTTTTCCATAGGCTGTGATCACCCACTCCGCGACCGAATCACCCTGCTGGTTGTAGGCGTGCATGTCGTACTTGATCCACACCTCAAAAATGTTCACCCGGGTTTCCCGAGGCATGGTGAATTGCAGTTCGCGCACCTCGGGCACAATGACCAGGTCAAGCCCCTGTGGCAGGTTGCTGGGATATTGGGCGAGGCTGATGGTTTCGCGGAACATGGAGCCCAGCACCGTTTCGAACAGGTTTTTCTGGGCTCGGCCGGTATTGATATTCCACTCGTCCCGGTCATCGCGATTCTCGCTGTAGGTAAACTTTCGGAAGTCGTCGCTGAGATAGACTCCCACCGTGAGTGGATGTTGATTACCGACAGGCTTGGGAAATTCGCCATCAACGGAAACCGTATGTGCGCAGGCGGTGAGCAGGGTAACGGCCGCCAGTGCGCCCATTTTCCCCAGTGACCGAAATCCATTTTGCCAGATACTCATGTTCTGCTCCCGGGCTTTCCCTGCCCCTCATAAAATCTCAATTCAAATGTTGTTCGCGAAATTGCTTAACTTGACCGCTTAGCGGAAGTCATTCAGTCCTACAAAGGTACCGCCGTTGCGGTAAGTCAGTTCTCGCATCAATGCCGCAAAGCGCAGCCCGGTGGTTTGCAGGTGTAACGGGCGCGAGAATTGAATCGGGAAGCCAATGGCATGAATGCGCACCATTCTCTGGTCTTCCCCGCGCTGTGCGTTCACCCGGTCCACCGCCATCATTACGTTGCGGATGGACTTTCCTGTGAATTCATCACCCAGCACGTAGATGCTGATCTTCTTGTTGGGATCGTAGAAGGTACGCACGGCCTTCTGGATACCCTCTACCGGGCTGGAGTTACTGAACGGGTTCCAGGAGCGCAGGCGGTCGAGAACCGCTTTGCGACGCCCGGGTGTATCCGGGATCCAGCGGTTGCGATAGTTGGAGAACATGTAGTCCCCCATGTCATTCATGACCTGGATACCCTTTACGTTGGGGTAAAGATTGAGGGTATTTACCATTTCACCGATCATGCGGTCCCAGCCGTAATTGAACATACTGCCGGAGGTATCAATGATGAACAGGATATACTCGCTGTCGACGGGGATGCCGCCAATCACGTTGTTCTTGCGCTGGTAGTTCTCGCCGAGCAGGCGTTTCATCTCGTCGGTCATGCTCTGCAGGGCGATGGTCAACTCACCCTTGAGCTTGCCCTCTTCTGACTCGCCCTCGGTCTTACGTGCAAACATTGCCTGCAGGGTATCCAGCTCGCCCTTCAGTTTTGCGATCCGTTTGGTTTCGATATCAAGCTGTTCTTTTTTTGCGTTCAGGTCGCGGTTGAGAATGGTCGTTTCCCCGCGAATTTCCGCCAGTTGTTCCTGCAGCTCCTGTACCTGGCCATCGAGATCCAGCTCTGCTTCTTCCAGCACAATCGGTTCCACGGTTTTGGCGATCATCAGCAGTAATACGATCGCGCCAAAGCCACAGCAGATCACATCCAGAAACGAAATGCTGAACTCTTCCTGTTGCCGTTTAGTTCGCTTGCTCATGGCCAATCCTTTGATGGTGCGAGGAAAGAACCCTGGGTCTCCATAGCCAGTTTCCAGAATTCACTGGCGGCAAAGGGATCGCCTTCCATAGGAGCCAGGACCACGTTGACCGGGATACTTTTTGGCAGAGCATCCACTGCTTTGCGGAATAGCTTGATACGCTCCTTGCCGGAAACGGTATTGCCGCGAGGGGCTTTCATGCCCTGAGTGGGCAGGCCGTCGGTAATCAGAATAATGTTGTCCGGTAACGGCGACATGCTGTTTACCGCATTGAAGATGCGCTCCAGGCTGGTACCGTTTTCGGGTACCACTTTGTTGAGGGCCTTCATTGCAACATCCATCTGGTCACGGTCATCCACATTCAGCCAGCGGTCCTCGGTGCCTACAATGGCAGCCTGAAAACCCGTGTTGAACGTGTAGATCTGGTACTGACTGTCCTGGGGAAACTGCGACACCAGCCAGCTCACGGTCTGCTTGGCGCGGCGCCACTTTTCGGTGTCGCGCTTCACTGAATCGGACATGTTGCGGGTTCGGATTACCTTGATCAGCTCATCCCCCAGCATGCTGGCAGAGGAATCCAGCAAGATCAGAATGCGATCTCCGCCGAGGCGCAGGCCGGTGAGATACTGGCGGTCGCCGTCACCGACAAATTTGCGCACGTTATTACCGAGTTTTTGGTTTTCCTCTTCGAGTTTCTTCTTGGCCTGCTCGAGCTTTTTCAGCTTTTCCTGCAGGCGGGCAATATCCATTTCGTCGGTACTGCTGTCGACCTCGGCGATATTGCCTTTCACTTCCTCGATCTGCTCCATGATACGTCGCGCCAGGCCCTGGGCCGTTGCCAGATCATCGCTGGTGGTATCCAGGGTATTGCGCGCCAGCACCATGTGCTCACGTCCGAATTGAACCTCTTCCTGCAGCAGGTTGACTTCCGCTTTCAGGTCCAGGTTTTCCGCCTCAATGTCGTGATCGGAGCCGTGCTTGATGATCAGAAAGATCAGAGCCACGGCGCCGAAGCCACAGGACATGATGTCCAGGAACGACAGGCTGAAAGTGGTAAACCGCCGGTTTTTACGCGCCATATTGCTCCACACTGATCGCAGTAATTACGCCATCGAAATCTGCCACGCCGATACGGTCACCGGCAGTCAGATTCACCGGGGCAGAAATGGATTCGCCGTTCAACATCAGTTCTGCACCCGCGTCCACACGCAGTGCCAGGCGGCCGGCGTGGTTAGTGATTGTGGCTGCAGGGTGGGTGGGGGGCGTCGGTGTGACGTCCAGCTTGCCATTCAGCCAGCTCACAAACAGCGGCTGATGTGCAGCCAGTGCCCGGTGTCCATATAGCAGGTGCGTGGCGCCGGCCTCTGCGGCCGCATTCACTTGCACCGCGACTTCAGTGGCCGGCGCCGCGCTGAGTGATGTGATCAGGCGCAGGTTTCCATTTTCGCTGTGGATTTCCTGCCAGTGCTTTTCCACTGCCTGTGCCACGGCATTGTGTGGCAGCAGATGAATACGTTCCGCCAGCTGAGCACCGCCGGGAATTTCGGCCCAGCGATGGGACACAAAGACCACGCTGTTGGTATCGCTCAGGTTTTCAATCATGGCGCGCACCCGCGAGAGAATCGGTGTGCTGGCATCCTGAAGCTGGCGCAGGCTGACCTTGGCGGTACGGTCGTCGAGCTCCGCCATTACTTCGCCCTGTCGCATAGCGCGTGCGATCCACTGGGGGAGCAGGTCGTAGAGCTGCTGTTCCGCTTCTGCGGAATGGAAAGGGTCGAACCGGCACTGCATGATGAAGGCATCGGTAAAAATTCGCGCCCAGGCTTCCTGAAAGTGCTGCAGGCCTGCATCATTTACGGTTTCGGCGATATCCAGTTCTGTTTGTTCGTGCACGGCGACACGACTGACCAGCGTCTGGTGCCTGTGCAGTTCGACATGCAGATGTACGCCGCGCGGGGCACAGCTACTGATACAGGCACTGGCTGTGTCCACCAGTGCTACCGTGTTGAACGGGCTCTCCTTGACGACTCCCAGTAACAGCGCCAGTTGCTCATGGGTGAAATTTCCCGGAACGGCGAGGGCGACTTCATCGGGCAGGTCGCACAGCCCGGCAATTTCCTTGAGCTGGCAGAAGGCCAGGTCTGCGTGGTGACGGCAGCCGGGGTTGTCGGACTTTACCGACTCCAGACTGAGGCGACGCCAGAACTGGTGATTGACTTGTGTCGGGTGGCTGCGTGCGCGCATCAGTGCGGCGGTGCCTGTCACAATTTCCCGGCTGTTGATGATCGCCACTCCGGGACTTTCAATTATCTCATTGGTGCTGTCGAATACGCGCAGGCCACAGTCGTTGATTTCCAGTACACCTTTGCTCATGGTCTTTCCTGTTTATTTCGAGGGTAACCCAGTCCCTGATTACCCGATGTTTTCGGATTAAATAGCTGATCAGGCCTTGCTCAACTCACTTTCAGGAAACGCAGCAACTTGTTGTCGCAGTAATTTTGCGCGTCCAGTACCAGCCGTTCCTGCATCAACTGCAGCTGGTGGGTGAAAAACATGATGACGATACTGATTACCAGTGCGACGAAGGTGGAGTTGAATGCCACACCCAGGCTCACGGTCACCCCGGCGATATCGCCTTCTACCGCGCGATGCGCCTGTGCAAGGGCTTCACCAATACCGCGCACCGTGCCTATAAACCCGATGGAGGGAATGGCCCAGGTGATGTAGCGCACCATGGCCAGTTCGCTGTCCAGTCGATCGCCTTCGGTTTCACACACTTCTTTTACCGAGTTGGATACCGCTGCCACATTGCGGGTGGAGCCAAATCGCTGCAGGGCAGTAAGCAGTGCACGTGGTAACAGGAAATTGCGTTCGTCTTCCGGAAGTGCCTGAATCGGCCGAGAAAGGTCACGTGCATCTTCTGGGAGAATGGGAGTACCTTCGCTGACGTTGAGCAGGGCCTGGTCCAGCAACTTGCGCTCGCGCATGGAGCGGCGCGCTTTGAGGCCCATGATCGCCATTGCCCACAGCATCAGTACGAAACAGGCTTCCTGCTCATAGTCACGCATTACGATGTAGAGGGATCGCTGCTGCGCGTAGGTTTCACCGGCTTCTTCCCGTGCCATCTGCTCCTGAATCAGTGCGTCTGCATTGGGCCGGATGATGGCCACGTATATCGCGTGAACCAGGATGATGGCGCCGAGTAGGGCGAACAGCTGGAACATAAAATCTGAAGACTTGAATTTCATGGGTTTTCCCGCTTTTTTGTGGGGCCATTCCGTTGGCTTCCGGCCCGGTATTACTATTGCTGCGTTTGGTGTTACGCGTTGGTCTTTCTAACGCTTAAATATCTACTGGATAGGAGACAGAGAGATCTTCGGAGATTTCCTCGGTTGCCTCATAGTTGTCGGCGCTTTGTGCACTCTGCGCTTTGATGCTGGGTGGTGATTTTTTCGCGGGCCTGGCCGTGTCCTTCTCGACTGAAATGGGGGTGGCGCTTGCGGCTTCGCTTTCCGATTTCGATGCGTCTGCCTGTTCACTTTGGGCGTCTTCCGCGGAAGACTGCGCCTGCGCACTCAGCGCCTGGACACAGAGTGCTGCGGCAAAACCCAGGGACAGTGCGGTGATGACAAACCGGCGACTGAACAGGGGAGCAGCCGGTAAGGCCTGCGCCTTTATCTCGCGTTGTGTGGGTAAATGTTGCTTTTGCATTTTCAGTTCCTCAGTTCACCCAGCGGGCGATGCGGAAGCCGATATCGTCTCGTGGTTCTGCACCGTAATCCCGATAGGAAAGCCGCAGTTCGGTGAGACCCGCATGTTTCCAGCTGGAACCACGCACCACGTGATAATCTCCTTCCTGCGGTCCAACCGGGTTTTCCTCCCGTTTAAGGGACAAACCGGTGCCGATGGTGTACAGATCGTGAATCCACTCGGAGACATTGCCGCCCATGTCGTACAGGCCGAGATGATTGGCAGAGAAGCTGGCGACCGGCGCTGTGGCAGCGTAGCGGTCGTTGTATGTGCGCAGCACTGCGGGAACAATCTGGCCCGCACTGCTATCGGCGTAATTACCTGAATTTTTGCCCACCGGCAGGGAGTCGCCCCAGGGGAATTTACGCATCGCGCCGCGTTCAAAGCGCGATGCCCAGGCCCATTCCGCTTCGGTCGGCATACGATAGCCGTTCGCACTGCCATCGAACCCGACCACGCGACCGCGCTCGGTACGGTAGACCTCTTTCAGGCCATCGCGAGCGCTAAGCCAATTGCAGAAAAGAGCTGCGTCGTTCCAGCTGATGTTCACCACGGGCAGGCTATCGTTGTCCAGGCTGACACCGTTGGTATGACTGGAGCTGTGCATACGCTGGTAGCGGCGGTACTCGCGATTGGTAACCTCTGTACTGCCGATGTAGAAGGGGCGATTGAGTGCAATCTTTCGCAGCACTTCGTTGGCGCGGCGACCCTGTTCGCGGCGGGAAGAGCCCATCGTGAATTCTGCGTCTGGGCGCATCAGTAACATCTTGCCGCCGGCACCATGGGTGATTTCCGCAGGTACGTTGCTCCAGCGGGCCTGCTCACCGGTTAACAGCACTGCGCGTACAGACTGTTTCAGCTTGCTGGAGGGAACAATGGTGGTCTGGTAATCCTCAAAGCCAGCCTTGCGTACCACGATACTGTGGCTACGGGTAGGCAGAGTGAAGGTCTGGCCTGCAGTGCCCGCAAGTTTGCCGTCGATAAATACCTGCGCATCGGCAGGGCTGCTGGTAATGGAGACTTTGCCGAACACCGGTGTGAGTTCCACGTTCATATCCCGCAGGTCACCGGCGCGAACGTCCACTGCGCGCTCCACGGTGCTGTAGCCGTCCAGAAAGAATCGTAGCTGGTGGCGACTGTTGGATGCCAGCTCCAAATCCATCGGTGTCTGGCCGCGGTATTCACCATCCACCGTGATACTGGCGCCAGGGGGATTGCTCACGACGCGCAATGTGCCGTCGGCGGCGGAGAGGTCAACGGTTTGTAATGTTTGATCGACGCCGGCGGTTACCGGGACCGGCACCTGCACGGTTTTGTACTGGGGCAGGGATATATCCACCAGGCGATCGCCCTGTACCAGTTCCGCGGTGAGCGGGGTGGTCCCGAGCACCTTGCCTTCCACGCTGACAGTCGCACCGGCGGGAGTACTGGTGATGTGCACGTTGGCCCATGCCGGGCGCAGGCTGGCTTTGAGTGTCTGGGTATTGTCCAGTCCCTCGATTTCCACTTCCTTGCTGAATGGCAGGTAGCGCTCGGTCAATACGGTAATCCGCTTGCGACCTGCGGGAATGGCGGGCGCGAGTCCGCCGTTGCTTTCAACCTCGGCACCGTTCACAAGAATGCGTACCGGTACATTTGGTTCAGTCACGACCTGCAGGTGCCCGGGCAGGCGCTGAAGATTTACCGCGTGGCGGCTGTTGCGGTCGCTGCTGACCTCCACCTCGCCACTTTGCGGCAGGTAGCCTGTGGCGCTCACGGTGTAGCTGTAGTGGCCGGGCAGTACCAGGTGGCCGTCACCCAGAGGCAGAGCCAGCCCGCTCACAGTAACTTTTGCATCACCGGGTTGGGTTTCGAAGATCAGCGAGCGCGCAACCAGCAGATAAACCAGCATCAGCGCGCCGATGAGCAGGCAGCTGACGACGGCAATCGCCTTGGGGGAGAGCAGCAGTTTCCTACCGCCGGAGGTCACCGGAGCGGGAGTGAAGCCTATTGGCTGAATAACGGATACATCTTCGTTGGCCGGCTCGCTGTCGCGTGCGGGTACCGCTTCCTTGGCTGTCATTAGTGATTCCCTGTTACTGCGCACTTATTGATTTTTCCGTCGCGGCGATCGTCGTTATATCCGCATTCAGGTCGGCGGGGTCATCCTTGGAGGAGAGATACAGAGCCGCGCATTTCAGCTTAGTCTGCTCTCGCCATTGCGGCCTGAGTCGCCGGATGATTGGCGCAGGTTTCCCTGTTTTGGCGATACTGAGGCGACAATTTTGTCCACGGCTCCCTACCGGCGAAAGGCGTAGGAAATTACGTCCAACGGGTCAATTTCGTAGGGCAGGAGGTACCGGCGAATCGGTTGTACAACATGAAAAATCTGTACATTTTGATCCGATCGCCGGGGGAGGGTTTCCGGTTTCAGGAATTATTGGCGCTGTTGATCTTCTCGGCGCACTGAATGGTAACCACTGGGGATTCCGACTGGGGTTCCACAACAAATTCGTGGCGCACATCCCGGTATCCCTGGCGGGTACCTACCGCGGTGTAGCGCCCGGGCTTCAGTGCGATCTGGCGCTGAGAGAAGTTGCCCAGCTTGCCCACGTGGTAGATGGTGACCTGGGTGCTGGCGTCGGACTGCAAAACGACGGTAACCGGAATCAGCGATTGGGTCAGCGCTGTTTCCAGGGCTTCGACCTGTCCGTTTAACCGGGGCGTGTCGGCCTTGAGCGCGCGTGCATCGGACAGCACCTTGCGCGCGTATTGATTGCGCTTGGCCTGGCTCAGTTTGAGCGGGTCGTCCAGTAGCTCCTGGAGTTGATCATCGAGCTTGGCGCGCGCCAGACTACGCGCCTGCCCGGTAACGGCTTCCACCAGACTGCTGTCGGTTTTGAGTAGCTCTGCGTATTGTTTTGCGGCTTTGTGCCACTGCTCAGCACGTTCGTTTTCCGAGGCGCTGGCAAACAGCCGGTCTATGCGCCCCTGTGCCACACCGTTGGTGGCCTGGCGAAGGCCTGTATCCGGGTCGGCGGCATTGGGTTTGAGTTTCTTGGCAGTGCCAAAGTGAGACTTGGCCTTGTCGAAATCAGCGTTGGCGATGGCCGCGTAACCTGCTGACATTGCTTCGCTGTAGTCTCGCTCAAGAATTGCGGCAGTCACTTCAGTTAGCAGTGCTTTGGCTGGCTCCGTTTCCGTATCCAGCGACAGCGCCTGTTCCAGCTCCGCCTTTGCTTTGTCCAGGTCGTTTTCTGAAAATGCGTCTTTACCGGCGGTAACGTGAGGCCAAACCTCTGGTAATAAATCTGCGCGGGATTTTCCCTTTACTCCGCGAGGGTGGTCTTCAGAAATTGTCAGTACGAGATCAAACGCTTTTTGCGCTGCCTGATGATCGCCCAGGTTTAAAGCCGCATGACCTGCAGCGAGGTACGTCTCGATGCGCTCGGGAATACTGTCGCGCAGGGCCTGCATACCAGACAGAGCTTCGCGGTATTGTTCGAGCGCCTGCATAAATTTGCGCTGCCGATAGATGCCATCGGCACCTTCAGCGAGCGTGCGTGCGGCAAAGTACTCTTCCGCTGCCCAGGTTTCCACCCGTCTTTCCAGTAACTCTTCCTGTAATTGCAAAATGTCCTGCAGTACCTTTTGTACATCCCGGCGCTGCTGCATGATCTCCGCTTCGGTATACGGGGATTCCTCTACGCGGGGTTTGGTATTCTGTGCGCCTGAATCGGTCGTGGCCTTGCTGGCTATTACCGGTGGTGCCGGCGGTTCTACCATTTGAGGAAGCACCCAGAACACGCCGACAAGCGCACTGAGCATTCCGGTGCCGAGAACCAGGGGCATCCATTTAACTGGGGTTTTTCCACTGCGATCGGCGGTAGGCGATACCTGGCTTTTGGTGTGCGCTTCTGTATCGCCGGCACCATTTCCGTTTCCGAAAGTAAATTCGGCAGGCTGAATGAATGATGGATCTCTGGATTCTGAATCGCGGTGTTGCATGGTATTTCCGCTTTGCTCGCTGTTATTGTCTGGAGGCCGATACGCGAAAACATTTCCGGCAGCGGCCTTCCCTCTCTACCTCGGTTACCTCAGTGATCTGGCTTGGCTTCAGATATCCTGCAACCCGCCGGTTTCTGCCTGGTAGATTTCTTTTAGCAGTTCACGCCACTGTTGGTACTGGTTTTCTACTGAGCCAGACAGGGTGACTGTGCGATCTTCCAGCTCCACGATCTGTGGTTCCACCTCAGCTTCGATTGAATCACCCAGTTCCTGCAGTGCCTCTATGTGCATTTTGGCCTCTGAGCGACGGTCGAAACCACTTTTCACCAGATAACCGCCACCGGCTACGGCGACATTGGCGGCTTGACGTGCGGCACCGCCACCAGCCCCCGCGGTTGCGATACCACCGACGATGGCGGCCACACCCATGATGGTGTTATTCCGCGCTTTGCGTTTCATCTCTCGCATCTGCTTCACTTCTTCGTAACTCATGGCTCGCCATTCCTGGTAGGGCGTTTCCATGGTCTTGACGAATGTGTCGTAGTAACCCTGCAGGGTGTCTACAAACAGATAGTCACGCTCCCGAATCTGACGGACGCGCATCAACATGGGGTCGTTGTCTGCAGGCAGGGACGTCAGTTGATAAAGTCCTTCCTCGTCCTGAACCAGGTAGCGCTCGAATGCACTGGGTGAGAAACTCTGGGCGAACTTTATTTCGGAAATAGTGCGCAGCTCCGCGATGTACCGGTCTGACAGACGCTGGCGGTACATCAACATGTCATTGGAAACACGATTGTAGATACCCTGGAACGCGTCGCCTTCCGTGGGGTGTTTACGGTCGTATGCGTAGTGGGAGGCCTGCTCGGTATACTCTTTGGTAAACCACAGCTGGCCACGGGAGTCGCGCACGGTTACGGAAACGGTTAGCGTTTCTCCGTCGGACTGCACAATGGTGCCGGTCACGGTCACATCGATATTGGTCCGCTCACTGGGAATAACCCGTACCGCACCCCAACCCTGGCTGGATTGCAGTGCATCGGCGAGGGTCACGGCGATGTAGCGGGACTCCGCGCGGCGCAGTTCCGGAAAGACCAGCTCGTCCTCTTCCAGCTCCTCTTCCTGATCAAGGCCCGCATTGAACTGAACAATACCCACATCCAGTAAACGGTTTTCCGCGATGGTTCTGTCTTCGACCGTAAGCGGTGTGTAGGCGGTGGTGCGCACCTCGGTGGTGGTACAGCCGGCAATGATCAAAAGACCTGATGCCAGGCTGGCCAGGGCGCTGCGTGCGTGCGAGAAAAACATGTCAGTACTCTCTCCCTAGTGTCCGTATATTCCGTGATGAATATTCATCGTTATTTCTGTGATTTTTTATATTTCCGGTACTCTTCCCAGAGTCTTTCACGCAATTCCGGGTCCGACTCACGTGTGGCGGCCTCGCGAATCTGCCGCGCTACGACATCGTCATCGTCACCGGAGGGCACGTTGGCGGGCACCACTGTCGCACTGCCGCTGTGATCGAACTCGCCCTGGCGTCCTTTGGTGGGCAGCCCGGGACCGGTGGCCTGGCCGCTGGAATTGCTCTGCTCTGGCCCGGGGCCACCTTCACCCTGGCCCCCCGGTGGAGGTGGCGCGGGCAGTTCGGCCTCTGCGGACTGAATCAGGTCTTCGAGAGACTCCCCTGCAGGGACTTCGTCTTCCATGGCTTCCTGCTCTTCGGCGGAAGCCGGGCGGTTGCGGACGTAATCCCGTTCCCGCAGGATCATGCCGTCGTAGCTGGCCATGGTGGATTCAAACTGGCCCTCCAGTTCCGCAACGCGCTCTGCGCTACTCATCGGCGCTTCATTCGGTGCGCTGCTACCGCCTGCGGGGCCCCCGGCACTGGCGGTGGCGCTGGATTGCTGCCCACCACTTTGTCCGCTTTGGCCGCCACTCTGTGCACTGCTTTGCCCGCCATTCTGTGCGGAAGCGGGAGAGCTGCTGGACGCACTGCTCGGTGCGCCAGAGGCACTGGCGCTGGCACTTGCAGAGCTGCTGCTAGATGCGCTCGACGATGAACTGGAGGTAGCGCTGGCGGAAGAGCTCGACGAGGAGCTACTGGAAGAGCTGCTCGCGGTTTCCTGCTCTTCAGAAAAGTCGATTTCATCCGGTGGCTCGCTCTCGCTATTTTTTGAGGACGGATCCGGCGGCATGCGGGATTCGTCCGGGTGCTGGTCTGAGTCGCTATACACCGGTGTGGATGGATTGCGACTCGCCGTCGGGTCGGAATCGCTGCTGCTACGCGAGCGGGAACGCCGCTGCGACTCTTGTCCCTGGTCCGATGCGGTGGTTGCCTGTTCACTGGAGCGGTCGCCGGACTCGATACTCGGGAGCGAGGTATTTGGCTGCGCCTGGCTGCTCGATGTCGACACGCTCGGGCTGCTGCGGCTGCTACTGGGCGAGCTCGGCGAAGGCATACTGCTCGCTGTGGATGGGCTCGACTGTGAAGACTGGCTGCTCGACGAACTGGACGACTGCGATTGGGATTGTGATTGCGAGGAGCTGGATGAGCTCGACTGGGACTGTTGCGGCTGTGCGGGCGGCTGTTGTTGCGTCTGCTGGTTTTTACAGCCGCTCACTACGGCCGCGAGCACTACCACGGAGGCGAGTGCTTTCCAGTTGACACGGTGCAATTCATCGGTGGCCGGATTAAAACGGCGCGCAAACTTCCGTAACGTCATTGGCTATCTCCTGATGCGTTCACGGGCCGCAACGAAATCGTTGTGGCCCGCTGGTTCCCTATCTGTTCGACAGTTTTCCTTTCCGGGGGTTTTGGGATTCAGGCGTTATTCGCTGCCAGTTTTCATCCCGCTGCGCCCCTCAGGTCAACTTACCTCGATACATCAGTCGAACACTGCCTTAATCATAGGTGGCTTTAATCAAATACAAATCGTTGAACGATACCGGTGGTTTCCACCGGTTCGCCGTTCTCAAAGCGCGGGCGGAATTTTGCGCGTTTGAGTACGTTGCGCACTCGCGAGCGGATGCTCACTTTGTCTTCCGGTTGCGCGCTGATAATGCGGATATTACGCGCCTTGCCGAACGCGGTAACGTCGTAGGAAACAGTGACGTAAGAATTTGCCAGCGCTTCCCGGTCTTCGTCGAGCAGTGGCAGGCTGGGCAACGCTGCCGGGTGGCCGAAGATCTCATCGATTTCCTGGTTGGTGGCGCCGTTGTCCCAGAGCGCGCGGTAGGCTTCGCCATAAGTTTCCCGCGCGGAATGCCACTTGTTGAACAGCATGTACCAGTCGCCCAGCTCCACCTTCGCTTTTGCCGAAGCGGCCGGCGGTGATGCCGGGTTTTTCTGGTAAACATCCATGATCTTTGTGATCGCGGTTTTACCCGAACTGAAGCTGTTCATCCGGTAGTGATCCAGTTGCGCGCGTCGTTCGTTGGGCAAATTGCCACCGCCAAAACTGGTATTGATGACTACCGCTTCCTGGGGTTCACCAGAGTAGGTGGCCAGGTAATAGTTGGTGGCTTTCAGGCCACGCAGGGCCTCCACCAGGCGCAGGTCGTTGGCGCCAAAATTTTGCGAAATAATATCCACCGCCAGTGCGTAAAGATTGGTGGCATTGATCAGGTGCTCAAACAGTGTCGCACCTTTTTCATCGATGTAAGCCTGCAGATGCCAGCTGCTCAGCTGATCAATGATGGGCAGCATGCGCGGGTCTTTCTCACCGTAATTTTTTGCATGCAGCCAGAATAGATATTCGTGGTTATCGTTGGCATCTTCCCAGTCGTTGAGCGCAATTTGGCTCTCGATCATACGCTCGATCATCGGTACCTGGTTGAGGGAGTAGAGCCCCTCATTCACACGGTTGATCAACATGGCGCGGCGAAACTGGGAGATTGCCTCTTCGTGTGCACCACGTCGCTGCAATGCATGCCCGAGACCCAGAAGCTGCTCATCAATGCCGGCTCCGTAGGCGCCGTGCTCGGCTTCCATATCCTCGATACGCTGGCGATATTCGTCGATCGCCACGGATGGACGAAGCCGTCGTTTTGGCTTCTCCAGTGGTTTTGAGGCAGCTTCTATATACGCCGCCGGTGGAGCCTTGGCATTGTCGAGGGCGGATATCTCTTCCGCCGCAACAGAGCCACACAGCAGAGCTGAGGCTGTAAACATCAAGCCGATAGCAATTGCGTTGCTGGTTTCTGTCTGTGTCACGATTGAACCACTTCCATTTCATGTTTTGCGTGACCTGCCAAATTTCGTGATTCACGAATTTCGACAAGCTCGATGTCCGCGCGGCTACTTGTATTTGCTGCAGTTACACGGGTAGCTGCGGCTGCGTAGTTAGCGCGGGACCTCTCTCCCTGAAGTGTGGTTCGTTCAATTTCCTGCCGGTTGCCCGGTGTGTTGTCGATATCGACACTGGACTCTGGTGTCGCCGGAAAGTCTCTGGCCTCGAAATTGGCACTTGCTTCCCTTGCAATAGGCGTTCGCCGTCCATGTATTTTGAGTATAGCCAACGATATTTCGCGCTTTGCCTCCTCGCGTAGGGAGGCGCGCCACTGACTATCGGGGTACATCTGTTCAGTGCAGCTAAGCGCGGATTCCGGTTGAGATTGACGCGCTTTTACTTGAGGTGGTAGGGGCTTGCTCCCGGCTACCTGTGGGTCGTGGTTTGTGATGACTCTGCCCGCTGGGTTGTTCGTAATCGTGGTTTGCACTTTGGTTCCAACAGTCTGGCAGCCCGTGAAGCGGTGGGGGGGAACTCTCAATTATCCCGGTGCCAAAAAATGGCCCGAGAGACGGGATTCTGACGGCTCTGTACACCTCTGCTGCCGTCGGCGGACTAGCTTGTCGAAGTGGACTATCGGTAGGAGTCCGCGGTGAACTCCTGCATTCGGCCGTGTGCCTTGGGTAGTGCAGGGAACGGTTCATCCTAATAAAATGGCGTTTGATCTTTGTCTTTTGCTTGAATTTGTCGCCTGTTGTTCTGTGGGTTTGGAAAAACGTTTCATTCCAGCCATAATTCGCTGGATTGACCGCATCAGATATCAGTGGGAGAGCTCTGTGACGATAAAAATACAACCGGAAGCCATCGCCAGCCTGCGCGGATTCGAGGTTCCCGAACGGCTGGGATTTGGCACCGTCATGGCTCCGGTCATGTTTCGTGCCCGCTATCAGGACGGTCGCTGGAGCGACGGAGAGCTGATGCCATACGGCCCGCTGGCGATGGATCCCGCGGCCAAAGTGCTGCACTACGCGCAATCCTGTTTTGAAGGCATGAAGGCCTACCGCTGCGGCAGTGGTGTGGGCCTGTTCCGCCCGGAGCGAAACGCTCAGCGCATGGAGCATTCCGCCCGCCGCCTGTGTATGCCCCCGGTACCGGAATCCCTGTTTCTGGATGCGGTGCGGACCGTGGTGGCGCACTGCGCCAACCTGATTCCTGGCAGCAGTGGTGAGTCCCTGTATATCCGCCCGTTTCTTATGGGTACCCAGCCAGACCTCGCGGTAACGGCGAGCAAGGCCTATGAGTTTTATGTAATTGCCAGCCCTTCCGAGGCCTATCACGCGGGCAATATGCGCCTGTGGGTAGAGCGCGAGGACAGCCGCGCCGCGGTCGGGGGGACCGGCGATGCGAAAGTCGGCGGAAATTATGCTGCGTCGCTGCTCAGTATTGCGCAGCTCAAGGAGCGCGGGTACGACCAGTCTCTGTGGTTGAATCCCGGAAACCGCCGCACTGTGGATGAACTGTCTGGCATGAACTTCTTTGCGGTTATGGATGGGGCCCTGCATACCCCGGCTCTGAATGGCTCGATTCTCGAGGGCATTACACGAGACTCCATGCTCGCCCTGGCGCGGGATCAGGGCATTGAAGTGCATGAGCGGGAAATCGATATCGATGATTTACTGGCCCTGGTGGCTTCAGGCACCTGTAGCGAAGCGTTTGCCTGCGGTACTGCGGCCATCGTTAGCCCGATCAGCGAGCTCGGTGACGGCGCGCAGCGTTACCGCCTCGCGAAAGCTCCTGGTCCGGTGGCCGAGAAATTGCGCGCAGCGTTACTTGATATACAGGAGGGCCGTGCGGAAGACCGGTTTGGTTGGATGCATATGGTGCAAGTTGCGAATACCTGACGGTTTTACACTCTTTTCCGGATTTTTGTTGGCGCAATTTTTTGCGGCTGCGCCTGGATAAGTGCCGAGAAAGCGCCGAAAAAGAGAGTTGGCCAATTTTCGAGTGCTTCCGTAGCACTCCTGTGAATGCGGTTGTTTCCTGGGGAAACGATCGCATTTTTATTTCCGCCAATTGATCCACCCACGTTGACTTGCATGACGAAGGTGTTACAAATCTAGGGTGTCCCACACTTTCGGGCACAGGCAATCCATCGAGAGCCTCCCCAACCGGGAAGGCGCTAGATGAGACACATAAGAAACTGGAACTTTTGGGAAAAGCCTTTGGCGGTATCCCTCACTTTGACAAGTCGTATCCAGATCAAATTGAGACAGAAGAGTCGATTTACGGCTGTGGCTCATTAAAAGGTTTTCCCCGCGGTTACAAGCCGTGTGGTTCCTCGCGAGTGAGGAGAACGGGAATGCTGAATCATCTCTACGGCCTGATGGTACAACCGCGCAGGCAGTGGCAGGAAATTGCCGGTTTGTCGGAAAAGGGCGTAAACCGTCAGATCCCCTACGTTATCATCCTGGCGCTGGTGCCGGCGCTGTGTTGGTATTTCGGCACTACAGAGATCGGTTGGAATATCGGTCGGGGAGACCAGGTCCGCACGCTGACCAACAACAGTGCGCTCTCTCTGGTAGCGGTGTTCTATGTCACCATGATTCTCGCGGTGGTCGCGGTGGGTTACTTTATTCACTGGATGGCAAAAACCTACGGTGCGAAAACCCATCCGATGAAAGGCATCGTGATTGCCGGGTTTACCGCAACCCCCATCTTTATTGCCGGAGCTGCCGGACTTTACCCCATCTTATGGCTGGATATCCTGCTCGCGACTGTTGCAGTCGCCTACGCGGTATACCTGCTGTATGTGGGAATTCCCATAGTGATGAATGTTTCTGAGGAGCGAGGCTTTCTGTTTGCCAGTGCCGTGGTCACGGTGTGCCTGGTAATGGCTGTGGTGGTCATGGTGGGCACGGTCCTGTTCTGGAGCTTTGTCGCCGGGCCGGTTTTCCAGCACTAGACCTCACCGCTCGCTCTTGTTGTGTGGTATCCCGAGCCCGCAGCGGCGCGGGATACCGCTGTCCGTTTAATCTCCTGCCTCACCTGCAGCCTCGTTGTGAGGTTCGAGCCCCGCTTGCACTATTCTTCTTCGGTCTATTTGACTCCTCGGTCGGCGCGTATCTGGTTAAATTGAGTAAAAGTTCCATCTGATGAATTGATCAGGCTCCGACGAGGGGATAGTATCCGACCACTGGCAGTCACGTATTTTGCCCGCCCTAATTGGTACATGCGTACCAGTTAAGAATCGGCGGGCAACTCTGGTCACGAACTGGGGCCTTTCGGACCGGAAGCGCTGCCGCGAAAGTGTGGATATCACCTCAAATACCAATAAGAAATTTGGAGACAAAATGAAGACATCGGCTAAATTGGGCGCGCTCCTGCTGGCAGCACTGGCCACAGCCTGTTCTCAGAAAGAAGAAGCCACTACCGCAAACAGCGCCGGCAGTGCTGAAACCGCGGAGTTCCAGAAGCAATTACTCAAGCAGCTGATCCAGGCGCAACCGGGCGATGTCATTGAAATTCCGGAAGGCCGTTTCCAGCTCAACCGCAGTCTGTCCCTCAACGTCGATGGCGTAACCATCCGCGGTGCGGGAATGGATAAGACCATTCTCTCCTTCAAGGACCAGATTCAGGGGGCTGAAGGTTTGTTGGTAAATGCCAGCGACTTCACCATCGAAGATCTGGCCATTGAAGACACGATTGGTGACGCACTCAAAGTCAACGAAGGTAAAAACATCGTCATTCGCGATATCCGCGTTGAGTGGACTAATGGCCCGGCGACCGAGAACGGCGCCTACGGTATCTACCCGGTACAGACCGAAAACACCCTGGTGGAAGGTACTGTTGCCATCGGCGCATCCGATGCCGGTATCTATGTGGGGCAGTCGCGCAACGTCATCGTGCGCAACAACCGCGCCGAGTTTAATGTTGCCGGTATCGAAATCGAAAATACCATCGGCGCCGACGTATACGACAACGTTGCCACCAATAACACCGGCGGTATTCTGGTTTTCAATATGCCGAACCTGCCGCAGCCGGGTCACAGCACTCGCGTGTACAACAACAAGGTGTTTAAAAACAATTACGAGAACTTTGGTCACGAAGGCACCCCGGTAGCTGCAGTACCTGCAGGTTCTGGTGTGGTGATCAACTCCAACGATTTTGTCGAAATTTTCAATAACGAAATTTCCGATAACGACACCGCCAATGTCATCGTGAGCAGCTATTTCGCCGCGGGTTACTACAGTGACAAGTCCACCCAGGAGAACTTCGACCCCTACCCGGAAGGTATTTACATTTACGACAACACCTTCACTGGTGGTGGCGAGTCCCCAGACGACCTGGAACTCAAGGCACTGAAGATTGCCAAATTCGGCCTTACCGGTAGCCTGCCAGACGTACTGTGGGATGGTGCGGTCGACAAGGAAAAAATGGTTGATGGCAAGCTGCCGGAAAACCTGAAGTTGTGTATTCAGAACGAAGGTGTGGGCATCATCAATGTCGACCTTCAAGGTGGTTACAAGAACATCACTACCGATATCACGGAGCACAGCTGCAACCTGAAAAAGCTGCCGCAAGTGGTTCTCGATTTCGACAGCAAACAGGAAAAACCTCAGGAAGAGCAACACGCAATCAATGAGGTAACCGATGCGTAAGCTTGCTTCAGCCAGATGGTTCGGGGGCGCGGTACTGGCCCTGCTGCTCGCCGGGTGCGAAGCACCCCGTGAGCAGGTGACGGTACACGAGCGTAGTGCTGTCCCGGACAATCTGAGTCAATGGCACGTGGTCGAAGCCATTGACGGAAAACTGTCACTGAATGATCGGGTGGTACCGTTTGACTTGAATACCGCACTGTTCACCGACTATGCGCACAAGTTGCGCACAGTCTGGATGCCGGATGGTGCCAGTGCGGCTTACGGTGAGTCTGATTTTGAATACCCGGAGGGTACTATCATCAGCAAAACCTTCTATTACCCCCTGGGGAAAGAGGGCGCTGTGGTGCGTACCGATGATTATAGTGGAGACTTTGCCGGCTCAGGTCTCGACCTGTCCAAGGTGAAGTTGATCGAGACCCGGTTGCTGGTGAAGCGTGCCGACGGTTGGCAGGCGCTGCCCTACGTGTGGAATGACGCACAGACGGACGCAGTGCTGGAAATCGCCGGAGATGCCAAGCGCCTGCAGCTGGTCAGTGCCGATGGCAGTACAGAGGCTTTCACCTATGTGGTGCCGGACTCGAATCAGTGTGCCGGCTGTCATGCGGATAACCACGCTAAGAAAGCGGTGCGCCCGATTGGTCCCCGCGCACGCCACCTGAACAAGGATTACGATTATCGCGATAGCGGTGTTCAGGATGGTACGCAAAATCAGCTGTTGTTCTGGCAGCAGGTGGGCTACCTGACCGGTGTACCGGACCTCGCGGAAGTTCCGCGCAATGTCGCCTATGAGGATGCCACCGCGTCCCTGGAAGAGCGTGCCCGTTCCTACCTGGATATCAACTGTGGCCATTGCCACAACCCCAGTGGGCCGGCGGACACTTCCGGACTGATGTTGTATGGCGCCGAACAGGATCGACGCAAGCTGGGTGTGTGCAAACCGCCCGTTGCAGCGGGCACCGGCTCTGGTGACCGGTTGTTTGCGATTGTGCCCGGAAGTCCGGATGAATCCATCCTCAACTTCCGCGTAGAGTCCACTGATCCCGGGGCTATGATGCCCGAGCTTGGGCGCAGCCTGTCCCACGATGAAGGCGCTGAGCTGTTAAAAGAATGGATTGCCTCATTGCCGGGTAACTGTTCCTGATCACGCCGGCAGGCGGACTTCAACGACTTCCGCCTGCCGTGCTCTAATGGGAAGCGTTGACCAGCGGTGCGCCCAGGGGGCCACTTTGAGGTCTCGTTTTTGCCAGTTCTTCTGTGGTCAGGTATTGCGGATAGAGAAAGTCCAGAAGACGACCTGTCTCATTGTTTTTGCGCTCATAATCTTCAATTAACGCAACATAGGTACGGAAGCGCTCCTGAATCTTGCGTACATAATCGTACGGCTCCTGCCCGCGCGCGTAACCGTAGCGCGCTTTCTCGTAATATTTTTTATCTGAGAGAAGCAGCATTGCGTTCTCGACATTGTTGAACCAGACATTCCGGTTCCAGCCTTTCTCTTCAGCGAGATCCTGCGCGTCGTACACGTGGCCGAGCCCGGCATTGTAGGAAGCGAGAGTAAACCACATCATGTTTTCCGGGCTGATCCCCTTGTCTTCAAATTTACGGTGCAGCCACTCCAGATATTTAAGTCCCGCCCGTACGCTGCTCTCCGGGTCAAACAGGTTTTTTTCCCCGACCTGTTTCCCCGTGTCCGGCATAACCTGCATCAGCCCTCGCGCACCTACCCAGGACTTGGCCTTGGGGTTGAATGTGCTCTCCTGGAACATCTGCGCTACGACGAGTCTCCAGTCAAAGTTATACTCGTCGGCATATTTTTTTACGTACTCGTCATAGGGGGAAATGGTCCCGTTTGCATTGAGTTCATCAATCTCCGGGCGGGTGCGCTTTGGAGAGTCGAAGTACTTTGTGTACAGGATGCGCATTTTCTTCTGCGTACTTTTTTTGGCAAAAAACTTGTTAATTGCCTTGAGGAGTTCCGGGTTGTTCTCACGGACCATCCAACCATAAACATTGTCCTCGATTCCAAGGTCGAACAGTACGTCGACATTGGTGCGCCAGGCGTGCTCGAGTTTCACCGACAGGCGATCTGCGATCGTGAGGTCGTACTCGCCATCGGCAACCCGGTCGATAATTTCCTGGATGTTCAGTTCTTCCGGTGCCAGTTCAATCTTGATTCCCGGTACCTTCTTCTTGAGCTGCTTGGCAATATCATAGTGATTGCTCGACTTGCGCACGTGAATTGTGCGCCCGTCGAGTGCCTCCAGTGATTCAATGGTGTCGCTGTCTTCGCCCACCAGTACTACGCGTTCATTCATGTAGGGAGTGGAGAAATCCATGCCGCTATTGTCGCGTTTCTCTGTAGCCGAGAGCAGCGCGGCTGCGATGTCGGCCTTGCCATCCCGCAGCATGGTGAGCAGGTCCGCGTGCGTCGGTGCAACGATAATTTCCAGCCGCAACTTGAGTTTTTTCGCGAACGCCTGGGCCAATTCGAATTCGTAGCCCATGATTCGGCCCTTCCACATATAGTAGGTGCCCGGGTGGTTGCGTGTCAGTATGCGGATATAACCCCGCTCCCGAATTTCCTCCAGGTCACCGATGGATCGATTCACGGTTCGTGTGAGCTTGCTGTGGCGGATGAAATCATCCATGGCTTGCAACAATTCCGGGGAGCTTTTGCGAATGGCCCAACCCACCTCGTACTCGTCCGGGAAGGTGTGGTTCTCAATAATGTTGTCCTTGAACTGGGAAACCTGGTTGAAAATATGGTTTTCCGCAATGGTGAGATCGATATGGCTCTCCGCAACATCGATCACCAGCTCCACATAATTTCGCTCGGAGACTTTCAGTTTCAGGCCGGGGTGTTCTTTGACGAATTCTCGAGCGGCGGTTTCGAAAACCGTGCCCTTGGTTACTACCAGTGTTTTCCCCGAAAGGTCGGTGGATTCCGAGACTGGTTTTACATTGTCACGCGAAATCAGAACTAGCTGCGTACTCGCCGTGGGTATCGAGAAGTCGACCTTTTCTTTGCGTTCCTTGTTGATCACCATGTAATTGGCGATTATGTCGCCTTTACCTTCATTCAGAAGTGGAATCAGCTGGTCAAAGTTGTTGGCGTAAAGCACTACCGGTTCCAGGCCGAGGCGGGTGGCAAAGCGTTTCGCTTCGCTCAGTTCCAGATCCTGAATGGTCGCTTCCCGGTGCAAAGAGTCACTATTGGAGATATCAACGAGGATGCGCAGCTTTCCCTGTTTTAACAGGCCGGGAAGGTCACCGGTCTCGGTGTAATTGTCGTAGGCGTGGATCGGATATTCGCCGCTGGTTTCCTGTGGCCATTCGGCCTCTCGACGCAGATCCTCCCGGGAGGCGGGGTGCATATGAGGATCGTCGTCGCCCGATTCAGGCGTCGCGCCATCGGCGGCGGAGTTGTTGTCTTCGGCGTCTTCCTGGTCATCTGCCTCCAGGTCAGCCGCGCCTGAGACTGGAGGTGGCGAGGTCTCCGGGGTGGCCCCTTCGTCCTCGCGCTGACAGGCGACAACCGCGAGAAGGACGATGAAAAGACAGAAAAACTTACGCCCAAGCACAAACAATCCCATGGTACTTCTGCAGATACATCCGGTGTAGTTCTTAAAATTCTAGCTTGCGCAGGACGTGTGTGTAGCTCGATTCCCTTTGATGAAGTGAATCGGTGAGGTGAATAGGTGAGGTAAATCGGTGAGGAGGCAGGAAAGTCTACCAAACTGTACTGCAGCAAAGGCGCGCGCGACAATCGCATTTTCTGCTGTTGTGGAGAGGAGGGTGCCGAGAAGCGGAGTAGTGATGTAGACGCCCCGACGAGTTGCTTGTCGGGGCAGTACAATTGATTGAGTGAGCGGGTCGATCTATGCGCTGTGAGTTTCGAGGTTAATAGCCAGCGCAGGTGCGTCAGACTCAGGAATAACGCCTTTTACCATCATCGTCACGGTGCGCTCGAGCAGTGGAGAGTCCACCGAAATGGCGCCACTGAGAATCTGAAATTCCAGGTTCAGGATAGTGCCGTGCACGATCTGCGCCGCGGCCAGCGGATCAGCCAGTTGTAAAAGCTCAAAGAAATCAACAATCAGGTTCTCGGTCGATTGGTTGGCCATGCGCACGGCGCGAGTCAGCTGCGGGTTTCTCAGTGCTTCATTTTTGAATGCCAGCTCAATAATCCGGTTGTTGCGGCTATTGGCCTGAGAGCGAATGTGATTTAGCACAAAGCGGGTCAGCTGCTGAAGGAGCTGTCGGCGGCCCGTGGGCGAGTGCATCTGCTCCGGGGTAAGCTGGCGCACGGCGGAAAAGCTTGCTTCCTGGAGGTTGCGGGTATGATCGATATTTTGTTCTACAAAATAAGTGAATGCATCGCTGATGAGGTCATCGAGCTGTTTGAAGTAGTAAGTAGTGGCAGCCAGTGGAACGGCAGCCTCTTTGGCAACAGCGCGGTGACGGATACCGCGGATGCCATCTTTTACAATCAGGCGAAGTGTGGCTTCTAAAATCGCTTTGCGACGTTGACGGCTGTCGGCACGTAGCGCGCGACGACCTTGATAGACCAGTTCAGACTTTCCATTGTCTAAAGTCATGGTTGCGAGAGTTCCTTTGCGATATGGGGCAGACAGCTATCGGGTATCGGGCAGTACTTGATCCAGATGAAAATAGCGCGGTTTGTTGGCTGTAGGCGGCGTTGCCTGTTCACGTTGTTTCCGCTCCCGTGCTGTCTTGACCTTATCGTTATGCGATCAGTCTAACGAAAGTCACAGGGTCATTGCCATGAATAGATTTGACTGGCAAGACAGTTTGGGACGGCCGCGCTATTTTATCGATATGAGTCAGGTTAGCCACCGTGGAAGTGAGGTTTGTGAAGCAATTCCCATTACGTTTTATTACAGATGGGGTTAATTGAAGAATATTTCGGGAAATGGGTGAATTCACAGTCGGAATATCTGGAATTGGTATGTGTGCTGTATGTAAATTGGCTTGAACCGTTTCTTATTATTGGTCAATAAATCACGTTTAAAAAAATACCGGCGCTTGGCCGGTATTTCGGGGGCGCCGGTAATCCTCTATCGGCATTTATCGAGCCCGCCTTGCTCCTGCGTACTCGATCTGAGAATAAAAGCTCGCTAGGAAATTTTTCCGGTGGTGCGCACCCGTTTGCTGCCGGTGACAACGCTGACATCGGCTTTGCGGCGGCGCTCGATTCCGGCATCAATAGCATTCTTGGCCGCGATCAGCAGCCCTGCCACCAGAAATGCGCCCGGCGGCAGTACCGCCACCAGGAAACCGGAATAATCCTGCCCCAGCACGGGGAGCGTCCAGTTGGCGGCCACGGGGCCGAGCAGCAGGTCCATATCGCTGAACAGGGTGCCGCGGCCGATCACTTCGCGTATCGCGCCGATCACGATCAATACCGCACTGAAACCCACGCCCATCATCAGCCCGTCCAGCAGTGAGGGCAGTACCGGATTTTTACTGGCGAAGGCGTCAGCGCGGCCAAGGATCGCGCAATTGGTCACGATCAGCGGGATAAAAATACCCAGCACCAGATACAGCTCGTAAGTGAACGCTTTCATCAGCAGTTCGGCACAGGTCACGAAGGTAGCAATAATCATCACCGACGCCGGCAGGCGCACGGTCTCCGGCATCTGGTGGCGCACCAGGGACACTGCGAGGTTGGAGCAGGCGAGTACCGCGGTGGTTGCGAGACCGAGACCAATGGCGTTGACCACGGAGCCGGTGACCGCCAGTAGCGGGCACAGACCGAGTAATTGCACCAGTGCGGGATTGTTCTTCCACAGGCCGTTGTGGGTAATCTCGCCGTAGTTGTGCGAAGAGTCAGGTGTGGCCATCAGTTGTTCTCCCCCTGGTTGTCCTGGGGCTGTTCTATTTCTACCGCGCGCTTGGACACCGGCGCACTGAAGATTTCCTGTTGGTGCTCGGCGACAAAATCGAGCACCGTGCGCACCTGATTTACCACTGCCCGCGGGGTAATGGTGGCACCGGTGAACTGGTCGAAGGCACCGCCGTCTTTTTCCACTTTCCACTGGTCGCGGCCCGGGTCTTGAAGGGAAGTACCGTCAAAGGAAAGTATCCAGTCGCTCTTCTTCACTTCCACCTTGTCGCCGAGACCGGGAGTTTCCGCATGGCTGGTCACCCGCACGCCGGCCACGGTGCCGTCGCGGTTCACACCTACGAGCATCTGGATCGGCCCGGAGTAACCGTCCGGCGCCACGGTGGGGATGATTACGGCATCGATGGTGCCGTCACCTTCCCGCGCCAGGTTGATATTGCCCCCCTGCTTCAGCCCGAGCATGGCCCAGTACTGTTTGGGGATGGGGTAGGTGTCCACCAGCAGGTCGTTGCTGTGGCGCTCGATGGGGATGATCTCCAGCAGGGCCTTGGCGGCGGCCTCGCGAATGGCCCGCTCGATGGGCTCGCGGGTGGTGATCTGGGTAACCGCAAGGGTGCCGGCGGTCACCAGGGCGAACAGGGCCAGGATGGTCGCATTCTTACCGATGGAGCGTTTCAGCATTACTGTTCCTCCAGGTCGGTGGCCTTGCGCGCGGCCTTGTGGCCGTAGGTGCGCGGCAGTGTGTAGTTGTCGATAAAGGGCGCGGCAAAGTTCATCAGCAGTACCGCAAAGGCTACCGCATCCGGATAGGCGCCCCAGGCGCGGATCACGAACACCAGCAGGCCGACGCCGGCGCCAAAGATCAGCCGGCCCCGGTTGCTGGTGCAGCCGCTCACCGGGTCGGTGACGATAAAGAAGGCGCCGAGCATGGTGGCGCCGGAGAACAGGTGCAGCAGGGGTGAGCCTTCACTCAGGGAGCTGCCGCCGTCGTAGAACACGATGGAGAGCAGGGTCAGGGTGGCGAGCATGGCCACCGGTGCGTGCCAGGTGATCAGGCGGCGGAATAGCAGGAACAGGCCACCCAGCAGGAAGCCGAAGTTGGCCATCTCCCAGCCGAGGCCGGCGACGGTGCCCTGATTGAACACCGGCTCCATCTCGTAGAGCTGGGCGAGGATGGTGGATTCGTTGTGGCGCACGATTTCCAGCGGGGTGGCGCGGGTGAAGCCGTCCACATTCATATTGCCGAAGATCAGCGAGGCGGTCTCACCGAGCCCCGGCGCGCCGTGGATCAGGTCGGCGGCGCCGGCCCAGCGGGTCATTTCCACCGGGAAACTGATCAGCAGCACCACATAACCCACCATGGCGGGGTTGAACGGGTTGTAACCCATACCGCCGTAGAGCTGTTTGGCCAGCAGAATCGCGCTGACACTGCCGATCACCGGAATCCACCAGGGGCAGTAGGGCGGCAGGGCGATGCCCAGCAGCAGGGCGGTGACCAGGGCGCTGTAGTCTTTCAGATAGAAGGCGACCGGGCGATTGCGCAGTTTCATCACTGCGGCTTCCGTGGACAGCGCAGTGGCGATACACAGGGCGATATTGATCAGGACCCCGGGGCCAAAGTAGATCACCAACGCGAGTATGCCGGGAATGGTGGCCGCGACCACCTGCAGCATCACTTTGGAAGTGCTCTGGCCGGAGTGGGCGTGGGGGGAGGTGATTCGCATCAGGGACATGGGGTTACTCTCCGCTCCCGTTTCCGTTCTGGCCCTGTTGAGCCAGTTTTTCCTGCAGCTTGCCCTGCATTTTTTCCAGTGCGGTCTCAAAAGCGCCGGTGTTCGGGTCGTCTTCTTCTCTCGCCTTGCTCAGGCGCGCCTCGGCTTTCTCGACGCGTTTTTTCAGCGCGTCGATTTCTGTAGCGAGCTTTTCTTGCGGGCTCATACTGGCGCGGGCAGCCGCGGCGGCCTTGGCCTTTTCGATGGCAGCGCCTGCAGCGGATGAAGAGCCGGCGGCAGAGGAAGATGCCCCCGCTACGGTCAGCTTGTCATCGGTAACGGTCGGTTCTGATGAGGGCTCCGATTTTTCGGCGGGCGCTGATACGGCCAACTTTTCCGCTTCCGCCAGCTTCTCCCGCGCTTCCTTCAGCTTCAACTCGGCGGTTTTCAACTGTGCTTCCAGCTGCGGCTTCTGCGCTTCTTCGGCCTCGTTCAGCTTGCTCTGCATCCGCTCCACCCGGTGCTCGGCACTGGTGAGGGTGCGCTGGGCGCGGGCCAGTTGCTGTTCCGGGGTGGCCTGCTTGGCTTTTACCCGGGCCAGGGCCGCGGCCACCACGTCGGACTCTTCCTTGGCGGCTCTGGCTTCCGGGGTGTCGGCGTTCTGCTCGCGCTGCTTGCGCGCCTCTTCGGCGGCTTTCTTGCGGGCGAGGCGCTTGGCTTCTTTTTCCTGCTCTGCCTTTTCCAGTCGCAGCTTGCGGTACTCGAAACGCTCGCGGGCGCGGTCCGCCTTTTCTTTTTCCAGCCGCGCCTCGCGGATATCGCCCTTGGCGGCGCGGTAGTACTGCACCAGGGGAATGCTGGACGGGCACACATAAGAGCAGGCGCCGCACTCGATGCAGTCGAACAGGTTGTAGGCCTGCAGCTTCTCGCGGTCTTCCGCGCGCGCGTACCAGTACAGTTGCTGCGGCAGCAGGCTCGCCGGGCAGGCCTCGGCGCACAAGCCGCAGCGGATACAGGCCTGGGCCGGCGGCGGAGGCGGCAGCTCTTTATTGGTGGGGGCGAGGATGCAGTTGGTGGTTTTCACCACCGGCGCGTTTTCGTCCTCGATGGTGTAACCCATCATCGGCCCGCCAATCACGATCCGCTGCAATTGCTTGCGGTCGAGACCGTGGCTTTCCAGGATATGGCGGATGGGGGTGCCCAGCGGCACTTCGATATTGCGCTGGCGCGCGAGGGATTCGCCCACCACGGTGGTGACGCGGCTGATCAGCGGCTCGCCCAGGGTGACCGCGCGGAATACGGCGCGCGCGGTGCCCACGTTCTGGCACACAATGCCCACATGGGCCGGCAGTCCCTCGTTGGGTACCTCGCGCCCGGTGAGAATTTCGATCAGCTGTTTTTCGCCACCAGACGGATATTTGGTGGGGAAGACCACCACATGGAAGCGGGTGCCCTCGGCGGCCTGCTTCATGGCCTTGATGGCTTCCGGTTTGTTGTCCTCGATGCCGATCAGCACCCGCTCCGGCTGGTCCAGCAGGTGAGCAAGTATTTCCACACCGCCGATGATCTCGTCCGCGCGCTCGCGCATCAGCATATCGTCGGCGGTGATATAGGGTTCGCACTCGGTACCGTTGATGATCAGGGTGTCTATCTCGGCGCCGCCGCGGGGGTTCAGCTTTACCGCGGTGGGAAAGCCGGCTCCGCCCATTCCGGCGATACCGCAGTCGCGGATCTGTTCCAGCACCTCGTCGATATCCCGGTTTGCGTAATCTTCCAGCGGAGTGAGCGCACACCACTCGTCGCGGCCGTCGGTGCGGATCTGGATACAGTCCGCCACCATACCGGAGGGGTGGGGCACGGAGAAAGGTTCGATGGCCACGACTTTGCCGGAAGAGGGCGCGTGTACCGGGCAGCTTACCGGGCCGTCGGCCTCGGCGATTTTCTGGCCCTTCAGTACCAGGTCACCGAGCTTCACCAGGGGAATGGCGGTGCCGCCGATATGCTGGTTCAGCGGCACGATCAGGTCTTCCGACAAGGGAATGGTGCCGATGGGCTCGCCGGTAGACTGGTGCTTGTTCTCCGGCGGGTGGATACCGCCGTGGAAGTCGTTGATCTTCAGCTCCCGGGATAGATCCCGGGCTTTTTCGCTGGCAACCAGATGGGCCTCGCGGGCCGCGCGGCGCTCGCTGGCGCTCTGTCGTTCGTCTACCTGGCTCATGCGGCACTCCGGTCATCGGTGTGCAGATCGGGGCGGTCGCTGGCGATCAATTGGATACCGTCTTTGGGTTTGTTCGGGTGCCATTGCTGCAGGCTGGCCTCCTGCGGAACCATATCGATGCAGTCCACCGGGCAGGGCTCCACGCACAGGTCACAGCCGGTGCACTCGTCCACGATCACCGTGTGCATCTGCTTGGCGGCGCCAACAATGGCATCCACCGGGCAGGCCTGGATGCACTTGGTGCAGCCGATGCATTCGGCCTCGCGGATAAACGCCACCTTTTTGACGTCTTCCACACCGTGCTCCGCATCCAGCGGGGTTGGCTCCACATCCAGCAGATTGGCGAGTTCGTTGATGGTGGCCTGGCCGCCGGGCGGGCATTTGTTGATGGCCTCGCCGTTGGCGATGGCCTCGGCGTAGGGGCGGCAACCGGGGTGGCCGCACTGGCCGCACTGGGTCTGTGGCAGCAGGGAGTCGATCTGATCCACAATCGGATCACCCTCGACCTTAAAGCGCACCGCGGCAAAGCCCAGCAGGGCGCCGAACACGAGCGCCATACCGCCGAGAATCAGCAGGGGCGTGGATACTTCAGACAACCATTCCATCGTCGCTCCTCCTCTTATACCAACCCGCTGAAGCCCATAAAGGCCAGGGACATCAGGCCCGCGGTCATCATGCCAATGGCCGCGCCCTTGAAAGGTTTGGGCACATCGGCCACGGCCAGGCGCTCGCGCATGGCGGAGAACAGGATCAGTACCAGGGAGAAACCCACCGCCGCGCCAAAGCCGTACAGGGTGGACTGGATAAAGTTGTTCGCCTTGAGGGTGTTCTGCAGGGCCACACCCAGCACCGCGCAGTTGGTGGTAATTAGCGGCAGGAATACCCCGAGCACCCGGTGCAGCAGCGGGCTGGTCTTCTCGATAAACATGCGCGCAAACTGCACCACCACCGCGATCACCAGAATGAAGGAGATGGTGCGCAGGTACTCCATACCGAAGGGTTCGAGTAAGTAGGTATTCACCAGGTAGGAGCAGATGGCCGCCAGGGTCAGCACAAACGTGGTCGCACCCGCCATGCCGATGGCGGTCTCCAGCTTGTTGGAAACCCCCATAAATGGGCACAGGCCGAGGAACTGCACCAGCACGTAGTTGTTCACCAGGATGGTGCTGAGAAGAATGACGGTAAATTCGGTCATAGAGATTCCATTCTGCCCACTGCGCCGGGCCGCGGTTAATGCAACAGGTTCGCGCAGAAATGATGTGCAGGACGGGAGCGTGCCCGCTTCGTCAGCGGTGGCTTGTCCGCCCGGCTGGCGTCGAATTTGCTGTGCTGGCGCAAAGTTTGCAGGCTATTGGTTGTGCGCTGCAGCCAGTGCACGAGTCTGTGTTGCCTGATCAGGGGGCGGTATTATGGGCGAGAGGGTAGGGGCGTTCAACTTGCCACACCTCTATTGTCGCACCTCTATTGCCACATCTCTGCTGCCCCTTCCGCCCAGGGGAAATCAAGCGCACCAGAGTTCGGACTTCCGCCAAAGCCGCTCCCATGACGAAGTACTACAAATGAGAATAGCGATCGACGATCTCTCCGGTGCCGCCATAGCGGCCTTTCTGCAGGACCATATTGATGATATGCGCGCCACATCGCCTCCGGAGAGTGTGCACGCCCTGGATCTCGACGGCTTGCGCCAGCCGGGCATCACCTTCTGGACCCTGTGTGATGGTGACCAGCTACTTGGATGTGGCGCACTCAAAGAACTTGCGCCGGGTCACGGTGAAATCAAATCCATGCGCACCGGCGCCTCCGCGCGGGGCAAAGGGGTTGGCAGCGCAATGTTGGCGCATATAATTGACGAATCGCGCGCCAGGGGCTACACCCGCCTCAGCCTGGAAACCGGTTCCATGGCCTTCTTCCTGCCCGCCCGGCGGCTGTACCGGCGCCACGGGTTCACAGAGTGTCCTCCCTTCGCCGCATATACAGATGACCCCAATAGCGTTTATATGAGGCTGGACCTCTGACTCGCCTTTAAAAATAACGACCCGAGCATGCAAGCGTACCTACAAGCGACCCCAATCATCGACTGGCAGCACCCGGATATCCTCGACGCTGCCGCCGACCTCAAATGCCGTTCCGGAGCCAAATTTGGCACCGCCCGCAATACTTTTGAATTTGTGCGCGATGAAATTCGCCACAGCGGCGACTTCGCCCTGAATCCGGTCACCTGCAAAGCTTCCGAAGTGCTGATCGCCGGCACTGGCTTCTGCTTTGCCAAGAGCCACTTGCTGGCGGCACTATTGCGTGCCAACGACATCCCCGCCGGATTCAGCTATCAACGCCTGTTGTTGGACCAAGCCCGTGGCCGCTACTGCCTGCATGGCTTCAACAGTCTTTACCTGGAACGCTACGGCTGGTTCCGTATCGACGCCCGCGGCAATAATCCCGACGCGGGCATCATCGCCGAATTTATTCCACCCCAGGAACGACTCGCCTACACCCCGACCGGAGAGGGCGAACGCGACCTGCCCGAGAACTACGCAGAACCGCTGCCGCAGGTTATTCAGGTATTGGAAAACTGCGACAGCTATCAGGCGGTAATCGAAAACCTGCCAGACGTTTGAAATTAACCGCCACAGGCTTACTCTTACGCATCAAATACAATGCGATAAAGGAGCCTTCATGTCGGACGCAAGCTACACCCCACCTGCCGTGTGGAAATGGGATTCCGAGAGCGGTGGCCAGTTCGCCAATATCAACCGCCCCATTGCCGGCGCCACCCACGACAAAGATCTGCCCGTGGGCAAACACCCCATGCAGCTCTACTCCCTCGCCTCACCCAACGGCGTCAAGGCCACCATCATGCTCGAAGAGCTGCTGGCGCTGGGCCATGAAGGCGCCGAGTACGACGCCCACCTGATCCGCATCACCGAAGGCGACCAGTTCAGCAGCGGCTTCGTCGACATCAACCCCAACTCCAAAATCCCCGCCCTCGTCGACCACAGCACCACCCCGCCCATTCGCGTATTCGAATCCGGCTCCATACTGCTGTACCTCGCAGAAAAATTCGGGGCATTCCTCCCCCACACCCCGGAACAACGCACCGAAACCCTCAACTGGCTCTTCTGGCAAATGGGCGCCGCCCCCTTCCTCGGCGGCGGCTTCGGCCACTTCTACGCCTACGCCCCGGAAAAATACGAATACCCCATCAACCGCTACACCATGGAAGTCAAACGCCAACTCGACGTCCTCGACCGCCAGTTGGCCGAACACCAATTTATTGCCGGCAAGGAATACACCATCGCCGACATGGCGATCTGGCCCTGGTACGGCGCGGTGGTAAAAAACAAAGCCTACGATGCGGCGGAATTCCTCGAAGCCCACACTTACAAAAATGTAATCCGCTGGGTGGATGAAGTGGGCGAGCGCCCGGCAGTGAAACGCGGAAGCATGGTCAACCGCACCTGGGGTGAGCCTTCAGAGCAGTTGCATGAGCGGCACGATGCCAGTGATTTTGAATTGCGTACGCAAGACAAACTAGAGGACCCCGAAGGGAAGGATTGATTCTCTAGTGGCGAGTGGAATGACTAAAGCAGGTCGAGTGCCTGCTTTAGGGTTTCTCTGATATCTGCGTTTAATTTCATATCAATCAAATCATCGGCCCGGGTCTTACCCAGATTCAGCGCCGCCATTGGCTTACCCCATTCCTTCGCATAACGACAGAAACGAAACCCCGAATACACCATCAACGAAGAACCCACCACCAGCAGAGCGTCGCTCTCCCGCAACGTATCCATCGCCAACTGCACCCGTTCCCGCGGCACATTATCCCCAAAGAACACCACATCCGGCTTCAGAATCCCCGCACAGTCCGGACAATCCGCCACCCGAAAGCTGGAAAAATCCACCTCCAGATCCGCATCCCCATCCGGCGCCGTCTCCGCCGTGTAATGGCGGAAGGTTGGGTTCAGCGCATAGCTCCGATCGTGCACCAGTTGTCGCATAGCCCGGTAGTCACAACCCATACAGCGAACCTCATCCGCCCGCCCGTGCAAATCCATCACCCGCTCGCTGCCCGCGCGCTGGTGCAGTCGATCCACATTCTGGGTAATCAACAGATTGACATACCCGCGACGCTCCAGCTCCGCCAGATGAAAATGCGCCGGGTTCGGCGCCGAATTGCGGATTACCGGCCAGCCGATCAACGCCCGCCCCCAGTAACGCTGTCTCGTCGCCGCACACTTCATAAATTCGCGATGGTCCACCGGCGGCTTGCGCTTCCACTGGCCATTGCGATCGCGGTAATCCGGAATGCCGGAATCCGTACTCACCCCGGCACCGGTCAGCACCGTCAAACGCGGATGGCGACGGATAAACGCCGCCAGCTGCTCCGCCGCCTCCGCACTCGGAAGCGGTAAATCCGCAACAACGTTGCCATCCGAAAGAGTGGGGGAGGACAGTGTGCTCAGGCTCATGGGGCAGATCGCTTGGGCTCGCAAAGAATGGAATCGGAACCGCTATTGTAACGAGTCTGGCAGCAGAAGGTTGCACCGGGATTACGCTGGCGGGACTGTTCCCGCCAGCGTAGTGATTCAGGCAGGGTGAATCAGTAAGTCTTGTAGGGCAGGAACTTGCCGGACATCACCATATTCACCCGATCGCCCTTTGGGTCTTCCTCCCGCTGGATATCCATGGAAAAGTCGATGGCACTCATGATGCCATCGCCGAACTCCTCGTGGATCAGCTCCTTGATGGTGGTGCCGTACACACTCACCAGCTCGTACAGGCGGTAAATCAGTGGATCTGTCGGCACTGCAGTGGGCAGGGAGCCCTTGTAAGGGGCAATCTGCAGCCAGGCTACCGCCTCGTCACTGAGGTCAAACAATTCGCCGACTACGGCCGCCTGTTTTTTGGTGAACGTCATCTGGCCAAGACAGGCCGCGGTGGTCCACTCCTTCGATTGGCCGATGGCATCCGCCACCTGCGCCCATTTCAAATCTTTCTGTACCTTGGCCACTAAAATGAGGTCGGTAACCTGCTGGCGGTTGCTGATCATGTTTGCTCTCCATTTGCGATGGTTGGGTCGATTTGATAGTCAGGTTGCCTGGGAAATCAGGCTCAATAGATAAAAAACAACAAGCAACAGAACACCGCTCACCGACTGCCAGAAACGCACCGGATAGCGCTCCATCAGTGGCGGCCGGGTACTGTTAACGTAATCCGGATTGGGGTGGCGCAACTCATAAATAAATTCCGACAGCGCCTCGTGGCGGCGCAATGGATTGGGCTGCAGCGCTTTTCTCAGGGTGGCGTCAATCCATGCGGGAATGGCACGGGACTCACTCAATACACTGCGATAGCGCAACTTGTGTTGCGCCGCTACCGTATTACTACGCGCGACCTGTGCGCCGTAGGGAAACTCGCCGGATAGAAGGTGGTAGGTGAGAACCGCCAGAGAAAAAAGATCCGAGCGCGGCGTGCCGCCGTCGCCGAGAAAATATTCCGGTGCGCTGTACAGCGCGGTGCCCAGGATCAACTGGCCATTTTCCTGCGCGGTTTCCGCAATCCCCGCCACTTTCGCCGAGCCCAGATCAATCAGCGTAACGGTACCCGCATCGCTGATCATGATATTTTCCGGGCGCAGATCCTGGTGCAGTATTTCAGCGCGGTGCAGGGCCTGCAGTCCGCGCGCGATTTGCTCGACGATGCCGCGTACGGTTTCAAGACTCGGCGCGGGGTTGTCGGTCATCCACTGGCGCAATGTCTGCCCCTCCACCACTTCCAGCGTGGTGTAGAGATAATTGCGCGGGCGATGGGTTGCCGCTGCTCGCACCACGTGGGCGCTGTCCACCCGTCGCGCCAGCCATTCCTCCATTAAAAGCCGCTCCAGATGTGCGGGATCTTCACTCTGGTCGACGGAGGGCGCCTTGAGGATTATCCGATTGCCGCTAGCCTGGTCGGTAGCCAGATAGACATGGCTGCGGTGGCTCGCATGTATATCCCGCTCGATGGTAAAGCCGTCGAAGCTGTCGCCGGATTTGAGAATCGGGGGCAATGGTAATTTACCGGCCTGATCAATCAGTGCCGGGGTTGTGTGGGGGAGTTTGTCCACCCGCACCAGTTGCACCGTAAGATTGTCGCTACTGCCGTTAGCCAGTGCCGCGGCCACCAGGGTTTTTGCTGTGCGATCGAGACACGCGCCTTTCTGTTGCAGGTGTTCGATCAGCGTGCGTTGCGACAGGGAATCGTGCACCCCATCGGTACTCAGAATAAACAGATCGCCGGCCTGCAGGGAAAGCCGGCGGTAATCAATTTCCGTTTGCGCGTCCGCGCCCAGCGCGCGACTCAAGTAGCTGTGGTGCTCCCCTTGCCACAGACGGTGGTCGTGGGTGAGTTGCTCCAGAGAGTCACCGCGCAGGCGGTAGATACGGGAGTCGCCGAGGTGAAACAGGTGCACCTCGCTACCTCTGAAAATGGCGGCGCTGAAGGTACACACATACCCCTTGTCTTTATCGAAGCGGTAGGGGCTCTGGCGGGTCTGCTCAAACAGCCAGGCGTTGGTGGCCTTGATTACCTGTTCGGCAGCGTTCTGTACACTCCAGCCATCGGACGTGCAGTAGTAATCGTCGAGGAAACTTTTCACCGCCGTTTCACTGGCCACAGCACTGACCGTACTGGAGCTGATGCCATCGGCGATGGCAAAGGCGGCGCCCTTGATGGCCAACTGCGGTTCCGCTGGCAAAATGGCGCCGCAACTGTCCTGGTTTTCCGGTTTGAGGCCGGCGCTCGTGTGCTGACCCGCTGCCAATAGGAGAGAACCACTGATAGAACTGGGTATAGAGCTGGGTATAGAACTCGGCATAGAACTGGTCATAGAAATAGCCATAAAAAAATAGCCCCGCGGAGTGCGGGGCTGTAGTGCTATCAGGCCAGTGCTTCTTTACCCGCGGAGCTGCTTTCCGCTTTCAGCTGACGCTTGGGTGCAGTTTTGTAATGGGTGCTGTAGAGAGTCAGGCCGGTAAACGCGAGGCCGCCTACCAGGTTGCCCAGCGCGGTGGGGATTTCGTTCCAGATCAGGTAATCCATCACCGAGAAGTCACCACCCATCATGATCGCGGTGGGGAACAGGAACATGTTTACCACCGAGTGCTCGAACGCCATAAAGAAGAACAACATGATCGGCATCCACATGGCGATGACCTTGCCGCTCACGTTGGTGGAAATCATCGCGCCGACAACGCCCATGGAAACCATCCAATTACACAGCATGCCGCGGATAAAAATGGTAAACCAACCCGCCGCGCCGTATTCTGCGTAGCCCAGGGTGCGCGCTTCGCCGATGGACGACAGCTTGGCGCCGACAGCGCCCGGCTCGGTGTTAAAGCCCATGGTAAACACAAACGCCATCATTGCCGCGACGGTGAGGGCGCCGGCAAAGTTGCCCACAAATACCAGGCCCCAGTTGCGCAAGATCCCGCCCCAGGTCACACCCGGGCGGCGATCCAGCCACGCCAGTGGCGCCAAGACAAATACACCGGTCAACAGGTCAAAGCCCATCAGGTAGAGCATACAGAAGCCCACCGGGAACAGGATGGAGCCGATCAAATGGGAACCTGTCATGGTGCCGACAGTCACCGCGAATACCGCAGCCAGTGCGAGAATGGCACCCGCCATATACGCCCGTACCAGCGTGTCCCGGGTGGACATGAAAATTTTTGATTCCCCCGCGTCGACCATTTTGGTCACAAATTCTGTAGGAGCGAGATAAGCCATAGTCGTTTCCTTTATTTAGTGCTGGAGGCCTTGCCACTTCTGTTGCCACCCGTGGTCGATTGCAGAACCGGAGCGCGGATTTTCGGGCACAAAAAAAGGCGCCCACACAGACAGACATAAGTCGGAAAGTGGTGGACGCCTTTATCCAGAGTGTTCAGATTGGTTGGGCTGAGCCCGGTCGCGCTGCATTGCACGAGCTTGCGCTCATAATCTAAAGCAAACTCGATGCCAAAGTTTTTGCTGGGCTTTTGGTCGCTGCTCCCTGCGTGCATTCGCTCAAGCAGGTAAAAAAATGTGATGTGAATCTTGTTCTATCGTTGCAGACTGATTTCCTCTTGCACCGGGTTGGTGCGGCGGCGCCAAAAGGGGCGAAACTGGTGCAATGGCGGAAGGCGGGTCAGGTAGTTTTCCGGCCGCGATAGCGTGAACTCGGCCTGTTGTGGAATGCAAATTGCTGGGATAAGCCGTATTCATTGACTGGATTGCTCAGATGCAAGGAGTCGCGTGCGGAGACACCACCATGCAGAACCACAGTGAAGATGCTGAAAAATTTCTGCTCGCTGCCAAGCGCGCGGAAATTCAGACGTTGGATCGCCTGGCCGGCAGTTGCGAACTGGTAACTACGGTATCGGACCTGGTGCATCAACTGCAGCGGGAGCGTGGCATCTGCAATATTTATCTGGTGTCGGCGGGTTTTCGGTTTGAAGAGCAGCGCAACGCACAAATCCAGAATTGCCAGCTCAGTGAAGGCCAGTTTCGCGCATTGTTGCACAATCGATACTTACACGGTGGTCGCTGCGATGGCGCTGCCGACATGCGCCTGTTAAACAGCATTGCATACTCCCTGCACGGGCTGGATGAGCTGGCGGAGCTACGTCGGCACATCGATGCGTTTGAGGTGAGTGCTCTGGAATCTACCGATGCCTACTGCCGGCTGATTGCCGGGTTGCTGAGCGTGGTATTCGAAGCTGCGGACGTTGCCGACGACCCGGAAGTGACCCGCCTGCTGGTCGCACTGTTTAACTTTATGCAGGCCAAGGAGTTTTCCGGCCAGGAGCGGGCCTGGGGCGCTATTGGCTTTGCCAGCAGCCACTTTGATGCAAGCTTGCATGAGCGCCTGCAGCAGCTGCAGGATTGCCAGCGACGCAGCCTGGACGTGTTTGCTGAATATGCTGGCGAGAACGAGACCGCGCGCTGGAAATCGATTGAAGACAGTCAGGAATCGCGGGATTTACAGCGGCTGCGGCTGGTGATCGCCGGGCTCAAAAATGGCGAGCCGATTGCCTCGGAAATCAGCGAGGTCTGGTATCAGTTGGCAACGGCACGTATTGATGCGATGCATCGACTGGAGGATGCCATGGCCGCGCGCCTGCTGCGGGTGAGCCGCCAGCGGGTATCCGATGCGCAGTCTGAGCTCGGCCATCACTATACGCAGTTACAACAGATGAAATCTGCAGACTGGAATAACCTACCGGCACTGGCAGTGCTATTCGACCCCGAAGTTCCCGGCTTGTATGGCAGCGTAGCGGCCAGCGGTATCGGCACCTTGCACGGCCAGCCTTTGGCGCACTCCCTTTACGATCTGATCAGGTCCCAGGTGGCGCATATTCAGCGAGTAAGTACCGAGCTGGAAGAAACCCGCAAGACACTTGCAGAGCGCAAGCTGGTAGAGCGGGCGAAAGGGCTTCTGATCAAAAGTCTGCGCATGAGCGAAGACGACGCCTATCGCACCATGCAACAGAGAGCGATGGAAATGAACCTGAAGCTGGTGGAAGTTGCCGAGCGTATAATCAATGCCGGGGCCGAGCAGCGCCTGCCCCGCTGAAAACACCGGCGCGACAGGTGTTAAAACGCTCGCAGAGTCAGGTACCAGTTCACCAGGGTGTGGGTTGCGGGGCGATTAAACAATCGCTGGATAGCGAAGCCACCGGCGAAGGCGCCCAGCATCGCGAGCGGTAGCGGAACACGCTGGGCCTGGACTAGAGCATGGGCCTGCTGCTGTTGCATCAGGGTTAGCGCGCAGCGACGTTGCTTTACCATCGCCTGCCGGCGCTGTTCAATCTGCTTGTTTAAAGAGCGCAGTGACATCGTCCAGAGCCTCTTTTGCCTGCCTGCGGGATTCGTCAAATCCCAGGAAGTTCTTCAAGCGATTCATTGCCAGCAGCAGTCCGCCAACAACAACAAATTGGGACACCATGAAGATGCCGAAACCCAGGTATATGGATTGGAAATAGTAGTAGCCCATCAGGCCAAGCCCGGCACACAGGCTGACGATCAGGGATATCGCGAGAAAGAAAAGAATCAGCAGCATCACGACAATACGTGTGCCGGCTTGCAGGGTGCGTTTGAATTCGAGCTGGACCAGGCTGGTAAAGTTCTCAGCCCAGGCCGAGGCGAGGGTCATGGTTGCTTCTGCCCGCTCTCGCAGTGCATTGAATTCCTGTGACAGGCTTTCCGCCTCAGCAGAACCTGACCGAGAAGAATGTCCCGCGTGCTCCCGCGCGTAAACCGGTTCTGATGCCTGCCGGTTCGGCTGTTCCGAATCCTGAGGGTCCGCCATGAAGTTGTCCCCAATGTCTGTGTGCAACAGGAAACACCCGGCAGCATCACCGGGTATTTTTCCGAGCATTTAGCGCAGCAAAAATCTTATTTCAGAATCTTTGCGATCAACCAGCCCGCCGCAAACGCGCAACCCACGCTGACCAGAGGATGCGCTTTGATGGAATTTTCCGCCTTCTCAGCCACGTCCTGCGCGCGCTGTTTTCCTTTCTCCATACCGTCGCGGGTACGCGCCTTGACGGTGTCGGCAGTTTCCCGCGCACGCATTTTTACCTGCGACGCAGTATCGTGTGCCGCTTCACCGGCGAGGTTGTACGCCTGGTGCAGCTTGTCACGCGTACTGCCTGTGGCGGCGCCTGAATTCGGGGCTTTTGCAGTTGCCATGGTATTACCCTCCGATAGCAATCAAGGTGAGCGCGAAGGATAAGACGGAGAAGAGTGACTACGAAGGATAAACCGCGCTTTGGAAAAAATTGGTATGAGCAGCGCGGGCTAAATATCGGATTGGCCTTAAGGTCGGTCAGGTTGCGAATGTGTCGGTGATATTTCTGACCACACCGTCGAGCAAGCGCTGGCGGCTCTCGCGGCTGATCCAGGCATTGTGCGGCGTGATAATAAGGTTGGGAATGCCATCAGCAAGTAACGGATGATCCGCGGGTGGTGGTTCCACACTCAAAACATCCAGTGCAGCACCGGCAATCTCACCACCAATAAGTGCCCGCACCAGAGCCTCCTCATCCACCAGCCCGCCGCGGGCAGTATTGATTAGAAACGCCGATTTCTTCATGGCTGCAAGAAACTTACTATTTACCAGTTGATCCGTCTGCTCCGTCAGCGGGCAATGCAAACTGACAACATCAGATTCCGCCAGCAACTGATCCAGTGGCACACGGCCAGGCTTGGCTTCACCGGTAAACGAATCCGCCACCAGAACACGCATCCCCAGCGCCTCACCCAGCCGCGCGACTTTCTTACCCAGATCGCCGTAACCGATGATTCCCAGAGACTTTCCCTCCAGTTCCATCACCGGGTAGTCCAGGCGACAGAAAATCGGCGACTGGCTCCAGTGGCCATCGCGCACATCATCGTTGTATTGGTGCCAGCGGGTGGCCAGGGCGAGAATCAGCGCGAGAGTGTGCTGCGCGAGAGAAGTACCGGTATAACCGGCTACATTTTTTACCGGGATATTTCGAGCAGCTGCCGCATCCAGATCAATATTATTGGTGCCGGTAGCACACACACAAATCAGCTTCAGATTGGTGGCGCCCTCAATCAAACCCCGATCGAGCACCACCTTATTGGTAATCACCACATCCGCTTCAGCGATACGCTCTGCTGTCTGTTCCGGCGAAGTCGTTTCAAAAAACGCCCACTGATCCAGCGAACTTTCCAGCGCGGACGTATCCAGTTCGCCCAACTTCATCGTCAACGCATCAAGAAAAACCCCACGCATAACAAAGTCCTTTTAAACCCAATGAAGTCGAAGATAAGGCCCTCAGGGGCCATTTCCTGTGGAGCGATTGCCGATGAGGTTGCGGAGCAGGGAATGGCCCCTGAGGGCCGCCCGGGAATTAGACCCGGGACTTAAATAAGCCCCGGGAGAAAGTGGAATTACATTACCCGCATGCCGGGCTGGGCGCCCGAGTGGGGTTCAAGAATCCAAAGGTCCTTGCCGCCAGGGCCCGCCGCCAGCACCATGCCCTCACTAACACCAAAACGCATCTTGCGCGGCGCCAGGTTGGCCACCATCACCGTGTGCTTGCCGATCAGATCTTCCGGACTGTAAGCGCTCTTGATACCGGCAAACACATTGCGGGTTTCACCGCCCAGGTCCAGAGTCAGGCGCAGCAACTTGCCCGCACCTTCCACATGTTCCGCATTGGCAATCAGCGCAATACGCAGATCCACCTTGGCAAAGTCGTCGAACTGGATTTCATCTGCAAGCGGATCGTCCGCCAGTGGGCCTGTCGCAGCCTTGGTCTCCGCCTGCAGTTGCGCCAGAGATTCCTTCGCCGCCTCCTGCATTGCTTCCACCTGAGTCTTCTCCACACGCTGCATCAGCGGCTTGAACTTGTTGATGGTGTGGCCCGCCAGCGGTACCGTCGCCGACTTCCAGTACAGCGTCACACCCAGGAAATCCTCGGCTTTTTTCGCGGTTTCCGGCAGTACCGGCGCCAGCCAGGTAATCAGTGCGCGGAACATATTCACGCCCTGAGAACAGATCGCCAGCACTTCGTCTTCCTTGCCTTCTTCCTTTGCCAGAGACCAGGGCGCCTTATCCGCAATCCACGCATTGGCCGCATCCGCCAGCGCCATGATCTCGCGGGTAGCACGGCTGTATTCGCGCGCTTCAAAACATTGGGTAATACGCGGCGCCGCTTCCACAAACTGGTTCCACAGGGCCTCGTCGGCGAGCTCGCTGGCCAGTGTGCCGCCGGACTTGCTCACAAACTTGGCGGTGCGGGAAGCGATGTTCACCACCTTACCCACCAGGTCTGAATTCACCTTGGCAATAAAGTCGTCCAGGTTCAGATCCAGATCGTCCACACCTGCGGTCAGCTTGGCCGCGAAGTAGTAGCGCAGATATTCCGGGTTCAGGTTGTCCAGGTAGTTACGCGCATTGATAAACGTACCGCGGGACTTGGACATCTTCTTTCCGTTCACGGTGAGGAAGCCGTGCACGCACACCTTGGTGGGGGTGCGGAACTCGGCGGAGTCCAGCATGGCCGGCCAGAACAGCGCGTGGAAGTTGACGATGTCCTTGCCGATAAAGTGATACACCTCGGCGGTACTGTCTTTCTTCCAGTATTCCAGCCATTCCTGGCTGTTTTGATCGCTCTTCTTGTCAAAATAGTTTTTCAGGCTGGCCATGTAGCCGATAGGGGCATCCAGCCATACATAGAAATACTTGCCCGGCGCATCGGGAATCTCGAAGCCGAAGTAGGGCGCATCGCGGGAGATGTCCCACTCCTGCAGGCCGTCTTCCAGCCACTCGGACAGCTTGTTTGCCACCTCGCTCTGCAGGGTGCCTGAGCGGGTCCACTGTTTCAGAAAATCGGTGAATGCCGGCAGGGTAAAGAAGAAGTGCTCCGACTCTTTCTCGACCGGCGTTGCGCCGGAGATGGCGGAGACCGGATTGATCAGCTCGGTGGGGCTGTAGGTTGCGCCGCAGACTTCACAGTTATCACCGTACTGATCCTCGGCTTTACATTTCGGGCAGGTGCCCTTGATGTAGCGGTCTGCCAGAAACAGTTCTTTCTCCGGGTCAAACGCCTGGGTGATGGTACGTGAGGCGATATGGCCATTTTCACGCAGGCGCTTGTAAATCATCGCCGACAGTTCGCGGTTCTCGGCGGAATGGGTGGAGTGATAGTTGTCCACACCGATCAGGAAGCCATCGAAGTCTCGCTCGTGCTCTGCCTGCATATTGGCGATGTGCTGCTCCGGAGTCAGGCCCAGCTGCTCGGCTTTCAGCATGATGGCGGTGCCGTGGGCGTCGTCGGCACACATGTACAGGCACTGGTTGCCACGGGCGCGCTGGAAGCGGGCCCAGATGTCGGTCTGGATGTACTCGAGGATATGACCCAGGTGCAGGGAGCCGTTGGCATAGGGCAGGGCACTGGTGACGAGGATGTTTCTGGGCTGACTGTCGGTGTGAGACATCATGGATTCCAAAAGCTGCGAGATTAGTCTGTGTAGATTGTTTGAATGGTGCGGCGCCGGGGCCGGAAAAGAGCGCGGAATATAGCAGAAATGGGGGCTGTAAGGCACCCGGCAGCATCAGGGAACCGATAGGTCGAGCGCTTGTCATCCGCGCACAGCTTGACCACAATGCCGCCCCAATTCCCCATTGCACATCTGTTCTAGCGAGGACACCACCGTGACCGATCACCATCAAGACCACAGCGACCTTTCTCCTGAAATCCAGGCGGGGCTCGAGCGGATCGCGGAGACCGTTGGCGCTCTGGAAGACCCGTCTACCGGCGAGGTCCTCGATGCCCTGGATGCGGACATTGAGGTGGGTTTTGACGACAGCACCGTGTATGTCGGTGTGACCCTTGGGTACCCCTGTGCCAGCCAGCAGCCCCATTGGGCACAGCGGGTGCAGGCGGCCTGCGAGCCGCTGCTACAGGGGGCACTGGCGGGCAGTGAAATTCAGTTTGATCTGTTTTCTGAGATCCAGCGTACAGACGCAGGAGAGGTGCCGGACTCCCTAAGGGCGGTGAAGAACATTATCGCCGTGGCGTCAGGAAAGGGCGGTGTGGGCAAGTCCACCACTGCGGTGAACCTGGCGCTCGCGCTGGCCGCCGAGGGCGCTGCGGTGGGGCTACTGGATGCGGATATTTACGGTCCCAGCCTGCCCACCATGCTCGGCACTGAAGGGTTGCGGCCGGAGGTACAGGGCGGCAAGTTTTTTGTACCCATTCCGGCGCAGGGCCTGCAGACCATGTCGCTGGGGTACCTGCTGACTGAAGATACCCCGGCCGTGTGGCGGGGCCCCATGGCCAGCGGCGCCCTGAACCAGATGCTGACCCAGACCCTGTGGGGCGCTGGCAGCGAACATGGTGAGCTGGATTATCTGGTGGTGGATATGCCTCCGGGCACCGGTGACATCCAGTTGACCCTGTCGCAGAAGGTGGCTCTGGCCGGTGCGGTCATTGTGACTACACCCCAGGATCTGGCATTGGTCGATGCCATCAAGGGCGTAGAGATGTTCCGCAAGGTTTCTGTACCGGTGCTGGGAATTGTGGAAAACATGGCGCTGCATACCTGCTCCAAGTGTGGTCATGAGGAGCCTATTTTCGGCGCCGGTGGTGGCGACAGAATGGCGGCAGACTACGACACCCGTATGCTGGGGCAGCTGCCGCTGGCGATGTCGATCCGCCAGCAGACCGATGGTGGAAGCCCTACCGTGGCCGCGGAGCCCGAGGGCAAGGTAGCAGCGCTGTACCGTGAAATTGCTCGCGCAGCAGCGGCGCAAGTGTGGCTTGGTGCCAGCGACGATGGTATGCCGGAGATTGAACTGGATTGATCGCGTCAACAGGCGCCAGTACGAGGATCAGCCGGACCAATCCCAGCGTGGGGCTATACTCAGTGGCCGCAAATTACCGGTAGACACTGGGATACCCGACCTGAGGTCGGGGAGACGGCGGTGGAGCGTGTTTCTTCGTGAGACGCGCCTCCGCCCTGAATATATTGGCTCAGGAGAATGCAGTTGGGCTTTCAGGTTCGATTTAACGCAACGACGCGTTTGGTCAGTGCCATCTTTTTCGACCGTGTGGATGCGGCGGAAAAACGTGCGGCAGCCCGCCAGATGGCGGAAAAGTACGGGCACCTGCATCCACTGAATGTGCTGGTGGATGTGCGCCAGGCGGATATCGATATGTCCGTGGCCGAGCGCGAGGCGTTTGGCACCTACGTGGCCCATCTGCAGGGCGTGAAACACGGGCGCATCGCAGTGCTGCATGCGCCGGATTACAACGCCAATGTGGTGATCGACGGCGTAGCCCGTGCGGAAGGGTTGAACGTACTGGAATTTGTTACCGAGCAGGCGGCGCTGCAGTGGCTGGCGGAAGGCGAAAAGTCGCGCTCCACCGCGGGAGAAGTGCTGCGCTGATATCCGGGGGGATATTTCACCTGACCCCTCTGTCCCTCTCTGCGCGGACTCGTTCTCTGTATCACCGCGAACTTTGTCCTATTCCCGGACTGGATCCTACTCCCTGAGCCAGACTTGGTACGCGCTGTGCACTAATTTTTCATACGCCGGTAGTACCTTTTGGTTATCGTTATTTGTCTCACGCTTACTCCGGTGGGCGGTAGATCTCGGCAGCATTTGGACCAGTTTCACAAATATTAAGTGCAGTTTGGTTTTTTGTGCCAATTGAGAATCACTGGTCGTAATATTCGACCATGCTTGGTTCTGACATAAGAATGTTGTGGTTTTTGCTGTGGCGCTTTGCCGCGCGGGCAGATACGAGTAGTAGTTGTGAGTTTTCAGATCCGATACGACAAACAGAATCGTGTGGTTTCTCTAGTACTTTATGGAGAGGCCACCTTTGACAACCGCGTGCAGGCTGCGCGCCAACTTGTGGCGAAGTACGGGCATCTCAAACCGCTGCGGATTCTCGCGGATGCACGCAAAGTCACCAAGCTGTCCCTGACACTGAGCGAGCAGCGGCGCTACGGCAGTTTTGTTGCCAGTGTTCCGGAGCTGCGCGCGGCGCGCATCGCGGTGCTCAATAATGCTCAGCTGAATACCACGGCTGTCATGCGCAATCAGGCGCGGCAGGACGGCCTGGAGCTGTTCTCCTTTCTGACCGAGGCGGAAGCGCTGCAGTGGCTGGTCAGCACCGCCGAAGTCCCCAGTTGACTCCGGCAGTGAAGTTTATCGGGCGGTAATTCAGGCCTTGCGCGCCTGCTCTGCTTGCTGGCGGCGCAATGCCTGTTTGTGCTGGCGGCGGTTGAGTGTGGTGGCCTTGGCGTCTTCACCCAGGTGTTGCTCACCGCGAACTTTTGCCAGCTGGATCTGTTTTTCCCGCTCGCGGAATCGCGATTTGTCCGCCTCGGAAACCGTGTCGTGGCAGTGCGGGCAGCTTACCCCCTGCTCAAACAGTTCCGAAGCCATTTCCTCTTCGGTCACGGGCATGCGACAGGCGTTACACTGCGCGTAGGAGCCGCGCTCCAGATCGTGATTGACGGTTACCCGGTCGTCGAAAACGAAGCACTCCCCTTGCCACAGAGTCTCTTCCTTGGGCACTTCTTCCAGGTACTTCAGGATACCGCCCTGCAGGTGATAGACCTCGTCAAATCCCTGCTCCTTCATATACGCCGTAGACTTTTCACAGCGAATTCCGCCGGTGCAGAACATGGCCACCTTTTTATGCTTCTGCGGATCGAGGTGCTGTTTGACGTAGTCGGGAAACTCGCGGAAAGACGTCGTGTTGGGGTTTACCGCGTGCTCAAAGGTGCCGACCTGGTACTCGTAGTCATTGCGGGTGTCGATCAGCAGCACCTCCGGATCGGAAATCAGCGCGTTCCAGTCCGCGGGTTTCACATAGGTACCCACGGTACGACGCGGGTCAATGCCTTCGACACCCATGGTCACAATCTCACGCTTCAGTTTGACCTTGCTGCGCAGGAATGGCATTTCCCGGGTATAGGACTCTTTGTAATCCAGTGTGGCGAGGCGCGGGTCGGTCCTGAGGTGGTCGAGCAGCGCGTCGATACCGGTGCGGGTGCCGGCTACGGTGCCATTGATTCCTTCGACAGCCAGCAAAAGGGTGCCGCGCACCTCGTTGTCGAGCATTACCTTGAGCAGGGGTTCTCGCAGGGATTCGAAGTCTTCAAGGCTGACAAATTTGTACAGCGCACATACCACAACGGGCGTGCTTTCGGCGGCGGAAGCGGTCATTCTGGTGTCCTTTTGCAGGCCGGAGCGTAAATCCGGGGCATTCAGGGAAAGAGTGGTGAAAATTCGCCGCGCATTTTAACAAATTTCTCCCAGTGGGTCGTACACTTTTTCGACAGTGAAGGACGCTGCTTGACCACGGCTCGCCAGGACGGGTGCCGCGTTCAACCGGTTACCCACTTTTACTCCCCCCTAGCCAGCGAGGTTACCCCCATGGCCGAAGACTTCACTTCCCAGGACTCCCCCCTGAGCCGTGCTTACAGTGACGGAAACCATACGGTCAGTATTGACATCTACGAGGATGGCGAGGGCGGCTGGCTTCTCGAAATTGTCGACGAGCACAACAACTCCACGGTGTGGGAGGATGTGTTTGAGTCGGACGACGACGCATTGCAGGAAGCGCTGGGTGCACTGAAGGAAGAGGGTGTGGGCGCCTTCATTGGCCCTGCCGAAGAGAGTGGCAGCTGGGAAGCACCGTGACAGCACGTTGATGGCGTGCGGCCGGGTTTAACCTGAGTGACCTCCGGTCACCAGAGCGTTTACAAATAAAAAAGCGCCGGGGCCGGCAGGAATGTGCTGGCCTGCTATGGTTATACATAGAAGGGAATCGCGACAGTGTAACAGCACTACCCAATCGCGGCGCCGCCAAGGGCAGCAAGGAAAGTTGCCCTGGCGGTGCCAACTGGTCGCGGTCTGCAGATGTATTAAGTGTGGTTGCTCTGCGTGAAAATATTCCCTTACTGTCTATTACTTCCCCTGCTCTGTTTTTCATCCGCGATGCCGGCGTTTTCCGGTATCGAGCTGAAGTTGTCCGATGACCGGGTCATCGATGTGAACCTCGCGGAAGCGGAACTGATTTCAGAGCTCAAGGGCTACGCCATTATTGCCGGTCGCACGTGTGTCGACTGCGATGAGAATACGGCGATCTTTCTTGAAAAAATTGACGGCCCTGGTGATGAACGTCCGCTTCGTGATCAAGACAGTGACGATCCACCGGAGCCGGAGAAATTTTCCGCACCCGAAGATCGAAACCTTCCTCCCGCCGAGCGGCGTGATCGCTCCCAGGCGCAGCTGGAAGGCAATGAGGATGGCGTACTGAATGCCGACCTGTCGGGGGAGCGCTTTACGTATCCCGGTCAGTATCGCGATTACCTCACCAAGCGGCTGGTAGAAAAAACGCGTATGTTTTACGGCAAATGCCACGAAGATGGCCCGGCACTCCTGTGGTTGAGTGAATATCTCACGGACAAGGGCTGGGTTAAGGAGGAGTACCTTCTGGTGTTTCGCGATGAGGGTATAGAGCATCGTTACAACCAGACGTACCAGCCGAGTTCCTACTACATCAAAAACGAGGGTTGCCGCGAGGTGCCAGGTGTGGAAGTAACCACAGAGCCCTGATCGCCCCTGAAGCAACAAAAAAACCCCGCATAAGCGGGGTTCTTCTTGAACAGTGCTGGCAATGCCCTGTGTCGTTCAACGGATCGCGTTGAATTACTTCTTGTGATCCCAGATGATTTTCAGCTTTTTCTTACCCCACTTACGTGCTTTCTTGATGTCTTCTTCCATCCACACGTCGATGCGGTTTTTGTAACGCTTGTTCATCCGGTCGCGCACGGTGTAGGTACCGGGCAGGCCTTCGATTCGCACTTTGGCACCGTTCGTCAGACCGTGCTTCTCCAGGTCGCGGGACACCGCAATGATCTTGTCACCGGGGCGCAGACGGTTGTTCCAGGCCGCAGTCCAAGGGTCGTCATCGGTCTGGCCTTCAACGGAGTTGTAGGCGGTTGCGGTAACGGTCATGGATTTCTTGTTCTTCTCCGGGGATTTGATGGCGGCAAAGGCGTCGCTACCGGCCAGGGCCGCAAGGGAAGCTGCGAGTACGATGATGTACTGTTTAAGACTCTGTCGCATGTTTTCTATACCTCCGGAAGCGCTTTGGTCACAAACACTAGGTGTCCGTGTGGCTCCAAGTTGATTTCTTCATAAGTGATCAATGTTTGATCAGGGTGGGCAATATGACGGGGCTGAGGATTTGACGCAAGCGTGCCCAGAGAACCGTGAGGTCTTCGGAAAGATTCTCGTATTCCTGCGCTCGAATAGTCCAAAAGGTGTGTGGTAGGTGTAAATTTTGGGGCAATATCCCTGCCTGTGACCGCTTGATGACGAGCATCGAAACAATCGTTTGAATTTATTGGCATGTAATTCCTGACCATTAGATCAGGTTGACAGCGATGTCATCTAGGTTTGGTGAAAAAATCGACGATTTGGGCGCGGCGACCGGGAGTCCGCTGGAACAAAATTTTTTTACGCTTATTTGTGACTGATTGTCCGAAAAAGGGTGAAAAGTTTTGGTGACAGCGCTATAGAGGGGGGAATCACATGAAATTCCCCAAGTGCAGGCAAGGTCTAGCCTATTTACCTGATAGAAAACCCGGCGTTTTAGGCTGGGCAGCTCGTGGAACAGGCCGAACCACCGGGGAAAGTTGTACTATCGTCCAAGAATTTGGTTGCCATCGATGGAGTCCTATGGGGCGTGGTGCGGTCTCAAGAGGTGACTGATGATCAAATCGCAGTGCTGCCTGCTGGCTGCTGCGGATTGACCAGTTCGCGAAGTGCGGTCAGGTAGGCCTGGTCCTCTTCCAGGTCCGGAAAACCGTGTTTGCGATCCAGCGCCACGGCGCGCTCCAGCCACTGGATGGCTTCCTCCAGATTCCCCTGCCATTCGCACACCTGCCCGATGTTGAACGAAGTAATGGCGAGGTTTTGCCAGTCGCCTTCAGCGCGCAGTTCCTCGATAGCACCGGAGTACAGCTGGTAGGCGTTGCGCAGCATGACCGCGCGGTGAGTGGGGTTTTCCTGCAGTGCGGATTGCTGGTGGAAGGTGTGTGCAATGGCCGAACGCACCCGCGCTGCGGAGTGCTCAAATGGAATCCCCGGTGCGGACTCGATGTACTGGAGAACCGCTTCAAATTGACCGCGCGCCAGCGGGTACAGATCCGGCCGCTGACCGCCCAGGGCATTCAGGATGATGCCATAGCGGTAGCGCAGCTGATTCTGGCGGTGGGGCTGGGATGCCAGTTCCGAGATGGCGCGCTCATAGAGCGGGAGTGCCAGATCGTAATTGCCCTCCAGTGCGTACTCTTCCGCCTCCATGATCAATGGGGCGACTTCCCCGGGGCTGATTTCTGTCTGCGCCACTACCAGGGTCGGGAGAGGCGCGCAGAGAGCACCGAGCAGAAGGGCGAGGCGAATACATTGTGCGGGGCGGTATTGGCGCGAGCGCAGCATGGTCAGTCCATCTGAGTCGTTGCTTGCGACGCCGGGGTAGCGCCGCATGCAAGTTAGTGATTACTGACAGTAAACCCTGAATCTTCGATCTGCGCCAGTAGCGCCTGCAACGGATGGCGCAAATTTTTGTCCGCGAAACGCTTGCTCTGGCAGCGGCACGAGTATCCGGTGGCGAGTATCGCGCGGGAATCCCCTTGTAGTTTCGGGGCCCAGGACTGCTGGAAAATGGTACGGGAGGTTTCCCGGTTCGCCATTTCGTGGCCGTAGGTTCCCGCCATGCCACAACAGCCGGCGGCCTGGCTTTGGAGTTCTATACCCAGGGCGCTAAACACCTGTTGCCACTGCCGGGTGGAGCCGGCGGCGTTGGACTGCTCGGTACAGTGGGGCAGCAGGGTAAAACTACCCGACTGCAGGCGGTTCCTGTTCGTTGCCAGATGTTCGGTGTGCTGGGATAACCACTCCTGCAGCAACTGGACCTTGGGCGCCTTGTCCCCGAGCAGCTTCTGGTACTCCGCGCGGTAGGTCATGGTCATGGAGGGATCTACCCCGACCAGAGGTACACCGCTTTGTGCCAGGCTGTTGAGCATCGCGCTGTTACTGGCGGCGGTCTGGGCAAACTGGCGCAGGAAGCCGTGCACATGCAGCGGTTTGCCGTTGGCGCGAAATGGCGCCACCAGTGGATTGAAGTCCAGCAGTTTGAGCAGGCGCAGGGTGTCGGCCACCACATCCGCATCGAAGTAGCTGGTGAATGCATCCTGCACGATCACCACAGATTTGGCCCGCTGGGCGGGGCCCATGGCGCGCAGGTTCTCGCGGCTGGCGTAGGGCACGCCCAGCTCGCGCATCACCCTGTTCAGGCGAGTGCCTGAGATGCTCGGTGAGTCGGCAAGCCCGAGGCCGCGCTCCATGATCCAGCGCACCGGCTTGAGTTTCAGGGGCAGGTTGTACAGCAGCGGCACCCGCGCCAGGTGCGGCATGACAAATTCGAGGCCGCCGACAAAGTAATCCTTTACCGGGCGCAGGTAGCGGCTGTAGTAGAGTTCGAGGAACTTGGCGCGGAAGGTGGGCACATCCACCTTTATCGGGCACTGACCGGCGCAGGACTTGCACGCCAGGCAGGCCTGCATGGAGTCGTTTACCTCGTGGCTGAAGTCGTATTCGCCACGGGCGCGGGCCAGGGAGTTCTTGATACGGCTTGGCAGGCTAATAAGGAAAGACTGTTCGCGACTTTTTCGCGCTACCGCTTCCGGGTCCACGGAGCGGTCTGCCAGCAGGCGCAGCCATTCGCGTATCAGGGAGGCGCGGCCTTTGGGGGAGTGGATGCGATTGCGGGTGCCCTTGTAGGAGGGACACATGGCATCGTCCGGATTCCAGTTAAAGCAGGCGCCGTTGCCGTTGCAGTAAACCCCTTCGGAATAGCCTTCCCACACCTGCGCCGGAATCTGACGGTCGTGCTCGCCGCGGGTGGGCACCTCGTCGATCTTGAGCAGGCCGGAGGCGGCGCTGGGGGTGGCAATCTTGCCCGGATTCAGCTGATTGCGCGGGTCGAAGGCGGCCTTGATCTTCTGCAGTTCCGGATAGAGTTCGCCGAAGAATTCCGGCGCGAATTCCGAGCGCACGCCCTTGCCGTGTTCACCCCACAGCAGGCCGTTGTATTTTTTCGCCAGGCCTACCACTTTCTCGGTGATGATGCGGACCTGTTTGGCCTGTTCCGGGTCTTTCATGTCGATGGCCGGGCGCACGTGCAGCACGCCGGCGTCCACATGGCCAAACATGCCGTAGGCAAAACCGGCCTCATCCAGCGCCGCGCGGAATTCGGCGATAAAGTCCGCGAGGTTTTCCGGCGGTACCGCGCAGTCTTCCACAAACGGAATCGGGCGCTGCTCGCCCTTGGCGTTGCCCAGCAGGCCCACGGCGCGCTTGCGCATACCCCAGATTTTGTCCACCTGGGCGTGGCCGCGGGCAATGGTGTAGCCGAAGCTCTTGCCCGGCTGGCCAATCAGGCTGTCCACGTGGGCGGTAAATTTATCGAGTGCCGCGTCCAGTTCCTCTTCGGAATCCGCGGTGTACTCCACCAGGTTGATGCCCTGCACGGGTCTGTCATCCTGGGGGAAAAATTCACTGACGCTCTCCCACACGATATCGCCCATGGCCAGCTGCAGTACCTTGCTGTCCACGGTCTCGATGGAGGTGGGGCCGGCCTTCATGAGGTCGGTGGCGTCTTTCAGTGCATCCTGGAAGTGGTCGTAATTCAGGTTCACCAGTGCCGCGCATTTGGGGATCTTGAGCAGGTTGAGCTTGGCCTCGGCGATAAAGCCGAGGGTGCCCTCGGAGCCGCACAGGATATTGTTGAGGTTGAACTTGCCGTCCTTGCCTTTTTCCGTGTCCCTGATGTGTGCCAGGTCATAACCCGTCAGGCAGCGGTTCAGTTTGGGGAACCTGGCCTCGATCAGATCGCGCTTGTCGCGCTCCACGCTGTCGACGGTCTGGTGAACCCTGCCAGCGCGCGTGCCGCTGCTGGCGACCTCTGCCAGCTTCTCATCGTCGATCGCGTGGGAGTGCCAGAGCTCACCGCCCATCAGCACGGTTTTCAACTCCAGTACATGGTCGCGGGTCTTGCCGTACAGGCAGGAACCCTGGCCGGAGGCATCGGTATTGATCATGCCGCCGATGGTGGCGCGGTTGCTGGTGGACAGTTCCGGGGCAAAGAACAGTCCGTGAGGTTTCAGTGCCGCGTTCAGCTGGTCTTTGACCACCCCGGTCTGCACTCGCACCCAGCCTTCCTCGGCGTTGATCTCGAGGATGCGATTCATATGCCGGGAAATGTCCACCACGATGCCGTCGGTCAGGGACTGGCCATTGGTGCCGGTACCGCCGCCGCGGGGGGACAGCACCACCTTGTGGAATTCTTCCCGGTCCGCCAGTTCCATCAGCAGTTGCAGATCGTGAATATCTCGCGGGTACACCACCGCCTGGGGCAGTACCTGATAGATGGAGTTATCCGTGGAGAGCACCGTGCGGCTGGCGTAACTGGGGCTCGCATCGCCATGGAAGCCCTCCTGCTTGAGTGCTTTGAGAAACTGCAGGTAGAGCGCCTGTACATCGTTGATTTCGCGCAGTGCTGGAATCATTCCGGGCCCCGGGATCTGGTAAGACTGGTATATATAAGAAGGACTGGCATTTTAGCGGCGGTGGCGGGCCGCGCAACAATTACCGGGAATTTCGCCGGTTTGCGTTGGATTATTGCGGTGGGGCATGTGCATCGCCGGGTCATCCACTGTGCGGCCGGGGACGTAGAGTAGACTTAGAGAAGACGGAGAAAGCTGTCCGGGTGAGAAGACTGATGAAAATACAGCAGCAAGGTCGAAAAATCCCCATTGGCATCAGCCAGTGCGCCATGGGTGACCCGGTGCGCTACAACGGTGGTCACAAACACAGCAAGGTGTGTACCGAGCTGCTGAGTCAGTGTTTTGAGTATGTGCCCCTGTGCCCGGAGGTGGCCATCGGCATGGGCGTGCCGCGCAAACCCATCCACCTGCTGGTAGAGAAGGCCAGTGCGCCGGTGGATGCGGTGCGTGTTGTGGGGGTGGAAGATCCGGACGTGGATGTGACCGCGCCGCTGCGGGAGTACGCGGACTCGGTGGTACCCCAGTTGGAAAAGGTCCGCGGTTATATCTTTATGCAGAATTCTCCCAGCTGTGGCCTGCGCGGTGTGCGCCGCTACCTGGACAATGGTCACGGTATCGACAGTGAAGGGGTCGGCGTCTTTGCCCGGCGCCTACAGCAACAGTACCCCCACCTGCCTATGGAAGAGGTCGGACGGCTGAACAACAGTGAGCTGCGGGAGAATTTCCTCACCAGAGTGTTCGCATACGATGCCTGGTTCCGCTACGTCGAGCTCGATGGGAGCGACCCGCTCGAAGACACCACAAAAAACGCCTCCGGCCCTGCAACCGCGGCCTCCTACCTGGCGCGTATTATCGAATTTTATACCGCTTATAAATACCTACTATTGGCACACCATCAAGATAAAACGCGCGAATTGGGTCGACTGCTGGCGCATGCAAAGTCCATGGCAGAAGACGATCTGGCGTTCGAGGTGCGCGGGCGCATTATGGATATTCTCTCCCGTCCTGCTTCGCGTAAAGACCGTACCAACGCGCTGATGCACAGTGCCGGCCATCTGAGCGAATTCCTTGATAAGCGCGAGAAAGCAGAGCTCAGTGCGCTGATCGAGGAATACCGGTTGGGGCGCAAGCCCTTGTCGGCGGTGCTTACGCTACTTCGCCACTTTCTGCCACGCAGTCCACACAGCTTCATTCACAACCAGGTGCTGCTTGCAGCCGAGCCTGCAGAGCTGGGACTCTGCGATTTCCAGTAATCGAGCACCAGCAGAACGCATTTTATGGCTGAAAAAACGTATCAACGAGGTTTGGTGTGGTTTCGCAATGATTTGCGTGTTGCGGATAACACCGCGCTGTATCGCGCGGCGAAAGGCTGTGAACGTTTGGCCGCCATCTTCATCGCCTGCCCGGAAACCTGGCGCAGCCACGGTGATGGCGACAATGTGATTGCCATGCGATTGCGCAGCCTGGTGCAGTTGCAAGCTGCTCTCGGGAAAAAGCACATCCCGCTGTATTTCCTGGAATTGCCGGCATTCTCTGATGTGCCAGCGGCAATGGCGCAGATTGTGGAGAAGCTCGAAGTGGATGCGCTGTTTGCCAATGCAGAGTACCCCGTCAATGAAATGGCGCGCGATCAGGCGGCGCGCGCGCAATTGAAAAAGCGGCAGGTTCCGCTCGAGCTGTGTACGGATCGCACCCTGATTCCTCCGGGCAGTCTTACCACCGGCAGCGGGGATGGCTTCAAGGTATTTACACCGTTCAAGCGGGCATTTATCGCCGCCCATGACAATAGTGGGGAGGCCTTTGCCCCTCTGCCCCCACCGCGTGCGCGCACACCCGAGCAGTGGACGAGTTGGCCTGACTGGATTGCGGTCGATGGCGACAACAACCTGGTACGACGGATTCCCGACACGGTGGGGGATTACGCGGTGGCCGATGGTGGTGCGAAGCGTGTGCTGGACTGGCCGGCCGGCGAAGCCGCCGGAATGCGGGCGCTCAACGCCTTCGCGGAAATTATTGATGATTACGACCGCTGGCGAGACTTCCCCGCTCGCGACAATACGTCGCGAATCTCCCCGTACCTGAATTGTGGCGCTGTCTCCATTCGTCAATGTGTGAGTATGGCGGTAGAAGCGAACGGCGGTTGTTGGGCTGGGCGCAGTGAGGGGGCAGGTACCTGGCTGAGCGAACTGCTGTGGCGGGAGTTTTACCAGCACCTGGTGGTCAATTTTCCTCGGGTCTGCCGCAACAAACCTTTCAAGCCGGAAACAGAGCAGGTGCCCTGGTCCACCCGGGCACGGGATTTTGAGGACTGGTGCGAGGGGAAAACCGGTGTCCCCATTGTCGATGCGGCAATGAGGCAATTGAATCAAACCGGATGGATGCACAACCGGTTGCGCATGGTGGTGGCCTCCTTCCTCACCAAAAACCTGCTCACCGATTGGCGCAAAGGGGAGCAATATTTTATGCAGCAGCTGGTGGATGCGGACTTTGCGGCCAACAACGGCGGTTGGCAGTGGGCGGCGTCTACCGGAACCGATGCAGCACCGTACTTTCGCGTGTTTAATCCCTACAGTCAGTCCCGGCGCTTTGATCCAGAGGGCAACTTTATCCGGACTTTTATCCCGGAGCTTGCAGAACTGTCGGATCGCGATATCCACTGCCCGCCCCGGGACCTGTTCTCCGAACACGGTTACCCACCGCCCATATGCGATGTGACTGAATCCCGCAAAACTGCAATTGAGGTCTTCGCAAACTTGAAGAAATAGCAATCCTCTGATTTATTTCCTGTATCAATCCGGAAAATTGCCGGGGATATTGCGCTCGCGGTACAGAATGCTTCTGATGAATGAGTCGCCCAATGCATTATAAAAAACTGGCCAACTTCGCCCTGTTTGTCGTCGGGTGGTGGATGGCTCTACTCTTTGGCAATGCCATGGCGTTGATTGCCCTGTTTGTGGTGTTAATGCTGCATTTTGTGGTGTGGCGGGATATCCGAGATATTTTCGTGGTCCTCGGATTTATTTTTTGTGGATTTGCGGTCGAGTGGGCCTTTATGGCCAGTGGTGTTCTGGATTACGGCACCAACCTGCCCCCTGCCTGGTCTATCTGCATCTGGGCAATGCTGTCGATCACGATTCGTCACTCGTTAGCCTGGCTGGTCAGCAATCATTTGTGTTGTTTTTTGACCGGGCTCTTGGCAGCGCCTGTGTTCTATGCAAACAGCATACATTTGGGCCCAGCGAGCTGGGGGCGTCCCGAATGGCAGTGCCTGCTGATCATCTCGGTGGTGTGGGGCTTGCTGGCCACGGTAATCAGCAGGCTGCTGGTGCCATTGGTCGATCAGATGGATTCTGCGGAAAGCCGCGCCTGATGATCCCCTTTCATTAAAATTTCATGCTCGTGACTGACCTATACTTGCCACAAAATTTCGCGTAGGCAAGGAGAGCCCAGTGCTGCGAGACACGCTAGGACGCAACAAAGTATCTAAAAGAGTGGCGGGATTGCCGGCGGCGATTGCGCTGGCGGTGTTGGCCGGACTGCATGTGCCTTCCGGTATGGCAGAAGAGCCCCTGTACGGCTCGCTGGTGGTGTTTGGCGATAGTCTCTCGGACAACGGCAATGCCGGTGTGTTTACTTCTTCCGACCCGGACGGCGTCTATCCCCGGCAGCCGGCGGTCTCCTTTCTGGCCGACAGCCTCGGCCTGCCGAAACTAAACTCCTGCTACGGCCTTGGGCCCGCGTTTGGCGGAGCCATTCCCTGTGCGCCCGCTGGCGGTTCGCTGGAGCAGCAGCTGCAACAGATCACCAACTCGGTTCTGACCAATGGCCCGAACTGGGCAGTGGGAGGCAACCGCACCGCAGACGTGTTACTGGACCTGGTTGGTCCCCAGCGTTTCCGTCAGCTGTTCCCTAACACGACCGTGGCCGATCACAACACCCTGACCACCATCCTGCCGGATTCCAGCCGCTGCGGCCCTGATGGTGTCTGCGATCCAGCGATGGGGGAAAGTCCGTACCTGAGCGAGGCGGAAGTCATTGCCGCCACCAGCGCATTTAACGACCCCGAGGCCCTGCAGGCGCTGGTGGATGACCCGAACAACAATATCACTCTGACCGGCGTACCCTTTGCCACCGGGCAAGGCTACCTGCCGCAGAACAGTGTTCGCTCCAACGATCTCTTTTTTCTCAATGGCGGCGGTAACAATATTCTCGACGGAGTGCGCAGCGGTACCATCAATCGGGACTCTATGGCGCGAGCAGCAAGATTTTTGTCCACTGCCGGGCAGGAATTGCGCTTTGCCGGAGCCAAATACATTGCCATGACAAACGCGCCGCGCATTGGCGCCACACCCGCGATTTATGCGCAGGGGCAGGCGGCAATCAACTACGCCAATATGGGCACCGAGTATTTCAACAACCAGTTGCGCCGGCAGGTCAATGACATTGGCAATATCCTGCTGCTGGACATGGAAGGGCTGCTGGAGCTGGCGATAGACGACCCGGCCGCATTTGGTTTTGCTCCCATCAATCAAAGTGCAACCTGCTACACCAACTGTGCCAATCCACACCCGGTTTACGGCGCCAATGGCACCAACCCCAATGCGGACATGCTGATTTTTTACGACAGCATTCACCCCACGCTGGCCGGTCAGCAACTGCTGGCAGATTACTATTATGAAACGCTCACCGCGGCGGTGAACTTTGGTGTACTACCGGACCTCGGATATGAAAACACGCGCCAGCACCGTATCAATATCGATCATCACCTGATCTCTCAGCGGTACAGTGACCCCTATACCACCGTATTTTTTGGTGCCAGCGTGGGCCACACGGAACTGGGTGTCACACCTGCCATCAACGACGAATATCCAGCCTGGGACGGGTTCTTCGGTATGAGCTTCGCGGGCTTTGAGCATCTTGAATGGGGCCTGGGAATGTCCTACGGCGGCAGTGAATACGAGCCCACCGACATTTTTTTCAAGGCGCGTAATTTCAACCTGAGTGCCTTTGCGCGCTGGGATGATGATTTCTGGTTTCTGGATGGGGCGTTAACTTTTTCCGATATCCAGTACGACGATATTCAGCGTACCCTCTATCTCGGCGATCACTTCAGCCATCGCCTGGACGGCAGCACCGATGGAGACGGATACAGTGCTTTTATACGCGGCGGCTATGATGCTACGCCCAATCTGAGCAGCCGTATGGGACCTTTTGCCGCCATCGAATGGACACGTGTCGACGTGAACGGCTTCCACGAGAAAACGGCCGATCGCTATACCTACACAGGAGCCTGGGGCCAGCGACTTGATCCCCTGGGGCTCTGGGTACACGGGCAGGACCGGGATTACCGGCGCTGCAAGGCGGGCTTTTTCTACAACAGTCCGGAAGATGTCGAGCGCCGTTGGTTTGGTGAGTTCTGGCTTGAACACACCGCCGGGGATGACTATCAGGATCTGGGAATCGGGGTGAACTCCATCTACCTCAACTGGGCGCGCCTGCCGTCCTATCGCAGTAAGAATGCGGGTGTTTTCCAGAATGGGGTGGGCGCCATGGTCGGGGTGAACATTAACGAGAAGTTGCGGGTTGCAGCGGATGTGCTTATCCGGCCGGAGGATACGGTTGGCGGGCTAAGCCTGAATTACCGCTTCTGACGGGCGCGCCAGCCGCCGAATTTTCTGCGGTAAACCCCGCGAAATAATCGGCCTGCTGCGAAAACCTCTGGGTCTAAGCGACATGGATTGCTCCCCCGGTTGTTACCTTATGGAGAGGCAAAACACCTCCATAACAACCACCAATGACGGATCCGAAGATGTACACCCCGCGATTTAGCAAGCAGAGCCAGGCCCTCCATTCCGCCGACGCCGACGTCTGGGCCGTCAGCGACCGCGCCCATGCACTGGCGGACAAGGGCGAAGATGTCATCTTCCTGTGTGTGGGTGACCCGAACTTCGACACCCCGGAGCCTATCCTCGATTTCGCCCGCGCGCGTCTGGGTGTCGGCCGCACGCACTATTCACCGGCGGCCGGCGAGTTGATGTTGCGGCGAGCCATTGCGGATATCGAAAGCAAGGTCAGCCCGCACCCCTGTGACCCGAATGACGTGGTGGTTTTCCCCGGTGGTACCAACGCGATTTATGCGGTTCTGTCTTGCCTGCTCAATCCCGGCGAGCAGGTCGTCATTCCCGAGCCCATGTATATTGGTTATGTGCCGATTACCGACGCCTTGCAGCTGGACGTCAAGAAAGTCTCCTGCCCCGCAGATCAGGGGTTCGCGTTCGAGATTGAGTCCATCAAGCGGGCCATTTCTGACGAAACCCGGGCGGTGATGATCAACACCCCTGTGAACCCCACCGGCGCCATGGCGACGCCGGAGCAGTTGCGTGAACTTGCGGCATACTGCCGGGCACGCAACATCTGGCTGATCTCCGATGAGATGTACTCCATGATCACCTTTGCCCGCCGCCACACCTCGCTGCGGACCGCCGCGGAGCATCTCGACAATGTGATCGTCATTGATGGCTTGTCCAAGTCCCACGCCATGAGCGGTTGGCGTCTGGGGTGGGCCGTCGCGCAGGGCGAGCTGGTAGAGCGCCTGATCGAATATGCCGGCGCCACCATTTTCGGCGTGCCGCAGTTTATTCAGGAGGCCGCCGCCTTTGCCCTGGAGTTTGATACCTACTTTGTGAAGCAGATGCGCGACGCCTATGAAAAACGCCGTGACCTGATTGTCGAGCGTGTCGGGAAAATTCCCGGGCTCAATTGTTACTCCCCGGAAGCGGGGATGTTTGTGATGGTGGATGTGTCTGCGGTGGCAGAAGATGGTGAGGCCTTTGCTGGCGCACTGCTCGATGCGGAACTGGTATCGGTGCTACCCGGCAAGCCGTTCGGCCCAAGTGCCGTCAACCATGTGCGACTGACCCTCGCCGCCGACGACGTGGAGCTTACCCGCGCGCTCGATCGAATCGAACGGTTTGTGGTGGGCGGTTGCCGGAAGGCGGGGTAGAGCGGCAAGGAGATACAAATAGATCTGCGTGTTCCCGCGCGGCGGGTTTCCCGCTATGCTGTTCGAAAATTGACCCCAAAATATTATTCAGTCGATAAAAATTAGCCGTGAAAATAGATCGCCATAACCTGAAGATCCTGGAAGTCCTGCAGACGAATGCACGCATCAGCAATTTGAACCTGGCGGATCAGATTGGCCTGTCGGAAAGTGCCTGCTTGGCGCGGGTGAAAAAACTGACCAGCGAAAAGTTTATTCGCGAATACCAGGCGGAAGTGAATCTGGACAAAGTCCGACACGCGGAGTTTTACGTGAACGTGGCCCTGAAGCGACAGGACGCCCGCACCAGTGAAAGCTTTCGGCGTGCAATCAACAAGATCGAGCAGATCGTGTCCTGTGTGAAGATGTCCGGAGAGTTTGACTATATGTTGCGCTTTGTATGTCCGGATGCGGGTGATTTTAACCGCGTATCCGAGCAATTGCTGGCGGACGAAGATGCGGCGATCACCCGCATGACCTCGCACCTTGTCATCGAGAAAACCAAGCCGTTCAACGGCTATCCTCTGGAATTATTGTTTCAGGATTAGAATGAGGCCCCGGCCCAGCCGCGCAGCCCACAGTGGAGAACTTCACACTACCAGAGCGATTGTCCTGTCCACCAGCCACAGTGCGGCAACGCCGCCGACCAGGTAGGCAACCGGCAGCGCGCTGGCTACTGTCGCAGTGTGGCCGGTGCGCAGCTCCCACTGATGCACTCCGGGTAACTTTCTTAGTGCCAGCATCACCAGGCTGACCGCCGCAATAAACGCCAGTTGCCCGGCTTCTATTCCTAGGTTGAACACCGCCAGTGACAGCGGAACCTCGTGTGTGGGTGCACCCATATCTGACAGGGCACCGGCAAAGCCAAATCCGTGTAGAAGGCCAAACCCGAATGCCACCAGCCAGGGTTTGCGAATGGCCAGTGTTGAGCGGCCTTCAAGTTTGTGCAGTATTTCCACCGCGATAAACACAATACTGAGCGCAATCACGGCTTCAAGCGGACCCTGCGGTAGCTTCAAGGTACCCAGAACCGCTGCCGCCAGGGTGATGCTGTGCGCAAGGGTAAACGCAGTGATTGTTGTCACCAGCTGCCGCGTGCCGCTGGCCAGGACCATCAGGGCCAGCACAAACAGCAGGTGGTCGATCCCGAGCAGGATTTGTTCAACCCCCAAAACAAAGTACACGTTGGCAATCTCCTTTTTGCCTGCTTTGCTTTCTATCCGTACCTGCGGAAGGCTGGCTTTCCAGCGTTCCACATTATATTCGCCCGCAATCATCGAGTTCGGTTCGGATAGTGACCGGGCGCTCTCTTCCGGGAAGAGGGCCGCGGGGCGCTGTTCATTTGCCTGTGCGACACAGGAAAGAAGCAGGGCAAGTACCAGCAACAGCCGTTTCACGGGCGGACGACCTCCTGTGACACGGCCGGTGATCCGTCCGCTACTCTGGTCACTGGTTTGACGCTGTCGGCAAGTGGTAGTTCAACGATTGAGATATCGTATTTGCGGCGCAAGGTCTCGTATTGGGTCTGCAAAGCGTTGCGGCGCTCTTCCTCCTGCCAGTCACGCAATACTTCCACACGCACTTCAGCAAACTCCGGCTGCAGTTGCGGATCCCGCTGGCGGATACGCACCAGGTGCTCGCCATACGCCGAGGTCAATGGGCCGGTCCATTCATTGATGGGAATGTCGGTTAGCTGCAGGGAGAAGTCGCTGCCAAATACGCGGTCAATGCGGGCCGGTGTGATGGACTCGAATTGGTAATCAAGCAGTGAGCGGTCGCCCAGATCCCGTGGATCTCTGCCGGCGGTCAGGCGGGTCAATACTATGCGGGCATCTTCCGCGACTTCCGCGCGTTTATTGCTGTCGAGAAATATCTGCTCAAAGCTGTAGCGGGCGGGGCGGGTGTATCTGTTCAGGTTGTTCTGGTGGTACTGTTGGAGCACTGGCTCGGCGGGCTCAATGGCGTCAGCCAGGTCTTCCGCCAAACGTTCAACTTTTGTGCGCAGGCGCTGGCGAATCACCGCATCGTCCTGATCGAGCCCCATGTTCAGTGCCGCCCGGTACAACACCTCTTCCCGCACATAGTCGCCGATGAGACTTCGCAGCTCCTCGGTAGTGGGTGGGCGCTGCCAGTTCCGCTCAAAGATTGCAGAGATGTGCTGAACCCGGGCTTCAGAAACGAAGATGTCGTCGGAGCTGGCGGATTGTCTATCCTGAAAAAGACTATTGATGCCAAAGAGTAGTGCTCCGATCAGGGCAAACTGGACACTGGGGTCTTTGATCCAATGCTGCTTCATCTGTGCGCTCCGGCTTATGGGTGTTATTGCTGGGAACAGTCAAAGCGTATGAGAAGACCTTCTCATGCTAGTGAGGATAGTTCATGTTCAGGGAGTCGGCTGGCATTGCGGAAACCCGGCCTGCCCGACAGCCAATATAGTTGGGCTGTCAAAGTGCCGTGCGCCAGTTCGGGTAACGAATGTAGTAATTCGCGGCAAGTTGAAACTACACTTCCCCGTGGATTTTTAGATGGCAGGGAATCGATAAACCAATTGGGTGTGTACTATGAAAACGTCAATGATTTGCATGGTTGGCATTGCCAGTTTCCTGGCATGCAGTGTCGCACTGGCTGACGCCGTAGAAGAAAAGTACCAGAAATCCTGTCATATCTGCCACGACACCGGCGTAGCCAACGCGCCCAAGGTGCACGATGTGGAGGCCTGGAAGCCGCATCTCGACAAGGGAATGGATACATTGCTGAGTTCTGTGAAAAATGGACTCAACGCCATGCCGCCCGGGGGTATGTGTTCTGACTGTAGTGATGAGGACTACAAGGCGCTGATCAAATATATGTCATCGCCCAAGCCATAGAGCACTGACGATGGTGCGCGATGATTTGTGTGCGGAGATCAGGTTTGCAGGAGCCTGAACTACAGGCGAGGTGGTGACTGGGCTAATTGCCTGCAGAGCAGGTCCTGCAAGAATTATTGTGGCCTACAAGGCGCCAATTGGCTCGCGGCTTTACAATAATTATGTCGGTGTTTTCCACCCGTAATACCATTGAATTTTTGTGCAGTGCACACTACGGCATGGATGGGTGTCGAGCGCTCTCTTTTTCGGGGTGCTCGTTTGTATCGCTGAACTTCCCATCAACAGCCTGTCTGAACACGTCTTTGTAGTTCGAAAATTCTGTGCCCATCCAGCGATCCCACCAGGTAAAGTAAAACCCGTAGTTCCCCTGAAAACGCTGATGGTGCAGGTCGTGGTGGGTAGTTGTGGTCAGCATATCTAGCGGCCCGTCAACCCATCCCCTGGGATGGAATTCACACCCGGCGTGCAGCATGGTATTGCGAAAGATCATAATAAAAATAAAGGCCAGCCAGACCAGCGCATGCAGCGGAATCAGCATCAGAATCAACGGGGAGAAAACTGCCATAAGTAGCCCTTCACCCACCGAGAAGCTGTAGGCCGCCCAGGGCGTCGGGGTTCGGGAAAGGTGGTGCACCCGATGGAAATGCTTGAACAGCCGGGGGTGGTGCATGGTGCGATGGGTCCAATAAAAGTAGGCATCATGAATCAGGATCAGCACGGGTAAACTGGCCAGATTCCACCACAGAGGATAGGCCTGCCACTGCCAGTAAATGTGGATCAAATCCCAGCTGCGCAGGACACTGGTAACAAATCCGACAGTGGCGAAAATGCCCAGAGTGAGCATGGAAAAGCGGATCTCCCGGCGAATATCCTTCCAGCTCGCACGCCGCCGCTGCAGCCGGCGTCGATTCATCCAGCCACGAAAAAGAAAGCTGACGGATAGACTCATCAGGGTGGCTGCCAGTAGGTAGCGGAACAGATCCTGCTGAAAGTGCCGGCCCCAATTTTGCACAACTTCCCACGAATATGCCCCCAGCAACTCCATGTCGAGCTCCTCATTGTCATTTGTTATGGTTATTGTTTCGCGCCAACCCCATATGGGCGAGGTGCGTGTAGTGTGCAGTATTTGCGGGTACGGGGCTTGCGGGAATCGAACAAAAGCTGACGGATTCCGCAGGAAATCCCATTCAGGCGGGCAAGAACTCTTTGCGGAATTCGGTCGGTGTGCAATTGTGCCGGCGTTTGAATGCGGCGTTGAACGGGCTGAGTGAGCGGTAGCCAATATCCAGTGCAATGCTCAGCACCGGCAGGTGCGCTTCATTCGGGTCCACCAGGCGGCGGCTCGCTTCATCGATACGGTACTGGTTCAGGTACTCGTTAAAATTGCGAAACCCCAGGTGTTTGTTGATGAGTGCGCGAAGTATGTGTTCCCGCGTGTCCAGCTGCTCGGCCAGCTCGCGAATGGTCAGACCGGTATGTCGGTAGCCGCCGCTTTCCATGTGACCCTGTAATTTTTCCAAGAGGGCTCTCTGGTTCGGGTCCAGAGGTCCACTGGCCGGTGCCTCTGGATTTTCCGGGTCCGCAGATTGTTCGGAGGAGGGCGTATCCTGCTTGAGAGGCAGGGACTCCGCCAGCGCCTTTGGCGACAGCGCAAGGAGCCACAGGCAGGCGCCGAATGCCAGCAGCGCAGCCATGATGGCGTGCAGGGTGGGAATACCCACCGGGGTGGGGAGGTACGAAAACAGAAATTCCGCACACACCACGATTACCATGTAGCCACCTATGGCGATGAGCAGAGCGACGCGCAGTTGCCGGCGCTCAGCTACCAGGTCGGACTGGAATTGCTGAAACAAGGTGACAATGCCGGCGACAATCAGCGCGAGTTTGAGTGGCTGTGCCAGCCAGTAGAAAAGCGGGTGGATAGCGAACTGGCTGGCTAAATCAATGGCAAGTTCCAGCGCGATTAACCCCCATCCCCAGTGAGGAAATGCCTCGCTCTCGGCGCACAGCTGGTGGGCAAACAGCCAGAATGCCGCGGGAATGACGATGGTGGGTAAGTCAATCAGCAAGTTGATGGCCGGATCCTGATGCTCCAGAATCGGCCTGAGCAGGTACACAAGAATACCGGTGAGAAGCACCAGTAACCAGCGGCTGTCGCGGCGTCTGTGGCCAAACGCGATCCGCGCCGTTGCAAGCAGCAGCAGGCTACAGGCGGCGCCGGTAAAAAATACGTATGTCACCGAAACCCTCTCTGGTTGCCGCTATTTTTTATTGCTGGCTAGCGCCAGCGCTCCACCCAGGCGTCCAGCACTTTGCGGCTATAGGTGTGCCGCCCGTAGCTACCGTTGTAGTAGGCCAGTGCATTCGGCATATTGCCCTTGGCCTTTTTGATGTAGTGCTTGAGGATGGTACAGCCGTAACGGAGGTTGGTTTCCATATCGATGAGATTGTCCTCCGGGCGGCCAATTTCATTTTTCCAGAACGGCATCACCTGCATCATGCCCTGGGCGCCCACGCGGGAAACGGCGTAGGGGTCAAATGCACTTTCAATCTGAATCACCGCCAGCACAATTTCCGGCTGCAATCCGGCGCGGGTCGCTTCGCGGTGGATCGCCTTGAGCACGGTCATGCGTTCCTCAGGATCTTTGATGTAGCGTGCCAGTGGTTGGGATTTGGCCATCAACCACACTTCCGCATCAAAGCGATCCGCAAAGGAATCCGCCTCGGTGACGGCGCCCTTCAATGCCAGCAACAGCTGTGGATCCACCTCTTTGACCTGGGCGGATACCGCACTGCTGAGTAGCGTCAGCAGAAATGTGGCGATGGCTGCACGGATCAATGTGGGATTTTCTCGAGCAGGATGTCGAGGATCTGGTCCGCGGAGAACTCCTGGTTCTGGGAATCCCGGCGCCCTTTGTACTCGATGTTGCCTTTTTCCAGGCCGCGGTCACCCACCACGATACGGTGCGGAATCCCCATCAGCTCGGTATCCGCCAGCATGCCGCCCAGGCGTGCCTTGGGCTCGTCCATCAGCAGGACATCGATGCCTTTTGCAGTAAGGGCCTCGTAGATGTGCTCGCATTTCTGCTGCACCGCTTCACTCTTCTGCATGTTGATTGGCACGATGGCCAGCTGGAAAGGCGCGATCGCTTCCGGCCAGATGATGCCTGCGTCATCGTGATTCTGTTCAATCGCCGCTGCTACCACGCGGGAAACACCTATGCCGTAGCAGCCCATGGTCATGACCTGCTCTTTGCCGTTTTCGTCCAGTACCGTGGCCTTCATCGCCTCACTGTACTTGGTGCCGAGCTGGAAAATGTGGCCGACTTCGATGCCGCGCTTGATTTCCAGCGTGCCCTGGCCGTCGGGGCTGGCATCACCGGGCACTACATTGCGCAGGTCTTCGATGCGGGAAATGGCCGCATCGCGCTCCCAGTTCACGCCGGTGAGGTGGTAATCGTCCTTGTTGGCGCCACACACGAAGTCCGCCAGGTGCGCGGCGGCGCGATCGACGATCACATCGATCTTCATGCCCACCGGGCCGAGGGAGCCGATACCGCAACCGAGTTCTTCGGCGATGCGTGCTTCCGGGGCAAACTGCAGCGGGCTGGCTACGCCGGCCAGCTTCTCGGCTTTCAGTTCGTTCAGGTCGTGATCGCCGCGCAGCACCAGTGCCACCAGCGGCGCGGTCTCGCCCTCTTCTTCGGTCTCGCCCAGCACGATCAGGGTTTTCACCGAAGAGTTTGCGGCGATGCCGAAAGTCTCTTCAAGAGCAGCAATGGTCTTCTGGCCGGGAGTGTGCAGCTCGGCCATTTCTTTGGCCGGGGCTGGGCGCTCGCCTGCCGGAGCGACTGCTTCTGCCAGCTCCACGTTTGCCGCGTAACGGCTCTCGGTAGAGAAGGCGATATCGTCCTCTCCACTCTGGGCCAGTACGTGGAATTCGTGGGAGTGGGAGCCGCCGATGGAGCCGGTGTCCGCCAGTACCGGGCGGTAGTCCAGGCCGATGCGGTCGAAGATGCGACAGTAGGCGCCGTGCATGACGTCGTAGGTTTCCTGCAGGGAGTCTGCGCCCAGGTGAAAGGAGTAGGCGTCCTTCATGGTGAACTCGCGCGCGCGCATCACGCCGAAGCGCGGGCGAATCTCATCGCGGAATTTGGTCTGGATCTGGTAGAAGTTCGCCGGCAGCTGCTTATAGCTGTTGACCTCGGTGCGAATCAGATCTGTGATCACTTCCTCGTGGGTCGGGCCCAGGCAGAAAGGATTGTCGTGGCGATCCTGGATACGCAGCAGCTCCGGACCGTACTGTTGCCAGCGGCCAGATTCTTCCCACAGGTCCGCCGGTTGCACTACCGGCATCAGCACTTCCAGGGCGCCGGCGCTGTTCATTTCCTCGCGCACAATGCGCTCCACCTTGCGCAGTACGCGCAGGCCGGTGGGCAGCCAAGTGTAGAGTCCGGAGGACAGGCGGCGGATCATGCCCGCGCGCAGCATCAGCTGATGGCTGATGACCACTGCGTCATTGGGGGTTTCTTTCTGGGTGGCAATCAGGTAGCGGGATGCGCGCATAGTGGTTTCTTAGCTTTTTCCGGGAAAATTTCAGGACGGCCATTTTACGCTGCCGGAGGCCTGTTTTGGTAGAGCAGCTGATTGGCGTTGATAGTGGCTGAGAGAAGAGACAGGCAGGAGAGGCCCTGTAACGAGGCGCCCATAAACAGAAAACCCCGCAAAAGCGGGGTTTTCGGGACTAAAGGCGGCGAGACTCAGGACTCGGCCATTTCCTTCAGCTTCTTCAGCGGGCGGATTTTCACCTGGATGCTCGCAGGCTTGGCCTTGAACATGGTCTCTTCGCCGGTGAAGGGGTTGATGCCTTTGCGGGCTTTTTTGGCCGGCTTCTTCACGGTGGTGATCTTCAGCAGGCCCGGCAGGGCGAATTCGCCCACGCCGCGCTTCTTCACGTGACCTTCGATCACATCGGTCAGCTCGTCCAGGACAGACTGAACCTGTTTGCGGGACAGTTCGGTCTTCTCGGCGATCTGGTTCAGGATCTGGGTTTTGGTGTACTTCTCTTTGATTGCAGTCACTTTCTTGGCCGGAGCGGCCTTGGCTGCTGCTTTCTTGGCTGGAGCCTTTTTGGCTGCAGTCTTCTTGGCGGGGGCTTTCTTAGCTGCGACTTTCTTCTTTGCGGCCATGTTAGCTTCCTTCCTTATGTAAGTGTTTTTTCCAGTGAAAGTGGGCGTACATCAAGGTTTGCCCAGTGGCGTACCCAAGTACTGAGCTGAAGTATATCCAGTTTTTTTCCGCGCGCACGGGCTTAAATCAGAAAAAAAGTGCTTTTTTTTAGGGTTTTGGCCGAAAAATGGCCCGTGAAACGCTGGCCTGAGGCTACCTGCGAGCACCGGGTTGCTCCAGTGAACAGGCTCCTTCTTCCCTCGCAAGTGCTCATGTATAATCTGCGCCCCTTTATATTCCGGGTATTAGCCATGCCTATTTACGAATACCAATGCAAGGCCTGTGGGCACCAGATGGAAGCCCTGCAGCGTATGAGCGACGCTCCGCTGACCGACTGCCCCGCGTGCAACCAGGCGGAATTGAGCAAAAAAATCAGTGCCGCCGGATTCCGCCTCAAGGGTGGCGGTTGGTATGAAACCGACTTCAAAACCGGCAGTAAGAAGAATCTTGCCGGTGATACTGCCAAGCCCGCCGGCAAATCCGGTGGCTCGGAAGCGAAAGCCAGCTAAGCTGCAAAGCTGAGCACCTGAAGCTAAGAAAGCTGAACAAAGACGATACTACTAAGGGAATAAGACTCCATGCGCACCGACTACTGTGGCGCCCTGCGATCCGCCGATATTGACCGCGAAGTAACCCTGTGTGGCTGGGTAGACCGCCGCCGCGATCACGGTGGGGTGATCTTTATCGACCTGCGCGACCGCGATGGTATTGCCCAGGTGGTCTTTGATCCGGATGCCGCAGAGCACTTTGAACTCGCCGATCGCGTGCGCAGTGAATATGTCCTGAAGGTTACCGGCCGTGTGCGCGCCCGCGCCCCGGAAGCGGTAAACCCGAACATGGTCACCGGTGAAATCGAGGTTTACGGCCTGCAGCTGGAAATTCTCAACAGCGCGGAAACCCCGCCCTTCCAGCTGGACGAGCACACCGCCGTCGGCGAAGACGTGCGTCTGAAGTACCGCTACCTGGACCTGCGCCGCACCGAAATGCAGCGCAACCTGCGTTTCCGCTCCCAGATCACCAACGCCATCCGCAACTACCTGGACGGCGAAGGTTTCCTGGATATCGAAACCCCGATCCTGACCCGCGCTACCCCGGAAGGCGCCCGTGATTACCTGGTGCCGAGCCGCACCCACGCTGGCAAGTTCTTCGCGCTGCCTCAGTCCCCGCAGCTGTTCAAGCAGCTGCTGATGGTGTCCGGCTTCGATCGCTACTACCAGATCGCCAAGTGTTTCCGCGACGAAGACCTGCGCGCAGACCGTCAGCCGGAATTCACCCAGATCGACATTGAGACTGCATTCCTCGATGAGAACGCGATCATGTCCATCACCGAGGACATGATTCGCAAGCTGTTCAAAGAGCTGAAGGGTGTCGAGCTGGGTGAATTCCCACGCATGCCGTTCAGTGAGGCGATGGCGAAATTCGGTTCCGACAAGCCGGACCTGCGCATCCCGCTGGAGCTGGTGGATATCAAGGACCTGATGACACAAGTGGACTTCAAGGTGTTTTCCGGCCCGGCCAACGACCCGAAAGGTCGCGTGACCGCGCTGAAAGTCCCCGGCGGCAACGACAAGCTGACCCGCAAGCAGATCGACGACTACACCAAGTACGTGTCCATCTACGGCGCCAAGGGCCTGGCCTACATCAAGGTCAACGACAAGTCCGACCTGGAAGGCGGCCTGCAGTCCCCGATCGTAAAATTCCTGCCCACCGACGTGCGTGCGGCCATTCTTGACCGCGTACAGGCTGAGAACGGCGACCTGATCTTCTTTGGTTCCGACAAGGCCAAGGTGGTTTCCGAAGCGCTCGGCGCACTGCGCTGCAAGCTGGGTGAAGACCTGGATCTGTACGTGTCCGAGTGGGCGCCGCTGTGGGTGGTGGACTTCCCGATGTTCGAAGAGAACGACGACGGCAGCGTTACCGCACTGCACCACCCGTTCACCGCGCCGTCCTGTTCCGCAGAAGAGCTGGAAGAAAATCCGCTGGAAGCCCTGTCCCGCGCCTACGACATGGTGCTGAACGGCACCGAGCTGGGTGGTGGTTCCATCCGTATCCACAACCAGGATATGCAGCAGACCGTATTCCGCGCCCTCGGCATCGAGGCCGAGGAGCAGCGCGAGAAGTTTGGCTTCCTGCTGGACGCATTGAAGTACGGCGCACCGCCCCACGGCGGCCTGGCCTTTGGCCTCGACCGCCTGGTGATGCTGATGACCGACAGCGACTCCATCCGCGACGTCATTGCTTTCCCGAAAACCCAGAGCGCGGCCTGTGTAATGACCGACGCCCCGGGAGCGGTAGATGCCAAGCAGCTGCGCGAACTGAGTATCCGCCTGCGCCAGAAAGAAGAGCAGGTAGGTTAAAGGCAGTATTTTCTAATCGTCATTCCGGCGCAGGCCGGAATCCAGATAGCTGGACCCCGGCCTGCGTCGGGGAGACGAAAAGCATGAGTGCGCCAGACCCAGATTTAGATATAGAACAAAGACCGGAGATTTATCGATGGCAGGACACAGTAAATGGGCCAATATCAAACACCGCAAGGCCGCCCAGGACGCCAAGCGGGGTAAGGTTTTCACCAAGATCATTCGCGAGCTCACCGTAGCCGCGAAAGGCGGTGCCAACCCGGATGACAACCCCACACTGCGCGCCACCATCGATAAAGCCCTCGGCGCGAACATGAAGCGCGACACCATCGACAAGGCCATCGCCCGCGGCGCCGGCAATGCCGATGGAGAAAACTACGAAGCGGTTACCTATGAAGGATACGGCGTTGGTGGTGTAGCGGTACTGGTGGAATGCCTCACCGACAACCGCAATCGCACCGTAGCCGAAATCCGCCACGCGTTTACCAAGCGCGGTGGCAACCTGGGTACCGACGGCTCCGTTGCCTACCTGTTCGCCCGCAAGGGCCAGATGTATTTCGAACCCGGCGTTGATGAAGATGCGCTGATGGAAGCGGCTCTGGAAGCCGGCGCCGAAGATATCGAAACCAACGATGACGGCAGCATCGAAGTCACCACCGAGTTCACCGATTACATGTCGGTAAAAGATGCGCTCACCGAAGCGGGCTTCAAGCCGGACAATGCCGAAATCGCCATGATCCCATCCACCACCGTCCCCATGGATAAAGACGGGGCGGAAAAGGTAATGGCGCTGGTGGATATGCTGGAAGACCTGGACGATGTGCAGAATGTCTACTCCAACGCCGATATCCCCGAAGAAGTGATGGCGGAACTAGGTTGATCCTTGTCCGCTACACGGCTTCGAAAATGCCCCGCAATCGCGGGGCATTTTTGTAACTGACCGTGCAGATCTGCTTCCCGCCTTGACGCCCAGTCCTCACCTTGGGAAACTTCCCGTCAACAATTGTATAAATGTACAGGGGGCAGCCTGCCGTGACCCGAATTCTGGGCATCGACCCCGGCTCACGCAAAACCGGTTACGGCCTGATTGACGTCGAGCGCTCCAATGCCCGCTACGTCGCCAGCGGTGTGATCAAACTCCCCGACGGCCCACTGCCGGAGCGCCTGAAGCTCATATTTGACGCCGTGAGTCAGATTGCCCAGCAGTACCAGCCGCAGCAGATGGCCATCGAAAACGTATTTATGTCGAAAAGCGCCGGCTCCGCGTTAAAGCTGGGTCAGGCAAGAGGCGCCGCCATCGTCGCCGCCACCCATGCGGATCTGCCTGTGTCTGAGTACGAAGCGCGCAAGGTGAAGCAGGCGGTGGTAGGTAATGGTGGCGCCGACAAGCTGCAGGTGCAGCATATGGTCAAAACCCTGCTCAAACTGCCCGCTTCTCCGCAAGAGGATGCGGCGGATGCTTTGGCCGTTGCCTTGTGTCATATGCATACCATGCAGACGCTGATTCAAACCTCGGCGGGGAGTCGCACTCGGTTTCGGCGTGGCCGGCTCAGTGTTACTTAGTTGGCGCTCGGGTTTCGGGTGGTTGTGGGGCTTGCTGTCTAAAGGTTCTGTGGCGGCTCCGCTACCGGTGACACCTTCGCGGGACACGGGCTAGGCGCCCCCCCGTAAACCCATCCCTGGGGGCTCGGCTGCGGCCATCCAGGCCGCAGACGGTCCCGCGAAGGTGTCCCCGGTATCGAAGCCTTAGCCCTGTAGCGCTGCTTGCTTGGCAATCACCGGGTGTACCTCGTGGTGGGATAAACAGCATTGGTAAAAATTTAAGGCGCTGCTGCCGATAAAGGTTTGCCAGACCTTCTGCGAGAGGGACCTCGCGGAAGAGCCCCCATGGATGGGTTTACGGCGTGTCTGGCAAACCTTTACCGGCAGTAGCGGCGCCACTGAACTAGAAAAATACGGACCACCGGACTTAAAGGTTCGGAGGAAAAAGAGAACAACATGATCGGAAGACTCACCGGCAAACTGGCCGCCGTGCAGCCCCCGCAATTACTGGTAGACGTGCAGGGTGTGGGCTACGAAGTGCTGGCCCCCATGACCACCATCTTTGAACTGCCCCAGCTGGGCGGTAGTGTGCAGTTGCATACCCATCTGGCGGTATCGGAAACCTCCCAACAGCTGTTTGGTTTTATCCGCGAAACCGATCGTCAGCTGTTCCGTACCCTGATCAAGGTCAACGGCGTCGGCCCCAAAATGGCCCTGGCCATCCTGTCCGGCCTCGACGGCGCCGCACTGGCCCGTTGTGTGGCGGATGACAATGTGAGCGCATTGGTGAAGGTACCCGGCGTGGGCAAGAAAACCGCCGAGCGTCTGATTATCGAACTGCGCGGCAAACTCACCCCGCAGACCGGCGACCTCGGCGATATCCCGCTGATGTCCACCAACGCCGAACCCAAAGTCGATCAAAGTGGCGAGGCCGAAAGCGCCCTCGCTGCCCTGGGCTACAAGCCCACCGACGCCACCAAAATGGTTGCCCGCGCCGCCAAAGAGCAGCCCGAAGCCGACAGCGCCACTCTTATCCGCCTGGCACTGAAAAGCATGGCTCCGGCCTGATACCGTATCCATTTGAGAATTCCCCGTGATTGAAGCCGACCGCCTGATCGCCCCCGAACCCCAGGGTCCAACTGGCCAGGAAGAGCAGTACGACCGCGCCGTGCGCCCCAAAACCCTGTCCGACTACGTGGGTCAGCCGGTGGTGCGCGAGCAGATGGAAATCTTTATCCAGGCTGCCAAGCTGCGCAAAGAAGCGCTCGACCACACCCTGGTATTCGGCCCCCCGGGCCTTGGCAAAACCACCCTCGCGAACATCATCGCTGCGGAAATGGGTGTGGCAATCAAGACCACTTCCGGCCCGGTGCTGGAGAAGGCCGGCGATCTCGCCGCCATCATGACCAACCTCGAGCCCGGGGATGTGCTGTTTATCGACGAGATTCACCGCCTCAGCCCCCACGTGGAAGAGGTGCTGTACCCCGCGATGGAAGACTATCAGCTGGACATCATGATCGGGGAAGGGCCGGCCGCGCGTTCCATCAAGCTGGATCTGCCGCCATTTACCCTGGTGGGCGCTACCACGCGTGCCGGGTTGCTGACCTCGCCGCTGCGGGATCGCTTCGGTATTGTGCAGCGCCTCGAATTTTATTCGGTGGAAGATCTCACCAGTATTGTCGCCCGCTCCGCCGGATTGATGGGCGTGGCGATGGATGAGGGCGGTGCCCACGAAGTGGCGCGCCGCGCCCGCGGTACCCCGCGTATCGCCAACCGCCTGCTGCGCCGGGTGCGGGATTACGCCGAAGTGAAAAGCGACGGTCATGTGTGTGCGGAAACCGCGGACCTGGCGCTGAATATGCTGAATGTGGATGTCCGTGGCTTCGATCAGCTCGACCGCCGCATGCTGCTCACCATGATCGAGAAGTTTGACGGCGGTCCGGTGGGGGTCGACAGCCTGGCGGCGGCAGTCAGCGAGGAACGCGATACCATCGAGGACGTGCTGGAGCCCTACCTGATCCAGCAGGGCTACCTGACCCGCACCCCCCGCGGACGGGTGGTGACTGCGCTGGCCTACGAGCATTTCGGCATTCCCAAGCCGGACCGAAGCTGACGCGCAATTGTCATTGACCACACCTGACGAAGCGGTCTAGTTGCTGTAGCATGTCCTGTTAGCGCTGGTAGAGGGCTTCAACTGCGGTTGAAATCCTCCCGACGTGACCCAAACCGCTATCAACAAGAAAAAGTCAGTTCGCGGTCGGCGAGTTAAGGACGGTGCGTGTCAGAACCCTTCAATATTCCCATTCGCGTCTATATCGAGGATACGGACGCTGGCGGAATTGTTTATTACGTCAATTATTTAAAGTATATGGAGCGCGCGCGCACAGAATTGGTCCGTGCGCTCGGCTATGATAAACCCGCGATGCCGCAGCAGGGTTTGTTGCTCGTGGTGCATTCAGCGGAGGTTCAGTACCGCCGGTCTGCAATACTCGACGACGAACTCAGAGCCAGCGCCGAGGTCGGTAAAGTTGGTCGTGCCGGCGTCACCTTTGAGCAGAAAATCTGGCGCGGTAATGAAATTATTTGTGAGGGCGTGGTCAAAGTGGCCTGCGTGGACGACGCAAGCCGCAAACCCTGCGCGCTCCCCGAATCCATCCATCAAGCATTGAAGGCAGCGAGTCAACATTCATGAATGCCGGTGAACAACTTTCCCTGTGGGGCCTGATTTCCAGCGCCAGTCTGCTGGTGCAACTGGTTATGCTGATGCTGCTACTGGCCTCGGTCATATCCTGGGTCATGATTATCCAGCGCGGCACCTACCTGTCCCGCGCACGCAAGTCCATGATCAACTTCGAGCGCAAGTTCTGGTCCGGTTCCGACCTGAATCAGCTGTTCCGCGATGGAAACGCCGCGGCCGAAAGGGGCAGGATCGACGGCGTGGAATCCCTGTTCCGCGCGGGCTTTACCGAATTCACCCGCCTGCGCCAGCAGGGCAAGAGCAGCCCGGCGGCAGTCATGGAGGGCACCGAGCGTGCCATGCGCGTGGCCATGTCCCGTGAGCAGGAAAAGGTGGAAATGAATCTGCCGTTCCTCGCCACAGTCGGCTCCGTCAGCCCTTATATCGGCCTGTTCGGCACCGTGTGGGGGATCATGAATTCCTTCCGCGGCCTCGCCACCATGCATCAGGCCACCATCGCCACTGTTGCGCCCGGTATTTCCGAGGCCCTGGTGGCAACCGCCATGGGTCTGTTTGCCGCGATTCCCGCGGTAATGGCGTACAACCGTTACTCCGCCAAGGCGGAATGGCTGCTGTCCAGCTACGAGACCTTTGCCGAAGAGTTCTCCTCCATCCTGCACCGCAAAGTGCATGCCGCCGGCTAAGGCGCTGACCGCAACGCTGTGCAAAGAGCTGAATCATGAGCAATTTTCGCAAAGCCCCGAAGCGCAAGCTGGTCTCCGAGATCAACGTGGTGCCGTACATCGATGTGATGCTGGTGCTGCTGATCGTATTTATGGTGACCGCACCCCTGCTGATGCAGGGCGTAAAAGTGGATCTTCCGGACGCGCCATCGGCGCCCATAGACGATACCGATGATGAGCCGCTGATCGTGTCGGTGAAGGCCGATGGCACCTACTATCTGAATCTTGGTGACGAAGAAAAAGTGGCCAAGCCGCTGAAAGAGATCAAGGATACCGTGGCGAAAGTCTTGCGCCAGAAGCCCAAGACGCCAGTACTGGTGTGGGGTGATACCGACGCCAAGTACGGCCTGATCGTGGGCGCCATGACGCACCTTCAGCAGGCCGGCGCCCCCAGTGTGGGGCTGGTCACCGAGCCACCGTCGGAATGATCTGGAGCCATAAGCAAGTATGAACCGCTCCTATGGTCCGGCCATTGTTATCAGTGTTGCACTGCACGCGTTGTTGGTCGCGGTGTTGACCTTTGGCTGGGAGGCGGAACACAAGCGCGAGCTGAAGCCGATGCCAAAGTTTGTGCAGGCCAAGCTGGTGCAGCTGGAGTCCAAGTCCGATAAGCCCAAGGCGCCGCCCAAGGTCGACCTGCGCGAGAAGCGTCGCCAGCAGGAGCTCGAGCGTCAGCGCAAGGCGGAGGCCGAAAAGAAACGCAAGGCTGCTGCCGAGCGCAAGAAAAAAGAAGAGGCCGAGAAAAAGCGCAAAGCCGAAGAGGCACGCAAGGAAAAAGAGCGTAAAGAGGCCGAGCGCAAAGAGCAGTTGAAGCAGGAGCGCAAGAGCGCGTTTGAAGACGCGCTTGAGGACGAAGAAGCGCTTCAGGATGCCAGTGACGATTCCGCCGCAGTTATGTCGGTTGCCCAGGCGATCCGCCAGCGTATTGTGCAGGTGTGGAGCCGCCCACCCAGCGCCCGCAATGGCATGGTTGTCGAGGTGCAGATCAACTTCGTGCCCACCGGCCGTGTCGTGGCCTCTACCATTACTAAAGGTAGTGGCAATGCGGCAGTGGATAGATCCGTGCTGACCGCGGTCAAGAAGGTAGAAGTTTTCCCTGAAGTGGAAAAGGTGGCGCGAGAGGAGCCGTCACTGTTCGAGCGCCAGATTAGAACCACCAAACTGATATTCAGAGTCGAAGGCCTGCGCCAATGATGAAAAAAACAGTCTCTCTTCTCTTTGCCACTTTGCTTGGCTGCGTGCTGGCGGTTTCCGCCCACGCCCAGCTGGTGGTGGAAATTGATGATGGCAATGACAACCCCACCCCGGTGGCGGTCGTGCCATTTGATTGGGCCGGCAGCGGAGTACTGCCGGAAGATGTGTCTTCCATCATCTCCGCCGACCTGCGTCGCAGCGGCCTGATCGCCCCGGTTCCCAGGGAGGATATGCTGTCTTTCCCGAAGACCCCGGAGGAGGTCAGCTTCCGCGATTGGCGGATGCTGGGCACCGAATATGTGGTCACCGGCCGTATGCAGCCTCAGGCCAACGGTTACCTGCTGAGCTTTGATCTGGTGAACATCTTTGGTCAGCGCAAAATGTTTACCAAGCAGGTTACTGGTGGCGCCGAACAGCTGCGGGACATCGCCCATCGCGCCGCCGATGAGATCTTTGAAGCGATCACCGGAATTCGCGGAGCTTTCGGCACCCAGATGGTGTACGTGCAGGAAACCCAGCGCGGTGGTCAGCCCAGCTATGCGCTGATGCTGTCGGATATCGACGGTGCCCGCGCGCGTCAGATTCGTCGTTTCAGTGCGCCGGTGATGTCACCGAGCTGGTCGCCTACCGGCCAGGAAGTGGCTTATGTGTCTTTCGAGACAGGCCGTCCGGCGATCTTCCGTGAGAACATTCGCACCGGTGCTCGTCAGCAGCTGACCAACTTCAAGGGGCTGAACAGTTCTCCGACCTGGTCCCCAGATGGTTCCAAGCTGGCCATGGTGCTGTCGAAAGACGGTAACCCCGAGATCTATGTGCTTGATCTGGCATCGGGCCGCTTCACCCGTATGACCCGCCACTTCTCCATTGATACCGAACCGAACTGGATGCCGGACGGAAAATCGCTGGTTTTCACTTCCGACAGGGGAGGTAAGCCACAAATTTATCAATTGACTCTTGCCACGGGTCAAGTAGACCGCTTAACCTTCGACGGCGACTACAACGCGCGTCCGCGGGTATCTCCCGATGGCAAAACGCTGGTTATGGTGCATCGTAGCAGGGGGGTATTTACTATCGCTACGATGGACATCGTATCCGGTCAAATGCGTGTCCTTACGGAGACGCGCCTGGACGAATCCCCGAGTATTGCGCCCAATGGCGCGATGCTGATGTACGCCACCAAGCGGGGGAGCAAGGGTATTCTAGCTGCGGTGTCGCTGGATGCCGGAGTGAAATACAGCCTGCCCTCTCAGCAGGGGAATGTCCGCGAGCCGGCGTGGTCGCCTTACTTTGATTGATGCAGTACCTGGCGCATTTCTTATTTTTTTGCGGCAAGTGTGAGATCAAACAAATAAGAAGAAGCGAAACCCTGATTTAATCCCGGGTTTTACCCCTTACAGGATTTCTCGATAACACTAAAGCGGAGTTGTTTATGTTCAAATCAGTTAAAACCGGCTTGGGTCTGGCGTGCGTACTGGCAGTAATGGCCGGTTGTTCCAGCACCGACACCGATGACAGCGCAAACCAGCAAGTAGTTCAGACCCCGCCTCCGGTGGTTGAAGACACCACTGCGACCGAAACCGCAGTTCCGCTGGACAACGTCGTTTACTTCGACTTCGACCAGAGCCTGCTGAAGCCTTCTACTCGTGAGCTGCTGATCAAGCACGCTGACCGTATGCGCGGCGCCGCTGGCACCGTTCGTCTGGAAGGCCACGCTGACGAGCTGGGTACCCGTGAATACAACCTGGCACTGGGTGAGCGTCGCGCCAACGCGGTTCGCGACTTCCTGGTACTTCAGGGCGTAAACGCTGCCAACCTGGAAGTGATCAGCTACGGCGAAGAGCGCCCGGCTTCTGACGGTTCCAGCGAGAGCGCACGCGCAATGAACCGTCGCGTGGTAATCAACTAATCTAGAAGCATGCAATTGTCTTTTTTGATTAGAAGTATCGCGATAGCCGCAGCCGGTTTGGCTGCGGCTTCGTCCGTATTCGCGCAGGCTCCGGTGGTGGATCTGTCCAGTGGCAGCTCCGTTAACCAGGGCACTGCAACCCCTCCTCCCCCCAGTTATCCACAGCTGGCGGCACGTACCAATACCTCGGCAGGTAATCTGCAGGCGAATCCCCAGGCGGATGCCTACTACCAGATGCAGGTTCTGCAGCAGGAAGTTCAGGAATTGCGTGGCGCGGTGGAGGAGCTCAGGCACGAGGTCAAGCGGTTGCGCCAGCAGCGCACCGAAGACTACATGAACCTCGACCGCCGTATATCCAAGCTTGATGGCGCAGCGCCGGCGGATGGTGCTCCATCCGGGAATGAATCCGGTAACAGTGCCGCAGGCAGCGAGCCTGCCCCGATTGCTGGCGGTGGTTCAGCCCCAGAGGCGAGCGAAAGTGAGCGCGACCGCTACCAGGCGAGTTTCGGCCTGGCCCGCAACGGCGATTACGCAGGGGCCAGTAAAGCGTTCAAGAGCCTGCTGGAGGATTATCCTAACGGGCAATACGCTCCCAATGCCAACTACTGGCTGGGGGAAATCGCCCTGGTGCAGGGGAACATTGAAGAGGCCCGCACCTGGTTTGTGGCGCTTCTGGACGGTTACCCCAACTCAAGCAAAGTGTGGGATGGCCGCTACAAGCTGGGTACCGTGTACCATCAGCTGGGCGACAACGCGAAAGCTAAAGAGCTGCTGGAGCAGGTAGCAGCGAGCGATCAGCGCGCCTCCAACCTGGCCAAGCAGTACCTCAAAGAAAATTTCTAAGGCCGCTTTCTCTGTGGCCTGACAACCTCGCCGGCAGGGGAGGTTAAACCAGCGGTGCTGGTTTTGTGATCAAAAAAACTCTATGATCCCGCGCCCGGAGGGTACTAACCCTCCGGGCGTTTTTGTATGTGCCGGCGCGCGCAAATCGCCTGTCCGGACAATTTCTACGATCTGAGCGGTATATGGCCGAGTTGAAGACTGAATCAAACCGAGCTGGAAAAGCTGTGGACCTGACCGCAGAGTCTCTGCGTATCAGCGAGCTTTTTTACTCGCTGCAGGGAGAGGCCCGCGACTGTGGCCTGCCCACGGTGTTCGTGCGTCTGACCGGCTGCCCGTTGCGCTGTACCTACTGTGATTCCGAGTATGCCTTCTACGGCGGCGAGCGCATGACGCTGGCCGAGATCTTGCAGAAAGTGCAGTCTTATCCGGCGCGCCACGTGTGTGTTACCGGTGGCGAGCCACTTGCGCAACCCAACTGTATCCCGCTGATAAAGGCTCTGTGCGATGCCGGCTACCAGGTTTCTCTGGAAACAAGCGGCGCAATGCCGGTCGATCTAGTGGATGAGCGGGTATCCCGTGTGGTCGACCTGAAGACTCCGGCCTCGGGTGAGCAGGGGCGCAACCGCATGGAGAATATCCCGCTGCTGACCCGCAAGGACCAGATCAAGTTTGTGATCTGTGATCGTGGCGATTACGACTGGGCGCGCTTTACCCTGGACCAGTACCAGCTTGCCGAACGCGTGGGCGAGGTGCTGTTCTCCCCCAGTTACGAACAGCTGGCCCCGCGCCAGCTGGCGGAGTGGATTCTCGAGGACGGGCTGCCGGTACGCATGCAGATGCAGCTGCACAAGCTGTTGTGGGGCGATATCCCGGGCGTTTGATTCCAGTTTCAACTTCTTCTCTACTAAACCAAACCCAATTGGCAGAACTATGAGCAGCAAAAAAGCAGTCGTACTACTCTCCGGCGGTCTGGACTCCGCCACCGTCCTGGCCATGGCCCGGGCAGAGGGATACGAGTGTTTTGCCCTCGGGTTTGACTACGGTCAGCGTCACAGTGCCGAACTGATGGCCGCCCAGCGCGTCGCGGCCGATTTGGATGCCCGCGAGCACAAAGTGGTCAAGCTAGACCTTCGGGTCATCGGCGGCTCCGCGCTGACCGACGACAGCATCGATGTGCCGGAGGAGGAGACATCCGGTATTCCCGTCACCTACGTGCCTGCCCGCAACACCGTGTTCCTGTCCATTGCGCTGGGCTGGGCCGAAGTGCTGGGCGCGCAGGATATTTTTGTGGGTGTGAATGCGGTTGACTATTCTGGTTACCCGGATTGTCGCCCGGACTACATTGATGCCTTCGAGAAAATGGCCAATCTGGCAACCCGCGCCGGGGTCGAGGGTAACAAGCTGACTATCCATGCACCGCTGATGAAGATGAGCAAGGCGGATATCATCAAGCGCGGCAGTGAGTTGGGTGTGGACTACAGCCTGACGGTAAGTTGCTACCAGGCACTGCCCAACGGTGCAGCCTGTGGTCGATGCGACAGTTGTCGCCTGCGCGCCGCCGGTTTTGCGGAAGCAGGCCTGCACGATCCAACAGTTTATGCCTGAACAGGTGGGTTTTCGCGGAAGGACCGGGTGCCGCAGAGCGCGCCAGTCGGGGGTCTAAGCCCTTATATTTGTTAGAAATTTTTTTGTAACCGGGACTTGTGTTTTCGGATTAGATCCGTAAGATACGCAGCTCCTCAGGTAGAGGGGTCAAGGGTCGTTAGCTCAGTTGGTAGAGCAGTTGGCTTTTAACCAATTGGTCGCTGGTTCGAATCCAGCACGACCCACCATCTTCCCTCCTGTACCGGCATTCCGATTCTCTGATCGAACCGGTGCTTATTAAAGAACTCGTAGCAAGTGCGGGTTATACAAGTAGTTTTGCCTTTCTCCGTATGAGATTCGGCAGTCTTAAGGGTCGTTAGCTCAGTTGGTAGAGCAGTTGGCTTTTAACCAATTGGTCGCTGGTTCGAATCCAGCACGACCCACCATTTCCTTAAGTCTCCCCCCATTTAATTTGCCTCGCACACGCGATATTGCTGCCTCCTCCTGCGTCGTTTCCCGCATCGTCTCCCGCAATAGGCCACCTTAAAATGCCTCTGAATACAGGCACTGTGCAGGGATTGCGAGCCGAAGATCGGCGAATTGCTCATGTACCGGTATAATGCCGGCCCTTTCCGTCAGTACGCAGAAACTTCACGCAAAAAACTATGACAGACAGTAGCGAAAAAATTGCTTCCAGCGCCCCCGCACCGAACGCCATCGATGCCCGCGATTTCGTGCAGGACCACCTGACACATCCGGGGATGCATGAATACAGCGCAGAGGAACTGGACTTGTGGCGCGAGCGTATCAAGCGCCTGCTGAAAGAGCAGAATGCGGTACTGGTTGCACACTACTACACCGATCCGCTGATTCAGGCACTGGCGGAAGAAACCGGTGGCTGCGTATCCGACTCCCTGGAGATGGCGCGCTTTGGCGCCCAGCATCAGGCCGAAACCCTGATCGTTGCCGGTGTGAAGTTTATGGGGGAGACGGCCAAAATCCTGACCCCACACAAGCGCGTATTGATGCCGACTCTGGAGGCAACCTGCTCTCTGGATCTAGGCTGCCCGATTGATGAGTTTTCCGCGTTCTGCGATCAGCACCCGGATCGTACCGTGGTGGTTTACGCGAACACTTCTGCTGCGGTAAAAGCCCGCGCAGACTGGGTGGTGACGTCCAGCATTGCGCTGGATGTTGTGGATCACCTGGACAGCCAGGGCGAAAAAATCCTGTGGGCGCCAGACAAGCACCTCGGTAGCTATGTTCAGAAGCAGACCGGCGCCGACGTGTTGCTATGGGATGCCGCCTGTATCGTGCATGAGGAATTCAAAGCCAAGGGCGTGGCTGATTTGAAGGCCATGTACCCGGAAGCGCTGGTGCTGGTACACCCGGAATCGCCGGCGGCGGTAGTGGAGTTAGCGGATGTGGTGGGTTCCACTTCCCAGATCATCAACGCCGCGAAAACCCGTCCCAACAAGCAGTTTATCGTCGCCACCGACCAGGGCATTTTCTACAAAATGCAGCAGCAGTGCCCGGACAAAGAACTGATTATTGCGCCTACTGCCGGCTCCGGTGCCACCTGCCGCAGCTGCGCAAATTGCCCGTGGATGGCGATGAACTCCCTGGAGAATCTGTGCGGGGTACTGGAACGCGGTGACAACGAAATTTTTGTGGATCCGGAACTCGGCAAGCGGGCGATGATGCCGCTGCAGCGGATGCTGGATTTCCGCAAGCCCCTCGACTAATCGGGTGGGTTCGGAGTTCCCGACTTTGGACTGAAGGTAAAGTGCCGGGTATCTGTTTTCAGAAGCGTCGGCGACAGGGACGTCGCCGACGCAGCGTACAGGGATGTATTGAAGGGGGGCGCCTAGCCCGGTTCTGAAAACAGATACCCGGTGCTTTACCGCCACCGGGTTGGTTTCAAACCACCGTACTCAGAAGTGGAATAAAGCCTTTCTTTACAGCTCCTTAGCCTTCTCCTGCATCTTGATCACATCTTTCATGCGCTGTTCCAGAATCGCATGGGTCTGGTAATCGTTTTTCGCCAGACGTACACCGTGGCGCAGGTGTTGTAGCGCCTTGTCGAACACGCCGTTCAGAATGTAATACTCCGCGCGGGCCTCGTGCACGCCAACAATATCCCCGGCCAAGCCGTGAGTTTCCGCCAGTAAATACCAAACCGCCGGATCCTTGCGGCGCACACGGCTGTGTTTCTTCAGAATGCGCTCCGCCGCCAGGTAGTTGCCCGCTTTGAAGTGCGCGTTGGCCAGGCCCATGATCAGCGCGTGGTTTTTCGGGCTGTTATCCACAGCCTGCTGCAAGCGTTTGGTGGCACTGGTGTAATCGTGACGGGCCAGGTCCATATCCGCGCGCGCCAGGATAAAGGCGTCCTTGTCAGGCTCTTTGTCCAGCAGCGGTTGCAGGGTGTCGATGGCAGAGTCCGGTTTGCCGGCGGAAGTCTGGGCCAGGGCCAGGCCGTAGCGGGCGGCATCTTCATTGTCGTTGATGCCGCGCAGCTCCGCCTGAAAGCGTTTCACCGCCTGCTGGGGGGTGGCCTCGGCGGCGACCCGGATGCGGGCGCGCATCAGGTGGTATTCTCGGCTGTCCCGCAGGGGCACTTTTTCCATGCGGTTGGCGCGCAGCTTGGCATCGGCAATCCGTTTCTCGGTGACCGGGTGGGTCAGCAGGAACTCCGGCGGGCGGCGGTAGTAGCGGGTGGCCTTGAGCATCTGCTCGAACATCTCGCCGGCGGCCTGTGGGTCCATGCCGGCCTTGGCCAGGGTTTCGATGCCCACGCGGTCGGCTTCCTGCTCGTTCTGGCGGGAAAAGCGCAATTGATTGTCGAGGGCGGCGGCCTGGGTGGCAGTCATGGCGGCGAGGCCCGCATCGCCGCCGGCGGTGGCCGCAAGCACCAGGGCGCCGAGCATACCCGCCAGTGTCGGCAGGGTGCTATTGCGCTGGGCCTCCAGGGAGCGTGCGTAGTGGCGCTGGCTCAAGTGCGCCAGTTCGTGGGCGAGCACCGAGGCGAACTGGTCTTCGTTCTCGGCAAACAGAAACAGGCCGGTGTGTACACCGACCACACCGCCGGGTACGGCGAAGGCGTTCATGGTCTCGTTGTTGACCACCACCACGTCCAGAGACTTATCCTCTAGGGGGCTGTACTCCGCCAGGGATTTGAGCGAATTCTCCACATATTGCTGGAGCAGGGCGTCACTGGAGGTGCGCACCTGGCTGCGAAACATGCGCAGCCACATGCTGCCCAGCTCCTTCTCGCGCGCGCGGGATACCAGACCACTGCTGGTGTCCCCGAGCATAGGCAGCTGGATATGATGGTCGTCCTGGGCCGTGGCTGCGATTGGCGCGGCGGTCAATACCAGGCCGGTAGCCACGCTGGCGGCGAAACCGGCGGCGCGCCGGCGCAGTCGCGCGCAGCCGAGTCGGATTCGGTATCTGAATGCTGTGAGGTTCTCGGTCATAATCTAACTGCGCCTGCCGGGTTTCCTGCGGCTAACACTATACGTAACCCTGTGAGACTGTCGAGGTTTTGATCAATTCTGGGGCAAAAGGTTCTGCCTCATGACCCATTGACCAGACGTGGCCGTTATAATTCGCGGCATTAACGGTTCTTTACCGCATTTTTATGACCACGACTACACAACAGGCCGCACTTCGCCAGGATGTCCGTTGGGAGGATGCCTTAAGGGTAGATGCCTCCGGGCTTCCCTGCCCGCAACCGCTGCTCGCCATGCGCCGCGCATTGAAGCAACTGGCGCCGGGAGAGCTGCTGCACCTGATCACCACGGATCCCGCATCCCGGCGGGATATTCGCAGCTTTTGTGACTTGAGTGGTGTACCTTTGGCGCGTGTCGAAACGGACGGCGAGTCCTTTCAATTCTGGTTGCGGCAGATCTAATACGCTGAATCATTGGTCACGAAAGCGGGACACAGCCACTCTCGCTGACCGATCAAATCATCAAACACACTTCCATCGGAGTCTCGAGAGAACAGCTTTTATGTATGCGATTGTTAAGGGGTGGGTAAATCGCTATTTCGGTCAGGAAGAGGTTGTGCTGCTGGTACTGCTGTTGCTGGCCGCCATGATCGTCCTCGCCACGCTTGGTGGCGTGCTGGCGCCGGTGCTCGCAGCACTGGTGATTGCCTTCCTGATGCAGGGCATGGTGCAGCGGCTGGAGTCGTGGAAGGTCCCGCACTGGCTGTCGGTGACCATTGCCTGTCTGGTGCTGGTGGGGACCATTGTCGGCCTGTTGTTTGTGGTGATGCCGATCATCTGGCGTCAGACCGCGCGCCTGTTCGCCGAACTCCCGAATATGATTGCCAGTGGCCAGGACCTGCTGATCCTGCTGCCGGAACAGTACCCGCGCCTGGTTACCGCCCAGCAGATCGACGAGATCTTCAGCACCATTGGTAGTGAACTGGGCAATTTTGGCCAGACGGTGCTGACCTTTTCCCTGGCGAATATCCCGGTACTGGCGGCGGTGCTGATCTATCTGGTGGTAGTGCCTATCCTGGTGTTCTTTTTCCTCAAGGACTCCAACAAGCTGCTGCGCTGGTGTGCCTCCTTTCTGCCCCATCAACGCCCGATGCTGCGCCAGATCTGGTACGAAATGAACGACCAGGTGGCCAACTACGTGCGCGGCAAGGTGATCGAGATCGCCATCGTGACGGTGGTGAGCTATGTGGCCTTCCTGTTGCTGGGTGTGAATTACGCCCTGTTGCTGGCGGTGGCAGTGGGACTTTCGGTGCTGATTCCCTATATCGGCGCGGCGGTGGTCACCATCCCGGTGGCGGCCATCGGCCTGTTCCAGTGGGGCTGGAGCAGCGAGTTTTTCTGGCTGATGTTTGCCTACGGCATTATCCAGCTGCTGGACGGCAATGTGCTGGTGCCTATCCTGTTTTCCGAGGCGGTCAACCTGCACCCGGTGGCGATTATCCTCGCGGTACTGGTATTTGGCGGTATCTGGGGCTTCTGGGGCGTTTTCTTTGCCATCCCCCTGGCAACCCTGGCCAAGGCTATTCTCAACGCCTGGCCCACCAGTGAGCACCAGAAGGAGTGGGCGCGGGAAGCGGCAATGACCGGTTCTGAAGAGCCCTGAACCGGTGTGTTCGTTACTGTTTCAAGAATCCGCGGTTTGCTAGAATCCCGCGCCTGAATCTCCGGCCCCGCTTTCGCGGGGCTTTTATCTACTATCTGTCTATATCCGTTTAACGGCATAGGAAAGTCCATGAGCCTTGCTGACAAAGTCCTGGCGGTGAATAACGACCTCCCCATCCGCACCGACAAGCCCGTGCACAGCGGCAAGGTCCGCTCGGTGTACTGGCTGACCGAAGCCGACAGCGCGCGCCTGATCAAACAGAAAGGCTACCCGGTAGCGGCGGATGCGCCCCTGGCGGTGATGGTGATTTCCGATCGCATGTCTGCGTTCGACTGTATCTGGAAGGGCGAGAACGGCCTGCGCGGTGTGCCCGGCAAGGGCGCGGCACTGAATGCGGTGGCCAATCACTGGTTCAAGCTGTTCAAGGAGCAGGGCCTGGCGGACAGCCATATTCTGGATATCCCGCACCCGGCGGTATGGATCGTGCAGAAAGCCCGCCCGGTGATGATCGAAGCCATCGCCCGCCAGTACATCACCGGCTCCATGTGGCGCGCCTACAGCAAGGGCGAGCGGGAAATCTGTGGCATACAGCTGCCCGATGGACTGCAGAAAGACCAGAAGCTCCCCGAGCTATTGATCACCCCGTCCACCAAAGGCATTCTCAAGGATATTCCCGGTGTGCCGGAAGCGGACGATGTGAACATCACTCGCAGCAACATTGAAGAAAACTTTGCCGCATTCAATTTCAACAGCGCCGGTGACATCGATCGTTACGAGACGCTGTTGAAAGAAGGTTTCGATGTGATCTCCTCGGCGCTGGAAAAGCTGGATCAGGTTTTCGTCGACACCAAGTTCGAGTTTGGCTATGTGACCGATGCCGAAGGCAACGAGAAGCTGATCTATATGGACGAGGTGGGTACGCCGGATTCCTCCCGTATCTGGGACGGCGCCGAGTACCGCAGCGGCAAGGTTGTGGAAAACTCCAAAGAGGGCTTCCGCCAGGCCCTGCTGAATCACTTCCCGGATCCGGATATCCTGCTGAACAAGGATCGCATGGACGAGCGCAGTGCACTCGCCCGGGATAACGAGCTGCCGGAATCCATGCTGATGGAAGTCTCCAATACCTACGTGGGTATCGCCGAGAAAATCATTGGCGAAAAGCTGGTGATTTCCGACAACCCAAAGGCAGAGATCGTTCAGGTATTGCGCGACGAATACGGCTTGATCGACTGAAGCCCGTTACTACTCGTCATTTTGAAACCGGCCTTTGCGCCGGTTTTTTATTTTTATACGGCCCTAAAATACACCCCGCCATAATTTGCCATATTTGACCCGCGATACGCCCGATTTCACCCCGGGCTCTGCCCGATTGCCTGTGTTTAATGCCTCCATCAACCAATCTGGAGGCTCCCGTGAACCGACCGTTTTTCCACGCGCCACGCATCGAGCGCGATCTGCTGATACTCCCCACCGATGAATACTACCGGCGCCGCTACCGCAAAAATCGCACCGGCAGCTGGATGTTGCTGGTGGTTACCGCACTTGCGGTGTTGCTCGCGGCGCTCGGAGCCAACGGAGCCAAGGCAGCAGAGGGCGTGAATACAGAATACGAACCGATAACGCTGGACGATGCCGGCAGCGGTGACCTTCTGTTTTCTGGCGATGTGCCGGGTCAGTATGTGCCGGCGATTCACCTGGGTACCGAAGTGGATATTCGCGTGCGTGGGCTGGTGGCCGAGGTGCATATCCAGCAGTCCTTTTCCAATACCAGCAACGACTGGCAGGAGGCGGTGTACGTGTTGCCGCTGCCGGAAAATGCCGCGGTCAACGGAATGGAAATCGTCGTCGGCGAGCGCCGCATTGTGGGCAAGGTACGGGAGCGGGAAGCCGCGAAAAAGGTCTACCGGCAGGCGAAGGCGGAGGGCAAACGCGCCGCACTTCTGGAGCAGCAGCGGCCCAATCTGTTCACCAGCCGGGTTGCGAATATTGCACCGGGTGAAAAGGTAGCGGTGGAAATCCGCTACCTGCAAACACTGCGCTTTGACAGCGGCCAGTTCAGCCTGCGCCTGCCCAGTACACTGACCCCGCGCTATATGCCCGGTACGCCCATGGCCTCGCAACAGGATGTAGCATTAAATGCGCACGGCTGGTCGCTGCCCACTGATCAGGTCCCTGATGCGGATCGGATTTCCCCCACCATGGTGCCCATGCCCGAGCTGCAAGCGCGCGGCAGCCACCAGATGTCCATTGCCATCGATCTCGGTATGGGATTGCCTCTGGCGGATATTTTCAGCCCCTATCATGAAATCAATTTTCATCGCCAGAGTGACCACCAGTATCAAATCGAACTGAAAGAGGGTTCCGTTCCCATGGATCGGGACTTTGCCCTGCATTGGCGGCCGCAAACATCCGCCATGCCATCCGCGGCAGTTTTTGCGGAGCAGTCTGCCGATGCTTCCGCGCAATATCTCCAGTTGTTGCTGCTGCCTCCACACCAGTCTGCGGCCACACAAAAGCTGCCGCGTGAGGTGGTCTATGTGGTGGACACCTCAGGTTCCATGAGCGGCGTTTCCATTCGGCAGGCAAAGGAGAGTCTGTTGTTGGCACTGTCCCGGCTGGACGCTGCGGATCGCTTCAACGTGATTGAATTCAACAGTCGCCACCGCTCTTTTTATCCGCGTCCGGTCAGCGCAACCTCGGACAATATTCAGCGCGCGCGGGACTGGGTGGAATCCCTCGAAGCCACCGGCGGTACGGAAATGGCCCCGGCATTGAAGGAAGCACTTTCCCAACAGCTGGACGAACAGGCCGGCGAGCTGGTGCGGCAGGTCATTTTTATTACCGATGGCGCGGTAGGCAATGAGCGCGCGCTGTTTGAAATCGTGCGCCAGCGACTTGGTCAGGTGCGCCTGTTTACCGTAGGCATAGGTTCCGCGCCCAACAGTTTCTTTATGACCAAGGCTGCGGAGTTTGGCCGCGGCAGTTTTGTGCAGATTGGCGATCTCGGTGAAGTGCAGACCAAAATGGGCCAGCTGTTTGAAAAGCTGGAAAATCCACTGGTCACCGATCTCCAGGTGGAATGGCCTCAGGGCATCAAGGTAGAAACCTATCCAAAGCAGCTGCCGGACCTGTATCGCGGCGAACCGGTGCGGCTGGTGGCACGGGCTGAGGGCCAGCAACTGGGTAATCCTTCCAGTGGTGAAGTCGTGGTTAGCGGCCGCCTGGCGGGGAAGCGATTTTCCCGGACCATTGCTCTGGGCCAATTGGCGGTCGATAACGGCGGACGTGAAATTGGCAGCCTGTGGGCGCGCGCGAAAATTGGTGCGCTGCGTGATGAGCAGCAACAGCGTGGCCCGCTGACGTCGTCAACACGCGAGGGCGAAAAGGCCGAAGACCCGATCAAGCAGGAAATTATTGGCCTCGCACTGGCCTATCAACTTGCCAGCCCTTACACCAGCTTTGTTGCGGTGGAGGAAACGCCAGTGCGTCCGGCTTCAGAGCGCTTGAAGTCTCATGGTGTGCCTAACGCCGTAGCGCAGGGACAGGTGCTGCAGCGTATGACCTATCCCTCAACGGCGACAGGCGTTTACAGTCAACTGCTGACGGCACTGCTGCTACTGGGATTGGGCGGTGCGCTGCGTGTTCGCGCACAAGTGGTGCGCGCTGCTCGCCGCATACTGCGTCGGTGCATGCCGGATGAGCGTCGTTGTCGCACCCGTCTCGATCAGTTTCTGGCGCGACGCCTGACGGTTGCTGCACTGAAATACCGCGAAGCGCCTGTACGCACCGGCAATGCCCGCCCGGTGGAGGTTTGAGATGATGGCGCTGCGGATTCTGAAACACTGGCTGCCGGTTATTCTGATGGGCGCGGGTATCTGGCAACTGGGTAGCGGCGGCTGGATTCTGGCCAAAGCCGAACTGGCCCAGTATCTGATCAGCGATGCCTGGCACCGACAGCTGGCCAGTGGCGAAATCCATAAGCCTTGGCCCTGGGCGGATACATGGCCGGTGGCACAAATAAAAATGGGAGAGGATAAACCGCTGATGGTATTGCGCGGTACCAGTGGACAGGCGCTGGCGTTTGGCCCGGGTATGCTGGATGGTGCGGGCGAACCCGGGAAGTTATTAGCACCGCGCACGACCGTGGTTGCGGCGCACCGGGATACCCACTTCAAAAATCTCGATAAGTTGCAGCCGGGCCATGTGATTCAACTTCAGGATCAAAGCGGACGCTGGCACAGCTTCCGAGTCAATGGGACAAAAGTGGTTGATAGCGAAAAAGAACGTTTGCCCATCGTTGCCGCGCCGGACCTGCTGCTAGTGACCTGTTATCCGTTTAACGCGATGCGCGCTGGTGGGCCTTTGCGCTATCTGGTGCACGCTGAATATGTAGAGCCGGAACCCAGGGGGCAGACGTCGACCGTACATCTGTAAAAATACACACAAAAAAAGCCCCGGCGGAAGCGCCGGGGCTTGATCGATCTGAACCGAATGAATTCAGCTCAGTTCTGTTGGTGCACTACCCAAAGGATTAGCGAATCACACGAAAACGACGAACCAGTCCGAGTATGGCAAGAAGTCCAAGCAGGAAAGTACCGGCGGAACCGCCTTTCCGTTTCTTCTTGGGTTCTTCTGGCTTAGGTTCTGGTTCCGGCTGAGGCTCCGGTTCCGGATAGGTGCAGCTGCCGTCGTCGACATTGGCATTTTCGTCGTAGTTGTCCGCTTCAATATCGGTACACCCCGGCTCTTCACCGTCGGACGCCACCGTCATCATGAACGACTGGCTCGACTTGTCGGCAGGTACCTGCTCGTCGGCAACGGTTACCGTCACTTCGGTCTCACCATACCAGTTGCTTTCCGGGGTGATGGTAATCACGGAGCCGGATGCGTGACCGGAAACCGTCGCGGAAATGTGTTCGCCGCTCACGGAGATCAGGTTTGGCGCCTGGTCCTTATCGATATAGATCACTTCAATTTCCACCGGGGTGTTTTCCGCAGTGGTCTGGTCGGCGATCTCTACCAGAGTCAGGTTGCTCGGTACCACGATGATCTGGCTCTTCACTTCCTGGGCCATACCGTCGATATCACTGACGAAGGCCAGCTCCAGATCCTGCCCGGCCGCAGTTTCCGCCACACGCACCTGGAAGCTCAGGTCAAACTGGGTGGATTCCGGACCTACGTAGTCGTAGCAGACCACGAGATCTTTCTTCAGTCTGCTGTCCAGGTCGTTGTGGGCAAAGCTCTTGCCGACTTCCTGCTTGAAGTAGAACGGATAGCCCTGAACATCCAGCGGGCCGTAGTGGCCGTGCAGGCCGATAGAACCACCACCGGGCTCGCCGGCAAAATCCAGGTCACCGTAGGCCATGGTAAATTCGTATTCACCCTCGCCGTAGCGGTAGCCTTCGTGCACGATCAGGTTGAAGTTGTAACGGTCAGACTTCTCGCTGTTCAGGGTACCCCCAGACCAGCCGATATCGAGGTTCTGGGTACGGGCGTTGACCCACTCGATAATAATATCGTTGATATTATTTTCCGGGTCCTGGGCCCAGGCCAGTGCGATACCGGAACCTTCGGTTTTATTGGCTACCTGATTCAGCGGTGTGCCGAGTGCATCGACGTTGGCACCGAACCAGCTCTGGGAATTTACCGTACCTCTCCAGAATGCCCCGACAAAAGGCGTATAGGGTGCGGAGTAGTAGGGGAATTCCCAGTGCGCGATATGCGCAGCACTATCGTACTGAGCTTCCAGCGCGACGTAGCCCTGGGGTGACACTACCAGCGAGGGATAGGAGCGGTATTCCTTGTTGTTAAACAGGTTGATACTCGCGTTCTCGCCCCAGAAGCGGCTCAGCTGAATCTGGAATTCCGGGTTCACAAAGTCGGTGGCATTACCACCAATCTCCGGAATGAAACCGTAGTTCTGGAACAGGCCAATAAAGCCACCGTTGCTGGCGCCACCGTAGTTGGGCGTGCGACACATCTGGTCCGTTTCACTGGTAGTGATTTCGTAATCGGGTTTCCAGTCGCCGGAATTTTCCTGCACGCCGTTCACGCGGATGAGATCGCCATCCACGGTGAGATTGTCGCGCATGCGCGGGTTGTTGATCTTCACTGAGCCTTCCACCAGGGTCAGGCCTTCCGGCATCTGGCTGATCAGGTCGATCTCGCGGTCGATACCGGAGTTGTTTTCCAGTACATGCACCGAGACATCGATGATGTCGCCACCGATCGCCTGGGTCTGGCTGGTGGTAATGCTGACATCGTCGGCGCCGCGGGTCAGTTTGACCGGTACGAAGCCCACACTGCCGGGAGCATTGGAGGTGCCGATATCGAAGCCTGCATAGGCTACGTCACCTTCTTTGAGATCGCTCAGGGCCCAGCTCAGATCCACACCTACGGCTTTGCTGCCGTCGGTGCTGGTCGGCCCTTCAACCTGCAGGCCTCCTGCATCGGCGGGCACAATGGCAGTGGCGACTTTGTAGGTGTCCACCAGTTCGAAGCCTTCGTACTCGGTGTTGTCTGCTGCCTTCATGCGGACGTTTTCGACCATTACCCAGTAGCTGCCGGCATCCGGATTGGTAATGCTGCAGTAGTTGAGCTCGATCTGGGTAGACGAGGCGCACAGCAGTTCAGTGTCAATATCCACTTCACCATCAGCGTCCGCATCACGGCCGATGAACACGGTGGCCCACCCGTCGAGGTAGCGTCGCTTGGCCTCGTTCCAGCCCGGTCCGCTGACATTTTCCAGTACTTCGACCACCAGGCGTGCCGTGTTTTCCGGCACCTCGAGCATGGTCACACGGGTGTGGCCCGGCCCGTGGTCTCCATCCATGTAAATGGGGTAGTGGTTGTTATCCTGGGGCAGGGTAACTTCCTCGACCTCGGCTTTTACCGGGGTATAGCCGCGGTAGGCGATGCTGTTCATCGCCGGCAGAGACAGATCTTTCACGTGGTAGCTGCCGTTGTCGCGATGCACTTCGACATTCACCATGCTCGGCAGGCCCGCGCGGTCGAAATTGATCGAAACCGGCCAGTGGGCATCGGGGATGCTGCTATCGGTGGATTCGAAGCGCACTTCACTCCACATTTCCACTTCCGGCTGATCCTCGACGTCGAGTACGCCGTTCCATTCCCACTGCACGTCGGTCAGATCGGCGCGGAATACGATGGTCTGGGTCTCGCCCGCTTTCAGGCTGAAGCTCGACGGGAAGGCCGCGATTTTTGCGCCCTGAACCGGCCGTTCTCCCTCGCCGGAATTCCATACATCGTAGGTCCAGTCGCCGTTGCTCACGGTCCAGTTGCCGTCGCGGGTGGCGCGCACGGTACGTATCCAGGAACAGTTGCGACGGCAGTTGTTATCCACCAGTTGTGGCAGGTTCAACTGTTTTACATCGCCGCCATTTTTCGGGTTGGCGAATTCAAAGTTGGCTGCGGTTTCGTCCATCACCAGACCGGCGTCGACGGCGGCGGCCACGTCTATACGGCCACTACCGGCGCGGTAGGTATGCGCCGGGCGCGGGTCGTTATACGCATCGATGGGTTCGCGCACGGTCTGTGCCGCGGTCATCAGCAGAGCGGATTGCACTTCGGCTGCGGTCCAGTCCGGATGCGCCTGGCGCACCAGGGTCATAGCACCGGCCACATGGGGGCTGGCCATGGAGGTGCCACTGATCATGGTCCAGTCTTTGGCCAGGCCACCGGTGAACGGCTGCTCATCGGCGTAAGCGGCGAGAATATTCACACCGGGTGCGCTGATATGCGGTGCCAGGCTGCCGGTGAAGTGGGTGGCTGGGCCGCGGGAGGAAAAGTCCGCGAGCATGTCGCCGGCACTTTCATCCAGGGTGCGGGAAATACTGCCACCGGTGATGGTTACGCTGTGGTCACTGCCACCATCGTTTACCCAGTTGACCAGTTTGGTACCCGGGTAGCTTTTGATATGCAGACCCGGCAGCGGGTAGATATCGTCGTAGACCTGGGTCTCTTCATTGCTCATACCGGGGTAGGAGTCGTTGTACAGAATAAAACCGCCGGCGCCGCCAGCCTGTACGTTGAAGGCCTTGTCGACGCGGGCGTTCTGGCCGCGTTTACAGATCACGATCTGATCGCTGGTAAAGGTATCGGCAGCAAACTCGTTCAGGCACATTTCATCGCCGAAATCCGCGGCGAGTACCGGTGTGCCGGTGACGCTGCCCTGAGAGAAGCCGGCGATGTCGTCGCTCTTGGGGTCTGTCTCGCTGACCCAGAAAGACGGGGGTGTAGTGGCGCCGCCACTCATCTCGATGCTGTTGGCGGTAACGTCCATCACGCGGTCAGTGGTGCTCGCGGCCACGACGGTGTACCAGGGTGCGGTGTGGGACAGGGTGTAGAAGCCCTTGCCCGCGTTGCCGGCGGACGCCGCTACGGAAATACCCGCTTCACGCGCGGACAGGAAGGCCATGGCCGTGGCGTCTTCCCAGGGGAAGCGATCGCCACCGCCGATGGAGAAGTTGATAACGTCAACGCCGTCCTGGATGGCCTGGTCGATTGCCTTCAGCATGACCTCGCTGGGACAGCCGCGGTGATCCGGGAAGCAGACCTGGTAGGAAATAATGTTGGCGTGGGGAGCGACACCGGCTGCCTGTTCGAATTCGAAGCCGGTGGGAATGCCGTCGCCGACACTCGGCGTGCCGCCCAGGTAGGGGACATTGTGCACCACGTTACCGGCGGCGGTACTGGCAGTGTGGCTGCCATGACCGTTGTAGTCTTCACCGCTGGCCGGGCGCACACCCTCATAGGTGTCGGTGATAAACGGCCAGCTCCACACGCCGATCAGTTTATCGTTACAGGTGGATGTGCCGGCGGCACAGTCGCCTACGTAATTGCCGCTGCCCCAGGGGTTGGTGTGGTCATAGCCGTCGTCACCCACGTCAGCGAAGGAAACGTGGTCGGTGTTGATACCGGTATCCAGGATACCGACGATCATGCCTTCGCCTTTCTGCTCCAGGCTGCTGGCACTGGTCTCACCGTTCCAGATCTTGTCCGCACCGATAAATTCCGGACCGCGGTCGGTGTGCAGTTGCAGCATATCGGAGCGTTGCACGAAGGCTACTTGCGGCAGCTTCGCCATTTCCTTCGCCTGCGCCTGGGTCATCGCCATGGTGAAGCCGTTGATGGCGTCGGTGAACTGCAGGCGCGGGGCGCGCTTCACGCCCAGGGCGCGGGCTTCCTGTACCACCACCTGCTGCTTGTCCATAAGATAATTTTTATAGCCAACGGCGCGGTTCTGCTGGACGGTCTCCAGTCCACGGGGGCCGCGCGGTACCGCGAGCAGGCCCTGCTCCGCTTCGGCGCGCAGCACGCTCTTGGAGGTAGCGGCGTAGCCCTTAACGCGACCGTCGTAGGTGGCGACCGGCTGATCCTGCAGGCGAATGATGTACACATCCTCGCCACTGCGCGGTGGTTCCTGGGCAAATTTGTCTTCGGCAGAAGCCGGGCGAATCTGCTGGTTTACGCCGCCCGGTCGACGCGGTTGCGTTAGCACGGAGTTGTGCTGCTGTTCTTGAGCGGATGGCTGGGCGAGATTGTCGAGCTGGGCGGCTCGAATCTGCTGAATCCCCGGTGGGGCGTGACTGGCGACCGCCGCCGCGACACTGCTGGCGCAGATCGCAGAGGCGATGACCGTTGTGAGGGTTTTAACTTTCAACGTGATACTCCCGATGCATGGTTGCTTATCGTTATTAGCTCCGTGACCCTGGTGGGCTGCACGGAGGGGTCAACATGAGTATCACGGTCGCTGCGTGCTATCTGTCCTAAATTGTCTCGTTTGGTGCGTATATGGCCTTCGGGACTACCTGTGTCGCGAAATGATTGGTTCGTGGCGTGAAATGAAAAATGATCGGTAAACCGTTTGGATAGAATCCGGGGCTGTGGGCATTTGAGTCCGCAGTTTTTCGGGTTTTTGGATATGCGCGCTCATCGAATTCTATTGATCGAAAGCAATCAGCGGATTGCGCGGCGGATTTTTGACTGCCTGCAGGATAGGGGGTTTATCGTGTGGCACGATGAACGTGGGGAGGACATCAACCGCAGCCTTGAGCACCAGGTTTTTGATGTTGTCCTCAGCAGCGTGAATACGCCGGGCGATTTCGAGCGAGTCAGTTTGATTCGGCAGGTTTATCCCGGTCCCCTGTTGGCCATGTCCGACTTCGACGGCCTCAATACGCAGTTGCGCGCTTTTGAACTGGGGGTGGATGACTTCATTGTAAGGCCCGTCGACCTGCGAATTTTACTGGCCAGAATCGGCGCTGTCCTGCGCAGGTATCGCCCGCAGGCACCCCCGGAAAAAGTCGCCAGCGCAATACGGGTCAACAACCTGACTATCGACCGAAGAAACCGGCGTGTCTATATAAAAGATACGCCGGTGGCCTTTTCTTCCGGTGAATTTGAATTGTTGTGGACCCTCGCTGCGCATCCGCAGCGGGCTCTATCACGTGAGTATTTGTTCACGCATGCGCTCGGGCGCCCCTATGACGGACTGGACCGCACCATCGATCGGCGCGTGAGTCGCCTGCGCAAAAAGCTCGACGCGCGCAGCGATGTGTCACTCACCGTGCGCACGGTATGGGGCAAGGGGTATATGCTCGCGGGGAAATGATCCTAACTTTCCGCCAGGTAGCCGCTTTTCTTCGACGAGCGGATTAACACGCTGCGCAATATGCGCGGGGAAACACGACCGAGCCAGCCAGCCAGGCTTGCCATTGGGCCGGTATGAATATGCGCGCGCCCGGAGGTTACACCGCGCACAATATCCCGAGCCACCACCTCGGGGTCTGCGCCTGTTGCGCGGTAGTACTGCTGCAGTTTATCCAGCTGTCGGGAGGAAATGTTTTTGCCCACCGAATGGATACCGCTGACGATAGCGGTATTGATGATACCGGGATAAACGCATTGCACCACAATGTCACTGCCGTGCTGCTCCATAGCCAGCACTTCCGTGAAATTGCGCACCGCGGCTTTTGAGGCTGCGTAGGCGCTCATATTGGGGGCCGGTGCCAGCGCCGCGACGGAGGCGATATTGACAATATGCCGGGGGCCACCGGCCTGCTTCATTGCCGGCAAAAATGCCTGCACGAAATGCACGACGCCCATGACGTTCACCCGGTGTATTTTTTCCCACTGATCCAGCGGATGCTCTACGACACCGGCGAGGTAAGCGATCCCGGCGTTGTTGATCAGAATATCCAGCGGGCCCTGTGCCCGCTGAATATGACCCGCAAGGTTTCGGACACTGTTCCAGTCAGCAACGTCGCACGGATACGTCACACAGTGCCCACCGCGAGACTCTATTTTTTCACGCGCCTTTTCCAGTGCCGCCTCACTGAGATCCACCAATATGATCAGGGCACCCTGGCGGGCAAAAGCCTCGGCCGTCGCCAGACCGATACCGGCGGCACCGCCGGTTATCAAGACTTTCTTGTGCTTCAGGTTGCTGTTCGTCATGGCGGTACTTCTCGTAATGGCTCTTCATGGGGTGTTGTACGTAAGGCCTGTGGGTTTCACGGCAACTGGTAATCCTTGAACTGCGCGCGCAGGTCGCGCTTCTGGATTTTTCCAGTGGCGGTGTGTGGCAATTGCTCGACCAGCTCCATTGCATCCGGCAGCCACCACTTGGGCACCTTGTCGCCGAGAAAGTCGTGCATGGACGCGAGCGTTGGTGGCGTCTCCGGATCCCGCGGCACGATTATCAGAAGCGGCCGCTCGGCCCATTTCTCCGAGGGCACGCCAATCACCGCGGCTTCTGCTACCAGCGGGTGACCAATGGCGGCGTTTTCCAGGTCGATGGAGCTGATCCACTCGCCACCGGTTTTGATCACGTCTTTGGAACGATCACAAATGCGCATGTAGCCGTCTCTACTGAAGCTGGCAACATCACCGGTACGGAAGAATCCTTCGCGATCGAACTTGTCTTCGTCTGCCCCGGCATCTTCGTAATAACCATTGGTGATCCACGGGCCGCGCACCCACACCTCGCCGATGGCTTCACCATTGTGAGGTTGGACTTCGCCGTCGTCGTCCACCAGTTTCATTTCCACACCGAACACCGGCAGGCCCTGGGTGACTTGCACTGCGGAGCGCACTTCGCGGTCGCTGTCTAACAGGTGGGACTTCAGCTTGCAGACGGTGCCTACCGGAGACATTTCGGTCATGCCCCACGCGTGGATAAATTCCACTCCCTGTTGCTCCTCGAAGTACTCGATCATGGAGCGGGGTGCCGCGGAGCCGCCGACGATCATGCGCTTCAGCGATTCCAGAAACAGGCTGTTATCGCGCAGGTGGTTCTGTAGCGCCAGCCAGATGGTGGGTACGCCAGCGGTGACCGTGACTTCTTCCTCGGCGATTAATTTGTACAGGCTTTCACCGTCGAGTTTCGGGCCGGGTAGCACCAGCTTGGCACCGTTTAACAGTGCGCTGTAGGGAATGCCCCAGGCATTGACGTGAAACAGGGGGACCACCGGCAGTACTGCATCGTGCAGGCCGATATTCAACGCATTGGCGCCGGTCACGGCCATGGAGTGCAATACCGTGGAACGATGGCTGTAGAGGACGCCCTTTGGGTTGCCCGTGGTACCGGAGGTGTAACAGAGCGAGGAAGCCGAATTTTCATCCAGCTCCGGCCAGGTGACCTGTTTGCTGTGGCCGGCGATAAACGCTTCGTAGTGGGTTGTGTCGATTTCACTGGATTGGCGATCTTCATCGCCGAGCCAGATCAATTGCCGCAGGCTCGGTGCGCCGCCAGCAATGGGGGTAATCAGATCGGCGAACGCCGGATCGGCAAACAGCAGGACGTCGTCGGCGTGATGGACGATATATTCCATCTGCGCGGGAAACAGACGCGGATTGATGGTGTGGCAGACGGCACCGATACCGGAGATCGCGTAGTAGAGTTCCAGGTGGCGGTGGTCGTTCCAGGCCAGTGTCGCCACGCGATCACCGGGTTTTACACCGGCGGCTGTCAGCGCGTTGGCCAGCTGGCAAACCCGTTCACCAAACTCGCGGTAGCTGTAGCGGAAATTGGGCTTGCCTGCGCAGACAGAGACGATAGTCTGCTCGCCATGAAATTGTGTGGCGTATTCAAAAATACGAGAGACCAGCAACGGCCACTGCATCATTTTGCCAAGCATGAGTGCTCCTAAAGTGAGTTGTGTGGCGATTTAACCGTTGATTCAGGCGTGGCTCAGATCTTTCGGTGCAATATCGTTGGCATGGCAGTACGCCAGGTAGCGATCCATCGCGCTTTTCCAGTTTTCAATGGCACAGACCTGGTCGTTTTCATCCAGGTACAACAGGTCACCGGTGGTGATCTGGAAGGTAATGATTTCATCGCCATAGCCCTCGACCCCGACGGGAGTGTGGGAGCTGCCGGCTGTTTCCAATACCACGTCGCCGGGTTTGGCAACCCAATCGTGCTCCAGGTACTTCCAGGCACCGGCGATGGTGTACAGCTGGACGGTGCCGGAGTGATGGTGCTTGGGTAGTTGCATGCCCACCGGTGCACGCAGCATGGTGACGGTTTCACCCTTTACCGGGTCGACGCGCAACAGTTTTACGTGCACCTCATCGGTGTAAGGGGTGAAGGGGGTCCAGGGCAGATCGTTGGGATCGATACAGGCGGTGTCGATGGTTTCAAAAAACATTTTGCTCATGGGTTTCTCCAAAAATACGTTCGCGGTCCAGGGTTTCGGATAAGTAACATCCTGGACCTGGGGTTAATTAGAAGTGGTAGCGCAAGGTGGCGCCGACAGTGCGCGGTGCGCCGAGGAAAGCCTGGTAGGAGTCGTCCCCACCCAGTGCGCTCATGACGTTGTCCGGCGCGTACTGGGCGACCACCGTTTCGTCGGTGAGGTTTTTGCCCCAGGCGGAGATATCCCAGTTTTCATTTCTCCAGCCGAGTCGCGCATTGGTCAGGGTGTAGGCGTCCTGAGTAAAACGCTTGTCCAAGGACGACGCCGGGATGTGCTCGCCCACATAGGCGAGGTCGATACGGGAGTAAAGGTCACCGCTAGCGAGCGGGTGCTCGTACTGCAGGCCGGCGCTGCTTTTCCATCGCGGGGCAAAGGGCAGGGTCTTACCGCTCAGATCACAGAATCCGTTGGCTTCTGGGGCTACCCCGAATGCGCAGGACCCGCGGGTATAGGTATCGTAGTGTGCGTCCACATAGGAGCTGGCCAGATTCATGCTCAGGCGCTCGCCGAGCATGATCAGTGCATCGAATTCGATCCCCCGATTGATCACCTTCTCGGCGTTGTCCACGCTGAATTGCAGGCCCTGGAAAGCGGCGGACTGGAAGTCGTTGTACACGGTGTGGAACAGCGCGCCGTTCAGCTGCACGCGGCTGTCGAACAGGTGGCTTTTCCAGCCGAGCTCCACGGTGTCGACGGTTTCCTCGCCAAACGGGCGGGTTTCATTGGGGGCGTCGCCAAAGCCCAGGTTGAAACCACCGGCCTTGAAGCCGTGGGCGCCGGTCAGGTAGGTCATAAAGTCGTCGTTCCAGTGGTACTCCGCGGTCAGGTTGTAGGTGACGTGACTCCAGCTATCTTCCGCTTCCCAGAAATTATTGGGGGCCAGTTTGCCCGCCAGACCGAGATTATCCGGGGTGGCAAAGGGGTTATCGGGATTGCCGAGGCCGATCAGAGAAATTCCGCTACCGCTATTACTGGATTCCAGTAGCGCTGCTTTTTTCTCCCGGTTGTAACGGAGTCCCCCGGTCAGGGAGAAGTCATCGCTGATGTTCCAGGTGGCGGAGGCAAAGGCGCCAAACGTGCGGGTGTCCTGCTCATTGTAAAAATCCGCGTATTCCCCGGCCTCTCCGAGGAGGGCAGGCAGAGCGCTAAAGCGTGCGCTTTCGGGAAGACCGAGCAGCGCGCCCTGGGTCGCCGGGTCCAACTGGGCGAAGGCGATGGTTTTGCCGAACTCTTCAATATCTTCGAGCATCAGGAAGTCTGTGTCGGAGCCGTCGCCACGGGTAAAGTGGTTGTCGTAGAAGAAAACCCCGGTCATCCAGTCGATGGCCTCGCCACCGGCAGATGTCAGTCGCAGCTCCTGACTGAAAGAGCGGCCGGCTGTGGTTTCATTGAAACTGGCGATTCTCAGTGGGGACTGATCCGCATCGTCCTGATTGGTGGATATGTCGTAATCGTCGTAGCTGGAGATCGAGGTCAGGGTCAGGTCGCCCATCGCATAGTCGGCAATGGCGGTGAACTCTTTGGAGTCCTGGTGGAAGGCGGTTATTCCATTGCGATCGACTGTACGGTTACCGGCTACGTTATCCTGTAAGGCGGTGGTATTGCTGATGCTGGACTGAAACAGTGACTGGGTAGTGCCGAGCAGTGCCTGCACCGGGGTGCCAAAAGACACGTCGCCAAGGGCGCTGTCGAAATCGCGGTTCACCGCACCGGCAATCAGGCGCACCGACAGATCGTCCGATGGCTCCAGCAACAGCTGGCCGCGCAGCGCGTAGCTCTGCTGGTTGTCGGCGTCGCCACCACTGCCCAGGTTGTCCACCCAGTGGTCGCGCTGGCTGCTGGAGATGGAAAGGCGGCCGCTCACCGTGTCGCTGAGGCCGCCGTTGATATAACCGCGGCCGATCACTTCGCCGTAGGAGCCTGCACTCAGCTCGCCCATGGCGTCGAACTCCTGGCTAGGAGCGAGGGTGCTGATGCTGACGAGGCCGGCCGTTACGTTTTTTCCGTAAAGGGTGCTCTGCGGGCCCTTTACGACTTCGATGCGCTCAATGTCGACCAGGTCACTGAGGCCGGTACCGGAGCGCGAGCGGAAGGCGCCGTCGATAAACAGCCCGGTATCCGGTTCGAAGGTGGGAATGTTGCCCTCGTTGCCGATGCGGCGCATGCGAAAGCTGGAGGCCCAGGGGCCGTTGTTGGTGGTGACGGTTAATGCCGGCGCGAGATAGGACACATCGGACATATCGTTGATACCGGCGTCCTGCATCAGGGAGTTGTCCATGGCGGATACCGAGGCGGAGACATCCTGCAGGCTTTCCGCGCGCTTTTGCGCAGTGACCATGACTTCCTCGATCTGCTGCGCAAGGCTACCTTGCGAGAATCCGACCGCAGCGGTTGTGACAGCGAGGCTCAGGGCGGAACGGGTCCATAGCGTTGAACGGTTTGGTTTTTGCACTTGCGCTTTCCTCATCAGCTGGACTGTTGCTAAACAGTCGCGATTTTTATCAGTCAAAACTGACGGTTTATTGTTATGGAGCACGCAGGCTAGGGCATTCGAACGGCAGTCTCTTCACCCTTTGTTATGATTTTGTATAGGAATGAATGCCGCCCCGTGTTCGTCGGGCACCGAACCTTAATTCGCCCAGATACGGAAACCCTGGAGTCAGGTGGGCGCGCGGCACACATTGCCTCACCCGTTCGGGTGAAGCGGCCTGCGGCCCTGCCTGATTAAATGCCCGGCGATGAATTGCCCGCAGTCGCCCTGAACGGAGTACCCGATGGTCTCAAGTAGTGAGAACAAATTCGGCTCCCCGACAATGATCGCCATGCGTCTGGCGCCACCTCGCCTGGCGAGCGACAGTGTCGAGCGCAAGCGCTTATTGCAAATCGTATGTGGCGAGAGTGTGCCGACCACGCCGTTGTGTCTGGTCACTGCGCCAGCGGGCTACGGCACCACCACATTTCTTGCCCAGTGCCAGCGGCAATTGATATCCCGGGGCATGGTCACCGCCTGGTTGACTCTGGATGAGGAGCACAATGAGCAGGAAGCATTTCTTTTTTACCTTTCTGCGTCCTTTGCGCAGTGGGGGCGGGCGAGCAGTGAGAGCGGAGCTGATCGTCATCTAACGTCGGTTGACTCCTCCGGGGTACGCCGTTGGATCAGCGAGCTGCTTGGTGCGTTAGATTCTTCGCAAAACTATGCATTGTTTCTCGACGACTACCACCAGGTTGAAAACCCTCAGGTGCATGGTGCTATTCAGTATTTACTGAAACAGCGGCCGGATAATCTTTACCTGTTTATTGGCTCGCGCAGCCTGCCGCCGATACCTCTGGCGCGGCTACGTGCCGCTGGTGGATTGATTCAGCTGGATAGCAGCGATCTTGGCTTTGATCAGGAGGAGACTGCAACGCTGCTGCGCGACACCAATCACCTGCAAGTGAGTACTGAAGAGGTGGCTTTGCTGCAAACACGCACGGGAGGCTGGGCTGCGGTTTTGCAGCTTGCGGCACTTTCCATGCGCGGCGCCACCGATCGACATCGCTTCGTCAGTGCTTTCTCCGCTGATCACGCGTCGGTATCTGATTTTCTTGCCGAGGAGGTATTGGCACAGATCCCTGTATCGCTGGCGGAATTTTTGCGCCGTATCGCCATTCTCGATCGATTCTGTGGACCCTTGTGTGCGGCGGTGAGTGGTGACCAGCGACATAGTAGAGAACTGTCCAGTCTGCGTGACTCACGTTTGCTTGTTCAGGCGCTCGATGAAATTGGATACTGGTATCGGCTGCACCCGCTGTTGCGAAATTTTCTATTGCGCCAGCTATCGTCTGCGGAAGGCACACTGCTGATCGAATTACATCGCCGGGCCAGCCACTGGTTCGAGGAAGAGGGGCTGATCGCAGAGGCAATCCAGCATGCCATTAGCGCCGGTGACGAAAATCGCGCGCTGGAATTACTGGACGACCACGGCGTTAGCCTGATTGCACAGGGATATCTGTCTGATTTTCTCGGGTTAATTCGCCGACTGCCGGAAGTCATGCTTCGGCAGAGTCTTGGGGTTTTGATTCAGCTCACCTGGCTGCCGGTTTTAAGTAATCAAGTGCAGCAGGGGCAGAGGATGCTGGATGAGCTGAAGGTGCGAATGGATAGCCTCGATCTCGCCCAGCAGGTGGAGGTGTATTGTATGGAGGCCACCCTCTATACCATTGATGATCAGGTTGAAAAAGCCAGGGAGCTGACGGATACCTGGATGCCACAGGCTCCGCGAGAACCGGTACATCTGCGCCCGACCTTTCGTCTGTTGCAGGGGTTTCTTTACTACCATCGCCGAGAGTTTTCCCGCGCCCAGGTCGTCGCCAAAGAATTGATCGCCGCTCCGACGGTTCCCGACCTGATGTATAACCAGACGTACGCCTGTTGTCTTGATGCCTTGATTTGTCTGGTCGGAGCAAGGCTTAAGCAGGGTGTGTACGGACTGGAGCATCAGCTCCAGCAAACGCTGCGTGATGTTATGCCCGGATCACAGCTCGTCGCACTACTGGAGTCGATGTTGGGCGTACTTCAATACTATCGAGGTGATCTGGCGCAGGCGGAGAAACTCTTTCAGCGCGGGCTCGCAGCTCAGCGTGGTATAGCGACGGTTGACCTTGTGATTGCCGTTGTCCGCGCGCATGCGCAGCTGCTTTATCAGCAGAAACGCTACGACGCACTTTTCGATTACCTGCGCCAAGCCGAGCAGCTGGCAGATGCCCGGGGTTGGAAACGGCTACAGGCGTGCCTGACTCACGAGCGTGTGCGAATACTGGTGACGTCAGGTGAAGTGGCGCAGGCCCGTACGAATTTTGACGATTGGGAGAGAGCACGTAAATTGCTTGGCGAACTGCCCGAGCATACCCGGTTGAGTATCGACTACTGGACCTGCGTGGCTCACACGCGGTTACTGCTGGGGGAGGGCGATCCGGAGGGGGCGGAGCAACGACTGCGACCGGTTCTACGGGAGTTTTTGCAAAGTGAGAATCGCTTTCGAGCGATGGAATTGCAATTGTTACTTGCGCGAATTCGGCTTGCCGCGGATCGCACCATGCTGGCAAAACAGTCACTTTCCGCGGCACTTTCCCTGGATGCAGAATACTGTGCCGTACAGTTGTTTCGCGATGAAGGCCAAGCGGTGATGGATGCTCTGCGTGAAATGCGGAGAGATATTGAGAGCCCCGGAAAGACAGCGCAGCACCAGCTTAGGATTCAGCAAATCGAGGGCATCGTTGGCCTCGAGTCAGATGAAATATTACTGCAAACCGCTGGTGTCAAGTCGGAAGCCACTCAGGTCGTCAATAATGACCTTGCTGGTGATCTCACCCGGAAGGAGCTGGCCACACTGGCGCTGCTTGTTGAAGGGTATTCCAATAAGGAAATATCTGAAAAGCTATGTGTTTCCATTAATACGGTAAAAACACACTTGAAGTCCGCATATGCAAAACTGGATGTTTCGCGGCGCACACAAGCGGTGCGTACTTTGAAGCATCTTGGTATTTTCAAATGACGGCGGATTATTTTTTATCCGGCTTGAAGTTATAATTTGTATTGTTTTATCACGACTGCGAAATCATGTTCTCGGTTTGGGATTGTACCTTGCCTCGTGATAATTCAGGAATGTAGAAAGGTAAGGCGATGAAAAGAATACGCCCCGGCGGTGCCGGGGCTGAAGTTATCCCGGCATTAATGACCGTCTAACGAGTGCCGTTTTTCTCGATCACCGGTGGCCACCAGCTTCCGTCCAGTACTGATGGCGGGTTTGGTTTCGGCCAGTACAGACGGAACATGGGGATGAACTTCGAATCTGGTGCGGGCAGCCAGTTCGACTCTTTTTCCGGGCCCGGGTTCTCTTTCTGCAGGTACATGGTGATGGAACCATCCGAATTCTTCTTCAGTTTGTTGCGTTCGCTGAGGGTGTATCGGTTGAGTGGGTTTTCAATAAAGAAATACCCCTCGTCATACATGGTCAGGGACCAGAAGCCATTGGCCGGTGGCAGATCCTTTTCTGACTTGAAGTTAATGACGTAGTTATACTTTGAGCTATCCAGCGGGTCGCCATCGGCGTCGGTCTGACCCACAGGGTAGACGGCATCCTTGGGCGGATTGGCGGGAATCCCGAACGCCGCGAGCCAGGCGCGGGCCATATAGTCGGTACCGTAGTGGCCGACTTTCAGGTTGATCAACCAGCCGTTGTTGATTTTTCCGGAATCCTTGGTGTACGCGACAATCTGTTGCCAGGCGGTTTTGGGTGCCTGCTTGATGGCATCGGCGACTGCCGGGTCCATTTTACTCAGGTCAAATGGCTTGCCCGGTTCCAGTCCGATTTTTTTCATCTTCGCCACCATCGGTGCATCTTCCGAAATCGGTGGGTTGTTTTTCATCAGTGATGCCATCCAGCCAAAATACTCCTCGGCATTCAACGCGTTGACCTGATTGCGCACCGCGGTTTTCATGTCGATCTTCGGGTCTACCTTGCCCGCGGGCGGGTTGTATTCCTTGCCCCAGTAACTGAGCGGGTACAGTTTGTACTGGTCCTGTAGTGCCCACACTTTCTTGTAATCTTCCGGGGTTCCGGTGGAGTAGGTGCGAGCCATGATCCACACGGTAGCGGTGGGGGACTTCAGTTCTTTCACCCCGTCAGGCAGTTTTCCCCTCCAGCCGGGGCCAGTGATCGCGTAGGCCTGCGCCTTCTGACCCGTGCTCCGGGATCCCGGGCTCATAATCACAGGCACCCAGGCGTCATAAAACTCCCAGACGTAATAGCGATCGCCCATATCCGGCCAGCTGACGATCCAGGGTTCTTTGGAGACATCGACGAAGGCATTGGAATAGAGTGTGTCCGCATTGGGTGCGGTGACGTCGCGGAATTTTGCCGTAGGGTATTCCCGCAAATTGGCAAACTGCCCCATGGGCGCATGTTTCGAGGTGGGCTTGGCAACGTTGGTCATCACCTGCCGGGTCATTTCCACCGACATTAGTGAGTAGCCATAAATATAGGCGTCAATCGCAAGCTGTTTTGCTTCGGCCGGAGTCAGTTTTGACTCGGCAGCCACACTGGCTGTGGAAAAACTCACTGTGAGAGTCATTGCGGCGCTGATTAGGGTGCGCCAGATCATCGATCGACTCATAGGGGGCTCCTTAGTCGCTCATTGAGGGGGCAAGGTTAATCGATAGGGATTCTGGGAAAATGGTGGTGTGGGAAAGCCTCCACTTCTGAAAGTCTAGACGCCGAATACATTGCCGCAATAAAAAAGCCCCGACCGGTTGGACGGGGCTTGAACAACAAAGATTAGATTCGTATTAGACGCAAGATCGCGTCTGGCGAATCCGTCAGATTTTCACGGACACGCGGCGCGAACGGCGCAGAACGCCGAGTGCAATCAACAGTCCAATAAGAATGGTGCCGGTAGTGCCACCTTTTCTCTTTTTCTTTTTTTCCGGTTCTGGCTCCGGGTAGACACAGCTGCCGTTGTCCACCGTAGCGTTTTCATCGTAGTTGTTTGCCGCCATATCGGTACAACCTGGCTCCTCACCGTCAGAGACGACTGTCAGCATAAAGCTAGTGCTGGCTGTATCGGAGGGCACCTGCTCGTCGGCAACGGTTATGGTGACTTCCGTCTCACCGTGCCAGTTGGCGTCCGGGGTGATGGTGACAGTGGAATTGGAGGTGTGGCCGGATACTTCTGCAGTGAAATTCTCGCCGCTCACCGAAATGAGGTTGGGCGCTGCGTCTTTATCCAGGTAAATCACTTCCAGCTCCAGCGCGGTGTTCTCCGCGGTGGTCTGGTCGCCAATTTCCGTGAGTAGCAGATTGCCGGGGACAACGATGATCTGAGCCACTGCTTCCTGAGCCATACCATCGATATCGCTGACAAAAGACAGTTCCAGATCCTGACCTGCTGCGGTTTCCGCCACACGCACCTGGAAGTTCAGGGCGAACTTGGTGGACTCCGGGCCTACATAGTCATAGCAGACCACCAGATCACGTTTCAGCTTGCTGTCCAGGTTGTCGAAGGCAAAACTCTTTCCGACTTCCTGATCGTAGTAATACGGGTAGCCGAAAATATCCTGCGGTCCGTAGTGGCCGTGGATACCGACCGAGCCCGCGCCATTTTCGCCGGCAAAGTCGAGATCGCCATAGGCCATGGTGAATTCGTATTCACCCTCGCCAAAGCGATAGCCTTTGTGCACGATGAGGTTGAAGTTGTAGCGGTCAGACTTTTCACTCATCACCGAGCCGCCAGACCAGGAAACCTCAACATTCTGGGTACGTGCGTTGTGCCACTCGACAATAATATCGTCGATATTGTTGGCGGGATCGTAGGCGTAGCCAACCACCATGCCGGAGGTCAACGCCGGATCAAAATCCAGATGGAGTGGGGTACCGAGTGCATCCACATTGGCACTGAACCAGCCGCCGGCATTGAAAATACCTTTCCAGAGCACGCCGATAAACGGTGCGTAAGGATCGGAATAGTAAGGGAACTCGCGGTGCACAATATGTTGTGACGGATCCCATTTCTGCTCGACGGTTGCGTAACCCTGCGGTGATACCACCAGGTCCTGGTAGGTTCTGAAGGCATCATTATGGAACAGGCTCATGCTTGCATCCGGACCCCAGAAACGACTGAGAGGGATCTTGAATTCCGGGTTGAGCCAGTCGGCGGCGGAGCCTCCGATATCCGGCAGCAGGCCGAACCGCTCGTACAGACCGATATAGCCACCTTCACTGGCGATACTGCCCGCGGTGTAGATCGGCGTGCGACACATCTGGTCGGTTTCGCTGCTGGTGATTTTGTAGTCCCGTTTCCAGTGCTCGGAGTTTTCCTGAATGCCACTGACCTGGATGACATCCCCGAGTACCTGCAGGTGGTCGCGCATCATCGGGTTGTTCACGCTCACAGAGCCATCTACCAGGGTGAGTCCCGCAGGGATCTGGCCCAGCAAATCGATCTGGCGGTCGATACCCGAATTGTTTTCTAACATGTGAACCGTTACATCGATGATATCGCCACCCTTGGCCTGAGTCTGGCTGGTGGTGAGGCTGATATCATTGACACCGCGGGTCAGCTTGACCGGCACAAAGCCGACGCTGCCTGGCGCATTGCCGGTGCCAATATCAAATCCGCCGTAGGCGACGTCACCTTCTGCAAAATCGCTGAGGTTCCAGTTCAGATCGACACCGACTTTTTTACCATCAGTTGTCGCCGGTCCCTCAACCTGCAGGCCATCTGCGGTTGCCGGCACCAGAGCGGTGGCCACTTTGTAGGTATCTTTCAGCTCCACACCTTCGATAACGGTGTGGTCGGTAACGTTGATACGGTGGTTGTCCACCACCACCCAGTAGCTACCCGCATCGGGGTTGGTGATGCTGCAGTAGTTCAGTTCGATCTCGGTCGTGGATGCGCAGAGCAGCTCGTTTTCGAAATCCGCCTCGCCATTGCCGTCGCTATCGCGTCCGATATAGATGGTCATCCAGCCGTGCATCGGCCCGTAAGTATCACTCCAGCCGGGGCTTTGCAGGTTTTCCAGAACCTCGACCACGAAGCGGGCGGTGTTTTCCGGCACCGTCATCAGTGTGACGCGTGCGTGACCGGGCTCGTAGTCATTGTCATTGCGCACCGGGATATGGTCGATATCCTGATTGAGCGTGATCTCCTCCACGGTCGCCTTGACCGGGCCGTAGGCGCGATACTGAACGCTATTCATCGCCGGTAACGGCAGGTCTTTCAGGTGGTAGCTGCCGTTATTCCGGTGTACCTCCACATTGACAGTGCTCGGAAGTCCGCCACGGTCGAAATTGACGGAAACCGGCCAGTGGGAATCCGGGATGGAGTCATCGTCGGCGGTGATACGCACTTCGCTCCACAGCTCCAGTTGTGGCAGGTCATCGACACCGCCGAGCATGGAATTGTGTTCGAACTGCACGTCGGTGAAATCCGCAGTGAATACGATAGTCTGGGTTTCGCCGGCTTGCAGGCTGAACGTTTTCGGGAAGGCCTCGATCTTTGCGCCGTTCACCGGTTTTTCGCCTTCGCCGGTATTCCACACATCGTAGGTCCAGTCACCGTTGGTGACTGTCCACTCGCCGCTGCGCGTGGCGCGCACGGTACGCATCCAGGAGCAGGTGCGGCGGCAGTGGTTGTTCACCAGTTGCGGCAGGTTCAGCTGCTTTACGTCGCCGCCATTATTCGGGTTGGCATACTCGAAGTTCGCGGCGGTTTCGTCCATCACCAGACCCGCATCGATCGCGGCGGCCACATCCACGCGGCCGGAACCCGCACGATAGGTGTGTGCCGGACGCGTGTCATCGCTCCAGGTATTGGGCTTTTCACGCACGGTTTGCGCCGAGGTCATCAGCAGGGCGGACTGGATTTCCGCGGCGGTCCAGTCCGGGTGGGCCTGCTTCATCAGGGTCATGGCGCCGGCCACATGGGGGCTCGCCATGGAGGTACCACTGATCATGGTCCAGTCCTGAGATGCCGCGGAGTCCGGGTGGAAGGGGTGCTCGTCGGCATAGGCCGCGAGAATATCAACCCCCGGGGCACTGATGTGTGGCGCCAGGCTGCCGACAAAGTGCTGCGCCGGTCCCCGTGAGGAGAAGTCCGCGAGCAGATCCCCTTTGTCCGGATCAATCGCGCGGCTGATTTCTGCCGCAGTAATGCTGATGCTGTGGTCGGTACCGCCATCCTGGATCCAGTCCAGTAACTGGGAGCCGCGATAGCTGCCCATATGCAGGCCGGGAATCGGGAAAATATCATCAACCAGTTTGGGGTCGGCCTCGTCACCGGCGTTGTACAGAATAAATCCGCCGGCGCCACCGGACTGCACATTGAATGCCTTTGCAACACGGGCATTTTCGCCGCGTTTACAGATGACGATATGGTGTGGCTCGAAAGTACCCGCAGCGAATTCACTCGCACACAGCTCGTCGCCGTAGTCAGCCGCACTCACGGGTGTGCCGACAATGCCCGAAGCCGAGATACCGGCGATATCGTCCCACTCGTCTTCGTGATTGACATAGAAGCTGGGTGGGGCTGTGGCGCCCCCGCTTAACTCGATGCCGTTGGTTACGGTATCCATCACGCGATCAGAAGTTGTGGCCGCCACCACCGTGTACCAGGGTGCGGTGTGCGAGAGGGTGTAAAAACCGGGACCCGCATTGCCCGCGGACGCTGCGACGGAAATGCCCGCTTCGCGCGCTGACAGAAAGGCGAGGGCCATGGCGTCGTTCCAGGGAAATTTATCGCCGCCGCCGATAGAGAAGTTGATCACGTCGACACCGTCGGCAATGGCCTGGTCGACGGCTTTCAGCATCACCTCCGAAGGACAGCCACGCTCGTCCGGGTAACACACCTGATAAGAAATAATGTTGGCATGGGGCGCTACACCGGCTGCCTGCTCGAATTCGAACCCGGTAGGAATGCCGTCGCCATCACCCAGGGATGCACCGAGTAGTGGCACATTGTGAACGACGTTACCGGCCGCGGTACTGGCAGTGTGACTGCCGTGGCCGTTGTAATCTTCACCACTGGCCGGACGTACACCTTCGTAGGTGTCGGTGATCATTGGCCAGCTCCACACACCGATCAGCTTGTCGTTACAGGTGGCGGCGCCGGTCGCGCAGTCGCCCACGTAATTGCCTTCGCCCCAGGGGTTGATGTGGTCGTAGCCATCATCACCAACATCGGCAAAAGATTCGTGGTCGGTGTTGATACCGGTATCCAGGATACCCACGATCATGCCTTCACCTTTCAGATCCAGGCTGCTTGCGTCGGTATTCCCGCTCCAGATTTTATCCGCACCAATAAATTCCGGGCCGCGATCCGTATGCAGTTGCATAGTGTCGGAGCGCTGCACGAAGGCGACCTGGGGCAGCTCGGCAAGTTTTTTTGCCTGCGCCTGGGTCATCTTCATGGTGAAGCCGTTGATCGCCTCGGTAAATTGCAGGCGCGGCGCGCGCGAGACGCCGAAGGCGCGAGCCTGTTGCACCACCGCTTGATGCTTGTGCATCAGATAGTTCTTATAGCTATCGGCCCGGTTTCGCTGAACCGCCTTGAGGCCGCGGGTGCCGTGTGGTGCTGCCAGGGTGCCACTGGCGACTTCGTTGCGCAGAGCGCTTAACGCTGTGGCTTCAAATCCTTTGACCCGCCCATCGTAGGTAGTCACTGGCAGATCGTGCAGGCGAACAATGTAAACATCTTCGCCACTGCGCTCCGGTTCCTGGGCAAATTTGTCCGCGGCGGAGGCCGGGCGAATTTGCTGATTGAGACCTCCGGGGAGGCGATTCTGAATCGTCTGGCCGCTGGTTTTTTGTTGGGATGCCGCAGTTGATTGCGCAACCTTGGCGATCTGAGGGGCTTTGATCTGATGGAGACCCGGCCCGGGATGGCTGGAGACGGATGCCGCCACGCTGCTGGTGCACAGCGCGGAGGTGATCACCGTCGCAAGGGTTTTTATTTTCAAGTTTCTTCTCCCTCGGAAGGAACAGTTATTGGTATGGACTGCGGCTGAATGCCGCAAGAACGCTTTTCGTATACCAAAGGGCCGTAGGAGAAACTGTGCAAAATTGTGGAAGCGCCGGGGGAACTCGGCGGAAATACTGGCCTGGTAAGTTGTACAAATTTGTACAAATCACCCGAAAGGGTCTTTTACCCGTGAAAGCGCTTCGATAGATTGCGAGAAATACACAGTCAGTGATGTGAACAAGGTTGAAGCGGTTGTCAGCAGTGATGAATTCAAATAGGGCGCGCTCCGAGCGTACCCGTGCGACTTATCTTCGCAAGGTGGTCATTACTCTTTTGCTGGTAAGCGTTGCAGTCGTTGTGCAGCTGTTACCGGTCCCCGCTGCCAGCGAGCCCGTCTATGACTACGCGGAAACCGGAAATTGGCAATTAGCGCTCGCGATCGGGCGCGGAGTACTGCAAAGCCCGCTCAGTGACGCCAATGACTTCGAGGTGCGGGCCATGCCCAGTATCCGTTACTACGGTGAGCGGTTTTACCTTGAAGACACGCAATTGGGGTTCAGTCTCTATGAAACGCCCAGTTTCGCCCTCGATCTTGCCGGGCGCCTGAATACCGACGGCCTTTATTTTCCCAGCAGCGGAAGTGAGCTAACCGGGGGGCTTGCCCTGGCGGGAAAGTTGATGGACGTGAACGAACCGGCCACGACCAAGCTTGAACCGCCCAAACGTCGACTTTCCTATCTCGGTGGAATATCTGCCCAGTGGCACGGGCCTGTGACAATCGGTCTTGGTGCCTATCGGGATGTGACCGATGTACACGGCGGGGACGAGATCCCTTTGACCCTGAGCCGGCAGTTTGCGTTCGGGCGCCTGTTGATGGGCGTCGAGCTGGGCGCGACCTATCAAAGTCGCAAGCTGATTGACTATTACTACGGTGCGGAAATGTCTGGACCGGGGGCTTCCCGGTTCCCTCTTTATCAGCCTGGTGCCGCGCTCAATACACACGCAACGGTGGAGATGAAGTATCCGCTTTCCGCGAGTGTGGACCTGGTCGTTGCGGGACGGGTCGACAGAATGGATGCCGCCATCGCGGCAAGCCCATTTGTAGTAGACGCCAGTCCCCGTGCATTTTTTGCCGGCGTGCAATATAGCTGGAAGTAAAACGCGTATGACAGGTCGCAGCATATTTGCAGGCGTTATATTTGTTCTGGGAACAAAAACGGTTGCCGCTGTGCCTTCCGGAGACGGGCGCAAAGAAATCGAGCGATTCGATATAACGCCGCGAAATTGCATCATCCAGAAAAACGAAATATGCCGCGCGCAGTTTGTTTTTTCATGGACGCTTCCTACTCCCGGGGAGGTTTGTATTCATCGGGCGGACAGACGCGATCCTGTTTACTGTTCATCGTCCTCGGCGACTGGCCGAATCGCACTGGAGCTCACGCTGGATAAAACGACCCGGTTCAATCTTACTGTGGACCGAATACCCGCCACCCTGGCATCGAGTTCAGTGAACGTGCTCGCGGTTGGGCGTCATGTGCGACTGAAGCGACGTCATCTATGGAGCTTTCTATAATGAGTGGGAAACGCATCCTGTTAATAGAAGATGACCATCGATTGGCGCGATCCATTGTGCAATTCCTGGAGCAACAACGATTTGTGGTGCGTCACCTTCCCGACGGAACAGGTGTATCCCAGTTGCTTCGTACCGAAGCCATAGACTTGGTGTTGTGCGACATCATGTTGCCAGGGCGGGATGGCTTCCAGGTAATTGGTGAGATTCGCGCAGAGTTTAATGGCCCCTGTCTTTTTCTGACCGCCTCCAGTGAGGTACCGGTACAGTTGAAGGCTTTTGAGGCCGGTGCCGATGATTTTATCGTCAAGCCTGTTCATCCAAATATCCTGCTGGCGAGAATACAGGCGTGCCTGCGGCGAAAATATCCGTCCAGTCAGAAAAAGTCTGCGATACAGATCGATAATCTGCGCGTTGACCGGGGCGGGCGCAAGGCGTGGGTGAACGACGAAGTCATTCTACTTTCTCCCGGTGAATTCGACTTGCTGTGGCTTCTGGTGAGTAACCCTCAACAACCCCTGAGCCGCGAGTTTCTGTTTATCAATTCTCTCGGGCGCCGGTACGATGGCCTGGATCGAACCATCGATGGCCGCATCAGTCGGCTGCGCAAAAAGATGGAGCGATATTCCTCACTGCTGCTGACGGTCAAAACGGTGTGGGGCAAGGGCTACATGCTGGCAGAAAAATTGTGAGCCGTTTTTATCTGCGCTATCTGCTGATTGTGCTGCTGGGGCTATCCGCTGCGGTATGGCTGGCGGATCAGGTATACCTGGATCAGCAGGAGCGTGCGACGGCGCCGGAACCTGTCGCGCTTTCGCTGCGGCAATTGCTTGACGCGCATTGCACGAAAACGGACTGTGTTCCGGCGGCAGCCGACCCGAGTGGCCGCATCAATATTTTGCCGGTCGCGCAGCTGGCACTGCCGGCTTCCGAGCTCGAGATATTGAATCGCGGTGGACTCCTGCGGGCGGAGAGCGATACCGGCAGCCATCTGCTGTATATGCGGGCGGGGGAGCACGTTGCCCAGTTTGGTCCCTTTGAAGATGGCCTGTTGGAAACGCACCAGTGGTACACCCGCTTCTTTTATTTGGTTCTCGGCCTCTCCATTGTATTCTGCCTGTGGCCTCTGATTCGGGATTTGCAGAAACTCAAGGAGGCGGCCGCGCGGTTTGCCAGGGATAGAAACCCCGAGCACTTCCGTTTTACCCACAGCAGTTTTTTCACCCCGGTATCGGATGCGATGGTGTGGATGAGTCAGCGCCTGGCGCGCTCGGTTGCACTGCAGCAGGAACTTTCCGCCACTCTGTCCCATGAGCTGCGCACACCGATTACCCGTCTCAAGTTTTCGGTGGCCTCCCTGCCCAAGGAGTGTGGTGCGAACCTGAAGCAGGAAATTCAGGAGGATCTGGATGAACTCGATACGCTGGTCGATGAGTACCTGACGTTTGCCCGTCAGGAACATGAACGGCCGCTGCTGGATTTTGCTCCGGTCAACCTGCTGGACCTGATTTGCCCGCGCTTCCAGCAGGTGGCGCATATCAGCGGTCGCGTGGCGGAGCTTGAGGTCGCCAGTCTTGTGGTGGCGGTAGCGGATCGTCGTTCACTGGTTCGCGTTTTCAACAATCTGATCGACAACGGCATCAAGTACTCGGCCAGCGAGGTTCAGGTGCATCTGTATCTCGAAGGCGAGGACGCGGTCTTCGTTATAGAAGACGACGGACCCGGTCTCGCTGGCGTTGGATTTGAAGATATTTTCCTGCCCTACGTTCGCGAAGCGGGGGTTCAGGAGGTATCCGGCTACGGGCTCGGGCTTGCGATCGTGCGCAAAGTGGTCGACTGGCATAACGGATCGATTTCCGCTGGTGCATCCCCGGCGCTTGGTGGGGCAAGATTTGAGTTGCGCCTGCCTGCCGCTCCCGAGCGGGAAACCGATTGCGAGCCGGTACTGGCCTGACCTCACTGTTTACCTGCCGCAAGTTACACCCATTTCACTGGTACACCCGTTCGGCATCCGGCCCCTTGCGGGGGCCGGGCACGGAATTTTCGTGACCAGAATGCGATTATTGGACTCGATTTTGTAATAAAAAACACCGGCATGGCCGCAATTTATTTCGGTATTTACGCCAACTGGCAAATAATTGTTTTACATATTGGTTTTATTTGTTACTAATCGTCCTGTCTGGAAAAACGTTTGTAGTAATACTACAATCGCCCCCGCTTACGCACTTGCAGCCGGTTAATTGAGGGCATCTCTGTGCGCCGTATGGCGTCTGCCCTACAGTTGACGGGCCGAGAATTCAACGCCGAATTCAAAGTCGAGCCGGTATTAACGAGCCTCTCACTCAACAACTTCTGACAGGCTCCTTATGGCCGGCGGTATTCAGGTCGCGCAGTTCCGTTTGTTTAAAACTGTTTCACGCTGCACCCTCCATTGTGTTGCTGAAATAATGACCAGCGTTCGTTGCTTTTCTGCCAATTCAGGCGGTGATTTGGCGAACCTGGCGGCAGAACCCGGGGGAGATCCCGGTGTTTACGGTACTGTTGCGCAGCAAAAATTCTGACCATAAAAAAACACCGACTCGACGTCGTATATTCGCCGAGGAGCATTTGATGCACGAAGAAACCGACATTCAGGAAACGCAGGAATGGCTGGACGCGCTGCAGGCGGTCATCCGCCACAGTGGCAAGGAACGCGCCGCGTTCCTGATCAAGCAGCTGTCTGACCGCGCCACCAACACCGGCGTACAGCTGCCGGCTGCCATCACCACCCCTTACCGCAATACCATTCCGCAGGACGCGGAAAAGCGTATGCCGGGTGACCTGTTCATGGAGCGTCGAATCCGCTCCCTGATCCGCTGGAACGCGCTGGCCATGGTGGTTCGCGCCAACTCCAACGCGGACAGCCTCGGCGGCCACATCGCGAGCTTCTCGTCTGCAGCGACCCTGTACGACGTAGCCTTTAACTACTTCTTCCGCGGTAACGAAGGGGAAGAGCGCGGCGACCTGATTTTCTTCCAGGGCCACAGCGCGCCGGGCATTTACGCCCGTTCTTACCTCGAAGGCCGCTTTGACGAAGAGCAGCTGGACAACTTCCGCCGCGAAGTAAATGGCAAGGGTCTGTCCTCTTATCCGCACCCGTGGCTGATGCCGGAATACTGGCAGTTTCCTACCGTATCCATGGGCCTTGGTCCGATCCAGGCCATCTACCAGGCGCACATCATGCGCTACCTGTCTGCCCGCGGCCTGTCTCCGCGCGGCGATCGCAAGGTGTGGGCATTCCTGGGTGACGGTGAGTGTGACGAGCCGGAATCCCTCGGCGCCATCGCCCTGGCGGGCCGCGAAAAGCTGGAAAACCTGGTATTCGTGGTCAACTGTAACCTGCAGCGTCTGGACGGCCCGGTACGCGGTAACGGCAAGATCGTGCAGGAACTGGAAGGTGTATTCCGCGGTGCCGGCTGGAACGTGATCAAGGTCCTGTGGGGCCGCCTGTGGGATCCGCTGTTCGAGAAAGACGAAAAAGGTCTGCTGCAGAAAGTCATGGACGAGACCGTCGATGGCGAGATGCAGAACTTCAAGGCCAACGGCGGCGCTTACACCCGCGAGCACTTCTTCGGCAAATACCCGGAGCTGGCGGAGATGGTCAAAGACTTCTCCGACGAAGAGATCATGAAGCTGAACCGCGGCGGCCACGACCCGTACAAGGTCTACGCGGCCTACGCCGAAGCCATGGCGAGCAAGGGCAAGCCCACCGTCATTCTGGCGCAGACCGTAAAAGGCTACGGCCTGGGTGCCGCCGGTGAAGCGGCGATGGATACCCACAACGTGAAGAAGATGGACACCGAGGCGCTGAAGCGCTTCCGCGACCGCTTCGCGATCCCGATTACCGACAAGGAAATCGAGGAAGTGCCGTACTACCGTCCTGCGCCAGACAGCCCGGAAATGAAGTACATGGCCGAGCGCCGCAAGGCTCTGGGTGGCCCGGTACCGTCTCGCAGCACCGAAGTGGCCAAGCTGGAAATCCCGGAACTGGACGCCTTCAGCGCCCTGACCAAAGGCTCCGGCGACCGCGAAATCTCCAACACAATGGCGTTCGTACGCGCGCTGTCCGTGCTGGTGAAAGACAAGAAGATGGGCAAGAACGTCGCGCCCATCGTGCCGGACGAAGCCCGTACCTTCGGTATGGAAGGTCTGTTCCGTCAGCTGGGTATCTACTCTTCCCAGGGGCAGAAATACACCCCGGTCGATCACGGCCAGATCATGTATTACAAGGAAGACAAGAAAGGCCAGGTGCTGGAAGAAGGCATTAACGAAGCCGGCGCCATGTCCGCATGGATGGCGCTCGCCACTGCCTACAGCAACCACGGCGTGCCGATGGTGCCTTTCTATATCTACTACTCCATGTTCGGCTTCCAGCGCATTGGCGATCTGGCATGGGCCGCCGGTGACATGCAGGCGCGCGGCTTCCTGATCGGTGCCACTGCCGGCCGTACCACCCTGAACGGCGAAGGCCTGCAGCACCAGGACGGCCACAGCCTGGTACTGTCCGGTACCATTCCGAACTGTAAGAGTTACGACCCGGCCTTCGGTTACGACCTGGCTGTGATCATTCGCCAGGGTCTCATCGAGATGTACGAAGAGCAGAAAAACCTGTTCTATTACGTCACCGTCGAGAACGAAAACTTCCTGCAGCCGGAAATGCCGCAGGGCGTGGAAGAGGGCATCATCCGCGGTATCTACAAGCTGGATGCCAATTCCCGCAAGAAGGGCAAAGGCAAGGCCGCCAAGAAGCACGTACAGCTGGTGGGCGCTGGTTCCATCCTGCGCGAAGTCATGGCTGCCGCGGACATTCTCGCCGACCAGTTCGGTGTGACCTCCGACGTGTGGAACCTGACTTCCGCCACCGAAGCGGCCCGTGAGGGTCAGGACGCAGCGCGCTGGAACATGCTGCACCCGACTGAAACCCCGCGTAAGTCCTGGGTGGAAGAGCAGTTTGCAGGTAATGAAGCGCCGGTTGTTGTGTCTACCGACTACATCCGCTCCTACGTCGAGCCGCTGCGCGAATTTATCGACGGCGACATGATCACCCTCGGCACCGACGGCTTCGGCCGCAGTGACAGCCGCGAGCAGCTGCGTCGCTTCTTCGAAGTGAACCGCAACTACGTGGCGATCGCGGCGCTGAAGGGCCTGGCGGATCAGGGCGTGATCGAAGCCTCTGAGGTGGCCGACGCCATCAAGAAGCTCAATATCGACCCGGAAAAAGTAAACCCGCGTCTGGTCTAAGGCCCGCTGAATAAGGAAGGTAAAGACATGGCTAAGCAAGTCATTAAAGTGCCTGATCTCGGCGGCGCCGATCAGGTAGATGTAATCGAAATCGCCGTTGCCGTGGGTGACACGGTGGCGGAAGAGGACGCGCTGATTGTGGTGGAGGGCGACAAGGCCTCCATGGACATCCCCGCACCGGTGGCCGGCAAGGTCCTGAGCATCTCCGTAAAGGAAGGTGACAAGGTCTCCGAAGGCGACGTGATCGGTGAAATGGAAACGGACGCTGGTGACGATGCCGGCAGCGACGCGGCGGAAGAGCCAGCGCCTGCTCCGGCAGCGGAACCTGCTCCGGCCCCCGCCGCTGAAGAAGCACCGGCACCTGCCGCTGCAGCAGGCGTTGAGAAGGAAGAGGACATTGTGGTTCCGGATCTCGGCGGTGCCGAGTCTGTGGACGTGATTGAAATCTCCGTCTCCGCCGGCGATGAAATCGAAGAGGGCGATGCCCTGATCGTGGTGGAAGGCGACAAGGCGTCCATGGACGTACCGTCTGCCGCTTCCGGCACCATCGTTTCCATCTCCGTGAAGGAAGGCGACAAGGTGTCCACCGGTGATGTGATCGGTGTGATCAAAACCGTCTCAGGTGACGGCGCGGCCCCCGCGCCGGCCGCTGCGGCGCCTGCCCCCGCTCCGGCGGCGGCTCCGGCTCCGACCAGTGAAGCTGAAGCGCAGCAGGAAGCGCCGAAACGCGACCCGCACGTCGAGCGCGACCACACCCCGTCTGCCGAAGTTTACGCCGGCCCCGCCGTGCGCAAACTGGGTCGCGAACTGGGCGTGACTCTGAACAAGGTCAAGCCTACCGGTCCCCGCGGCCGAGTGACCAAGGACGACCTGCACGCCTATATCAAGGAACAGGTGAAGAAAGCCGAAAGCGGCGCGGTAAGCAGTGTTGGTGGCAACATCGGCATCGCGCCCATGCCGGAAATCGATTTCAGCCAGTTTGGCCCGGTCACCACCGAGCCGATGAGCAAAATCCACAAGCTGACCGCGGCGAATATGTCCCGCAACTGGCTGAACGTGCCCCACGTTACCCAGTTCGACGACGCCGACATCACCGAGCTGGAAGATTTCCGCAAGGCAATGAAAGCCGAAGCGGACAAGCGCGGCGTGAAGCTCACGCCAGTACCGTTCCTGCTGAAAGCGGCGGCCGCTGCACTGCGTGAAGTGCCGAGCTTTAACGTATCCCTGCACAACGATGGCGAGCACATCGTGAAGAAGGACTACGTGCACATCGGTATGGCAGTGGATACACCGAAGGGCCTGATGGTTCCGGTGATCCGCGACGTGGACAAGAAAGGCCTGTACGAGCTGGCAGAAGAAGCAACCGCCATGGCCATCGCGGCCCGCGACGGCAAGCTGAAGCCCCGGGATATGCAGGGCGCCTGCTTCACCATTTCCAGCCTCGGCGCCATCGGTGGCACCGGCTTTACCCCGATCGTGAATGCGCCGGAAGTGGGCATCCTCGGTGTTTCCAAGCTGGCAATTCGCCCCGAGTGGAACGGCAGTGAATTTGTTCCGCGCAAGATGCTGCCCCTGGCACTGTCTTACGACCACCGTGCGGTAAACGGTGGTGACGCGGGTCGCTTCCTGACCTACCTGGCCGATGTTCTGGCCGACGTGCGTCGACTGCTGCTGTAACTGACAGGCTCTCGGGCATACGAGCGCCAATGTAAAAAGCGCCGGAGGGTTTCCCCCGGCGCTTTTTTTGTGTCCATTTTTCGCTCAGCACCTGTGTGATGGCCCACATTTTCCGGGCGCCTAACGCGCCAGTGCCGTGGCCACGTCGCGAGACTCCCTCCTGCGTTGATTCCCGCGCATTTAATTCTGGTTAAAACGTGAACAGCGTCGTCGAACGCTTCCTGCGCGCTAAACTGAAATTAACAGTGAGTGGATGTCGGGAGAATGGAGTTCCCGGCGGTGGTCAGGTAGTGATCAAGTTGCGAGGTAGGTGAGTCATGAAGCGCACAGGGATTGCAGCTGTGGCAATGGGCGCCACACTGTGTATACAGGGTTGTATGTTCGTGCCGTATGGAAACGAAAACAGTTATGACCCTTTCTTTTTCAACCCCGACGATAAAACACAAAGTGCAGATTTTGTCGAAGTGGGTAATTATTTGCCAAATGCGGCGGCACCTCCCGCGGCCAGCCGCCAGTGTTCAACGGACGTTGAAAGTAATCGAGTTGGTTCTGCCTGCTGGTTTTTCCCGGTAATGCGAGTGTACTGAGCCAGTCGGGAATGGCGGGTGTTGGAATAGATGTTAAGGAGACCCCATGCGCAAACGAGTGACGATTTTATCCCTGATGGCGGCGGCAACGTTGCTGTCTGCCTGTGGTACCAGCAGCGTGCGTGATCAGGTGGTCTACCCTAACAGTGCGCCTATTCCCCGTGCGCCGGCACACGCGGAGCAAAAAACCAATTACGACGGTTGCCCCGGGGATGCGGAAGAACTGGCGCCGGGCTCTATTTGCCCGGCTACCGCCCAGTGCTACGAAATTTCCGGTGGCCGTCGCTGTATCGTTTACGAGAAGTAATACCGATACAGTGGGCGCCAGTAACTTTGCGCTATTCACAGAGGAAGTGATATGCAGCTGCGCCTGCTTTTTGTTTTGCTGATCCTGCTGTTCTCCGGATGTGCCAGTACGACAGGTGATGGCCTGGAAAATACGGCCCGTCTTGACGGTTTCTGGTGTGACCTTACCGGTACGCCGGCAACCTATTACCAGCGGCCGCAGCCTGCCAATTTGATGCCGGCTTACCCGCGAAACTGTTTTGCGGGCCACACGGAGGTTCACACGGCAAGTACTTGCCTGATGGACGACTCTGTTTGCTATCAGCTGGATACCGGTGCCTGGTGCACCGCAGGGCGTGCCCCCCAGTGCCCGGCAGGTACCTCGCCAATGGCGGTAGACGCGCCCTGCCCGGAAGGCGGCAAGTGCTGGATGTATAGTGAGGGGCTGCGCTGTCAGGGGCTGGATGTTTAGCAGTACTCGCCGGCTTGCGATCAGTCTGCGATCTTAACTGGACTCGGGCCAGGGCAGCCACAGGCTGACCCTCAGCCCTCCCTCAGCTCGGTTGTGCAGCCGAATCTGCCCGCCGTGGGCATCGGCGATTTCCCGGCACAGCGCCAGGCCAAGTCCGACCCCCTGGGGTTTGGTGGAATAGAATGGCAGCAGTGCCTGCTGTAACACCTTGTCGCTCATGCCGCTGCCTCGATCAGAAACGGTCAACAGTTGGCCGTGTACGTCGGTTTCAATCTGCAAGGTAATTTCGCCCTCGTCGCTGCCGGATTCGCTGGCGTTTTTCAGCAGGTTTAACAAGGCCTGTTCAATCTGTGCCGGATCAAAATAACCGGGCCGCAGAGGTATCTCACCTTTCAATGCAAAAGGGTGCAGCGGTTGCAGCCGTTTGGCCAGTGTCGACCAGTGCACTTCTTCCGGGGATGGCGGTGGCAATTTGGCAAAGCGCGCGTACCCTTGGGTAAACTCCGTCAGGTGCCGGCAGCGATCGGCGATCACATCAAATACCCCGGCCAGTTGCTGGGAATCGATTTTTTCCGACAGTAATTTTCCGCTGTGGGCCATGGATGAAATGGGGGCAAGGGAATTGTTCAGTTCGTGGCTGATCAGCCGGATCACTTTTTTCCACACCTGAACTTCCGCTCGGGTCAGCTCCCGGGTCATTTCCCGCAATAAAATCAGGCGATGCTTTTGTGAATTCAGTACGAAGGTGCTGTTGCTGATATGCAGGGTGTGGCTGCGTTCGCCATCGAGATAACTGGTGAGACCATCCTGTTTCTGCTCAATGGCCTGTGCCAGTTCCGGTGGGCACAGCGGCAGAATTTGTCCCAGCAAATGCCCCTGCAAGGGTTTGCCATCGTGCAGCATGTGCCGTGCACTGGTGTTGGCATAGATGATGTGTTCGCTCTGGTCGATCAGTAGCAGTGCCAGTGGCGAGCTCTGAATCACCGTGTCCAGCAGCAGTTCGCGCTGGTGAATATGGGCTCTTTCCCGCCGCAGAATTTCTCCCACTTCGTTGTACAGTTCCGCCAGTTGCCCCAGCTGATCATCGCGGTTGAGAGCCAGTGATATGGAGAAGTCGCCATCGCGAAAATTCAGCAGGCCGCCTTCCAGGCTTTGCAGTGCGCGGTTCAGGTTGCGGGTCACGGGGCGCAGGAGGGCGAAGGCCAGAATCAGAGCCAGTAACAGGCCCGCACTCCATGCGAGTACCGGGTGTGCACCCAGTCGTAACAGTCCAAATGGGATGCCGGTACCGAGTGCCACCGAGAGTAAAACGGTAGCAAACAGTTTTCCTTCGATGGAGGTTTTGGGGCTAGCGCCACTTGGCATCAGTAGGGAATTCCGTATTTATCCAGCCGGCGATACAGGGCCTGTCGGCTTAGTCCCAGTTCGCGCGCTGCCTGGGCGATAATGCCGTTACAGCTGGCGAGGGTCTGTTCCAGCAGTTCGCGGCTGGGTTCGAAACTGTGGTCCGGTACCTTGAGCTGGGTATCTTCCGGCAGCGCGAGGGTCGCCTCGTCGATGGTGTCGCCCCTGGTCAGTACCGCAGCACGCTGCATCACATTCTGCAGTTCGCGCACGTTACCGGGCCAACTGTAGCGCATCAGGCACTGCTGTGCCTGTGGGCTCAATTGCTTGCCGGTACTGGCGAGGAAACCGCGGGCCAGCGGCAGTATATCTTCCGGGCGCTCACTCAGTGGTGGCAGTTTTAGCTCGATCACATTGAGTCGATAAAACAGATCCTGACGGAAGCTGCCATCGCCAATCATCTGCTGCAGGTTGCTATTGGTTGCGCTGATTACACGCACCCGAACCTTGCGGGTCTGGCTGCTGCCGAGGCGCTGGAATTCGCCGGTCTGTAGTACTCGCAACAGTTTGACCTGGCCACTGGCGGAAAGCTCGCCGATTTCATCGAGGAACAGGGTGCCGCCGTCGGCGGCCTCAAATCGGCCCTGACGTACCTTGTTGCCGGAACCGGTGTAGGCGCCGGCCTCGGCGCCAAACAGTTCCGCTTCCATCAGCTCTTCCGGCAGGGCACCGACATTGACCTTGATAAAGGGGCCATCTTTCACACTGGAATTGGCCTGGACTATATCGGCGATTTTTTCTTTGCCTGCGCCATTCGGGCCGGTAATCAGAACAGGCACATCGGAGTGGGCCACCTGGGTGGCCATCTCCAGCAGCGTCTGCACGCTCTGGTTGCGGTAAACAATTTCCTGCAGGTCGAACTGTTGCTGTAGTTGCTCCCGCGCCTGTTGCGCGCGGCTCTGGGACTGCCGTTGCTGTTGCTGCAGCTCGTGCAGCTCCAGCAGATTTTTTATGGTGGCGATCAGTTTGTTGTCGTCCCAGGGTTTACCGACGTAATCGGCGGCACCGGCCTTGACCAGCTCTACCGCCATTTCCAGCTGGGTCCAGGCGGTGAGCAGGATAACGGGGATATCCGGTTGCAGCTCGCGCAGGGCAAAAAACAGCGCGCGGCCTTCCTCACCGGACGTGGTGTCCGCAGTGAAGTTCATGTCCTGGATGACGAGGCCAACATCCGAGTTTTCCCGCAACAGTTGCAGGCCCGCCTGTGGGGTAATGGCGGAGAGGGTTTGGATATCGTGGAGGGACAACAACAGGGTCAGGGCGGAAATGATGCCGGTGTTGTCGTCGATGATTAGGACCTTGTCCAATTAACTGTCCTTTGTAGTCAATTCTGTGGCGCTCCTGCTGCCGGCAGGTGGTTCTGGGACACGCCGTGAACCCGTCCATGGGGGCTCTCCTAAAACATCCCTGTTTTAGAAGGTCCCAGAACCACCTGCCGGCAGCAGGACCTTCTCATCGCATATTGAACTTCGAATCCGCGATTACACGCTACGTGTTGCCATTGCCGGCGAGATATTCGCAGCGCGCATGGCCGGCATCAACGCGGCAGCAACACTCACGAGCAACAATACTATCGCACACACGGTAAGCAGCGGTAATGTAAGAGCAGGTTGTGAAAATTCACTTACCATCAGCTGATTGATAATCAGTGCGCCGGCGGTGCCCAGCCCCAGCCCGGTACCGGCAATCAGGGCGTTTTCTACCAGAAAATAGCGGCTGATATTGGCGCGGGTGGCACCCAGTGCACGGCGGATACCGATCTGTTTGGTGCGCTGGTTGATCCAGAAAATGGTTAGGCCGATGATGCCGAGAGCGACGATGAAGGTGAGCAGGGCCATTACCAGAGACAGCACTTTGATCATGATGTTGTCGCTGATGTAGGTACGCTCCACATTTTCGCTCAGGGTCTCCACATGCACGACACGCTGAGGGTCACGCTTGTTGAGCAAATCCTCCACTTTTTTGAACACCTCGTCCCGTTGTCCTGGTTCGGTTCGGATCAGGTAGCGTTTGTGATTGCCAGTGACCAGCAGTGGATAGAAAACGACGTTGCCTGCGCGGGACCAGCCCGGCCAGGCACCCAGGTGCTGCTCGACCACACCGATGATTTCCACCGGGTTATCATCGGCTCCGCTATAAAAAAACTTACCGATAGCCGATTCACCTGGGTACAGCTTTTCGGCAAACTGCTTGCTGACCACTGCCATTTTGCTGTGATATTGGTCATTCGGTCCGATAACGTGCTCGTCGGCAGGAGCAAAACTGCGACCTTCGATCAGATTGAGGCCGAGGGTGTTAATAAAGTGTGAGTCCACCTGATAGTAGTTGGCGTTTTCGCCACCGATCTCCTGATTGGGCTCAGTGAAATAGGTGCCCGCGGAACCCGATCCGGACAGTGGAATCTGGTTGGTCACCGAGGCATCCACAACACCAGGTGTACTGCGCAGCAGGTCCAGGTCAGCTACGACGGCTCCTGCCATATCGTATTCAGTGGGGATGGGCATATAGGTTGCGGCGATAATATTTTCCACATCCATGCCGGTGGGGCGCGCCACCTGCTCCATACGATCTTTTACGATCACGCTGGCATTACTCACAATGGCAAGAGTGAGTGCAAGCTGCAGGGCGATCAGCAATGCGGATACCTTGTTGCGCCAGAGGGCGGACAACATGGGTTTTAGCTCGAACATGTTCTTTTCCTTTTCTCTGGGTTACTGGGTCTTCAGGTAAACGGATGGGTTGGTGCGGCTGATGCGCCAGGCCGGGTAAAGGCCGGCGAGAATGCTCGCGAAGATGGCGAGGCCGACAGCGGCCAGCATCATTTCCCAGTTCATGGTGGCGATCTGGTCTACCTGGCCCATCGCCAGTGCGCGAATACCGGTCAAACCGGCCAGTGCGAGGACGATACCCAGCAATCCGCCAAGCACACCGATACAGCTGCTTTCGATCAGGTGCTGGGTGAATATGGCGTTACGACTTGCGCCCAGCGCCCGGCGCACGCCGGCCTCCGGTGCTTTGCGCAAAAATTTTGCCAGCAGTAGGGCAACAGCATTGACCACGCACACTAACAGGAAGGCCAGCGATGCCCAGCCCAGTACCCGGTTGTCGTTATCCAGTACTTCATTTAGAACCAGCCATTCAGACGGGTGCGACAGGGCGAACTTCAGTGGACGTTCAAAGCGGCCCTGTTCTTTCTGCTGGCGGATATAGCCGGTGAGGAACTGCTCGTACGCTTCCTTCTGCTCAGCGTTGTCCAGTTCTACCCAAAATTGAATCCACACATGTTCTCCGAGCAGGAATCGCTCGTAGCCTTCGGCGCCCTCCGGTGCGCTGCTTGTCCAGCCATTGGTGTTGCCCCAGCTGTAGATTTCATACTTGCGGTGCAAGCCGAAGGGGATATACAGCTCTTCGGCGTCTGCGAAGGGGTTGTTGTTCAGGTCGTAAATTTTGGGTGATGGGTTCCAGTGCTTGAGCACACCGACGACGGTAAAGGGTTCACCGTTCAGTTTTACAACCTTACCGACACTGTTTTCACCGCCAAACAGTTTTTCATTGGTTTCTTTGCTGAGCACCACCGATTGCACCGCGGCGCTATCCGCCTCCTTGTTCCAGGTGCCGCCGAATTCAAACGGTACGTCGAACAGGGAAAAGAAATCCCGGGTGGTTACGCGGGTATTGGCGGTAAACGGGCGAATCTCGGACTCGTCTAGGTTTACGGTAAAACCGAAGCGGTGCATGGCGATTTGACGGGTGGGAATATCCGAGCGCAGCAGGGCAACCGCATCGGGGTAGGTGAGCTGCCAGGGAATTTCGTTGGCGGTATCCGCGGCCTGGTTCGGGTCCCAGCTATCCAATTGCACGGCATAGAGGACCTTGTCTTTATGCTCCAGTGCGTTCTGCGACATCATGTAGTTCAAGGTCATCACAGTCATGGATGCGCCCACACCTACGGCGATGGCGGCGATCATAAGCGCGCTCAATATAGGTGTTCCCCGCAGGCTGCGCATGGCGAGGCTGATGTAGTAGCCGATCATTTCGGTGTCCTTTTCTCTTATTCAGCAATGCGAATTCAGCTTATGCGGTGGCGGTTTCGGGCTGCGCAATGTTCTGGCGAAGATCGGAAACCTGACCGTCGACAATCTGAATGTTGCGCTGCGCTCGGCGGGCGAGATCCGGGTCGTGGGTGACCATGACGATGGTGGTACCCCATTCGTTGATGAATTCCAGTAGTTCCATGACCTGGCGTGCCATCAGGGAGTCGAGGTTGCCGGTGGGTTCGTCCGCGAGCAGAAAGCGGGGTTCGCCAGCGAGGGCGCGGGCGATGGCGACGCGCTGTTGCTGACCGCCGGATAGTTGTGCGGGCAGGTGTTTGGCGCGGGCGGAGAGACCGACCTGTTCGAGGGATTTTTCGATACGGCGACGGCGTTCTTTGGCGTTGAAGCCACGATAGCGCAGGGGCACGTCGATGTTGTCGAACAGGTTGAGATCCGGGATCAGGTTGAAGCCCTGAAAAATAAAGCCGATTTTTTCATTGCGCAGTCGCGAGCGGTCGCGGTCGGAGAGGTTGCCGACTTCCTGTCCGTCGAGCAGGTACTGGCCGCCGGTCGGGGTTTCGAGCAGGCCGGCGATATTGAGGAAGGTGGTTTTGCCGGAACCGCTGGGGCCGGTAACGGAGACAAATTCCCCTTCATTGACTTCGAGGCTGAAGTCACGCAGTGCGTGAGTTTCAATGGTATCGGTGCGATAGCTTTTACGGATATTGTGCATTTTGAGCATGGTGGATTTCCTTGTCGTGGTAGCCTTGAGGTCGTGAGTTCTTTCAAATTTTGGGGCGGCTCTGCTACCGATTGTTGTGTGCGAGACACGCCGTGAACCCATCCATGGGGGCTCTTCTGCGAGGTCCCTCTCGCAGAAGGTCTCGCACACAACAATCGGTATCAGCGCCTTCGCATCAGAGTTCAGTTTGTTTGATCAGTCTTTCAGCGCAACCAGCTGCGCCTTATCCAGCTCCTCCGCAGAGGAAGTAATGATTTGGTCCCCTTCCTTCAGGCCGGAAACAATCTCAACCTGGTTCAGTCCCAGTGCGCCAATGGTGATAGGTACTTTCACCGCCTGTTGCTGGTCGTTCAGCTTCCAGGCAAAGCGACCACCGGTCTGATCGAGGAAGGCGCCGCGCTTGACGAGCATGACGTCGTTGCGGTTTTCCAGCAGTACGCGCGCGGTAAGGCGCAGGTTTTGTCGGAGGTTCTCCGGCTGGCTGCCGGTAAAGCGCACGCGGGCGGTGACCTGGTTGTTGATCACTTCGGGGGCGATCGCGGTGATTTCACCGGGCAGCTTTTTACCACCCATATTGATTTCCACAGCCATGGCGAGGCCGAGGTCATCGGCGTAGTTTTCCGGCACCGCGGCTTCCAGCTCGAAACTGGTCAGGTCGACAACGGTGAGCAGTGGTGCATTGGCGGCGACAGCGGAGCGCTGCGTGGCTGCTAGGCTGCCGATGGTGCCGTCGACCGGAGAGACGATCTGCAATTCGTTGACCTTGCGCTGCAGTTCCTCTACCTGAAGCTGCTGCTGGTCCACCTGCAGTTGCAGGGTCTGGGTCTCAAAGGTAAGGGCTTCGTTTTCCAGCTGGGAGTTCTGCACCGCCTGCTTGTACTCCAGTTCCGCGCGGGCCAGATCATCGCTGGCCTTTTCAAAATCCAGCTGAGAGATAATCTGTTTCTCCATGGAAATCTCCGCGCGCTTCAGTTCTCGCTGTGCTGCTGTCAGGTCTACCTTGGCAAGATCCGCCTTCTGAGTGTTCTCCAGACGCTGACGCTTTGCCTGAATCTTCTGCCGTGCCAGCTCCACACTCAGTTTGCTGTACAGCGCACTCTCCTGGGCCAACTGGTTTTGCAGCTGTGGACTGTCCACCTCTGCAAGCAGCTGCCCCTGCGCAACCGCATCACCGGCCTTCACCGCAAACTTCACAATCCCCTGCGCCGGGCTGAACAGGGTAGGGCTATTGGCCGCAACCACCTTCCCCTGCACCACCAGATCCCGAACCAGATCCCCACGCTCCACTGCCGCGATATTGATCCGCGACAGCGACACGCTCGCATCCACCGCATTCGTGCTCTGCCAGCTCATCAGCCCCCAAACCACAAATGTTGCCGCCCCAATGCCAAGACCGGCGCGCTTCAACAGGCGCGGGTTCTTCCACGGGCTCTGTGGAGTGAGTTGGACGTCCTGCCCGGAGGTATCTCTGATCATGTTGTTCCCAAGTACTTTGAAACTGTTCTTCTGTCACTTTGATGCGGGTGTTCGCGGCCCCGGATGCAAAGTGGATTTTTCGGATGCAGCGGCCTTATCGCAATTGCCGTGCCAAAGCGTGATTTCCCATTAAGTATTTGATTTGTAAGAAAAATAAATTTCATTGAAGGTGTTGGGTGTAGGCCGAAGTGTCCGCAAAAAGTGTCCGGACAGACTGTGTCCGTGGGGGCGGACAGGAGTGGGAAGGCGCGACACGAGACCTGGGGAAGTTGTGACTGAGGTTGATGTTAAGGCGGCGATGCCGGGTACAGCTATGCAAGACGTTGATTCGGGCCTAGGCCCTCACCCTTCGGGCGCCCATGGCGTCCAAAGCTGGCGCTTTGTCCGCGAGAGGGACCTCGCGGAAGAGCCCCCATGGATGGGTTTACGGCGTGTCTTGCATAGCTGTACCCGGTAGCGTCGCCGCCGCTGAGCCAGATCCGTGCCTCAAACCACTTGCCTGTTCTTTAGCCAGAACCCCCAAGATGCTAGAATCCGCGCCCGAATTTATGGCTCAAATAGCCGGGCTCGAATAAGACCCTCAAGTCAGCATCCCAGACAGGCTCCCCTGAATTATGCAGTTCTCCAACACCCTGTTGTCGTCCACCAGAAACGACTGGTTCGGCAACATCCGCCGCGACGTACTCGCCGGCCTCGTCGTCGCCCTGGCCCTCATCCCCGAGGCCATCGCCTTCTCCATCATCGCCGGTGTCGACCCCCGGGTAGGCCTCTATGCCTCCTTCTGTATCGCCGTGGTCATCGCCTTCGTCGGTGGCCGCCCCGGCATGATCTCCGCCGCGACCGGCGCCATGGCCCTGCTCATGGTCACACTGGTCAAAGAGCACGGTCTCCAGTACCTGCTCGCGGCCACCTTGTTAACCGGGGTACTGCAGATCATCGCCGGCTACCTAAAGCTCGGCAGCCTGATGAGCTTTGTCTCGAGGGCCGTGGTCACGGGGTTCGTCAATGCGCTGGCCATCCTCATCTTTATGGCCCAGCTCCCCGAACTCACCGACGTCACCTGGCATGTTTATGCCATGACCGCCGCCGGCCTCGGCATCATCTACCTGTTCCCCTATGTGCCGGTGATCGGCAAGATCCTGCCGTCACCGCTGGTGTGCATCCTGGTGCTGACCGCGGTCGCGGTAACCCTGGGCATGGATATCCGCACCGTGGGGGATATGGGCGATCTGCCGGACACATTGCCGATTTTCCTGTGGCCGGATGTTCCGCTCAACTTCGAGACCCTGAAAATCATCTTCCCGTACTCCGCTGGCCTCGCTGTGGTGGGCCTGCTGGAATCCCTGATGACCGCCACCATCGTGGACGACCTGACCGATACCAACAGCGACAAGAACCGCGAATGTAAGGGCCAGGGCATCGCTAACATCGGTGCCGGAATGCTCGGCGGTATGGCGGGCTGCGCGATGATTGGCCAGTCTGTGATCAATGTGAAATCCGGTGGCCGCGGTCGTCTTTCTACCCTGGTGGCCGGTGTTGGCCTGCTGACCCTGGTGGTGTTCCTGAGCGATTGGGTGGCGGTGATCCCGATGGCGGCGCTGGTGGCGGTGATGATCATGGTGTCCATCGGCACCTTTGACTGGGGCTCCATTCGGAATCTGAACAAGTTGCCGCTGTCCACCAATCTGGTGATGCTGTCCACGGTGATTGTGGTAGTGTTTACCCATAATCTGGCGTTTGGCGTGTTTGTGGGTGTGCTGCTGGCATCCCTGTTCTTCGCCAACAAGGTGAGCCACTTTATGTATGTGAGCTCGGAGCTGGATGAGGAGACCAATTGCCGTACCTACACTGTGGTGGGGCAGGTGTTCTTCAATTCGGCGGATAAGTTTGTGGCGGCGTTTGATTTTAAAGAGGCGCTGGATAAAGTGGTGATTGACCTGAGCCGGGCGCACTTCTGGGATGTGTCGGCGGTGTACTCGCTGGACAAGGCGGTAGTGAAGTTCCGCCGAGAGGGCGCCGAGGTCGAGCTGATTGGCCTGAACGAAGCCAGCTCCACCATCGTTGACCGCTTCGGTGTTCATGACAAGCCGGAAGAAATTGAGAAGGTGCTGGGGGGGCACTAACGGGTACTTTGTAGCTAGTTTTGTGGCGCCTGGGCACCGGGTCTGGGGTTTCAAAACCGGGCTAGGCGCCCCCCTGGGAATACATCCATGTACGCTGCGTCGGCGACGTCCCTGTCGCCGACGCTTTTGAAACCCCAGCCCCGCCACCCAGTCTTCGATTCGGATTTCTGTGCCTTGCCCTATGCGCTGTTTATAGTGCAAGGTTAATTTCTAGCGATAGAGAGAAAATAATAAATGGCCGAACAGAAAGACCCCCTCGTACTCACCTGCATCGATGGTTCCCGCTACAGCGGTGCCGTCTGCGATTACGCCGCCTGGATTGCCAGCCGCGCATCTGCCCCGATCAAACTTCTCCACAATATCGAGCGAGTAACCACGCCAGCAGTTGCAGACCTGTCCGGCAGTATCGGGCTGGGTAGCCAGGAAGAACTTCTGGAAGAGCTGACCAATCTGGAACAGCAGCGTTCAAAACTGTTGCTGGAGCAGGGCCGGCAGATGCTGGAGAGCGCGCGGGAACGTTCGGTGAAGGCGGGGGCTGAGCGGGTGGTTACCTGTCAGCGCCACGGGTCTCTGATCGAGTCGCTGGTGGAGTTGGAAGATCATATCCGCGTGCTGGTGCTCGGTATTCGCGGTGAGGAGCACGGGGAGTCGAACAAGGGATTGGGTGCGCAGCTGGAGTCAATTGTGCGCTCACTTCACAAGCCAATTCTGGTGGTGAATCGCGAGTTCAAAGTGCCGCACTCCATCATGCTTGCCTACGACGGCAGCGAGTCTGCCCGCAAGGCACTGGATATGGTGGCAACGAGTCCGGTATTCCAGGGTGTTGATTGCCACCTGGTGTATGTGGGCGATGAAGCGGAATCGGTGCTGGCGGAAGGTGCCGAGGCCCTGAGCAACGGCGGGGTGCATGTGATCAGTGCCAACCTCGAAGGCCGCACGGTGGATTCATTGATCGCCTACCAGCAGGAACACAATATCGATCTGACTGTGATGGGGGCCTTCAGCCACAGCAAGTTGCGCGATCTTCTGTTGGGGAGTGTTACCGCAAAAATGCTACTGGAAACCAACCAGCCGTTGTTGTTGCTGCGCTAATTTCTGAAACCGTTTAAATTCAAAAGCCTGTGGCAGGGGGCTGCCACAGGCTTTTTTGGTTTGCTGAGGGTCCAGCGCTAGCCCGCGAGCTTGCTGGCCTCCGCGGTAGAATTGGCCGCCTCCGCTACTGTCATCCCGGCCTTTTTATGAGGGGTCGGCTTGCCCTCTGCGTCCAGCGCCACAAACACAATCCGCTCAACCCGGACAATCAATTCCCGCGTCAGCTTGTTGCGCATCTCGCAATGTACCGTCAGCGACGTGCGGCCGATGTCCGTCACTTCAAAACCAAACTCCACAATATCCCCGCAAACTGCTGAGCTGACGAAATCAATCTCTGACATCAGCTTGGTCACAATATTGGCGGTGCCCATCTGACACCCCGCGAAAATGGCTGCCTCCTCATCTATCCACGCCAGTGCCTGGCCGCCGAACAGACGTTGGGCTGGGTTCAGGTCGCCGGGTTTTACAAAATGACGTGAGTAGTACTTCATGAGAGTTTACCTCGCTGGTTACCCCTTAAACGGGAAAATGCTTACCGCTTTCCATGGCGGTCCCACAACATGAAGTGCATTAAGTGTGCCAATGAAATTGATACTTTTATGAATCGAAGTGTTATGTCCTGAACTGAAGAAATGGCGCCGGGTAAAGGATTCAGAAGCGTCGGCGACAGGGACGTCGCCGACGCAGCGTACATGGATGTATTGAAGGGGGGCGCCTAGCTCGGTTCTGAATCCTTTTACCCGGTGGCATTTCGCCACGAGAGGAATTTCTTGGTACCACAGTGTGGCGACCGGTCATAATTGTGCGAAAAATAGACGTGATGCACCGGGGGGGAGCAGGGAGCAGGTTTGCATATTGGCTAAACTGGCCGCCACCCCCGAAATTCTGGCCACCAGTCTCCCCAACCGTGACCTGCGACTATGGGAGTTACCCCTAAAGGCCATTAGAATGTCCCGCTTTATGGCTGCTCAGTCGGCCACTTGTGACTGAAAAGACCGAAGAATCACCAACGGAGAGCCCGGCATGATCATCCAGCCGAAAGTTCGCGGATTCATCTGCACCAACGCCCACCCGCAGGGCTGCGCCGCCAACGTGCGCGAACAGATCGAATACATCAAATCCCAGCCTGCCATCGAAGACGGCCCCAAAAACGTCCTCGTCGTCGGCGCCTCCACCGGCTATGGCCTAGCCTCCCGCATCACCGCCGCCTTCGGCTGTGGCGCCAACACCCTCGGGGTATTCTTCGAAAAACCGCCCACGGAAAAACGTACCGCCTCCGCCGGCTACTACAACTCCGCTGCTTTTGAGGAAGAAGCCCACAAAGCCGGTCTGTATGCCAAAAGCATCAACGGCGACGCCTTCTCTAACGAAATCAAAGCCCAGGCCATCGACCTGATCAAACAGGATCTTGGCAAAATCGACCTGGTGATCTACAGCCTCGCTTCTCCGCGCCGTACTGACCCGGAAACCGGTGAACTGTACAGTTCGGTTCTGAAGCCCATTGGCAAGTCCTACACCGCCAAAAACCTCAACACCGACAAGCTGGAAATCTCCGACATCAGTGTTGACCCGGCGAACGATGAAGAGATCGCAGCCACTGTCAAAGTCATGGGCGGTGAAGACTGGGAACTGTGGATGAAAGCCCTGGGCGAAGCCGGGGTACTGGCAGACGACTGCAAGACCGTCGCCTACACCTACATCGGCGAAAAACTTACCTGGCCGATCTATGGCCACGCCACCATCGGCAAGGCCAAAGAAGACCTGGACCGTGCCGCCAAGGCCATCAGCGAAAGTCACAATGCCAGTGCCAACGTCGCGGTACTGAAAGCCCTGGTGACCCAGTCCAGCTCCGCCATTCCGGTTATGCCGCTGTACATCTCCCTCGTCTACAAAGTGATGAAGGAAGAGGGCACCCACGAAGGTTGTATCGAGCAGTTGTACCGCCTCTACACCGAAGGCCTGTACACCGACTCCCCGCGTCTCGACGACACCAACCGCTTCCGCATGGACGATAAAGAGTTGCGTCCGGAAACCCAGGCCAAGATCGAAAAGCTCTGGCCGGAAGTGACTGAAGCGAATCTGTTTGAGCTGACCGACTACAAAGGTTACGCCGACGACTTCCTCAAACTGTTTGGGTTTGGTGTTAAAGGCGTCGACTACGAAGCCGACACCAGCCCACTGGTGGAAGCGGACTTTAAATAAGCCGCTTTCTCCTCAGATGAAAACGCCGGGCAATTGCCCGGCGTTTTTGTTTTTGCGAACGCGCTTCTCAAATCGGCATAATGTGCCCACAAGATTTCAGGAGAAGAAAATGGAAACCCGCACACTCGGCAAGACCGGTATCCAGGTCAGTAAAATCTGTCTTGGCACCATGACATTTGGCGAGCAGAACAGCGAAGCCGAAGCCTTTGAGCAGCTCGACTACGCCGCTGCCCACGGTGTAAATTTTATCGACTGCGCGGAAATGTATCCGGTGCCGCCCAGGCCCGGGACCTACGGCCGCACCGAGGAAATCGTCGGCAACTGGTTGCACAAAACCGGCAAGCGCAGCGAAGTTGTTCTGGCAACGAAAGTCACCGGGCGCAGTGCGGCAAATTCCGGAGTTGGCCATATTCGCGGCGGCCCCCGGCTCGATCGCGATCAGATTCTGAAGGCGTGCGACGACTCACTGGCACGTCTGCAGACCGACTACATCGACCTTTATCAGGTGCACTGGCCTGAGCGCCAGACCAACTTTTTTGGCAAGCTCGGCTATCAGCACGGCGATGACGATGGTGTGGATATCAGCGAAACTTTGTCCGCCCTCGAAGAGCTGGTCAAGGCAGGCAAGGTACGCCATATCGGTCTGTCCAACGAGACTCCCTGGGGCATGCATCGCTACCTGCGCCTTGCGGCTCATGGTAACCGGCCGCGGATCGCGTCTATCCAGAATCCATACAGCCTGTTGAATCGCACCTTTGAGGTGGGGCTCGCGGAAATGGCGATTCGCGAGCAGTGCGGGTTGCTGGCTTACTCACCCTTGGCATTCGGCACCCTGAGCGGGAAATACTTGCACGGCGCCAGGCCAGAGGGCGCGCGCCTTACCCTGTTCGAGCGTTTCCAGCGCTATACCGGTGAGCGAGCGGTTCTGGCCACGGAGTCCTACGTCGCGCTGGCGCGGGAGTTCGGTGTCGACCCGTCGCAAATGGCGCTGGCGTTCGTGACCCAGCAACCGTTTGTCACCAGTAACATTATCGGGGCGACGACCATGGCGCAGCTGCAGTGCAATATTGCCAGCGCCGAATTGACCCTGAGTGACGAGTTGTTGACGGCCATTGGTCAGGTTCATGACGCCAGCCCAAACCCTGCCCCTTGAATTTGTGCGCCTGCGCCGGCACACCTGTTATTGGGCCGGCGATCCCAGTGCTTTTGTGGAGGTGCTGTTGCCAGAGGTGACCCGCTATCCAAACCGATCTGGCGCCGGATTATCTATACTGGAATGCGTATTTCGGATTTTCTGTGCAGGGGCGACGCTCGACCCCTGCAGACTGTGTACCGCAGGCGACTCAATTCAAGGGGAAACGCGATGGAAACCGGACATCACACACTCAACGACCTGTTCGCTCAATTGGGGCTGGGCTCAGACAATGAGGCGATCGAGGATTTTCTGAGCCGCCATCACCTGGCGGGGGAGGAGAAACTTTCCCGAGCCGAGTTCTGGAGCGACAGTCAGCGCAAGTTCCTGCGGGATGCGATTCTTGAGGATTCTGACTGGTGCGAAATAGTCGATGAGCTGGACGCTCTGCTGCGGCACTGACACTGGCCTCGGCACAGGCCACAGGAAACCCGTTTACGGGACTTCCGATAGCAAATTGTGATCGTCTGGGCAGTGCCCGGTAACGGGTATATCCGGCGATGGGACTGCGCGGCTATAATGCGCCGCTTTGTTTCGGCCGCTGTGGCGGCCGGAATTCCTGTTCTCGATCGCAGTTATCCGCTTTTTATGGAAAAACCCCATTTTCGTGCCGCACTTTTGCACCCTCGTTACTGGCTGACCTGGTTCCTGTTTGGAATCTGGTACCTGGTGGCACAGTTGCCCTATCGCTGGCAGATGTCGCTGGGGCGGTCTATTGGCCGTCTGATGCTGCGTTTTGCCAACAGCCGCCGCCTGATCGCCGAGCGCAACCTCGCCCTGTGTTTTCCCGAACTGTCCCCGATGAAGCGCGAGCAGCTGCTGCGCCGCAATTTTGCTTCCAACGGCATCGCGCTGATGGAAACCGGCATGGCCTGGTTTCGCTCCAGCCGCTGGCTGCGCCGCCGTTTCACCATCGAGGGGCTTGAATATTTGCAGCAGCCCCTCGAGCGGGATCAGGGTGTGGTGCTGATGGCAATGCACTTCACCACCCTGGAGATTGGCGCTGCGTTTATGAGCATGAGCCACCCGGTGGATGGCATGTACCGGCCGCACAAAAACCCGGTGTACGACTATATGCAGCGGAAAGGCCGGGAGCGTCATGGTGAGAGCTCTAACGTCCTGCAACGCAAGGATGTGCGCGGAATGCTGCGTGCACTGCAGAGGGGGCGCGCCGTATGGTACGCACCGGATCAGGATTACGGCATCAAGCAGGGCGTGTTTGCGCCGTTGTTTGGTGTGCAGGCAGCCACGGTAACCGGCACCTCCCGGTTCGCCCGGGTCGGCCGTGCCAAGGTGGTGCCCTATACGGTGACTCGCCTGGAAGAGAAGGGGATTTATCTGGTCAAGGTGCACCCGCCGATCGAAGAAATTCCCTCTGGCGACGAATACAGGGATGCGGTGCTGGTCAACCAGTTTGTAGAAGCGCGCATGCGGGAAAACCCGTCTCAGTACATGTGGGTACACCGCCGCTTTAAAACCCGTCCGCAAGGGGATGAGAGCTTCTACCCTCCTCGTAAAAAACGGCGGAAAAAGCGCAAAATTTGAACGATTCTGGTGCTGCGGGCGTCTCAATAACGGGATGACTTTTTTGCGCTGGCATCGAACTGGCACGCTCAGTAACATACCGCATTCATTTTTAGGTGGTATCAGCCGGCCCCCGGCCGGTTAGAGAAGGAGTTGCAATGATTTCCGGCAGTATGGTGGCGCTCGCCACACCCATGTTTGCAGATGGTGGCCTGGATTGGGACAAACTGCACGATCTGGTGGAGTGGCATATTGAGCAGGGCACCCGCGCCCTGGTGGCGGTGGGTACTACCGGTGAATCCGCGACCCTGGATGTACACGAGCACCTGGAAGTCATCCGCCGCGTTGTGGATCAGGTTGCTGGCCGTATCCCGGTGATTGCCGGTACCGGTGCCAACTCCACGACCGAAGCCATCGAGCTCACCACCACCGCCGCCAAATGCGGCGCGGATGCCTGCCTGCTGGTGACCCCTTACTACAACAAGCCCACCCAGGAGGGCTTGTACCAGCACTTCAAGGCGGTGGCCAAGGCCGTTGCCATTCCGCAGATCCTCTACAATGTCCCCGGGCGTACCGCAGTAGACATGCTGCCAGATACCGTCGCTCGCTTGAGTTCCATCAGCAATATCGTGGGCATCAAGGAAGCGACGGGCGACCTGGAGCGGGCCCGCGCCGTGATCGATCTGGTGCCGGAAGGCTTCGCCGTCTACTCTGGTGACGATGCGACGGCGGTGGAGCTGATGCTGTTGGGCGGTCACGGAAATATCAGTGTTACCGCCAACGTCGCACCGGCGGCGGTAGCGCAGATGTGTGAAGCGGCCCTGGCTGGCGACGCCGAAACCGCCCGCGCCATTAACCAGCGCATCGAAATATTGCACAAAACGCTGTTTGTGGAGTCCAACCCGATACCGGTGAAGTGGGCACTGAAGGAAATGGGCCGCATTGATGGCGGAATCCGCCTGCCCCTGACTGGTCTGTCTTCCGAGTATCACGGTGTGGTGCGCGACGCACTGCGTAGCGCCGGGGTGCTCTGACAGCTGAGCGCAGGCAAGCGCACGCCAAGCGAGTGTGCGCGGCTGAAACTGGACTAACGCGATCGCGACTGATTCGACAAGGTACGAATAATGACAAAATTGACTGCCGGAGCCCTGCTGTGCACCGTGGTTTCTACCCTCAGCGGCTGTGGCATTTTCGGTGACGACGGCTATTTCCGCGACCGCGGTGACGACTACCAGCTGGCCAATAGCCTGCCTCCGCTGCAGATGCCAGAAGGAATCCGGGAAAAGCACCAGGAAGAACTCTACGAAGTGCCGCATATCAGTGGGGATGTAGACCGTGGCGACTTTGTCGTTCCACGCCCTCAGGCGCTATCGGTCAACGTGGGTTTGGATCGGGTGAAGATCCAGAAACTCGGCAACCGCCGCTGGGTACTGGTGAACCAGCCGCCGGATGAAGTCTGGCCGCAACTGCATTACTTCCTGCGTACCACGGGCCTGCAACTGGCCATGTCCGATGCCGGTGCCGGTACCATGGAAACCACCTGGCTGACCTTTGGCGAAAACCCGGACACCAAGGACAAGTACCGGCTGCAGGTGGAATCCGGCGTTCAGCCTGACACCACGGAAATTCACGTGCGTCACCTGTCTGTGCCGATGGAGTCCCCCGCCAGTGTCGCGGTTGAGTGGCCGGCGCAGTCCAGCAGTGACGAGCGCGAGGGCTGGATGATCGATGAGATGTCATCGGCCCTGGCCGCCGACTCCAGCGGCGCGGCGGCGTCCCTGGTGGCCCAGGCTATCGGTGGCGGCAAAGTGAAAGTGCAGGTGATGGAGCCCGCGGGTAAGGAGCCCTTTGTGGCCCTCGGTCTCGCCATGAACCGCGCCTGGGCGACGGTTTCCCATGCCCTGAATACGGGCGGTTACCGCCTGCACAAGGAAGACTCCGACATCGGTATCTTCTATGTCACCTACGACGTGGACCGCGAGTTGTCTGACGAGGAAGATGGCTGGTTTTCCAGCTGGCGTTCCGGCAAGGGCGAAGACAAGCTGGCGAAAGAGGCCGATGCGTACAGCCTGCAGCAGGTACTGGCGAACATCGATATGAATGCCAAAGTGCAACCTGCGCTGTTTAGTGACCTGCAGGGACTTGGCGGCGCACCGGATACGGATATCCCCGGCTATCTGGTGGTATTGCGCGGTGTAGACGACGCGATTGAGGTGCGTGTTCGCAGCACGCGCGGTTTACCGCTTCCCCGTGCCAAAGCCTCCGAACTGCTGATGGCAATCCGCCAGAACCTGATCTGACGGCGGGCTCCAGTAAGTATGGCGATCAGATTTGCCTCCCTGGGAAGTGGCAGTAAGGGCAATGGCACTCTGGTCGCCTGTGGTGATCACTGCCTTTTGGTGGACTGCGGTTTCACCATCAAGGAAACCGAGCGGCGCATGGCGCGGCTCGGTATCTCTCCCGCGGATCTCTCCGCAATTCTCGTTACTCACGAACACAGCGACCATATGGGTGGTGTCGGCCCGCTTGCGCGCAAATACCGCCTGCCGGTCTATCTGACGCCGGGAACCCTGCGTGCACGGGACATTGGCACCTTGCCCGACGTCCAGCTGATCGAAGGGCACCAGCCATTTGCCATCGGAGATATTCAGGTTACCCCGGTGGCGGTTCCCCACGATGCGCGTGAGGCAGCACAGTTCGTGTTCCGCAGTCGTGGCAGCAGTCTGGGATTACTCACCGACCTCGGCACCATTACCCCGCATGTGGAGGCTCACTTTGGTGACTGTGATGCGCTTGTGCTGGAAGCCAATCACGATCCACAGATGCTCGCCCAGGGACCTTATCCGCCTTCTCTGAAGCGGCGTGTAGGGGGAGCTTACGGGCATCTCAGTAACCAGCAGGCTGCGGGTTTTTTGCAGCGGGTAGGGAGTGAGCGCCTGCAGCATCTTGTGTTGGCGCACATTAGTGAAAAAAACAACAGCCTGGAGCTGGCCCGCGCGGCGCTTGCGGAGGCGGCCTCCAAAGCCGCCAACTGTATTTACGCCTGCCAGCAGGAAGGCTTTGACTGGTTGCAGATTGAAACGTCGCTGACGCAGCCTGCGCTGGCGGAAATTCCCCCTATCAATATTGACGGTGCAGCGATAGAAAGCAGCCCGCTGGAAACGATAGACTAGTCATCCATTTCAAGCCGTGGCGCCAAGCCATCGCGCCGATCCGCAATAAAAATTCGAAACGGAGTTTCTCTGTGGCAGTAATTGAACAACTGACCCGCACCGATAGCGGTGCCCTCTACGGCAAGCCGGGCCTGGACCTGCTGTTGGTGGAGACCGACCTGTGCCGCGCGGTTATTGCGCTGCAAGGGGCCCAGGTGCTGGAGTTCAGCGCGCGCAATAGTGCCCCGCTGTTGTGGTTGAGCCCGGCCACCGCATTCGAGCCCGGCACGTCGGTGCGCGGCGGGGTACCGCTGTGCCTGCCGTGGTTTGGCGAAAACCGACAGGATCCATCCAAGCCAAAGCACGGCCTGGTGCGCGTACAACCGTGGACCCTCGCCGAAAGCGTGCTTGAGAGCGACGGCCGCGTATCCCTGACTCTGAAATACGAGCACCCCGGCGATACGATGTTCCCCGCAAGTTTCACCTGTTCGGTAAAAATCGGACTCGGAGAAACCCTGACATTCGATCTCGAACTCACCAATACCGCCGAGTTTGCCGCCGAGTACAGTTGGGCTCTGCACAGTTATTTCGCTGTTGCCGATGTGAATGAGGTCCAGGTGGAAGGCCTTTCCGGCGTTGAGTACCTCGATAAGACGCTGAATTTCGCGCGCGACCGCCTGGAGGGTAACCAGACCTTCTCCGGTGAGGTGGATCGGGTATTTGAGCAGGCGCCTGCCGCGCAAACGATCATGACGCCAAACCCGATTCGCGCCCGCAGTGAAAACTGCCACACGGTTATTACCTGGAACCCGGGCGCCGAACTGGCGTCCACCATCGGCGATATCGGCCCTCATTACCGCGGGTTTGTGTGTGTGGAGCACGGTAACGCCTTTGCCAATAGCTGGCAGCTGAGCGCAGGTGAAACTGCCAGTGCGCGGCTGGAACTGAGCCGCTAGGGCGGGAACTTCGAATGCAGGCAGGCTTGATACACGCCTATCTTCTGGACGGTAGTGGCCGCGGGCGCCGCTTGAACTGGACCGAAGTGGAATCCTGGGAGCCGGCCCAGGGGCGCCTGTGGGTGCACCTGGATTACACGGATAGCGACACCCGCACCTGGATTTGCGGTGCGGCAAAGCTGGATCCACTGGTGGCGGAAGCACTGCTTACCGAGGAAACCCGCCCGCGTACCACGTCGATGGAGAATGGTTTGTTGATTGCCCTGCGCGGGGTCAATCTCAACCCGGAATCTCAGCCAGAGGATATGGTTTCCATCCGCCTGTGGGCAGAGGAGACGCGGGTCATCAGTACTCGCAAGCGCCAGTTGCTTTCCATCAATGACCTCTGTCAGCAGCTGGAAAGTGGCCGCGGTCCACGCACTACCGCGGGGCTGGTGGTGGAGCTGGCAGACCTGCTGGTATGGCGGATGAGCGATACCGTGGACACTTTTGAAGACACCATCGACGACCTGGAGGACCGGGTCGTGGCCGGAGCCAGCGGCAGTTTGCGCCTGGACCTTGCGGTGCTGCGCAAACAGACCATCACCCTGCGTCGCTACCTGTCCCCCCAGCGGGAGGCCCTGGCGCGGCTGATGGTGGAGAAGCTGGACTGGATCGAAGAGCAGGACCGTCTGCAGTTGCGCGAAGTGAGCGACCGCTTGCTGCGCCATATCGAGGACATCGATGCGGTGCGCGAGCGCGCAGCGGTGACTCAGGAAGAGTTGATGAGCCGTATTTCCGAACAGCTCAACAGTCGTATGTATGTATTGTCGATTATTGCCGCAATCTTTTTGCCGCTCGGCTTTCTAACCGGCCTGCTGGGGGTGAACGTCGGGGGGATTCCCGGTTCCGAGAACCCCCAGGCGTTTGTGATTTTCAGCGTACTGCTGGTAGTTACCGTAGCGATCCAGCTGGTGGTATTCCGGTGGAAAAAGTGGCTTTAAACCTACAGCGCGCGCGGTTTAAGATATCTGCTTACCCGAAAATAGTGGCCGTCTGGCGGGAGAGGGCAATCAGTTGCCCATTTGAATCCCATAGGCGTGCCGCGATGACCGCGTAACCGTCTTCTGCCTGTTCCACTTCCGCCAGGTACTGCCACCAGTCGTTCGCGCTCGCGGTCGTATCCTGGGCCGCAGGCATCCACTCTACGGTCCAGGTCAGGGAGCTGGCGGGGACCAGGGTCTTCATTAGCGATAGTGCCGCTGGGGGCCACGCGTCGATCAGTGCCAGCAGGTGGCTGGTGGTGACCGGTTCACCGGTAGGTTCCTCACTGTCTTTCTTGAACCGGATCCAGCCGCCGATACGTCCTTCCTCACTGCCTGTGAAGGGCAGTGCGCCGGCACCCAACCGGTAATCAAACTTCTGGGTAAACTCTGGAACCAGTCCCTCAATATAGGGCAGTGCCTGGCAGTCGTCCGGTGCGGGAAATTCCGGTGCCTTACCCGTACCCACAGAAATCACAGACTCCCTGGATTTGCCAAAGCTCGCGAGCGCCACTGTGGTTATCTGCTCGCCCTGGGCGGCATGGGCCTCGATTTGCACTGCAGAGCGCCCGGCGCGCAGTGCACGGGCTGAAGTCGTCAGGCTACCCGCTTCAGCCGGTGCAACAAAGGAGAGGGTGAGTGAGCGCAGCGGCGTCTGTTGCGCACCCTCACCGGTGGCCTTTTCCAGAGTGGCTTCAATCGGCTGATATAGCATCGCCGCCACCAGGCCGCCAAATGTCGCGCGACCCTGGGTCCAGCCTGCGGGAATTTCCGGCTGCGCACTTTCCCGTGCGCCACGGATAATGGTTTCGAAATCCATACTGCTTGCCTGCTATCGAGATTCTTTACCGGTATTCTGTAGTCAACGGATTCTTAGCTAAAGCTGTGGTCTTTGTCGGGGAAGACACCGTTTTTTACATCTTCGGCGTATTTACGCAGCGCGCCGGGAATGTCGCCGGCCTCCACCAGGAAATTTTTGGAAAATTTCGGCGGCTTTTCGGTAAGTCCCAGAATGTCGTTGATGACCAGGACCTGGGCATCGGTGTGTGGGCCCGCACCAATACCGATGGTGGGCATGGTGACGGTTTCGGTGATCCGCTTGCCGAGGTCTGAGGGCACACACTCCAGTACCAGCAGGTCCGCCCCGGCTTCATCCAGCTGCACCGCATCATCGAGAATCTCGCCAGCGCGTTCGTCGTCCCGTCCTTGCACGCGGAAGCCTCCCAGCTTGTGAACAGACTGCGGTGTGAGCCCCAGGTGTGCACACACGGGAATTCCGCGTTCAGTCAGCATTTTTACCGTGGGCGCCAGCCAGGCGCCGCCCTCGATTTTCACCATGTGCGCGCCGGCTTGCATGATCCGGGTGGCGTTGGTGAGCGCCTGCTCCGGGGTGGCGTAAGTCATAAAGGGCAGATCGCCCATAATCAGCGACTTTTTATTGCCTCGCGCCACCGCTTCCACGTGGTAGATCATCTGCTCCATGGTGACAGGTATGGTGCTGTCGTAGCCGAGCACTGTCATACCGAGAGAGTCGCCAATCAGTAAGGTTTCCACGCCGGTTTTCTGGGCCATTGCCGCCATCGGCGCGTCGTACAGGGCGACGCAGATAAATTTCTCGCCGTCTGCTTTCATCTTTCGCAGAGTCTGTACCGTAACGGGTTTACTCAGCTCGCTGGATCCGTAGGGCATGGTGTTTTCTCGCGTTGCGGGCATTCGGCCCTGACTTTGTAGGTTATCGGCTGCGACGTCTTGTGGGCGCCGCGCTTCGAGCGCGCCGGGTCGGAGGTTTATTTCCCGGGATTGTAGTAGTGACGGCCGCTTTTCACGTTCAACAGGTATTCCACCAGTTGCTGGTAGTCGCTCTGCTCGTCGACGATATCGATTTCCGCACAGTTGACGATCAACAGGGGTGCCTGGTCGTAGTAGTGGAAAAAGTTGGTATAGGCCTCGTTGAGTGTGGCCAGGTAATCGTTGCTGATACTGCGCTCTGCCGCGATGCCGCGCTTGTGAATGCGCTCCTGCAGTACATTGAGCGGTGCCTGCAGGTAAATCACCAGATCCGGCTTGGGGGCTTCCAGTGTGAGATGCTGGTAGACCTGTCGGTAGAGTTGCAACTCGTCACTGTCCAGGGTGACCTCGGCAAACAGATGATCTTTTTCGATCAGAAAATCCGCCACCCGCACCGGCTTGAACATGTCGTCCTGGCGCAGCGCCTGGATCTGTTGCGAGCGCTGCAGCAGGAAGTGCAGCTGGGTCGGTAGCGCAGTGCTTTTGGGGTCGCGATAGAAGCGCTCCAGAAAGGGATTGTCTTCCGGAAGTTCCAGCAGCGTGTCGTAATTGAAAGTGGCTGCGAGCTTTTTCGCAAGGGTGGTCTTACCTACACCGATATTGCCTTCGACGGCGATAAAACGGGGCAGTTCACGGCCGATGAGATCCAGCTCGTGAGTGAGGTTTTCTGTTCGGTAGTCTTCGGTCGCTGGCGCGTCGGGGGCGGAAAGTTGGGGCACCGAAATTACTCCTTGTTTTTCCCTGGTTACGAACAACCGCTACAGCTGATGCAAGCGGTTTGCCGGGCACTGCTGAAGTAGCGTTTGCAGCGGAGTGCCATTGGGCATGATCAGGTCCGGGGCCAGGTCGGCCAGCGGAACCAGTACAAAATTCCGTTCCGGAATGCGCGGGTGGGGAACGCTCAATCGCGCTGTAGAAATTGTTTCGCTGCCGAACAGCAGGATATCCAGATCCAGTGTGCGAGCTCCCCAGCGCACGGTGCGCTCGCGACCGTGATTGTTCTCAATCGCCTGTAGCGCATCCAGTAGTGATTCTGCCGGCAGGCGCGTGTCCAGTGCTGCAACGGCATTGACGTAATCTGGCTGCTCTCCCGGGCCCACGGGCGCACTGGCGTATAGCGGGGAACGTGCGATCAGCTCCGTTTCCGGGACCCGGTCAATGGCGTCGAACGCACCGCGCAATTGCCCAGCGGGGTCTGCCAGGTTACTGCCGAGGCCAATATAACAGCGAGTCACTTGGGAATTCCGCTCAATCTGCCGGGCGTTCCGAACCGTTTGGACGTCTGCTGCGATTTCGGTTGCGACCACCGCGATTGCGGCGGCCGCGACTTTTGCTGGCGCGGGGGCCGTTGCGGGGCACGTCGCGAACCATCTGCAGGCGCTGCTCTTCGTCGGCCTGCTGGAAATCGGTCCACCACTGTCCGAGGCCTGCGGGAATCTCGCCGCTGTCTTCCCGCAGTAACAGGAAGTCGTAGGCAGCGCGGAAGCGCGGCATTTCCATCAGGCGGAAGGCGCGCTCGCCGCCGCGGCGCGGCAGACGGGACTGCATATCCCAGATCTCCCGCATGGGCATGGAGAAGCGCTTGGGGATGGCCGTATGGGCCAGCTGTGCGCTGGTAATTTTCTGCGCAGACTGGGCCAGCGCCGGCACCGGCGGAATACCTTTGCTTTCCAGGAACTGCTGCTCGCTGTTCACCGCTGGCCACAGCAGGGCCGCATACAGGAAAGCCGGGGTCACACGCTGGTCAGAGCGAATGCGGGTATCGGTGTTGCGCAGGGCCTGGCGGGTGAGCGCCAGGGCCTCGGGATGTTCCAGCATGCGCGCATTGTCGGGAAACAGATGCGGCCACAGATCGTGTTCCCGCAGCAGTTCAAAGGTGCGCTCGCCGTAGCCACTCATCAGCAGTTTCAGCACTTCGTCGAACAGGCGCGCCGGGGCGATGTTGCGCAGCAGTGGTGCCAGCTCTCGCAATGGGGCCGCGGTGTTGGGTTCGATGTCGAAATCCAGCTTTGCCGCAAAGCGTACCGCGCGCAGCATGCGCACCGGGTCTTCTTTATAGCGGGTTTCCGGGTCGCCGATCATACGGATCAGGCGCTGCTCAATGTCCTGGATGCCGCCGGTGTAGTCGTGGATCTCAAAGCCGTTGGTGGTGTAGTAGAGCGCGTTGACGGTGAAGTCCCGGCGCACCGCGTCACTTTCCAGATCTCCGTACACATTGTCCCGCAGCAGCATGCCGTGCTCGGATTGCTGCGCTTCGTGGGCTTCGCCATCGCTGTGGTGACCGCGGAAGGTGGTGACTTCGATCACTTCGCGACCGATACGCGCGTGCAGAATACGGAAACGGCGGCCGACGATGCGCGCACCGCGAAACAGCTGCTTGGCCTGTTCCGGCGTTGCATCGGTGGCCACGTCAAAATCTTTGGGGTGTCCGCCCAGTAACAGGTCGCGCACACCGCCGCCGACGATATAGGCCTCGAATCCGGCTTCCTGCAGCCGCTTCATCACGGTCAGTGCCGCACGGCTGACATCTCGGCGGGACAGACAGTGGTCGCTACGGGAGACTACGGTGCGGGAGCGGCTGGAAGATTTGGCAGGTTTGCGGTCGGAGCGCGGCGGGCGAGGGCTGGAAGCGGGGGATTGACCGGAATCGGACTGCCCGGTTTCCGCCTGGGTTTCGCCTTCGCTGGCTTTGGATTTGTTGTGCCAGCGCTTGATGCTGCTGATCAGGGTGTTGAACATACGGCTATCTGTGTTGTCCGCAGCCCGCTGGGACAGGGGCGGCTGTATCTATATCGGTGTACCTTCTTTCTACTTCCTGTGCGCCGGACGCTGTGTGTCGGGCACGGGGTGGTCGAAGATACTTGAACGGTAACCGGTGTGCTCCGGACCCTGGCTGTGGTGAGCCTGGCGCCGGATGCGGTATGAGGGCGGATTCTAACACATACAGCACAATGCACAGCTGCCGGGCCCACTCCTGTGGGGTCCAGCATCCAATGTGCATCGATTGAAAAGAAAGAAAAGAAGGGAATTATTCTTATTCGGTATGAAGGCAGCGGCTTCCTTGCGCTATCAATTTGCTTTTCAGCAAACCCTCTCCCAGGCACAATCAGTCAGTTTGTCACGTGCTTGTCGTTATTTTTGTTGTCTTCTACAAATTATTGTTTTTGTTATTTCTGCTTATTTTTATTGTTTATTTTTATTATTCGTTGTTGTTCGTCACCCGAAGGTGACATTTTCTTGTTTATTTTTATTGTTGTTCTGAGCCTTATTATTGTTATTGGCTCTGTTTTGCTCCGGAATCGATCACTTTGGCTGTTATTGTCGATCTTCCCGCTATTATTTTTATTGTGTTGCGCCCGCTTATTGTCAGTTGTTATTAAGGCTTAAACAGTCATTTATTTTTATTCTTGGCTGTTATCGTTGTTTGACCTATACAAAGCAGATAGCGTGCCAACTTTAAAAAGTCCTTATAAATCAATGGCTTAACTTTTTCGGGAACTTTTTTCTGGCGCTGGAATACAGCTTTCCGTTACACAAGGTGAGGTAGTTGTTACTTGTCCGCCGGTGGGGGTAACACTTTCAGTTGTTACCAATTTCTCGTCGGGTAACCATTCTGTTACCGGCGCTCGGTAGTTCCATTGTTGCCGCTAACCTATTGATAATCTTGGGTTTTCTCATGGGCACAAAAAAGCCCGGGTGTTTCCAGCCCGGGCTTTCTGAGTGCGTTGGGGAGGGCGGTGCCTCAGGCTTCTGCCAGTCGCTTGGCCTTTTTGCGGGGGATGCCCAGCTTTTGCCGGCGCTCCCACAGGCATTTGCGGCTTACCCCGAGTTTCTTGGCCAGCTCGGTCTCGCTCATGGTTTCCTGGTGCTCGAGAACGAAACGCGCGAAATAGTCTTCCAGGGAGAGGTCTTCCCGCGGGTCTTCCCGCAGGCTGTTGCGCGGGCGCCGCTCGGGATCGGCCTCGTCGATGGGCACCAGGTCCAGATCAATATCGAGGGTACGGTGATCGATCTCGGTGGTGTCCTCCGTCAGGATCACCGCCCGTTGAATGGCATTCTCCAGTTCGCGGACGTTACCCGGCCAGGTGTAAGTGGTTACCGCCTGTATCGCTTCCGGTGACAGTTTCAGGGTGGCGCGGTTGACCTTCGCGCAGAATTTCTCCAGCAGCTTCTCCGCGATACTCAGCACGTCCTTGCCGCGCTCGCGCAGGGGCGGCAGGGTCATCTGTACCACGTTGATGCGGTAATAAAGGTCTTCGCGGAATTTGTGCTCGGCGGCCAGCTGGCGCAGGTTGCGGTGGGTGGCGGCGACGAGGCGTACATTCACCTTGCGGGATTCGATGGCGCCGATGGGGCGAACTTCCCCTTCCTGCAGTACCCGCAGCAGGCGGGCCTGGGCTTCCAGAGGGAGCTCACCGATTTCATCGAGGAACAGGGTGCCGCCGTCGGCCGCGGCAATCAGCCCCTCGCGGGCGGTCTGGGCGCCGGTAAAGGCGCCTTTTTCGTGACCGAACAGCTCAGCTTCAATCAGGGTTTCCGGGATGGCGGCGCAGTTTACCGAAATCAGTGGCTTGCCATTGCGCTTGCTCTCCTCGTGGATCGCGCGCGCTACCAGCTCCTTACCGGTCCCGGTTTCACCGTGGACCAGTACGGTGGCATCGGTGGGGGCTACTTTGTGGATGCGGGCATAGAGGTCGCGCATCACCGGGCTGTCGCCGATCATGCCGGAGATAGCGCGACCCTCGGCCTTGCTGTCTGCGGCAGCGGCGCCGGCGGCGCGATTCTGCTCGGCCTTGCCGATTACCCGGCGCACAGTGGCGAGCATCTCGTCGTGATCAAAAGGCTTGGCAATATAGTCGGCGGCACCCATGCGCATGGAGTCCACCGCGGAGCGCAGGCTGGCATAGCTGGTCATGATCAGCACCGGCACGTCGCCAGCGAGCTTCAGCAAATCGGTGCCCGGCGCGCCGGGCAGGCGCAGGTCGGAGATGATCAGATCCATGTCCGCAAGGCGGTATTTGGTGGTGGCCTCGCGGACCGAGCCGGCTTCACTGATCTTGTAGCGGTGCCGCTCCAGCAGTTTGCGCAGGGCAGTGCGGATAATGGCTTCATCTTCTACGATCAGAATGTGGCTCATGTGTTACGCCTGGTTACAAAGTGTTCAGTGGGGGCTAAGTTTTACCTTTTGGGCGTTTCGATGCAACCCAGCTTCGGCTTTCTGATTAAAAAATGTTCTAAAATCTCTGTCTGCTGGTAACCTTTTGGTCATAAGCGGTCTTTTTCTGGCTATTCAAGACTCACCATTCACCCTTCCAGAAGCGGAATCTGCACGATAAACCGCGCGCCGCGGCCGGTATCTGCATGGGCGGGGCTCACCAGTTCCAGTTGTCCGCCGTGCTCTTCCACAATGCTGTACACCATGGCCAGCCCCAGGCCGGTGCCTTCCCCCGGTTCCTTGGTGGTGAAGAAGGGCTCGAGAATGCGCTCGCGGTGGGCCGGGGAGATCCCCGGGCCGTTGTCGGTGACCGCGACGCAGGCGAGCCCCGCGCGGGTGTAACCCTCGACCTCAATGTGCCCGCCGTCCGGGCTGGCATCGCGGGCGTTACTCAACAGGTTGATAAATACCTGGATCAGGCGCTGATTGTCACCCAGGCCGATCAGGTCTGCGGGCACATTATTGGCGAAGGTGACCTCGGTCTTGTCCCGCTGCAGGGACAGCAGTTGCACCGCCTCCTCCACACAGGCGCGCATGTCGACCGGGGCCTTTTCGGTTTCCTGGTTGCCACTGTGGGAGAAGCTCACCAGGGAGTGCACGATACGGCTGATCCGTTGGGTCTGGCTCAGGATCTGGTCTGCGGTTTCCAGCACTTCCGGGTTGTCGGATTCAAACTGGAGGTTCTGCGCCAGGCAGGCAATGCCGGTCACCGGGTTGCCGACCTCGTGGGCGACGCCCGCGGCCAGGCGGCCGACGGAGGCCAGGCGCTCACTGTGCATCAGCTCCTGCTCCAGTACCTGAGTTTCGGTGATGTCTTCCATCAGCAGCATCTGGCCGTCGCCGCGATTGTCTTTGCCGCGGGCCGTGTTTTCCCGGCCGTATTTCCCCGCACGCTGTTTCAGGCGTGTCTTGTGCAGGTTCAGCCAGTGGCTGGTGCCCTCAATATCCACCTGCTGTTTGAAGCGGCTGTCGTCCTCGGAAAACGCAAACTCCGTCAGCAGGGCGCGCCAGGGCTCCGGCAAGTACTCGGGCTTGGAGCCGATCACCTCGCTGGCGGTGATCCCGGTGAGGTCCGCCATGGCGTAATTCCACAGCAGTATCTCCCCATCGCGGCCCAGGGAGCAGGCGGCCATGGGCAGTTCTTCCAGCATCTGCCGGTGGTACAGGCGCAGGTTGTTCAGCTCTGCGGCGAGACCGGTGAGCTGGTTCTTATAGCGGCTGAGGCGGGTCTCGATCAGGTTGATGTCTTTGTTCGCCGGTTGATCGCCGGTGACAAACGGCAGGTGGCGGTCCAGAATCTGGCCGGCGAGCACGCGCCCGAGCAGGCCGGAGAGGTTGGCTTCCAGGCGATCGCGCAATTGCCGCAGGGCGTAGGGGCGGCGTTCTTCTTCGGTCAGGTTCAACTGGCGCAGGGCGCGGCCCACTTCTTGGCTGGCGGTGGCGGCGCCGAGACTCTCGGAGAGACGCAGGCGGAATTCCGCGGCGGTTTGTACATCCAGCTCCAGGCGCAAGGCCTGGCTAATGGAGTCGTCGCTACACAGGTCAGCGGCATAGCGTTCGAGGCTGGAGGTGCGGGTGAAAATCGACAGGCACACAAACAGCAGGATATTGGCGGAGAGTGAGAGGGTGGTGATCTGCGGCCAGATTTCCATACCCAGCGGAATGCGATAACTGCCGATGGAAATGCCACTGTTGCCCACCATGGCCGGGAACAGCAGGCCCGCGGCCCAGATCAGCATGCCGGCCAGCAGGCCGGCGATAAAGCCGCGCCGGTTGCCCTGGGGCCAGTGGATGACGGCGAAGATCCCCGGCAGGAACTGCAGCGAGGCGATAAACGCAATGATCGCCAGGTCGGAGAGGGACAGGCGATTGTTCAGCAACAGGTAGAACGCGAAGCCGGCCAGAAACAGCGCGGCCACCAGTGCCCGGCGCAACCACAGCAGCTGGCGGTACATATTGTCGTCTGACTGCCAGCGGGTACCGGGCAGCAGCCAGTGGTTCATTACCATGGTGGCCAGCGCCAGGGTGATCATGATCAATGCACCGGTGGCGGCAGACAGGCCGCCGACAAACGCGAGAATGGTCAGTGTCGCAGAGCCGCTGGCGCGAGGCACTGCCAGGGTGAAGTACTGCACCGGTTCTGTCACATCCAGCGCAAAGCCTGCCCACATTATCGGGAATATCGGCAGTGCCATCAGCAGCATAAACAGGGGGAAGCCCCAGCTGGCGGTGCGCAGCCCCTGGGTGGCGGGGCGCTCGGCAATGCTCAGGTAAAAGATGTGCGGCATGGCTACTGCGGTAGCGATAAACACCAGCAGCAGCGTGTGGGAGGAGCCCTGCTTGATCGGGGAGTACAGCAATTGCTGCATATCGCTGTTTTGTGCCAGCCAGTTGTCCAGCCCGCCCAAACCGCCGAATACGCCGTACACCGCGTAGAGTCCCACCGCGAGCAGGGCCACCAGTTTGACCACCGACTCCAGCGCCATGGCGCTGGCGAGTCCGGCGCGCCGTTTGCGCGAGGCACCGTAAGTACTGGTGAAAACGGCGAGCAGCACGCAGTAGAAAAAGGCGATGAGGTCTTTGCTGGTAACACCGGTATCCGGCAGCGCCATGGCCGCCACATTGTCCCGGGAAAGCAGAGCGAGAGTTTCCGCTACCGCCTGAATCTGCAGCGCGATCAGCGGAAGCAGGCCCAGCAACATGAATAAGGTGGCAAGGGTCCCGGCCTCACGGCTGTGGTAGCGGAATACCAGCAGGTCTGCGGGGGAGGTGAGCTGGTAGCGCTGGGCGAGCCTTGCCAGGGGCTCCAGAGCCACGGGGGCGAACAGGAACATGGCGCCGGTACCGAGGTAGTAGGCGAGTACGCCGTACCCGTGCTGCCAGGCGAGGTCGATGATGCCGTAGTAGGTCCAGGCGCTGAGGGAGACGCCGAGGGACAGTACATAGAAAAATGGATGACGCACCCAGTTGGTCGGCAGCCAGCCTTTGGAGGTGGCGAAGGCGACGAAGAACAGCGCGAATATGTAGGCGACGCCGATCAGCGCAATATTGACGATCTCAAAGGTCATCGGGTTTGCGCCTCCGCTGTATAAATATCGCCAGCAGGATCAGGACGAACCAGAGGATAAACGGGCGATACCAGGCGCCGGTGGGGTTGATCATCCAGGTGAATACGGTGGGGCTAAATACGTAGCCCACCAGTACCAGCAGGATTAACAGGGTACGGTTGCTCATTGATGGCCTGTTGGGGCGTCCTGCGGTGAGGCAGATCGAACTCGGGAAAACTGGCGCAAAATGTTAATGCGCGGTTGGGGTGGAGTTCAACTTTTGTGAATCTTTTGGGTGTAGTGGCGGCGCCGCTACCGGGTATGTCTTTGCAAGACACGCCGTGAACCCGTCCCTGGGGGCTCTGCACCGCCATCCATGGCGGTGAAGGTCTTGCAAAGACATACCCGGTATCGCCACCTTATCCCTGACCACATTGAGCCATTGATTGCTAGTTGAGCAATCGGTTGCGAATATCAACGGCTTTTCTATGCCAGTGCGCATTGGCCCACGAAAGCACACGCGCCGGCGTTTCGGATTCGAGTCCCGGTGGCGGATGAAACCCGAGAAAACCCAGCGCCTGAACAAGATTTTCCGAAGCCTTGTCGTCATCCAGTGGTGCAGCGTGATTCTGCTTGCTGAGTTTTTGACCGCCCTCATTCATCACCAGCGGCAGGTGACCGTATTCGGGTGGTTCGGCGCCGAGGGCGCGAAAGAGTTGCCGTTGAATGCCGGTGCAATCCAGCAGATCGGCGCCGCGCACCACGCAATTGATACCCTGTTCGATATCGTCGACGACGACGGCGAGCTGATAGGCATAGAGTTCGTCCTTGCGTTTGAGGATCGGGTCCTCGGTAACGGCCTGGGTTTGTTCACCCTGCCAGATATCCGAAAATTTTTCGGTGGCGCCGGCGCAGTGGAAGCGCAGGGCGTGGGGGCCCTGTTCGCCGACGCAGTCGCTGCGGCGGTGGCCGCCGGCTTTGCGTATCTGTTCGCGGGTGCAGGAGCAGGGGTACACCAGGTCTTGAGCGCGCAGTTGATCGAGCGCCTGTTGATAGAGTGAATAGCGCTGGCTTTGCCAGACAATCGGGCTGTGGCTGTGCAGGCCGTGGGCGTGCAGGGATTTCAGGATGCGTGCCGCGGCGCCGGGCATTTCCCGGGGCGGGTCCAGATCTTCCATGCGCACCAGCCAGTGTCCGCCATGGGCGATGGCGTCGAGGTGGCTGCCGAGGGCGCATACTAACGAGCCGAAATGCAGAGGACCGGTGGGGGAGGGCGCGAAGCGTCCGGTGTAACAGTGGGAAGTCATTTGTTTGGTGTGTGGCGCGTAGCGATCGGGCGGCACTGCGTAGGTGGTTCGTTCACAAGAAACCATCCATGGTGCGCTGCCCGGCCCGGCCATCCTTGGCCGGTCGTGAATTCGCGCAGCGAGCAGTGCTCGCTACGCGCGCGAATTCACCCAGAGATCTGTTTCTCTTTAATTTCCGCCAGGGTTTTGCAGTCCACACACAGGGTGGCGGTGGGACGGGCTTCCAGGCGGCGGATGCCGATTTCGACGCCGCAGGCTTCGCAAAAGCCATAGTCGTCCTGATCGATCAGCTCGATGGTGGAGTCTATTTTTTTGATCAGCTTGCGCTCGCGGTCGCGGGTGCGCAGTTCCAGGCTGAATTCTTCTTCCTGGCTGGCGCGATCCGCAGGGTCCGGAAAGTTCGCAGCTTCATCTTTCATATGAGTTACGGTGCGATCCACCTCTGCCATCAATTCGGCCTTCCAGGCCAGAAGCAGCTTGCGGAAATGCTCCTGCTGCTTCTCATTCATGTACTCCTCGCCCTTCTGTTCCTGATAGGGCTCAAAGCCGTGCAGAGAATCGGATTTCGCAGCAGTATTGGGCATAGTCATTGCCTCTCTCGTAAATCGGGCCCTACTTAATCGGGGCACTACAACCAAATTCAAGCCTAGCAGGCGAAAGCCTGGACCTCAGGCTGTATTAAAGCCGCTATCGCGACCAAGCCGTGGAAACTATCAAATCTCTCCCGACAGTGCCACAAAATGTTGCCGTACCGGCCTGCCACCGATGATCCTCCCACAATGGATGACCCGGTTGGTGTATTCTGGCGGCCAAAATTTCCCCAAGTTGTCGTCCACATCTACAAGTGATGACTTTTTGAGCAAAAAGCGAGAAGTCCCCGTGAAACTCAGCCCCCCACTGGCCCAGGGTAAACTCCTGCGCCGCTACAAACGCTTTCTGGCCGACATTGAATTACCGAATGGTGAAATTATAACCATTCACTGTCCCAACACCGGTTCCATGAAAAACTGCTGGGCAGAAAACACCCCCTGCTGGTACTCCGACTCGGGCAACCCGAAACGCAAATACCGCCACACCCTCGAACTCTCCACCACCCCCGAAAGCGCCCTCGCCGGTGTAAACACCGGGCGCGCCAACCACCTCGTGGAAGAAGCCATTCGAAATGGCGTGGTGAAAGAGTTGCAGGGGTACGAAACCCTGCGCCGGGAAGTGAAATACGGAGAGGAAAACAGCCGCATCGACTTCCTGCTCAGCGGTGAGCAGGGCGACTGCTATGTAGAAGTAAAAAACGTCACCCTCGCTGAAGGTGCGCGTGGACTCTTCCCCGACGCCGTCAGCGCCCGCGGCAGCAAACACCTGCGCGAATTACAGAAACTCGCCCAGACCGGCACCCGCGCCGTCCTCTTCTACTGCGTCCAGCACACCGCCATCGAAACCGTAGAAGCCGCCGCCGAAATAGACCCCGTTTACGCCGCCGCCTTGAAAGAAGCCGTCGCCGCAGGCGTAGAAGTCATCGCCTACCGGGCCAAACTCGACGCAGAAGAAATCTGCCTTATCGAGCCAGTACCCTATCGGTCCGTCGAATAATTGAGCGGATTAATCAGTCCGCCAACAACACATAGAGCCCGTCCTGTGCGTACTCCACCGGTACCGGCGTCAGCGCATCCCCCGCACAGGGCCCTGCAATGCATTCCCCGGTGCTGATCTCAAACAACGCACCGTGGGAAGCACACTGGATCAACGCCTTCTCCGAATCCAGAAACTGATCCGGCTGCCACTCCAGGTTGATTCCCCGGTGCGGGCACACATTCTTGTAGGCGTAGACCTCACCGTCTTTCTTCACCGCAAAAACATTGTCCATCCCAGCGCTCTTCTCACCCAGAGAAAAGCCTTTGGAATCGCCTTCGTTGAGGTCTTCGTAGCCGCAGAGGAAATGTTTTTGCATGGGGAAAACTAACGCTTAATAAGTGATAACTGAGCACGCAGTGTAGCGAAAAGATGGCAGGGAAAACTACCTGAGGAGTTGGGGCGAAGGCGGCGATGCCGGGTAAGGCCTTGTGAGACCTTCAAAAACATGGATGTTTTTGCAGAGCCCCCAGGGATGGGTGCACGGCGTGTCTCACAAGGCCTTACCCGGTAGCGGCGCCGCCACCGGAGTAGCAAGCGGAGTCAATCAGGGAGCCGCAAGAACAAGAGAAGTCTGATAAGCCTCCCCGTCCCGCAAATAATCCACCCGCACCCGATCCCCAGGCTGCCGGTTCTCCAGCAAATTCATCAAATCGTCGTAATTGTTCACCGGCTGGCCATCGATCCCCACAATCACATCACCCAGCTGCCAGCCACCACGGCTGCCACGATAAACCCCGCGCAGCCCCGCCTTCTCCGCCGGCATCCCCGGCGCCGTGCGCAGCACCGCCACACCGGTAAAATCGTAACGGCTCGCCCACTGGTCCGGCGCCGACTCAATCCCCAGAATCGGCCGCACCAAACGACCGTGGGCAATCAACTCCGGCACGATTTTCTTCACCGTATCCACCGGAATCGCAAAACCAATACCGACACTCGCGCCGCTAGGGCTGTAAATCGCCGTATTCACCCCAATCAGCCGCCCGCTACTGTCCAGTAGCGGGCCCCCGGAATTCCCCGGATTGATCGCCGCATCCGTCTGAATCACATTGCGAATCGTCCGGTTCCCCGCCGCCTCAATCTCCCGCCCAAGCGCGCTCACCACCCCCGTCGTCAGCGTTGTATCCAGGCCAAACGGATTGCCAATCGCCAGCACCTTGCGGCCAACGGCAAGGCCTGCAGATTCACCCGCCACCAGCGGTTTCAGCAATTCCTGCGGCGCATTGATCTTCAATACCGCCAGATCTTTCTCCGGCGCCGATCCCACCAGTTGCGCAGGCCACTCACTGCGATCCTGCAGGGTAATAGTGATCTTGCGTGCCTTCTCGATCACGTGGAAATTGGTCACCACATGCCCCTGGTCGTCCCAGATGAACCCGCTGCCGGAACCCTTGGGCACCGAGTGCAAGCGCAGGGTCCAGCGGTCGCGCACCAGCGTCTCATTGGTGACAAACACCACCGACGGACTGGCAAAATTGAACACCTGCATGGTGTTGGTTTCATCGTCGGTAGCGAACTGGGGAACGCGGGAATCGGCGCTGGCGCCGATAGCGAGGCAGGTAAGAGCGAGGGTAATGGCGAAACGGGAGAAAAAATTGATCACAGTCATAGCGTGGGCGGATTCCTGCGTGAATTATTAATTTGGCCGCAGGGCCGGTTCGAAAGTAGTGCCCGAGATGGGCACTACTTTAAGGTGCGGAATAAAAGCTGCGGTCAACGAGCAGAATTTTGCAGCGCCAGGATCCGATCCTCAAGGGGCGGGTGGCTGGCCAGCAGGGCGGCCATGCTGTTGCCGTAGATACCGAAGGCCTTCATGTTGGCCGGCAGCGGCTCCTCACGGCCCGCCTCGGACTCGGCCTTGATGCGCGCCAGTGCCGCAATCATCGCATTGGGGCTCGCCAGGTGCGCACCAGCCGCATCCGCGCGATATTCGCGGCGGCGACTGAACCAGGCCACCACCATCATCGCAAAGAACCCGAAAACGATATCCATCACGATAGAGGTGATGTAGTAGCCGATGCCCAGCCCCTGTTCGTTGCGCAGCAATACCCGGTCCACAAAGAAACCTACAAGGCGCGCGAAGAACATCACAAAGGTGTTCACAACTCCCTGGATCAAGGTCAGGGTAATCATGTCGCCATTGGCGACGTGACCGATTTCGTGACCGATCACCGCGCGGGCTTCGTCGCGATTGAAGCGTTGCAGCAGTCCGGCACTCACCGCCACCAAGGCACTGTTGCGGTTCCAGCCGGTGGCAAACGCATTGGCCTGGGGCATGGGAAATATACCCACGTCAGGCATACCGATACCCGCTTTCTGGGACAGCTCGCGTACGGTTTCCACCAGCCAGCGCTCGTCCGCGGTTTGTGGCTGGTCGATGATCTGTACTCGCATGCTCTTGCGCGCCATAAACTTCGACAGCAGCAGCGAAATAAACGCGCCGCCAATGCCGAAAATGGCACACATCAGCAGTAGTCCGGGCAGGTTCAGGTTGACGCCGTTAGCGTCGAGAATTCCCTGGATCCCCAGCAGGTTGAAGATGATGCCGACCAGCACCATCACCGCCAGGTTGGTAAGCAGGAATAGCCCTATACGCAGCATGTGCATTCTCCGAAGGGTAAGCAGAAACCGAATAATAATAAGGTGGAACCATCAGTCCCACAGGGCGATTGATACCGCGCGGCGGGCCTTTCCGGTTTCGCTTTAGATAGGGTCGTGTCAGACCAATTGCAAGTCAGGAGAAGGCAAATTTGAACGGGAAGATACCGGGGTCAGGCGCTGTCCTTACGCGACAGCAGTTGCTCGGCTTCACTGACTAGGTTGGCTTTCAGGTCCGGGTCCAGATCGTTCCAGTGGACGTCGAGTATTGCGCCCTGCAGCGCGTAGAGAAGAACCCGCGAGGCATTGATGCCGCGGCGGCGAATACTGGCGAATGCCTCGGCCGGGCCGACGCGATGCAGGTCATCCAAATTGCGGATGCCGATGGAATGCAGGATGTTTACGGAGGCAAGTCCCAGGTTTTTCAGTTTCAACAACTCTGACTGACTTGGGTGCATAAAATTCTTCCCTGAACTTTTTGACAGTGTGGCAATCGCTAGTCCTTTGCGCCTGCCTGAGGTGGCCCGGTGAACCTCTCACTCAACCCGGCCCAACTGTAACGGGCGCTCAACATAGCACAAAAAAATAAAAGGCCAAACCGCCAACTATTCTTGATCGATGGCCATCTTCGCGACCATTGGACAGCGCCTTGTGCGGTGCCTGACGGGCGTTACCAATTGCAGTAAAGTGACGAAACATTGGCGTTGGTCGAAATGCATCGTCGGGTACAATTGTGCTATTTAGTCAGGCCTGCAGCAAAAGCCTAGTCTGCATTTCGTACTTTTGCAGGTCGCCCGTTTCTGTTTCGTCGCTCCCAGTGGGCGATTGGGCCCGGACCGGGACGTTTCAAAGTTGGGAGTCTGATGCACCCATTAATCCGAGACATGCTGTTCGGGCTCACCGATGCCCACGTCATCCTCGAGCCGGAATCCGGTCAACTGATGCATCCGGAGGCGCTCACTGCGTTCGACCAGTTGCGTCGCGATGCGCGCGATGCCGGCTTCGAGCCCAAAGTCATCTCCGGGTTCCGGGGATTTGAGCGCCAGCGGACCATCTGGAATGCCAAGGCTTCGGGGCTGCGGCCGGTGTTGGACAGCGACGGCTGCCCGCTGGAGCTGGGACAAATGTCGCCTGAGGACATTCTGTTCGCCATCTTGCGCTGGTCCGCTCTGCCCGGTGCTTCGCGCCATCACTGGGGGACGGATTTCGATGTGATTGATGCCGCTGCGGTGCCGGAGGATTATCCGGTACAGCTGACGCCGGAGGAGGTTGCCGATGACGGTGTCTTTGGTCCGTTTCACCGCTGGCTGGATGAGCGCATCGCCGCTGGTGAAAGCCGCGGGTTATTTCGCCCCTATGACGAGGACCGCGGTGGTGTGGCGCCGGAGCGCTGGCACTTGAGTTATGCGCCGCGCGCCCGTGAGTTTCAGGACCTGCTGAGCGAGCGGGTACTGATAGAGCAGATTCTGAGCTGTGGAAAAACACAGGAGCTTTCGCTGACAGACTGCATTTGTGCGCAGATGCCGAAAATCTATCCGCGTTTTATTGCGATACCGGATGCCGCTTACCCAAAAAATATCACCCGCCTGTAGGCGGAGTGTTGCTACAGGAGTGAATACCATTTCTTTAAGCGATGTGAATGACCGCGCTTTGAAAGAGCGCGATATCTGGTCCGCGATGCGTGCGGAGGCCGCTGTGGCGGCTTCGGGTGAACCGGTGCTGGCCAGCTATTTTCACAACACGGTGCTACGCCACAACAGCATCGATCGTGCTCTGGCTTACCAGCTGGCGTCGGTGCTGGATCACGCGGCCTTGACCGCCACTGCCCTGCAGGAAGTCATCGCCGCGGCGCTCGCGGATGACCCCTCTATTTCTCAGTGCATGCAGGCGGATATCTGTGCCTGGTTCGACCGCGACCCCGCTTGCGATCAGTACCTGATGCCGTTTCTCTACTTCAAAGGCTTCCACGCTCTGCAGTCTCATCGCATCGCGCACTGGTTGTGGAAAAAAGGGCGCCACACTCTGGCGCTGTACTTCCAGAGCCAGGTATCTGAACAGTTCGCGGTGGATATCCACCCTGCGGCCCGCTTTGGCTGCGGCATCATGATCGATCATGCCACCGGGTTTGTGGTGGGTGAAACCTGTGTGGTGGAAGACGATGTCTCCATCCTGCACTCTGTCACCCTGGGCGGCAGTGGCAGTGGCGGTGGCGACCGTCACCCCAAAATTGGTCGCGGCGTCATGATTGGCGCGGGTGCCAAGGTGCTGGGGCCTGTACAGATCGGGGAGGGTGTAAAGATAGCCGCGGGCAGCCTGGTACTGCGAGATGTTCCCGCCCATTCCACCGTAGCGGGTGTGCCAGCGCGGGTCGTGGGAGGAAAATGTGAAGGGGCACCGGCCTACACAATGGATCAGACACTGGATTCCGATGATTAAATTGGTTTGAATAGTTGTTGCAAATTACGCCTCTGGGGCGAATAAAATAAAAATGCCGGTAACCAACGGCATCACTATCGAGACCACAATTGAGGTAACGGAATGACGGAATCGACGTACAGCGTTATTTTCCGCGGCGATCTTGAGCCGGGATACACGGTGGCGGATGTGAAAGCCAATTTCGCGCGTCTGTTCAAAGCTGGCCCGGAAACCGTGGAAAAGCTGTTTAGCGGTCGCCCGCTGGCGATCAAAAAGGGACTGAGCCAGGCGCAGGCGGAGCAATTGCAGGCCACCCTGGCCCGTCACGGCGCCCTGTCCTCCGTCAAGCCGGAAGGCGAACCGGAGCAGCCCGCCGCGCCTAGCCCCGCGCCACAACCGGTCGAGTCCCCGGCAGCGCAAGCTGAGCCCGCGCGGCAAGCAAGCCCGGAGCCTGAGGCGGCGCCGGAAGGTGGTCTCTCCCTCGCGCCAATGGAAGGGTATCTTCTCAAGGATCACGAGCGCAGCAAGATTGCCCCGGTAAAGGTGCCGGTAAGCCATTTGAGCCTGAAGCCCGCCGGCGGGAATCTGGTGGAGGCGAGTGAACAACAGGCGCCTCCACCGGTTCAGGTGCAGGTGCCGAACTGGCAGCTGGGTAGCCATATTACCGGTAAGGCAAAATTCAAGCTGCCCGAATGATCGGGCTCATGGCCGCTTGAAGTTTTTCCTGGCCTTGTCCACTGCCTTGCGGGTCGCGCAGCCTTCCGCATGGTCATTGATCAGTCCCATTGCCTGCATAAACGCGTAAACGGTGGTGGGGCCGACGAATTTCCAGCCGCGCTTTTTCAGATCTTTGGAAATGGCCTTGGAGACGTCGGAAGTGGAAGCGGTTTGCGGCGCGATATTCACTGACTCTTCCGGCTCAAACTTCCAGAAATAGGCCGCCAGTGAACCTTCCTCTTTCACCATTTCGCGGGCGCGCTGAGCGTTGTTGATCACCGCCTCTATCTTTCCCCGGTGGCGCACAATGCCCGCGTCCTGCAGCAGCCGCTCTACATCCTTCTCAGAATATTTCGCCACCTTGTTGAAGTCGAACTGCTTGAACGCTTTGCGAAAATTTTCCCGTTTGGCGAGGATGGTTCGCCAGCTCAGCCCGGATTGAAACCCTTCCAGGCAGATCTTCTCAAACAGGCGCTGGTCGTCGTCCACCGGGAACCCCCACTCGTTGTCGTGGTAGGGGAAGAAGTCGTCGGTGGCTGCGCACCAGCCGCAACGGGGCTTGCCGTCGGGGCCATTGATGGTGGTTGGCATGAAAGCTGCTCCGAATAAATAGACCCGGCTATTTAACGGGCACAAAAAAGCCGGCGCAAGGCCGGCTTCTTATGTTCGAGAAAATTACCCAACAGGTGAACAGTGCGGGCAAAAAGTACTCGATTGCCATCCATGGCGAGGCCCAGGTGTGTTCGATCTGGCCCCGGCCCCGCCATCCCTGGCGGGTCGCTAAACCGCGCGCAAAGCGATGCTTTGCAAGCGCGCGACTTAGCCCTCTTCTTTCAGGTAGCGCTCGCGGGAAGCCATTACTTCCTTGCGCGCCGCGTCAGCGTCGGCCCAGCCGTCTACCTTCACCCACTTGCCTGCTTCCAGGGCTTTGTAGTTTTCGAAGTAGTGCTCGATCTGCTTGATCAGCAGCTCCGGCAGGTCGCCGATTTCATTAACGTGGTCGTACAGCTTGGTCAGCTTGGTGTGCGGTACCGCCAGCAGTTTGGCGTCTACACCGGATTCGTCGGTCATGTTCAGCACGCCGATCACGCGGGAGCGGATTACGGAGCCAACCATTACCGGGTAAGGCGCGACAACCAGCACGTCCAGGGGGTCACCGTCTTCAGACAGGGTCTGGGGTACGTAGCCGTAGTTGGCCGGGTAGAACATGGGGGTAGCTACGAAACGGTCTACGAATACCGCGTCGGCGTCCTTGTCCACTTCGTATTTGATCGGATCGTGGTTGGCGGGGATCTCGATGATTACGTTGATATCGTTCGGCAGTTCTTTGCCCGGGGAAACCTTGTCGAAGCTCATTGCTGGTCCTGACTCTTTTGCTGAAAAGGGTGATCGGAAAATTTGGAGGCCGGATTATATACCCTGAGCGGTTGCTTACATAGGTGTCAGCGTGACCGTTCAAAAACTGTTCAAAACCCCCGGGCTACGGGGGTTAGACTATCCTGTAGCCAAGATTCTGCCCGTCGCGATCCAGCAGCCTGGAAGCGGCGGAGCGGTCACAATAACGGAGCATCTCATGGACGAGTCCACCGAACTGCCGCCATCCTCGCCGGCATCCATCGCCACTTCTGTCTCTGCCCCGTGCCCCGCGGCCAACGGCACACCCCGAGCGCTGAATCCCCGTGAGGTACGCACAGTGGAGGAGGCCAGGCGAATCGTGGAAGCGCGCAACCTGACCCATGTGAAGGTGGGGCTGTTCGATAACGACGGGGTGATGCGCGGCAAGTACATGAGCCGGGAGAAGTTCTTCTCCGCTCTCGACAAGGGCTTTGCTTTCTGTGATGTGGTACTGGGCTGGGATATCCAGGACCAGCTATACGACAACGCCCGCTATACCGGTTGGCATACCGGCTACCCCGATGCACCGGTACGTATCCTGCCCCACACCTGTCGCGAGGTGCCATTTGAGGATGGCATGCTGCTGTTCCTCGCCGAGTTCGAGGGCGCGGCGGAGGCGGTGTGTCCGCGGGCACTGTTGCGGCGCGTGATCGAGCGCTGTGAGAAGGCCGGCTTTGCGCCCCATGCGGCGCTGGAGTACGAGTTCTTCGTGTTCGACGAGACCCCGGATTCCGCCCGCGCCAAGGGCTACCGGGACCTGAAGCCGTTTACCCCCGGCTGGTTTGGCTACTCGATGATTCGCAATTCCGTACACGCGGACCTTTACCACGAGATTCTGGCGTTTGCCGAGCAGATGGATTTCCCCATCGAGGGGCTGCATACGGAAACCGGACCCGGTGTGCTGGAGGCGGCGATCACTGTCGACAATGCGGAGGCGGCCGGCGACAAGGCGGCACTGTTCAAAACCTTTATCAAGGTGCTGGCGGAGCGGCGTGGCCTGATGGCGACCTTTATGGCCAAGTGGTCCAATGATTATCCCGGCCAGAGCGGCCATATTCACGTCTCTCTGCGCAATAAAAAAGACAACGCCTCAGCGTTTTATGCCGAAGGCGAGCTCTACTCCATGAGCGATATCCAGCGGCACTTTCTCGCCGGTCAGCAGCGATTGATGCCGGAATTGTTGTGTATGGTTGCGCCCACCATCAACAGTTACCGGCGCATGATCCCGGGCTTCTGGGCGCCAACTGACGCCACCTGGGGTGTGGAAAACCGCACCGCGGCACTGCGGGTAATACCCGGCAGCGATAAATCCCAGCGCCAGGAGTACCGGCTCGGCGCCGCCGATGCCAATCCCTATCTCGCCCTGGCCGTTGCGCTGGGCTCCGGTCTTTACGGCATCGAGCAGGGTTGGGAACCGGGCGAAGCCGTGCAGGGAAATGCGTATGAAGCGGAGCATCCCGAGGAGCTGGCACTACCGCGCACCCTGTGGGATGCGGCGCAAAAGCTCAAGCAATCGAAAGCGGCACGCGACCTGTTTGGCGACGCGTTTGTCGAGCATTTCGCCGCGAGTCGAGAGTGGGAAGAGCGGGAATACCGCAAGCATATCGGCGACTGGGAATTGCAGCGTTACTTCGAAATTATTTAATTCCGCCCCCTTAATCGAGTCCCATATTCGACCCCTTGTTCAGGCAGGAAGCCGATAGATTTATGCAAAAAATCCAGTGCACCTCTCCGATCGACAACAGCGTTTATGTCGAACGACCGCTGGCCACGGAATACGAAATCCAGAACGCGTTGAGCAGCGCTGAAGGTGCACAGCAGAGCTGGAAACGGGTACCTGTGTCCGAGCGCGCGGCACTGGTACGCGCCGCAGTGGACGTCCTGCAGCAGAAAAAGGCGCAACTGGCGGAAGAGATCTGCTGGCAGATGGGGCGGCCAATTCAGTACGCTGGTGGTGAAATCGACGGCCTGGCCGAGCGCGCGCTGTTTATGGCAGATCTGGCCGAAAACGAAAATGGCCCGCTGGCGGATATTCGGTTGTCGGAAAAGCCGGGATTCAATCGCTTTATTCGCCGGGAGCCACTGGGAACCAGCTTTGTGATCGCCCCCTGGAACTATCCCTACCTGACCGCTATCAATGCGATCGCGCCGGCAATACTGGCGGGCAACAGTGTCATCCTCAAACACTCTGCACAAACACCGCTGTGCGCTGAGCGCCTGGTGCAAGCATTTACCGAGGCTGGATTGCCGCAAGGCGTTTTCCAGTATTTGCATCTGGATCACCGGGACGCAGAACAGATCCTTATCAACGGCGGTGTGCAGCATGTGGCGTTTACCGGCTCCGTCGCCGGCGGGGCTGCGGTGGAAAGTGCGGCAGCCGGACGTTTTCTCTCTGTTGGCCTGGAGCTTGGCGGAAAAGATCCGGCATACGTGCGCGCCGATGCCGACCTCGAATATGCGGTAGCCTCGGTTGTGGACGGGGCCTTTTTCAACTCCGGTCAGTCCTGCTGTGGCATCGAACGGGCTTATGTTCACGAATCGCTGTTTGAAGAATTTGTGCGGCGTGCGACTGCGCTGATTCGCGAGTATCGCCTCGGCCGCTCGGATCAGCAGTCCACAACGCTTGGCCCACTGGTGCGTGCCAGTGCGGCGGACTTTGTGCGTGACCAGATTGATGAGGCTGTGGAGCAGGGTGCTCAGGCACATATTGATGGCGGAGATTTTGAGCTGGACCAGCGCGGCAGTGCTTATATGGCTCCGCAGCTGCTTACCAACGTCAATCACAATATGCGGGTGATGAGTGAGGAATCTTTTGGCCCGGTATTGGGGGTGATGCCGGTGGCGGGTGATACCGACGCACTGTCGCTGATGAACGACAGCGAATACGGCCTCACCGCCGCCATCTATTCTGCAGATCCAGAGGCCGCACGGGCGCTAGGAGATAAGCTGCAGACCGGCACGGTATTCCTGAATCGCTGCGATTATCTCGACCCTGCTCTGGCCTGGACCGGCGTCAAAAATTCCGGACGCGGCTGCACCTTATCCGGTGTCGGCTTCGAACATCTCACCCGCCCGAAATCCTTCCACTTCAAGTTAAACCTCTGAGTCAGACCATGTCCGACAATCAATTTTCTACCAATTGGAATTACCCAACCGCCATGCGTGTCGGCCCCGGGCGCGTTGGCGAATTACCGGACCTGTGCAGGGAGATGGGCATGGCAACGCCCATGCTGGTAACCGACCCGGGCCTTGCAGCACTGCCGATGGTTCAGAACCTTGTGGAGAACTGCCTGTTGGCCGGAGTGTCGCTTACGGTATTCAGCGAGATCAAGGGCAATCCCACCGGCAAGAATGTGAGTGACGGCGTTGCTGTGTTCAAGGCTCATGGCTGCGACGGTGTGATTGCCTTTGGTGGCGGCTCTGCACTGGATGCGGGGAAAGCGATTGCGCTGATGGTCGGGCAGACTCATCCCATCTGGGAATTCGAGGATGTGGGCGATAACTACCTGAAGGTAAATACTCGCGGCATGGTGCCGGTGATTGCGGTACCCACCACCGCCGGTACCGGTTCGGAAGTGGGGCGCTCATCGGTGATTACCGACGAGGGCGCCAAGCTAAAGAAAATCATTTTCCACCCGCGTATGCTGCCGGAAATTGTTCTTCTCGACCCTGAGCTCACTCTGGGGCTGCCAGCGCCGATTACCGCCGCGACCGGAATGGACGCGCTGTCACACAATCTGGAGGCCTATTGCTCGAACAATTTCCACCCCATGGCGGAAGGGATTGCCCTGGAGGCAATGCGCCTGATCAATGTCTACCTGCCGCGTGCAGTGGCCGATGGCAATGACCTGGAAGCGCGTATGCAGATGCTGGTGGCGTCCAGTATGGGGGCTACGGCTTTTCAGCGCGGGCTCGGCGCCATGCACGCGCTGGCGCACCCTCTCGGAGCGCTCTACGACAAACACCACGGTCTGTTGAACGCGATTCTGATGCCCTATGTGCTGAGTGCCAACAGGGTGGCCATCGAGGAGCCCATGAGCCGATTGTCCCGCTATCTGGCGCTGCCAGGTGCGGGTTTTGCTGGGGTGCTGGATTGGGTATTGTTTTTTCGGCGGGACTTCGGCATCCCCAATACGTTGGCGGAAATCGGTATTGGTGAGGAGGACGCGGATCGGATCGCAAATATGGCTGCAGAGGATCCTTCGGCACCGGGGAATCCGTTGCCGCTATCTGTGGACGACTACCGGGGCGTTTTTCTCGATGCCTGCCGTGGAAATCTTTAAGGGCGTCAGGGCAGCTCAGCCAAAAGGTCATTAATTTCAGACTTGAGCGCTGCCCGTGACATTGGCGGCGTTTCTGTATTGTGAATCTGAATTGTGTACCAGAGTATCGCCAGATAGCGGTAAACCTGCTGCCACCGCTGGAGCTTTTCCAGATCCCCGTCTGTGACCGGGCGCTGTAAATACCCCTCGAGCAGCACCTGCTGCTGATCATTCTCCATTTCAAACTCGAGGGTTACCGTGGCCAGATCGAAATAGGGGTGGCCGCAGGCCGCATACTCCCAGTCGATTGCGTACAGCCTCGAGAGTTCACCCACAAGCAGGTTCGCGGGCAGCAGGTCGTTGTGGCACAGGCAGTGATTGTTCGTGATCTGGCTGCATTCTATTAGCCGCGGCCGGAGTTTTTCCCGCAGTAGTTTCAGCGACGGGGAGAGAGAATCACTCGTGTTGATCGACTGCCAGTAGGTTTTGGCTTTGCCGGCGTAGTTGAGGTGTTTTGAGATTGGCGGAAGCTGGTGTATTTGCCGCAGCATCCGCGACAGTTCAGCAATCGCGTCCGGCTCTGATAATTCCAGTGGCCTGCCGTCAATGTAGCGGGTGACCAGATAGCGGTAGGCGGGGTCGACATATACCAGCGGGGCACTCAGTCCTGCGCTACCGGCGCGCGCCAGGGCTTCCGCTTCTGCGGTTCGGTTCAGGTCAAGGGCATCGGAGTTGTCTGCATTGATACGCAGTACCAGTCTTTCGTCGCCAGCCTGAAGCAGAAGGCTCTGGTTGGTCAGCCCACCACCGAGCGGGCGAACGATAACCGGTTGCTGGTCGCTCCAGTGTCGCCATTCATCGGCGAGCAGTTTGTCGACCTGTGCATTCATACCGCGACCGGTTGCTCCGGCTCGGAATGTTGCTGGCGATACAGCGCATACCACTGGAAGAAGCCAATGATCACAAGCACGACATACAGTACGAACAGCAGGGCGGTGAGATACATGCCGCGGTCGATATACAGATAAATGGCTGCGCCATCGATCACGATCCAGTAGAGCCAGTTCTCCAGTACCTTGCGGGTGACCATATAGGTGGTTACCACGGCGCCCCAGGTGGTAAAGGAATCCAGGTAGGGCAGGGCGGCGCTGGTATAGTTATCCAGCACATAGCCAAATATCAGGGTGAGCACGCCTACGCCCGCGAATGCGTAAAGGTGCATGGCTGCAGACCAGCGGTGAATATGCAGCTTTTCACCTTCTCTATTGCGATGCCGCCACTGCCACCAACCGTACACCGCGATCACCAGATAGAAAACCTGCAGCGCCGATTCTATCAACAGGCTGACATCCCAGAACAGGAACAGGTAGATGGCGGTACTGGCAAAGGCGGCGTACCAGCACAGGATATTTTCCCGCATGGCGAGCAGCAGGTAGGTCAGCGCCAGCACTACCGCCGCCACTTCCCATAGGGTCATGGCGGCGTAGGCGGAGGCGATGGCTTCGCGAATTTCCGGGGAGAGCATGGATCAGAGCCCGATATTGGGGTTCAGGTCGCCGTCGATAAATTTGCACACGAAAATAGCGCGCCCGAACTGCTCCCAGGATTTGCGCATTTCCGCTTTGAGCACGTCCATCACCACATCGTAATCACCGAATACCTGGGTGCTCATGGTATTGGAGATGACCTGCAGCTGCGGCTGTTCATTCAGGCGCTGGATAAAATCCTTGATGGCCGGGATGTACTCGTCTTTCAGCGGGTACATGCTGATTTCTACGGAGAGTTGCATATCAAGGCTCCCAATTAAAAGGTGTAGCTGCCGGAGATGCCCGCGGTGCGCGGTTCACCCAGCTGGTAGTAAGCCTCCGGGGCGTAGCCGTTGGCCGGATTGTTGCCGAACTGGTTGCTGAAGTAGAAACCGCGCGTGTAGATCACTTCGTCGGTCAGGTTTCTTCCCCACAGGGACAGGTCCCAGTTGTCGCCGCGGTAGGTGAGGCGTGCGTTGACCAGTTCGTAGGCGGTGGACTTCTCATTGTGGCTGTTGGAGAAGTAAAAGTCGTCTTTGCCTTCCAGTTCCACGCGCGCGCTCAGGTTATTGGTCAGCGCGTACTCCGCTCCGGTGAAATACTGGTAGTTGGGCGCGTGGGCCAGGTCGCGGCCGCCAAGGTCTACCGGTGAAGTCTCGCCGGTATTGTCATCGCGGCCGTCGACGTGGGTGCTGCTGACAAAGTCTTCGAATTCCGCATTCAGCCAACCGAAGGTGGCGAAGAGTTGCAGGCTATCGCTGGCCTGGAAGTTGATTTCCGCTTCGATACCGGTGCTGTGACCGCCAGCGGCATTGGCCAGGTAGTCATCGAAGGAAAAGTCTTCCGGGTTGAAAATGGATTGCTTGGCCTGAACGTCGCTGCGGTCCTGGTAAAAAGCGGCGACCTGAGCCTGCAGGCGGCTTTCCAGCCAGTCACCTTTTACCCCGAATTCGTAGTTCAGCATGCTCTCGGTATCGAACAGGAAGGTCTCGCTGCCGATGGCCGGATTGTTTTCTGAGGCGGAAATAATACGGCCGTTGACGCCACCCGCCTTGTAACCACGCGAGAGGGTGCCGTACAGCATGGTGTTGTCAGTGGCGCTGAACTGCAGGGTGATATTGCCGCCCCACAGGTCTTCGCTGGTATCGCTGGTGACTTGAAGATTGTCATTGTAGTCCGCGCGGCGCTGCTCCAGGCGCAGTCCGGTAATCAATTCAAAGCGCGCGCCAAGCTCGGTATTCAGCTGTCCGTAAACCGCGGCATTGTCGGTATCGAACTGGCTGGTAAAACTGGCGTTGCGCTCCAGCGCTTCTTCTTCGGTGCGAAGGTAGACACCGGCTACCCAGCCGGTGCTGCCGCCAAACAGGCGACTTTCGTCGGTGGAGACCAGGCGTACATCGGCGCTCAGGTTGTCGCGGTCGCGCAGATAGTTGTCGGTGGAGACGTACTCCCAAGGGTGGAAGCCAACGTAAGACCAGTCTTCATCGTAGCCGTATTCGGTGTCGGAACTGGCAGCACTCAATACTGAGTTGACGGTGAACAGTTCACTGGAGGTCCATTGGGTGCTGACTGCACCGGCGAGGGTTTCCTGGCGGTCCCAACCCGGTTGGTCGGACTGTGTGGTGCGGGAGTTATCGAAACTGAAGGCGTCGTAGCCGTTGTCCGCATCCAGGTAGAAGAGGGTGAAGTTCAGCTGCAGGTCGTCGCTGGCCTGGTAGCGCAGCTTGCCGCGGGCCACGGTCTCATCAATATTGTTGGTGTCTTTGCGGTCCAGGTAACGGTTGTGCACATAGCCGTCGGATTGCTGGTTCTGCACCGCGAAGCGGTAGCTCAGCTGCTCCGACAGCGGGCCACTGGTGACCGCGGAAAGAGTGTGGGAGCCGTAGCGGGCGGCTTCGGCGGATACCTTTGCAAAGGTTTCCGCGGTCGGCGCATTGCTGGTCATACTCACCAGACCGGCCAGCGCGTTGGCGCCGTACACGGTGCCCTGGGGGCCACGCAGGATTTCCACCTGCTGCATATCCAGGGTGCTGGCGGCGAGGCCCAGACCGGTAAAGTCGATACCGTCGACGATCAGGCCCACAGAGGGATTCACCGGGTCGATAAACTGGCTGCGCTCACCGATACCGCGGATCTGCACGAAACGGCCACGGGAGGCGCCGCTGGAGAAATTCACGTTGGGGGCCAGGTTCAGTAATTGCTCAAGGTTGGTAGCGCCGCGGGTTTCGATGGCGGCGGCATCCAGCACGGATACGCTGGTGGGGGTGTCGAGCTGGCTGGTGGCGCGCAGTTGGCTGGTGACCACTACTTCCTCGATGGCCGTTTCCGCGAGCGCGGCAGTGCTGACCAGCGCGGTTACAGCGCCAATGGCGTGGGCGAGTGGTTTGAAAACGTTATTGGTATTCATGGCTCTCTCGTACAAATCAGTGAGAGACCCGGAGCGCGACGTGAAGAGGGGAGCTGGTGGACTACCTATTCCTACGCCGGTATTAGCCGGATCAGGTTCAAGGGTTTCCTGTCGAGTCTTCAATGACTCTACAGCATCTCAGGCTTTCGCCACCCCTTAGGTTGTGCATGAGTTTTTGCGGGCGCGATCCTATCAGATAAGCGAAGTGTCAGGAACTGTGGTGTGCACGGAGAACAGCTTCGATAGGATGGTCATATCTGAATCGCCTATTGTGCTTTTTCGCGCAAGGCCAAACGCGTACAGGAGTTGATATGCGCGCTTTTTCACTACTGGATCTCTCGCCCATCACCGAGGGAAGCGACGCCCGCACGGCGTTGATGAACTCCCTGGACTTGGCACAGCACGCGGAACGCTTCGGTTACCGCCGCTACTGGATGGCGGAGCACCACAATATGACCGGTGTGGCCAGTGCGGCGACGGCGGTGGCGCTGGGTCATATTGCCGCGGGTACAGACAAGATTCGCGTCGCCGCTGGCGGCGTTATGCTTCCGAACCACGCACCGCTGGTGATTGCCGAGCAGTTCGGCACCCTGGCTGCGCTCTATCCGGACCGGGTCGATCTCGGGCTGGGGCGAGCGCCGGGCACCGATGGCGCCACCATGACCGCTCTGCGCCGGGATCCGCTGCACGCCGCAGATCACTTCCCGGAAGATGTGCGCGAGCTGTTGCGCTACTTTGCCCCGGAGAAGCCGGGCCAACGGGTGCGCGCAGTGCCGGGGGCCGGGCTGCAGGTGCCGATCTGGCTGCTGGGCTCCAGTCTCTACAGCGCGCAGCTGGCTGCGGCCATGGGACTGCCGTTTGCCTTTGCTTCCCATTTTGCCCCCGCCATGCTGGATCAGGCGTTGCATCTCTATAGAACACAGTTCAAACCTTCGGAATCGCTTGCTGAACCCTATGCCGCCGCAGCGATCAATGTGTTTGCCGCGGACGACACGGTAGAGGCGCGCAAGCTGATGACCTCCATCGAGCAGCAGTTTGTCGCCCTGCGCCGGGGCACCCCCGGGAAAATCAAACCGCCGGTGGATGACCCTGAGACCATCGCTGGCCCCGCCGAGCGCATGCAGGTAGCGCAGGCGCTGGCGGAGAGCGCGGTGGGTACGCGGGATACCGTGGCTGCCTGGATTGACCGTTTTGTTGAGCGGACCCGGGTGGACGAGCTGATCGTCACCGGCGCGATTTACGATCACACCGCGCGCCTGCGCTCCTTTGAGCTGGCAGCCGAGATTTTGCGGGAGCGAGTGGATGGCTGAAACTGCCCAGATCGATCGACAGATGCACTGGCGATGGTTCCTCGCCCACTTCTTGTTTGTACTGGTGGCGTGGACGCTGTTTATCAAATACCTGTTTCCCATCGCGGTTGCGCTTTCTAGCGGTGCGCCCTGGCACATTCATGTGTACTGGGATCTGTGGCCGGTGGCGCATCTGTGGCTGGGCTGGGCGCTACTCAGGCAGCCGGGCTACCTGCGCACTCTGGCCATCGTGATGTCCGTGGTAGAGGTCGTGATTATCGTCACCAAGTTTGCGCTATTTCTGGCCGAGCCCGAGTGGGATATCTGGCGAACCAACTGGTTCGTTAACAAGGTCTTTGTGCTCGCCTGTTTTATTCTGGTTCTCGCGACTGCACTGGCGCGACCGCGCGCATTAAGTGCCCAATAAATAGAGGAAGCCACCATGGAAGGTAAGACGCTACGCCGTCAATTTCTCAAAATGCTCGGGGCGGGTGTGGTCAGTGCCTGGGGCTTTCCGGGGTTGGCCAGTGCTCAGTCTCCGGCATTGCTGTCTAAGCCAATCCCCAGCAGCGGCGAATCGCTGCCGGTGATCGGTATGGGTACCTGGCGCACGTTTAATGTGGGCAAGGATCCGGAGTTGCTGGCTGCGCGCACTCAGGTACTGAAGGCCTTTTTTGCCAGCGGTGGTGGCCTGGTCGATTCGTCTCCCATGTATGGCTCCGCAGCGGATACGCTCGGCTTTGCTCTGAAACAGTTAGGTATCCCGAAAACACTGTTCAGTGCGGAAAAGGTCTGGAGCCCCGCCGGTGGCACTTCTCGTGAACAGGTCGCCAGCCTTGCCGAACGCTGGGGATTGAAAACTTTTGATCTGGTTCAGGTACACAATCTGGATGACTGGCAGGAGCATTTAGCCGTACTGCGTGAACTGAAGGCGAGTGGTGTTATTCGCTATCTCGGTATCACCACTTCCCACGGCCGCCGTCACCAAGAGTTTGAACAGGTGATGGCGAGCACGGAAATCGACTTCGCCCAGATGACCTACAACATCACCCACCGTGAGGTGGAAGCGCGGCTATTACCGCTGGCACGGGAAAAGGGTATTGCCGTTATCGCCAACCGCCCCTACGACGGTGGCAGCCTGATCAAGGGGTTGAAGCGCAGGGAAAAAGTACCCGCCTGGGCAACGGCGGAATTTGGCTGCCGCACCTGGGCGGATTTCCTGCTCAAGTTTATCGTCAGCCATGCGGCGGTGAACTGTGCCATTCCGGCAACCTCGCGGGTGGAGCACATGAACGAAAATATGGCGGCGGGCGCTGCGCCGCTGCCGGATGCAAAGACACGACAGAAAATGGTCGCGTATATCGATTCTCTGTAAATCCATTCTTCCCCTAAAAAGTACCGACTAAGTGGGCGCACCATGAGCGAGTGGAATAGCTACCAGATCCAGGATTTTGTTCCCTTCAGTGCGGATGTGTACTTCCGCATGCTGGAACGAATGGGGGAAACCTTCTGGCCGCTGCAGCTATTTACCCTCGCGACAGGGATTGCGGCGCTGATATGCGCATTGCGCGGAAAATCCCGTATGGCGCTTCTGCTTCTTGCGCCGGTATGGGTATTTGTCGGGGTGGCTTTTTTTGCACAGCGCTACGCAAATCTGAACTGGATCGGGCAATTTCTCGGTTGGATCTGGATTGCGCAGGCGGCGCTGCTGGTTTTGCTTGCGGCGACAGGGCGCGGCACTGCGGGTCCCGTGGAGTCCCTCTCAGCAAGCAGCATCACCGGTGTACTGATTTCCCTGGTTGGTTTCCTGATGTTTCCGTTGCTGGCGCCGGTGCTTGGTGCCAGTTGGACTCAGGCGGAAGCGTTCGGCTTGCACCCGGATCCCACAGCGGTGGTGAGCCTCGCTATTTTTATGATCGCCCTGCGTGGCGGGGCTCAGTGGTTGACCTGCCTGGTCCCCCTGCTGTGGATCACGCTATCTGCGCTCACGCTGCAGGTACTCGATGCGCCATGGTGGCCGGCTTTGTTCGCAGTGGCCGCCATGGCCGTCGGTGGGGTGTTTAGCGGGCTAAGTACCCGAACGTGAAGATTGTGGCCTTGCAAAGCTGTCTGACCGGTTTTTATTAATCGGCCAAACACATATAATCCCTCAACGGAATATAGCCTCTATCGACCCGGTCTGATTGTTTTTTGATCGGGCATCGATAGTGACCCCTGTCCCCCGTCCTGCTTCTGCTTAAAGATGGTAGAGAGACGGGTACAACCGGAGACCAAATAATGAAAATCGCATTGATGAACGAATTCAGCCAGGCATCCAAAAACGCCGTGGTTCTGAAAGAGCTGCAGGACGTTGCCGGCGAACTGGGCCACACCGTGTACAACACCGGTATGAGCGACGACAACGATCACCGCCTGACCTACATCCACCTGGGCATCATGGGCAGCCTGCTGCTGAACTCCAAGGCCGTGGACTTCGTGGTAAGCGGTTGTGGCACCGGCCAGGGCGCGCTCATGTCCCTGAACGCATACCCGGGCGTAACCTGTGGCTATTGCATCGATCCGGCTGACGCCTTCCTGTTTGCCCAGATCAATAACGGCAACGCGCTGGCCATTCCCTTCGCCAAGGGCTTCGGTTGGGGTGCGGAGCTGAACATTCGCTATATGTTCGAAAAAGCTTTCACCGGCGTAAAAGGCCAGGGCTACCCGCCGGAGCGCAAAGAATCCCAGGTGGCCAACGCCGGTATCCTGAACCACATCAAGGAAGCCACCGGAAAAGCCTACCTGGACGGCCTTAAAGCCATCGATCCGGAGCTGGTGAAAACCGCCGTAACCGGCGAGCGTTTCCAGGCTTGTTTCTTCGAAAACAGCCAGGACCAGGAACTGACCGACTTCGTGCGCAGTGTGCTGGATTCCTGAGTGAAGCCGCGCTAAACAGGCGCCGCTTTCAAAAGGCCGCTGCGGAAACTCCGGGGCGGCCTTTTTTGTTATAGTCGTTTGCTACTTTTCGTTTCTGGCGAGGGACCTGCTCAGATGTCCAAGGGAAAACGGAACGCTACCGTGCCCTATCTTCAGGAAGGCGAACGCGCGGTCCTGTTCGACGGGGTTTGCCGGCTGTGTTCCTTCTGGGCGCGCTTTCTACTGAAGTTCGATCGCCATCGCCGCCTGATACTCGCCACTGTGCAGTCGGAAGAGGGGCAGGCGATCCTGTCGTTTTTCCATATGCCCCTCGATGAATATGAAACCCTGCTTCTGGTTGAAAGTGGCCAGATGTACGTAAAATCTGACGCGATACTCCGCATTCTAAAACTGCTCCCCTTTCCCTGGCCGATACTCACCTGCTTTCGATTGATTCCGCCATCGGTACGCGACTGGATTTACGACCGCGTCGCGCGCAACCGGTATCGGTTGTTCGGAAAAAATGCGGTATGTGTGGTTCCGAGTGCAGAAGAGGAAGCTCGCTTTCTCCGTAAAAGATAGAAGTTCCCCGGCTCATGGGGCGCGTTCGAACTTTACACGCTGGCGCGCCTGTCGGATGTCTGGATTCGCCGACCCGATAGGAAAGCCTATCCTCTGTTTGAAGACTTTCCTCTACACTGCGGACTCCATTTCAATTCTTTGGCCAATCTCCTGGCCAATTTACTGGAGCCCCTATGAGTCAGCCCGATGTACGTACCTGGCTGGAAAACCTTCCCGAAGCCTTCCTCGCCTACCTGAACGGCCGCCGCCTGGATGAGGTGGAGTGCATTGTCCCGGACCTGAATGGCATGTCGCGGGGCAAGGCGATGCCGTTGAACAAGTTCTCCCCCGAAGCGCCGATCTTCCTGCCTATCTCCATCTTCTACCAGACCATCACCGGCCAGGATGTGGAGATGGATATCGAAAACCAGTGGGCGGAAAGCGATATGGCGCTGGTGCCGGATATGTCCACCGCCATGGCGGTTCCCTGGGCAAAAACGCCGGCACTGCAGATTATTCACGACCTGCAGGATCTCGACGGCAACCCGATTCCCTGCGCGCCGCGCAACGTGCTGAAGCGGGTAATTGCCATGTACCGGGCGCGGGGCTGGCAGCCGATTGTGGCGCCGGAGCTGGAGTTCTATCTGACCCGGCCGAATGTGGATCCCAATGAGCCGATCCAGCCACCCATCGGTCGCAATGGTCGCTCGGGTACTTCCCTGCAGTCCTATTCCATGACCGCCATCGACGAATACGGCCCGGTTATCGATACCATTTATGAGTTTGCCGAGGCCGCGGGCCTGCATATCGACTCGGTGATTCAGGAAGACGGCGCCGGCCAGGTGGAGTTCAACCTGCCACACGGCGATCCGCTGCTGCTCGCCGACCAGGTGTTTTACTTCAAGCGCATCATCCGCGAGGCGGCGCTGAAAAACGGTATGTTTGCCACCTTTATGGCCAAACCCATGCGCGATCAGCCCGGCAGCGCCATGCATATTCACCAGAGCGTGGTGGACGTCCATACCGGCGGCAATGTGTTTTCGGCGGCAGACGGCAGTGCCTCGGACCTGTTCCGTTACTTTATCGGCGGCACCCAGAAACATTTGCGGGAAATCATGCCGTTTATCGCGCCCAACGTGAATTCCTACCGCCGCTACGTGCTGTCGGATAACTCCAGCGCGCCGACCAATATCGGCTGGGGCTACGACAACCGCGCCACCGGCCTGCGGGTACCCAACTCCGGTGCGCAGGATCGCCGTCTGGAAAATCGTGTGGTTGGAGTCGATGCGAATCCCTATTTGGCGATTGCGGCAAGTCTGGTGTGTGGTTATCTCGGCATGATCAACGGTATCGAGCCGAGCGCGCCGGCCGCGTCGGAACTGGATGAAGAGCAGGAAGAAAGCTTCTATATCCCGCTGACTTTTGATGAGGCGTTGCGCATCTTCGACGATGCCGATGAGTTGCGCCAGGCAATAGGGGAGGACTTCTGCCAGCTCTACGCGGCGGTAAAGTACGAGGAGATGCGCCTGTTCCACCGGGAGATTTCCCCGTGGGAACGGCAACACCTTTTACTGAACGTTTAGTTACTGAGTCAGCAAAACAAAAAAGGCCCCAACCGTTTCCGGTTGGGGCCTTTTTCATTGGCAAAGCCTGTGACGATTAAACGTCAAAGCCTTCCTTCAGTTTCTTTTCCACCAGGGCCTTTTTCAGGCGCGCGTACTGCGGAATACCATTTTTGTAAGGCGGGTAGTCCTCGCCCTGGATCAGTGGTTCCAGGTAATCGCGGCCGGCCTGGGTGATGCCGAAGCCGTCTTCGGAAATAAATTCCTTGGGCATGAACTTCTCGACGTTGGCCACCTCGGAAAGCGGAGCTTCGCCAATGGTCCAGCTGTAGTCGGCGGCACTGGTGCCGTTGCGTTCAATGGTCGGCATGATGGCATTCTTGCCGGCCACCGCCGCTTCCACCGCCGCCTTGCCCACAGCGTAGGCCTGCTCTACGTCGGTGGCCGAAGCGATATGACGCGCAGCGCGCTGCAGGTAGTCCGCCAGGGCCCAGTGGTATTTGAGGCCCAGTTCGTCTTTGACCATTTTGGCCAGAGTGGGTGCTACGCCGCCCAGCTGTTTATGGCCAAAGGCATCCACACTGCCGGCGTCGGCCAGGAAGGTGCCGTCTTCGTACTGGGCGCCTTCAGAGGCGACGATTACACAGTAGCCTTTGTCGGCGACGGTCTGTTGCACCTTGGCGAGGAACTTTTCTTTATCAAAAGCCACTTCCGGCAACAGGATGATGTGCGGGGCATCGCCTTCCTGTTCCTGAGCGAGGGCGCCGGCGGCGGCAATCCAGCCCGCGTGACGGCCCATCACTTCAACGATGAAAACTTTGGTGGAGGTGGCGCACATGGAGGCCACATCTAACGCCGCTTCCTTGGTGGAGACGGCAACGTACTTGGCCACGGAGCCAAAGCCCGGGCAGTTGTCGGTAAACGGCAGGTCGTTATCCACTGTCTTGGGAATGTGGATTGCCTGGATGGGGTAGCCCATCTTTTCCGACAGCTGGGAAATTTTGAGGCAGGTATCGGCGGAATCGCCACCGCCGTTATAGAAGAAGTAACCGATGTTGTGAGCTTTGAACACTTCGATCAGGCGCTCGTACTCTGCGCGGTTCTGCTCCAGGCTCTTCAGTTTGTAGCGGCAGGAACCAAAGGCACCGGACGGGGTGTGGCGCAGGGCTGCGATAGTCTCGGTGGATTCCTGGCTGACGTCGATCAGTTCTTCCTTGAGGGCACCGACAATGCCATTGAGGCCGGCGTAGATATTGCCGATCTTGTCGCTGTGCTGGCGGGCGGTCTCGATGACTCCGCAGGCGGAGGCGTTGATGACGGCGGTCACACCGCCAGATTGCGCGTAAAAAGCGTTCTTCTTCGACATGTCTATCCTATGGCTTCTCGTCAAAAGTCACCCGTAGCGTGGGGTGGGAGCGGCGGGCGGCTCTTGGCGGCTACCTCACGCGGCGCGAAGTCTAATGTATTCATATGGCGATTGCATGGAATTGCGGGTATTCGACACTTACTGTGGTAAAACGCCGTGATAAGCTTGCGCGTCGTCGATTTTTCGAGCACTGCTGACACTTCCTGCCATAGACCGAAGCAGAAGCAAAAAGCGCGCCGAGCCGCAGGTGGCCTCGGAAATTCCCGCAAAAGTGGGGAATGATTGCGTGAATGAGCAGTCTCAGGCGGCGCCACGTGCGGCCTTCGGGGCCGGAAATGGCGCGCATCCGTATTGAACAGAGTGAACAACTGGCATGCATATTCATATTCTAGGCATTTGCGGCACCTTTATGGGGAGCCTTGCGCAACTGGCGGTGGCCGAGGGTCATAAGGTCACCGGCTCCGATGCCAATGTGTATCCGCCCATGAGTACCCAGCTTGAAAATGCCGGGATCGCGCTGACCGAAGGGTACGACCCGGCCCAACTGGAGCCGGCCCCGGACCTGGTGATTATCGGCAACGCCCTGTCCCGCGGTAATCCGGCGGTGGAAGCGGTGCTGGAAAAGGGCCTGCCCTATACCTCCGGCGCTCAGTGGCTGTGTGATCATTTCCTCGGCGGGCGCTGGGTACTGGCAGTCTCCGGTACCCACGGCAAGACCACCACTGCCAGTATGCTGGCCTGGGTACTCGACTATGCGGGCATGGACCCCGGTTTTCTGATCGGCGGAGTACCGCAGAATTTTGATGTATCGGCGCGCCTCGGCAGTACGCCGTTCTTTGTGGTGGAGGCCGACGAGTACGACACGGCCTTCTTCGACAAGCGTTCCAAGTTCGTCCACTACCGCCCGCGCACGCTGATCATCAACAACCTCGAATTTGACCATGCGGACATCTTCGAGGATCTTGCTGCCATTCAGAAGCAGTTCCACCATCTGGTGCGCACCGTGCCCGCCAGTGGGCTGGTCATCGCCGCCCGGGAAGATGCGGTATCCCAGGTGCTGGAAGCCGGCTGCTGGAGTGAAGTGCAGCGCTTTGATGTCGAACACGCCGATGGTGTGCGCCTGGGGGACTGGTGCGCAGTGAACGTGTCGGCGGACGGTGGACACTTCGACGTGCAGCTGGAGGGCACCACCGTGGCCAGGGTGCAGTGGGAGCAAACCGGACTGCACAGTGTGAAGAACGGACTTGCGGTCATCGCTGCCGCGCGCCATGTGGGCGTCGAGCCGGCCACCGCCGCGGAGGCGCTGGGTCAGTTTGGCGGAGTGAAGCGGCGTATGGAGTGTCTGGGGGAGATCCAGGGTATCCGGGTCTACGACGATTTCGCCCACCACCCCACAGCGATTGAAACCACCCTCAATGGCCTGCGGGCGAAGGTCGGCAGTGAAAAAGTCATTGCGCTGATTGAACCGCGCTCCAATACCATGCGTATGGGACACCATCAGAATCAACTGGCCCGAGCCTGCTCGGGGGCGGACCTGGTGCTCTGGTACCAGCCCGAAGGGATGAACTGGTCCCTGGATGAGGTGGTTCACCATTCCACCGTACCGGCAAAGGTTCTCCACAGCATCGACGCTGCGGTAGAATCCGTGCTCGAACTGTCTGGCCCCGGCAGCCACATCATTGTGATGAGCAACGGTGGCTTCGGCGGTGTACACCAGCGATTGCTCCACGCGCTGGAGCAGAGATACGGCAAATAGCCCCGCGCGGGGGCGGAAACGGATACTTCTTTGGCTGAGCCCACTTTTCCCAAAACAGTAACCCTGGCGATCACCGGTGCCTCCGGCGCCCAGTACGGTCTGCGCCTGCTGCAGTGCCTGCTGGTGGCGCGAGTGCGGGTGTGGCTGCTGCTGTCCGATGCGGCGCGCATCGTGATTGATACGGAAACCGACGTTTCCCTGCCGGAAGAAGGTCGCACAGAAGATTTTCTGCGCGAACTGTATGCTGCGGAAGCAGGGCAGTTAACCCTGTTCGGCAAGCGCGACTGGTTTTCTCCGGTCGCGTCCGGCACCGGCGCCGCAAGCAGTCTGGTGATTTGCCCGGCCAGCGGCGGCACCCTGTCTGCCATTGCCACGGGTGCGTCCAATAATCTGATTGAGCGCGCAGCGGATGTGGCCCTGAAAGAGCGCCGGCAGTTGATTCTGGTTCCTCGGGAAGCGCCGTATTCAGAAATTCACCTGGAAAACATGCTGAAGCTCACCCGCATGGGAGCGGTCATTCTGCCGGCCAGCCCGGGTTTTTATCAGAAGCCGCAAACCGTGGAGGATCTGGTGGACTTTGTGGTGGCCAGAATCCTGAGTCAGTTACACATCGAACAAACCCTGTTGCCCCCCTGGGGCAACTGCTGAGAGCCCTGCGCTATGCAAAAGACCGTCACCATCCATTACTGCGTGCAGTGCAACTGGATGCTGCGTGCCACCTGGATGACCCAGGAGCTGCTGTACACCTTCGCCGAAGATCTGGACCAGGTTGCACTGAAGCCGGGCAGTGGGGGTGTGTTCGAAATTCACGTAGGCGACCAGCTGATCTGGGAGCGTAAACGCGATGGCGGCTTTCCCGGGCCGAAAGAACTGAAACAGAAAGTGCGGGACGTCCTGTTTCCCGAGCGCGACCTCGGTCACGTGGACAAGTAAACAGACATTTAGACGACTCTCGAATATTCGGCAACGCGCACAATGGAAACAACACGCGCTGCCTGATTCCGATCAGAACAAAGCGAATTGATTATGCTGTTGGGCTTGAAGACCTGGTACGAAAAATTGGTTCTCGGACATCCGAAAACCGTTCTGACACTGGTGGCACTGTTCACCATCGCCGCTGCGGCCGGCCTGCCGAAATTCAAACTGGATGCCTCGGCAGATTCCCTGACGCTGGAAACCGACGACTCACTGGACTTTTTCCGCGAAATTTCCGAACGCTACAACTCCGGTGACTTTTTGGTAGTTACCTATCGCTACAACAACGGTGATCTGTTCAGCGATGAATCCCTCGCTACCATGCGTCGCCTGCAGGACGAGCTTGCCATGGTGGACGGTGTCACCGGGGTTCAGTCGATCCTCAACGTGCCGCTGTTGTACAGTCCCAAGCTTTCCATCACCGAGGTAGCAGGCGGTATCCGCACCCTGTCGAGCCCCGGTATTGACAAGAGCCTGGCCCGTAAAGAATTCCTTGAAAGTCCGATTTACAAAGAACTGATATTGAGCCCCGATGGTGAGACCACCGCCATGATGCTCAACCTGGAACTGGACAGGGAAGGACTCGACCTGGTGCGCGAGCGCGATGCGCTGCGTCGCCTGCGCAATGAGCAGGGTCTGGATGCGGAACAGGCAAGCCGCCTGGAAGCGGTGAGTGCAGAATACCTGAAACACCGCACCGCCCAGGAAACCGCCGCGCGGGATCGCGTCGACGAGGTGCGGCAGATCCTCGCCCATTACGACGACAACGCCGAGCTGTTCCTCGGCGGTCTCACCATGATCACCTCGGATATGATCGCGTTTATCCAGAGTGACCTGATGGTATTCGGCGCCGGTATTCTGATTTTCATCGTGGTCACCCTGCTGCTGATATTTCGCCAGCCGCGCTGGGTACTGCTGCCGCTGATTACCTGTGTGACCACCGCGGTGATGATGCTGGGGCTGCTTTCCTGGCTCGACTGGCGTATGACCGTGATCTCCGCCAACTTTGTCGCCCTGCTGCTGATCATCACATTGGCCATCACCATCCACCTGGCGGTGCGCTATCGCGAGTATTTCTCCGAGCACCCGGAGTGGGATCGCTTCCAGCTGGCGTCTGCCACCGTCGCGTTTATGGCCAAACCCTGCCTGTACACCGGCCTCACCACTATGGTCGCGTTTATCTCCCTGGTCGTGAGCGGAATTCGCCCGGTGATCGACTTCGGTTGGATGATGACCATTGGGGTGACCATGGCACTGGTGCTGTCATTCCTGATTATTCCCGCCAGCCTGATGCTGCTGAAAAAGCGCGACGGCGGCCAGGGCGCGGACAACTCTCACGCATTTACCCAGGTGTTTTCCCGCTTTGCGGAGAACCACAAAGGTATCGTGCTCGGTGTTGCAGTGGTGGCGGCGATAATCAGCGCCGTGGGTATCTCCCGACTGAAAGTGGAAAACCGCTTTATCGATTACTTTGACGATTCCACCGAGATTCACCAGGGCATGCTGGTCATTGATCAGCGCCTCGGCGGCACCATCAGCCTGGATGTGGTTCTCAGCAAACCGGAAGACACCGCACCGGCTTTTGAGGGAGCGGATGCTGGGGAAGAAGATCCGTTCGGCGCTGACTTCGGCGGCGATGAGATTGCTGGCGACGGCGCGGAAGGGGAGGCAGATCCGTTTGCCGCCGAAGACCCCTTCGCTGCGGACGATCCTTTTGCCGCGGATGTCGGCGAGAGCCAGGCCCCGGACGCCTACTGGTTTACCGTAGCCGGCCTCAACCAGATCGAGCAATTGCACGACTTCCTTGAAGCGCAGCCGGAAATCGGCAAGGTGCAGTCCCTCGCCACCCTGTACAAAGTGGCCCAGGACCTGAACGACGGCGGCCTCAACGACTTCGAGCTGGCCGTTGCCCGCCAGAGCCTGCCGGACGAAATCAATCAGGTACTGATTAACCCCTACTGGTCGCCGCAAGAGCAGCAGGCGCGCATCACCATGCGCGTGATGGAAACCGACCCCAACCTGCGCCGGGATGAACTGATCCAGCGTATCTACGCCTATGCAGAGAATGAAATGGGCATCGCCCCGGAAAACATCCGCCAGACCGGCATGCTGGTGCTGTACAACAACATGCTGCAGAGCCTGTTCAAATCCCAGATCCTCACATTGGGCGCCGTCTTCGCCGGCATCCTGCTGATGTTCCTGGTGCTGTTCCGGTCACTGCCCATCGCGATTATCGCCCTGGTGCCGAATATGCTCGCCGCCTGCGTGGTCCTCGGCGGTATGGGCCTGGCAAACATCCCGCTGGACATGATGACCATCACCATCGCCGCCATCACCGTCGGCATCGGCGTCGACCACGCCATCCACTACCTGTACCGGTTCCGCGAAGAATTCGCCAAAGACGGCGACTACATCGCCACCATGCACCGCAGCCACGCCACCATTGGCCGCGCCATGTTCTACACCGCCATAACGATTATCGCCGGCTTCTCGATACTGGCACTGTCCAAATTCGTGCCCTCGATTTACTTCGGATTGCTGACCGCACTGGCCATGTCGGCGGCCCTGCTGGGCTCACTTACACTGCTGCCATTGCTGCTGGTCTTGTTCAAGCCGCTGAAGAATCCAGCGGAGGGGAATGAGCCGGGAAAGCCGCTAACGGCTGAAACCTGCCCGGGTTGAAGTCGGGATAGAGAAGTTGGGAATCGCTTAATCGCAGCTGAAGTTCGAATCGAAGGCACGCTGCCGGGGAAGGGTTTTCAGGAGCGTCGCAAACAGGACGTTTGCGCCGCAACGCCCAAGGAAGGGTTTACAGTGGTCCTGAAAACCCTTCCCCGGTGGCTTGCCGCCACCGGGCGCGAAAAGAAGGTGCGAATTGAGCTTTGACGTCCCGCTCAGTCCACCTGCATAAAAAAGTCCCGCAAGTAGCGAAACAGTTTTCGCTGGTTGGTTGGGGCTTTTTTATTGGCAATCTCTTTATTGGACTCGCGAATCAGCGTGCGCAATTGCTGGATATCCACACCGGGGAACGCATCAAAAAATGCACTCTGGCCTTCCTTGCCCTCGGTCAGCAAGCGCTCCCTCCACTCCTCCGCCATCCGGTCAAAGCGCAAATGGTGGTGGTCCTGCTCCTTGTGCTTCTCCAGCACCGCCTCAATCGCCTCCACATCCGCCTTGCGCATCAACTTACCAATGTACTGAAGCTGGCGCCGCCGCGCCTCCCGCGACTTGATCCGGTGAAAGGTCGCAATCCCTTCCTCAAGCGTCGCATCCATCGGCACCTCCGCCAACTTTGCCGCATTCAGCTCCGTCAGTTTTTTGCCGAGCGCCTGCAGCTCGTGCATCTCCTCCTTTATTTGAGTTTTGCTTTTCGGAAGGTCCTCATCAAACTCATCGTACGGATTGTTTTCATCAGAATTGTGCATAGAAAATCTCGAGATCTGAATTCAACCAATAATTGCAGTACCCGGTAAGCCGGGTACCCAATCATCAGGCAAAAAATATTGTTGCCAGTCCAAGGAAAGACATAAAGCCCACCACATCCGTCACCGTCGTCAGTGCCACACCACCAGCCAGCGCCGGATCGATCCGCATTGCCCGCAGCGCCACCGGCAGAATTGCCCCCGCCAGCGCCGCCGTAATCAGATTGATGACCATGGCCGCAATGATAATCCAGGCGATACGCGGATCCCCAAACCAGAGTGCCGCAATGACTCCCATTACCGCCGACCACAGGATCGCGTTTAACGCACCGCTACCCAGCTCTCGCGACAACAGCCAGCCCAGGTTGCTGCGGCCCACCTGGCCCAGTGCCATACCGCGAATGACCACCGTCAGTGTCTGGCTGCCGGCAACTCCGCCCATACTCGCCACAATTGGCATCAGAACCGCCAGCGCCACCACCTTGTCGATGGTGCCCTGAAACAGATTGATCACCCAGGACGCGAGCAGTGCGGTGAGCAGGTTGATGCCCAGCCAGATGGCGCGGCGCGGCGCCGTGCGCCTGACCGTGGCAAAGGTGTCCTCCTCCTCGTCGAGACCCGCCAGGCTCATCAGCGAGTGATCCGCGTCCTCGCGGATCACATCCACCACGTCATCAATGGTGATGCGGCCCAACAGGTGACGCTCCTCATCGACAACCGGCGCGGTAATCCAGTCGTACTTGGCGAAAAGTCGCGCCACTTCATCGTCCGGCATATCCGCGGGAATCGGCTCGATATCGGTCACCATAATCTCGCGCACGGTAACCGACGGGTCAGTGGTCAGCAGCTTGGTCAGCGGCAGCAGGCCGATAAAACGGTCCTTGCGGTTGACGACAAAGATGTTATCGGTGGATTCCGGCAGCTGCTCGTGGCGGCGCAGGTAACGCAGTACCACATCCAGGTGCAGGTTCGGGCGCACGGAGACAATCTCCGTATCCATCAGGCCGCCGGCGGTTTCCTCATCGTAAGAGAGGACGCTCTCTACCCGCTGGCGGTCGCGCTCGCTCATCGCCGACAGCACTTCCGCCATCACCCGATCTGGCAGTTGTTGCAGGATGTCCGCCACATCGTCCGCATCGAGCCCTTCCATCACCGCCACCATTTCCTCGGTGTCCATGGTGGAGAGAATCTGGCTCTGTACCTCGTCCGGGAGTTCCTGCAGCACCTCACCCTCGATCTGGCGATCGATCAGTTTCCACAGCACCTGACGAATGCGCGGTGGGGAGCTTTCCAGTAGCTGGGCGATGCTGGGGGGGGAGAGGGATGCCAGCATGCGCTGGACTTCGCGCCCGGTACCGCTATCCAGTGCCGCGTACAGCTCACCGAGCTGGTTTTGGGCGCGGAAATTGATGTCGGCGTTGACGGGTTTGGGCACAGACGGTCCTGGTGTTCGGTGGAGGGGCGGGTGCCGGCATTATAGTGCTAAACCGGGAGTTGGCAGCTTGTTTGTCTTTCCGGCTATCTGTTCAGTCCACTGTGCTGGGCTCTATTCACCCTCACCGAAGCGATCATTGATCAGTGCGCAAATAGCTTCGTGGGCAGCGTCCTCATCGCGCCCGGCCACTTCGAGTTCGAGCTCTACACCCTTGCCGGCGGCCAGTAACATCAAAGCCATCACGCTCTTACCGTCCACGGCTTTTCCCTGGCAGTGCACTTTCACATCGGAGGAAAAGCGCGCACTGGTCTGGGCAAATTTGCTGGCCGCGCGCGCGTGAAGTCCGAGTTTATTGATGATGGTGATACGACTTTTCTGCATTGGCGATGATCTTTCCGTGCGGTTTTTTACCGTCGAGCAGTCTGGCGAGAGGCTCAACCGTGGTTTTTCTGTTGTTCCCGATGGCGGATCTGAATGTTTTCAAATGTACTGGCAAAGTGCTTGGCCAGTTGTTCCACCATGTATACCGAGCGGTGGCGGCCACCGGTGCAGCCGATGGACACCGAGGTATAGCTGCGGTTGCTCTGCTGGTATGAGGGCAGCCAGCGCTCCAGAAATGCGGTGATATCCCGCTGCATGTCCTGGGTTTCCTGGTGTGAGCGGAGGAAGTCCGCTACTTCCGGGTCCATCCCGGTTTTTTCTCGCAGCTCCGCTACCCAGTACGGATTGGGCAGGCAGCGCAGGTCAAACACCAGGTCTGCGTCTACCGGCACGCCGTGCTTAAAGCCGAAAGACTGGAATAGCACCGCCATACCCGGTGAGTCTTTGCCGACCACCCGGGTTTTAATCTGGTCGCGCAGTTGGTGCAGGCTAAGGCTGCTGGTATCGATCACCAGGTCGGCCATGGAGGCCAGTGGCGCCAGGATTTCTTTCTCCCGGTTGAGGGCTTCCAACAGGTGGGTTCGGCTGTCGCTCAGGGGGTGCTTGCGTCGGGTCTCGCTGAAGCGTTGAACCAGCACCGGAGAGCGTGCATCCAGATAGACAACGTCGCATTCAACACCGCTCTCGCGCAGGTCATGAATGACCTGGGGTGCCTGGCGCACATCCTGCCACAGGTTGCGGGCGTCGATGCCCAGGGCAAGTTGGGTGTTTTCATGGTGGCCCGGAGCAGTCTGTGGTGATTGCTCGCTTACCCGGCGTACCAATTCTGGCAGCAGGCTCGCGGGCAGGTTATCGATGCAGTTGAAGCCTACGTCTTCCAGTAGCTGCAGGGCAGAACTTTTTCCTGAGCCGGAACGGCCGCTGATGATGACCAATCGCATTGCACTCGCGCTCCTTGCCAATTGAGCAGGCCCTAATTATTCGCCGGGCCAGTATAAAGCAGTCACCCCGATCCGCGGGGTCGAAAGCTGCGCCATTGAGCGCTAGCTCAATAAAAATCAGGCCGCCGCTGCGCTGTTAATGGCCAGTGCGTAGAGGTCATCGCTGGTAGTGGCCTGGCGCAGCTTTTCACGTACACGGCTGTCACTGAACAGGGCGGCAATTTCCGCCAGGGTATCCAGGTGCTCCTGGTCGGAATCCTCCGGTACCAGCAGGGCGAAAAGCAGATCCACCGGCTGACGGTCGATGGCGTCAAAATCTACAGCTGGAGAGGTGGTGCAAAGGACACCGATGGGCTTCTCACAGCCAGGCAGACGGCAGTGTGGAATGGCGACACCTTCACCAATGCCGGTAGAACCCAGGCGCTCCCGGGCTACCAGCTGGTTGAACACTGTGTCGGTGTCCAGGTCGGGGTATAGTTCGGAGATCGCCTGGGCGATATTGAGCAACAGCTTTTTCTTGCTACTCCCCGCCAGGTGGCAAAGGCTCAGGCGGGGAGAGAGTAATGCTTCCAATGTCATAACGTGCAGATGATCTAGCGGTGCGAATCAACCGTTGACTCGTAATGATGGAGCCTAGCGGTGACCGCGTAACTTCTCTTTGTGTTTCAACAGCTGTCGGTCGAGTTTGTCGGTCAGCGAATCAATCGCCGCGTACATATCCTCTGACTCCGAATCGGCAAAAATATCCTTGTTGCCGCTCACGTGAATCCGCGCTTCGGCTTTCTGGACTAGTTTGTCGACGGACAGGGTGACCTGGGTTGTGGTGATCAGGTCATTGTGGCGGGAGAGCTTGTCCAGTTTGGTCAGGCAGTAATCGCGAATGGCCGGAGTAACGTCTACATGGTGGCCACTGATATTGATCTGCATGGATTTCTCCTCATCGAGTACAACACAATCTGGCTGCACCCCCGCACAGGGCGGCAACCCTACTAGGAAGTGCGTCAGAATGGAAGGATACACTCGCTGTCAGGCTATTGGTTGCCCAGAAAATAGCCGCCGAGGCCAAGTGTAGGTGGAATTGGGGGGAAGGCACGACGGGTTTGGGTAAAAGTGTGACCCTGCGGCCTACACCAGTCGCTTTCTTTCGCTTGAGGAGGGGATGCCCATGGACTCCCGGTATTTCGCTACAGTGCGTCGCGCCACCTTGATCCCCTGGGCGTCGAGCTCCTGGGTGATCTTGTTGTCAGACAGCGGTTTGCGCGGCTGCTCGCCATCGATCAGCTTGCGGATCAGCGCCCGGATGGCAGTGGAGGAAGCATCTTCTCCGGAGTCGGTGCTGACATGGCTGGAGAAAAAGTACTTGAGTTCGAATACGCCGCGAGGCGTGAGCATGTACTTCTGGGTGGTGACCCGGGAAATAGTGGACTCGTGCATGCCGATGGTTTCGGCAATATTCGCCAGCACCATGGGTTTCATGGCTTCCGGCCCCTGCTCGAAAAATCCCTGCTGCTTTTCCACAATGCTGCTGGCGACCTTGAGGAGCGTTTCGTGGCGGCTTTGCAGGCTTTTCAGGAACCAGCGCGCTTCCTGCAGGTTGTCGCGCAGATAGTTGTTTTCACTGGAGTTGTCTGCACGCTTGATCATTGCCGCGTAGGCGTCATTGATGCGCAGCTTGGGCGTGGTTTCCGGGTTTAGTTCCACGACCCAGCGGTCTTGCTTGCGGCTGACGATGACGTCGGGCACCACATACTGGGGCTCCTCGCCACCGAAGGCCTCACCGGGGTAGGGCGTGAGCGTCTGGATCAGCCGCATGACATCGCCCAGTTGCGCTTCGCTGAGGCGGGTGCGGCGGCTCAATTGGCGAAAGTCCCGTTTTCCCAGCAGGTCCAGGTGCTGGCTCACCACGGCTACGGCCTGAGAAAGCCAGGGGGTTTGGTCCGGCAGCTGGCGCAGTTGCAGCAGCAGGCTTTCGCGCAGATCGCGCGCGCCACAGCCCGCCGGCTCCAGCTGCTGGATGGTCTTCAATACGGCCATGACCTCATCGACGTCCAGCTCCATGGACTCCGCCAGCTCTTCAATGGGGGTACCCAGGAAGCCGTTGGGAGCGATGGCGTCGATCAGCGTTTCGCCGATCAGCTTGTCTTCGATAGAGAGTGGGGTGAGGTTGAGTTGCCACTGCAGGTGATCCTGCAGGCTTTCCGAGGCCGCGCTGCGCTGCTCGAGCGCGAAATCTTCGCCCTCGCCGCCACTGTGGCTGCCGCTTGAATAGATGTCGTCCCAGCGCGTATCTACCGGCAGGTCATCTGGAATATCGTTGGTCCAGTCGCCGTCTGCGGAGGACTCGGCCTGGGTTTCCGCGGCTCGCTCAGAGGCTTCTTCCTTGCGCTCTGCGGGAGTGTTCTGGTCCTGGAGTGATTCTCCGGCGTGCTCGTCGAAGTCCGACTCCAGCAGCGGGTTGCTGTCCAGGGCGGATTGAATTTCCTGTTGCAGGTCCAGCGTCGACAGCTGCAGCAGGCGGATGGCCTGTTGCAGCTGTGGCGTCATTGTCAGCTGAGTGCCGAGTTTTAACTGGAGTGACTGCTTCATAGGGGTGTGCCGGCAGAAAAATCTGGCGTGAATCCGCTGCGGAGAATTTTATGTTTCCGGCGGCGGGGTAAAGCTCATTTCATGCAGACTACCCCGGGGCGGGGCGGAAGACAAGAGGGCGGTTAAGCAATAAGTGTGCCGAAAAAATGATGGCATTTGGTCACAGCTTAAATCCTGTGACCAATGTCTTCGAGTTGGCGTGAAATAGGGAGGTCTTTCCCTCTGTGAACTAGATGGTGAACTCGTGTCCTAAGTAGACGTCTTTCACCTGTTTGTTTTCGGCCACGTCGCGGGGGTCGCCAGAGGCGATAATGTGGCCTTCGCTGACGATAAACGCGGTCTCACAGATGTCCAGGGTCTCGCGAACGTTGTGGTCGGTGATCAGAACGCCGATTCCGCGGTCTTTCAAGTGGCGGATGATCTGCTTGATATCGTTGACGGAAATGGGATCGACACCGGCGAATGGCTCGTCCAGCAATACGAATGCGGGGTTGGTTGCCAGGGCGCGGGCAATCTCCACTCGCCGCCGCTCACCACCTGATAGGGCCATACCCAGGCTTTCGCGGATATGGGTGATGTGGAACTCTTCCAGGAGGGCTTCCAGCTGCTCCTTGCGCTGGGCATTGTTCAGGTCTTTGCGAGTCTGCAGGATCGCGAGGATATTGTCCTGCACCGAGAGGCGGCGGAAAACGGAGGCTTCCTGGGGCAGGTAACCAATGCCTTTGCGCGCGCGGCCATGCATGGACAGGCCGGTGATATCTTCATCGTCGATCAATACCTGGCCAGCATCCGCCTGCACCAGACCGGCGATCATATAGAAGCAGGTGGTTTTACCCGCGCCGTTGGGTCCCAGCAGGCCGACGACCTGGCCGCTGGATACGCTCACGGAGACATCCTGAACGACTTTGCGCTTTTTGTACTGCTTGGCGAGATGGAGCGCCTTGAGCGTTGGCATTATTCAATTCCGGCTGGGGCGGCACCTGGCCGCACTCAATAAATCTGCGTGTTGCGTTGGCGGTAATGGCTCAATGCCGTTACTCGCTAAAGTCTCATTACTGTCCGTCGGTGTCCCCGGACTGCCCTTCGGGCTTCCAGATCATTTCCACGCGCTTTTTCTCTGACTGGCCGCGGGCCTTCATCTGCTCACTGTTCAGGTCGTAATCGATGCGTTCGGCGGTCAGGGTGTTGCCGTCGCGGTCGACAAACGCCTCTCCGGTAAGTTGCAGGGCGTCATTGGCCACCAGGAATTCGATGCGCGCAGCGCGGGCCTTGACCGGCGTGGTGCTTTCTTCGACCTGTTGCTGGAAGTGCGCTGGCGTGCCGGTGGCGATGACCTTGTTGATCTCTCCCTTGCTGTTGCCGTGCACTTCAACCCGGTCGGCACGAATCTGCAGGGAGCCCTGGCTGATTACAACATTGCCGCTGTAGACCGACAGGTTCTTGCTGCGGTTCGCTTCCAGGTTGTCTGCAGAAACCTTGACCGGCTGCTGGCGGTCGTCGGGCAAGGCGACGGCCTGGATGCCGGGCAGTGCGCAGGCGAGTGCCAGTGCCAAAGTGGTCAGGCGGCGGCGTAAGTCAGCGAAGTTCATAGCGGCTTTCCACATCGGACAGTATTTCTACCTTGTCTTTTTTTAGATCGGCGCGCAGGCCCTTGCCGGTGGTGAGGTTGAGGCCATCGGTGATGGTAACAACTTTGTCCGTTTCGGCGAATTCCTCGCGGGGTTTGATGACAATTTTCGGCGTGCGCAGCGTAATGCCGGGTTGGGGCAGCTCCATAACCGAGACATCGCCCTCCAGAACCACCTTTTGCCCGTTGTCATAAGCCACGCCGGTACGGGACTCCGTGCGCCACTTGGTGTCATCGCCCTGGTAAAACATCATCCGCGGCTCGGTAAGGTCAGCTCGGTCGCGGCGGGCAAACTGGAAAAAAGTAATACGTTTGGCGTCTACTTCGTAGGCCAGGTCGCCCTCGACCCCGTAATGCCGTGTGCGCGCATCGCGAATGATCAGATCGGCAGCGCGGTTGTACTCTTGCTGAGTTGGGCGCTTGCCCAGCAGTTGTTCGGGCGGACTTTCGGTGAACCATAGCCCGAGGGAGATCAGTGCAACTACGATCACCAGGGGAAGCCAGGTGCGCATCCGATATTTCTTCCTTTTTCCTGTGTCAGGTTTTAACGCAATTCAATTACTGCGCTATATAAGGAGCCAGCGCTGCGTCGAAGGTTCCCTGGGCACGCATAATGCGATCGCAAACCTCTCGCACCGCGCCCAGGCCGCCGCTGCGTTCGGTGGTGAACAGGGCGCGTTCCTGTACCGGTGAAGCCGCGTTGGGAACCGCGATCGGGCAGCCCACGCGGGTCATCAGTTGCAGATCAGGATAGTCGTCGCCGACATAGGCGATGTGTTCCAGATCGTATGGCTCGCCCGCGAAAAGCTCGAGAAAGGCGCTGTATTTGTCTTCACGGCCCTGAATCAGGCGGGTGATACCCAGGTCGTGCGCACGTTTTTCAACCAGGGCGCTGCGCCGGCCGGTGATGATAGCAACCGCGACGCCAGACTGCTGCAGCATTTTAATACCGTGGCCGTCCAGGGTGTGGAAGGTTTTCTGCTCGTTGCCCTGGTTGTCGAAGTACAGGCGGCCATCGGTGAGCACTCCGTCCACGTCGAGAATCAGGTGACGTACTTTGCTCAGCTTTTCCCGAATCTGTTGCTCGCTGGCGTGTGAATGACTCACGTGGTGTTCCTTTAGGTTGTGTGGTCCTGGTTACGGCGCGGGCGGTTGTGCTCAGATGACGCCGGCCCGCAGTATGTCGTGCATATGCAGCAGACCTATCGGGTGGTGCTCGGGGTCTTCCACAACCAGTGCGGTGATTTTGTTGTCTTCCATAATGCGCAGGGCTTCTGCGGCCAGAGTGTGCGCGCTAACTGTTTTCGGGCGGCGGCTCATCACCTGCTCCATTGTGGCGGTATCCATCTCCAGCTTCTGGTCGATCACCCGGCGCAGGTCGCCGTCGGTAAACACGCCGAGCAGGTGTCCGCTGCCGTCGACCACAGTGGTCATGCCGAAGCCCTTGCTGGTCATTTCAAGGAGTGCCTTCGACAGTGGTGTTGCCGGCGATACCTGCGGCAATTCTTCGCCGGCGTGCATTACGTCTTCGACCTTGAGCAGTAATTGGCGGCCGAGGGCGCCCCCCGGGTGCGAGAAGGCGAAATCTTCCGCGGTAAAGCCGCGGGCTTCCAGCAGGGCGACCGCGAGAGCATCCCCCATGACCAGGGTAACGGTGGTCGATGAAGTAGGTGCCAGGTTTAGCGGGCAGGCCTCGGTATCCACCGCAATATCCAGATTGACGTCGGCGGACTGGGCCAGAGGGGAGTCCGGCTTACCGGTCATGCTGACTAGCGGAATACCCAGCCTTTTCAGCAGCGGCAGCAGGGTCAGAACTTCCGCAGAGGAGCCCGAGTTGGAGATGGCGATTACCAGGTCCTGGCGGGTAATCATGCCGAGATCGCCGTGACTGGCCTCTCCGGGGTGAACGAAGAAGCTCGGTGTGCCTGTGCTGGCCAAAGTAGCTGCGATCTTGCGGCCAATATGGCCGGACTTGCCCATGCCGGACACAATCACGCGCCCAGGGCAGGCGAGGATCAGCTCGCAAGCCCTGTGAAAATCATCGCCGATACGGGATTCCAGTGCCGCCACTGCGGCAGTTTCCATGGAGATGGTGCGGCGTCCGGCCTGGATAATCAGATCTTTACCCATCGTATGTCTCGCTTTTACTCCGCAGCTTTGGCTCGCGTGCAGCCACTTGCAAGGAGGATAGAGGTGCTAACCTATCTATATTGGTCCAAAAAACGGCGCCTCGAGGCAAAGTGATCCAATGCCGCTTGTCCGGAGGGCCGCCATGGTATAGTTTGCCGCCGCTATTGTCAGCTGTGGAGGCCGGGCGAAGTGACCGTTGTCCTTTCCGCAACCGCCAGCATGATTTTTTCGGCGACTCACGACACTTTTTGACACTGTGGGTATCCAAGGGACGAATTGCCAATGGGAGATAATCTGTGAGCGCACTCACCTCTAGTTTCACCTCAATTTATAGTGCCGGGCAAACCCGGGGCTCTGCGGCAGTCCAAGTGGCGCGCAAGCTCGGGTTGTGGATGGCAGCCGTAATGCTTTGCGTGCTGGCTCCGCTTGCTTCAGCAGCGCAAAACCCCTATTCGCTCATTGAGGGGGTTTCCGGGCAGTTGCTGAACGTAATCCGCACGGAAGGCAAGAACCTGAATTCAAATCCTCAGCGTTACTACTCCGCTGTCGATCGCGTGCTTGAGCCCGTAGTGGATTTCAATTTTATCGCGCGCGGTGTGATGGGGGGGCATGCCAAGCAGGCGACGCCAGCGCAGCGAGCGAAGTTTGCCAGTACTTTCCGGCGCGACCTGGTGGCAACCTTTGCCCGCGGCGTGGCGACCTTTGGCAATCTGGATGTCAAAGTAATCAATCCCGGCTCCGCCCCGAGCGGGAATCGCGTCAACGTATTGCAGGAAGTGCGTAGTAAGGAAGGTTTGACCAAAGTTTCCTACACTCTGGTGCGCAATCGCAGTGGTCAGTGGAAACTGATCAACGTGATCCTGAACGGTGTTAATCTGGGCAAAACCTTCCGCGGACAATTTTCTCAGGCCATGCAGGCTAATAATGGCGATATCGACAAAGTGATCGCTGGCTGGTCTGCGGCGGACAAAGTTGCCGGCAATTGATCGGCATGAGAGATTCGAACGAAAATTTGTGCGCCGGTGCGCAGCGACGGTGATGCGGCTGCGCAGCGGTGGCGATTCCAGTACACTTGCGCGCTCTTTTTTAGCCGATAAGTAGTCCTACCTATGCAACCAGATCAGATCAAGTCCCTGATTGAAGGGCAAATTCCTGGAAGTCAGGTTGAAGTGGCCTTCGAAGGCAGTCACCTGCAGCTCACCGTTATCAGCGATGCGTTCAACGGTCTCAGCCGCCTGAAGAAGCAGCAGCTGGTGTACGGCGCGCTATCCGACAAAATTGCCGATGGCACCCTGCACGCGGTGCAGATGAAAACCCTGACTCCGGAAGAAGTCGGCCAGTAACGCCCAGCCTTGCTCTGCAGTACTACGCTGTGGTGGTCGAGATTTTTGTACCGCTTGGAAACCAGACCGAATGGATAAACTGATTATCGAAGGGGGCAGCCCCATTTCCGGAACCCTGAAAATTTCCGGAGCCAAGAATTCCGCACTGCCGATTCTGGCGGCGGCGCTGTTGGCGGACGGCCCTGTGCAGATCCACAACCTGCCGCACCTCAACGATATCACTACCATGATCACCCTGTTGCGGTGCATGGGAACCGAAATCACAATTGACGAAAAATTGGGTGTGGAAATTGATCCGCGCTCGGTGAACGAGCTGACCGCGCCCTACGAGCTGGTGAAAACCATGCGCGCGTCGATCCTGGTGCTCGGCCCACTGCTGGCGCGCCACGGCGTTGCCAATGTGTCCTTCCCTGGTGGCTGTGCCATCGGTAGCCGTCCGGTGGATATCCACCTGAAAGGGCTGGAGGCGATGGGCGCCGAGATCACCATCGACGAAGGATTTATTCGCGCACGCAGTAATGGCCGCCTGAAGGGCGCCGATATCGTGATGGAAAAGGTCACCGTTGGCGGTACCGAAAACCTGCTGATGGCGGCGGTGCTCGCAGAGGGCGCTACGGTTCTGCACAACGCCGCGCGCGAACCGGAAATTGTCGACCTGGCGGACTTCCTGATCGCCATGGGGGCCGAGATTGAAGGCGCCGGCACGGACACCATTCGCGTGCAGGGGGTTTCGCGCCTGCACCCGTGTACTTATTCCGTGATGCCGGATCGCATCGAAACGGGCACATTTCTCGCGGCCGCGGCTGCTGCCCGCGGTAAAGTGCGCCTGACCCACACCCGCGCGGATATTCTTGATGCGGTGCTGGTGAAGTTTGAAGAGGCGGGTGCGCACCTGAGTGTTGGTGATGACTGGATTGAACTGGATATGAAGGGCAATCGCCCCAAGGCGGTGAGCTTCCGCACTGCGCCGTACCCGGCGTTCCCCACCGATATGCAGTCACAATTTACCACCATGAACGCGGTGTCTGAGGGCACCGGTACCGTGGTGGAAACCATCTTCGAGAATCGCCTGATTCAGGTGCACGAGCTCAACCGTATGGGTGCGAACATCGTGCTAGAGGGGAATACTGCAATCGTGACCGGTGTGGAGAGGTTGAAAGGTGCACCGGTGATGGCTTCTGACCTGCGCGCATCCGCCGGCCTGGTGATTGCGGGCATGGTGGCCGAAGGCACTACCATCGTGGATCGCATCTACCATATCGACCGCGGTTACGAATGTATTGAGGAGAAGCTGCAACAACTGGGTGCGAATATTCGCCGCGTACCCGGCTGATCGCCTCTTTTTTCTCTTTGTTCAAATAGCGGAAGCGGGCGGTCGCCCGTTTCCTTCTAGCGCTATTCTAGTTATGTATTGGCATGGCTCGACAAGAGTCGATAAGCTCCCCGGGGATTTTGGGGGTATTGCCCATACATTTTGGCCCGCGGAGACCGGGCGAATCACACAATCATAAACGCTATGCAGATCACTATTGCCCTGACCAAGGGACGAATTCTCAAGGAAACCCTGCCGTTACTGGCGGCCGCAGGCCTGGAGCCGGCGGAAGATATCGCCAAGAGCCGCAAGCTGATTTTCCCCACCAACCAGGAAAATGTGCGCCTGCTGATCCTGCGCGGATCGGATGTGCCGACCTATGTGCAGCATGGCGCTGCCGATATGGGCGTGGCCGGCAAGGACAACCTGCTGGAACACGACGACAGCAATCTCTACGAGCCCCTGGATCTGAACATTGCCCGCTGTCGCCTGATGACGGCTGGCATCAAGGGCGCGCCGCTGCCCAGCGGCCGTATCAAGGTGGCGACCAAGTTTGTGCAGTCTGCCAAGCGCTATTACGCTGCCCAGGGTCGCCAGGCCGACATCATCAAACTGTACGGCGCGATGGAGTTGGCGCCACTGATGGATCTGGCGGATGAGATTGTGGATATCGTGGATACCGGCAACACCCTGAAGGCCAATGGCCTTGAAGCGCGGGATCAGATCGCCGATATCAGCAGCCGCCTGATCGTCAACAAGGCGTCCATGAAAATGAAATACGGCCCGATCAATGCTCTGATCCAACAGTTGGCCGAAGCGGTGCATGCACGGAGTGCCGGGTAAATTCCATGAGTGATTTTTCCGTACGTCGGCTGGATGCCGGCAATTCAGAGTTCTCAAGCCAGCTCGACGCGCTGTTGGCGTGGGAGTCCGTCGCGGACACCAAGGTCGAAGCGACGGTGGCGGAAATTCTTCGGGATGTGAAATCCCGTGGTGACGCGGCGGTAATTGAATACACCAATCGCTTTGACCGCCGTCAGTTGCAGCAGACGCAGGGTTTCTGCCTGCAGGCAGAAGATCTGCAGGCGGCGCTGGAGCGAATTCCTGCGGACAAGCGCGCGGCCCTGGAAGCGGCCGCCGAGCGTGTGCGCGCCTATCACGAGCACCAGCTGCAATCTTCCTGGCAGTATCAGGAAGCCGATGGCACCGTGCTGGGCCAGCAGATTACCGCCATGGAGCGCGTGGGTATCTACGTGCCTGGCGGCAAGGCCAGCTATCCCTCCTCGGTTCTGATGAACGCCATTCCCGCGCGGGTTGCCGGCGTGGATGAGGTGCTGATGGTGGTACCGGCGCCGGACAACCAGCTCAGCGATCTGGTGTTGGCGGCAGCCGCTATTGCCGGTGTGGATAAAGTCTTCACCATTGGTGGCGCCCAGGCTGTGGCAGCCCTTGCCTACGGAACCGAGACCATCGCCCGCGTCGACAAGATTGTTGGCCCGGGAAATATCTTCGTGGCTTCCGCCAAGCGCGCGGTGTTCGGTCAGGTGGCGATCGATATGATTGCCGGGCCCTCGGAGATTCTGGTGATCTGCGACGGCAAAACCGATCCGGACTGGATTGCCATGGATCTGCTTTCCCAGGCGGAGCACGACGAACAGGCCCAGTCGATCCTGTTGAGCCCGGATGCAGCGTTTCTCGATGCGGTGGAAGCGTCACTGCAGAAGCTGCTTGCGGACCTGCCCCGGGAAGCCATTGCCAGTCGTTCAATCGCCGACCGCGGTGCCTTGATTCTGGTCAGCGATATTGCCGAAGCGATCGCAGTGTCCAACCAGATTGCCCCGGAGCACCTGGAAGTCTCTGTGGATAACCCGGAGCAGTATCTGCCGCAGATCCGCCACGCCGGTGCCATCTTCCTTGGTCGCTATACCGCGGAAGCGCTGGGTGACTACTGCGCGGGACCGAATCACGTGCTGCCTACCAGCGGTACTGCGCGCTTCTCTTCCCCGCTTGGGGTCTACGATTTCCAGAAGCGCAGCTCGATTATTTTCTGTTCGCCGGAAGGTGCCGATACCCTGGGGCGAGTAGCGGCTACCCTGGCAAAAGGGGAGGGCCTGGATGCCCACGCCCGCTCCGCAGAATACCGGGTGCGGCCAGACGCGGACTGATTCGCGCGGGTTGGCCGGCGCGAACGGATTCGCTTGAATTGATTAAGGGTTGGCGGGCGCTGCGGATGGGATTTTCGTGGCCTGCCAGGCCAGTGCTCGCCATTCGTTATCGCGTTTGACGAAGGTGCCGGTGTTAAAAAATTCCATCTTCTCCGCCGGCTTGTCGCTGTCCGGCGCCGGCTCTGCAATCAGCCGGAAGGCAACGATCGCGGTATCGCCGAGCACGCGGATATCGGTCTCTTCCGCGCGATAGCGCATTGGAGCAGAAGCCTCTTTCGTCTCTTCTTTTTCTTCCGCCTTTTCCATTCCTTCGACAATCGCGGATTTGCCAAAGCGCTGGCCTGACGAGCTGGTGTAGATCAGGTCGTCGGCCCAGAAACGCTGGTGCACGCGAATATCGTCGGCAGCACCAGCGAGAAACTGGTTCAGCAAATTGTTTAGTGTGTCGCGGTCATCGGCAGCAGCGTTGTGGTTGAACAGTGTCACTACCAGCAGCGCTTTCAGGCCCAGAGCTTTGAATATCGTGGTCACGTTTCCCTCCGAACTAGTGGGGCGGTCACTCTGCAATTGAATCGTCACCCTTCACCCTGTGTCTGGTTGCGCTCTGCCTGTGGCCTCTCCGAGACGGTTGCACGTGTGGCGAGCGTTTCACCGTCGCGAATATAGGTAATGGTCACCACTTCACCCGGGCGCAGGGTGGCCATCGCCGCATTGCCGTGTTTGCCGTCATTGATCGGGGTGGCATTGATGTGGGTGATTACATCGCCCGGCTTGAGCCCTGCCTGATGCGCCGGCCCTTCTTTGTAAATGGCGGTGACGATGACGCCATCCGTGGATGCCAGGTTGAATGAGCGTGCCAGCAGGGGGTTCAGGTTCTGTGCCTCAATTCCCAGCCAGCCGGGCACCACCCGGCCAAACTCGATAAGATCCTGCATGACCTTGAGGGCGATGGTGGCGGGAATCGCGAAACTGATGCCACCACTGGTACCGCTCTGATTCAATCCGGTTTGGTTCAATACCGACGTGGTGTTGATACCGAGCAGTCGACCCCGGGAGTCCACCAGCGCGCCGCCGGAGTTGCCGGGATTGATCGCCGCATCGGTCTGCAGGAAGTTTTGCAGGTAGCCACCTACGCCGGTGTTGCCCACGTCCCTGCCGGTAGCACTGATAATGCCCTGAGTTACCGTCTGTCCCACCCCAAACGGGTTGCCAATGGCCAGCACCACGTCGCCGACCTGCGCTCTATCCGGGTCGCCAACTTCAATTGCGGTAAGGCTGGGAAGGTCGATCTTCAGGACCGCCAGGTCAAAGTCTGCGTCTGATCCCACCAGTTGTGCGCGGGCTTCACGGCCGTCCGCCAGTACTACGGCAATTTGCTCTGCGCCGGAAATGACGTGAAAGTTGGTAAGGACGTACCCGGTATCGTCAACGATAACGCCAGAACCCAGGTTCTGCTGCATGCGCTCTCGTTGCAGTGGGGTCATTTTGTTCAGGTAGTAGGGGAACAGGGGGTGGCTGGCCAGCGGGTGGTTACGCAGAGCCCGCTTGCTGAATACGTTTACCACCGCGGGCCCGGCAAGATTGACTGCACTGGCATAGGAGTCTGGGGCGGTGATTACTTGAGGGGTGTCAGTTCCCGCGTTTTCGCGCAGGTGGGGGAACAGGAAAAGTAGCGCTGCCGCCATCGCCAAGCCGATCGCGGCGGGGATGGCCCAGTCTTGCAGAAATCGTTGTAATGACACCAGAGGCTCCTTGGTTTGAGGTCATTATACGTCTTTCGGTTCTTGTGTCCTCACCAGATGATCTAACCCCGGTCACGCCCGATGCTTGGTGTATGGCGGGTTATCCGTATAATGTGGCGCTTAAAATTTTCCTCAGAATCCTCATTAAAAGAACTACCGCAGGAGTGTCTATGTCCCTGGTTCGTCCACACGGCAGTGTCGAGCTGCAACCCCGCTTTGTTTACGACAGTGAGCGCCACCATCAGCTGGCCCACGAAGCGGAATCCCTGCCGTCCATCGTGGTGAGCTCTGCTGCTGCGGCCAACGCTGTAATGCTGGGTGCCGGTTATTTCAACCCGCTGCACGGCTACATGAACCTGGCGGATACCCTGAGTGTTGCGGAAACCCTGCGCACCGTAGACGGTCTGTTCTGGCCGGTCCCGGTTGTGAATATGGTGGAAGACACTTCCGCGATCGCCGGTGCCAAGCGTATTGCCCTGCGCGACCCCAATGTCGAAGGTAATCCGGTACTGGCAGTGATGGACGTCGATGCCATCGAGACCGTTTCCGACGAGCAGGTCAACACTATTGCTGAACACGTATTTGGCACACTGGACGATGCCCACCCGGGTGTGGCCACTTTCAAGGCGGCTGGCCGCCAGTTGATCTCCGGCTCTATCGAAGTACTGAACTTCAGCTATTTTCAGGCGGACTTCCCGGATACTTTCCGCACCGCGGTCGAGATCCGCAACGAGTTTGTGGAGCATGGCTGGAGCAAGGTTGTGGCCTTCCAGACCCGCAACCCCATGCACCGCGCCCACGAAGAGCTGTGCAAAATGGCCCTGGAAGCGGTGGATGCCGACGGTGTACTTATCCACATGCTGCTGGGCAAGCTGAAGCCCGGTGATATTCCCGCCCACGTGCGTGATGCATCCATCCGCAAAATGGTGGAGGAGTATTTCCCCAAGAACACCGTGATGGTGACCGGTTACGGATTCGACATGCTGTACGCCGGCCCGCGCGAAGCGGTGCTGCACGCGGTATTCCGTCAGAATTGTGGCTGTAGCCACCTGATCGTTGGTCGCGACCACGCCGGTGTGGGCGACTACTACGGTGCTTTCGATGCACAGACTATTTTCGACGAGAAGGTTCCGGAAGGTGCGCTGGAGATTCAGATTTTCCGCGCGGATCACACCGCCTACTCCAAGAAACTGAACCGCGTAGTGATGATGCGTGATGTGCCGGATCACACCAAGGATGATTTCATCCTGCTGTCTGGTACCAAGGTGCGCGAGATGCTGGGTAACGGTATTGCACCGCCTCCGGAATTTTCCCGTCCGGAAGTGGCCCAGATCCTGATGGACTACTACCAGAGCCTGTGATCAGGGGATAAGGGCGGGCCGGGTTACATCTCCGGCTTGCCACCGTAAGGCATTTGCCACAAAAAAGGCGGGGTGATAGCCCCGCCTTTTTTGTGCCTGCCCTTGGCAGAGGGAGTCAGCGGTTAACCGCGGTTTCCGACGTTGGTGCGGGGGCAGGGGCTTGCGCTTCTTTTTCCAGTCCAAATTCTTCGGACAGAGTGCCTTTGGCACCGGGCTCCTTGGGTGCCCAGTCGCGGGGAGGCAGTACGCTCAGGTTTTCATCGTTGTCGCTCAGCTGACCGCTTCCGGCTTCCAGCATCTGGCGGCCGATATCCTGGCTGGACAGGCGCATGGCGCTGTTGGCCAGGTATTCGTGTACTTCCCGATAGCTCTGGGTGAGGTTGTTCACCAGTTGCGATGTCTGGTCGAAATGTTCGTTGACCTCTTGTTGGAAGTCTTCAAGTTTACTGTTGGCTTCTTTCAGGCGCAGTTCCAGCTCCTGGGTGCGGTCAACGCCTTGGCGGCTGCGGGTGGCGAGAAAGGCGAGCAGGGCGCCGATGGCCAGGCCAACAATGCCTACCAGAATCAAAACCGAAGTTGAGTGCACGATACATTCTCCTCAAAGTAAAAGTGGCACCAGCCCATCCGTGGTGGTGACCCTATTATACGCAATTCCTCTGTAAACGCTGTGCCCGGCTTGCCGCATGGTTCACTGGTTTTGTGCCAACCCGTTTCGGATTTGGTAAAGTGCGCGCCATTCGGCCGATGGCCAATCCCTCAACGCCTGCCCGGCAGTGTCGCCATGAATTTAATGAACGGTTCCTATTAGATGGTCACGGATCAGAACCAGACTGGCTCAATTTCGGCATCGATGCCTATGTCACCCATGCAGCGCTACGAGCGGGATCTGCAGCGCCCGGATTTTGTGGAAGATCCGGCGCAGCGTGCAGCGGTGGAAGAGTTGCAGGATCTATATGGGCGACTGATTACCGCTCAGGGGCGCGGCGGTTTGTTCGGCGGCTTGCGGCGCCTGTGGAAAAAAGAGGATACCCCGGAGAAAGGATTGTATTTCTGGGGCGGGGTCGGGCGCGGCAAGACCTACCTGATGGATGCCTTTTATGAGGCGCTGCCGTTCGAGCGCAAGCAGCGCACCCACTTTCACCGCTTTATGCGCGAAGTGCACCGCCAGCTGAAAAGTCTGGCGGGGGAGAAGAATCCCCTGGAGAAGGTGGCCGATCGCATCGCCGAGCGCGCCCGGGTTCTCTGCTTTGACGAGTTCTTCGTCTCCGATATCACCGACGCGATGATCCTCGCCAATCTGCTGGAGTCGCTGTTCGCGCGGGGTGTCACCCTGGTGGCCACATCCAACATTGTTCCCGAGGGCCTATATAAGGATGGGCTGCAGCGCGCCCGCTTCCTGCCGGCCATCGATCTCCTGCTGGCCCATACCAAGGTGGTCAATGTGGATAATGGGGTCGACTACCGCCTGCGCGCCCTGGAAATGGCCGAGCTTTACCACCACCCTCTCGATGCGGAGGCCGATGCCAGTCTTGAGCGTTCCTTTAATAGCCTGATGGTGGAGGGGGCAGAGGTGCGTGAGAAGATTGCCCTGGATATCGAGGGGCGGCCGATCGTTGCTACCAGAGTGGCGGACGACGTGGCCTGGTTTGAATTTTCCGAGCTCTGCGACGGCCCCCGGTCCCAGAACGATTACATCGAGCTGGCGCGGGAATTCCACACGGTACTGCTGGCCAATGTGCCGCGTTTTGACGAACGCACCGAGAGCCAGGCCCGCCGCTTTATCAATCTGATTGACGAGTTCTATGACCGCTGCGTCAATCTGGTGATCTCTGCGGAGGAACCGGTGGAGTCCCTGTACGGTGGTCGTCACCTGCGCTTCGAGTTTGAGCGCACCGTCAGCCGCCTGCAGGAGATGCAGTCCCGGGAGTATCTGGCGCGGCAGCACCGGGTGGATTGAGGCCTGAACGGCCGGAACGGGCTGTTCACAAGTTGCTCAATTTTGTGCTTGAAAAGCCCTTGGCGCTTATGTAGTATTCGCGCTCTTTTCGTGGGACGGCCCCCATTTCGGGAGCCATATACAGGTGTTTTATAACATGAAGACTTACAGTGCCAAGCCGGAAGCGGTTACTCGCGACTGGTTCATTGTTGACGCTGCGGACAAGACTCTCGGCCGTATTTCCGCCGAGATCGCTCACCGCCTGCGCGGCAAGCACAAGCCTGAATATACGCCCCACGTGGACACCGGTGATTACATTGTAGTAATCAACGCCGAAAAGGTCCGCGTGACCGGCAATAAGGCCAAAGCGAAGATCTACCACAGCCACTCCGGCTACCCTGGTGGTCTTAAATCCATCAGCTTTGAGAAGCTGATCGACAAGGCGCCTGAGCGCACTATCCAAAGTGCTGTGAAAGGCATGCTCCCGAAAGGCCCTCTGGGTCGCGCCATGTTCAAGAAATTGAAGGTGTACAAGGGTAGCGAACATCCTCATGCGGCCCAGCAGCCGATTGAACTGTCGATCTAAACGGAATCATTCTCATGGCAACAACTCAATACTACGGTACTGGCCGCCGCAAGACCTCTACCGCTCGCGTTTTCATCGCGCAGGGTGAAGGTAAAATCAACGTAAACGGTCGTTCCCTGGACGAATACTTCGGCCGCGAAGTGGCGCGCATGATCGTGCGTCAGCCGCTGGAAATGGTCGACATGGTCGAAAAATTCGATATCAACGTAACTGTGAAGGGCGGCGGTTCCTTCGGTCAGGCGGGTGCTATCCGTCACGGCCTGACCCGCGCTCTGATGCAGTACGACGAGTCTCTGCGTCAGCCGCTGCGTGCAGCTGGTTACGTAACTCGCGACGCTCGTGCAGTTGAGCGTAAGAAAGTCGGTCTGCGCAAAGCGCGTAAGAAGCCGCAATTCTCCAAGCGTTAAGCGAGAATTCTCTTTTTTATGGCCCGGCAAATGCCGGGCTTTTTTTTGCCTGTGGCTTTGATTGTATCGAGCTTGCTCACAGGTGCGCGTTTTGTGACCTGTTTAAAATCCCGCCAGTTCGCGGCGAGATTGCCGACGTTCGCGCCGGCATTCGCCTTGTATAGATTTGGCATTTTCTTTAACATTGCGCGAATTTCTATCCGCTTGCATATGGGGTTTGGCCATTTTGTTCTATGGCTAGGCGGGCGGGCCAGTTGTAGGGGAGTTTCTGTTTAAGTCTCTGATTTCGCGGCAATAGGGTTCTTCTGTTGTTGCGCGGGTGCTCTGTTCTCTCTGGTTTTTGGCCACTGAGGTTGCACCGTTGCTACCGGATTGCGGGTAACCCTGATTTACCGCATTGGGTGGCTCTTGGATTCTTGACAGAGGTTTTCCGGAATTTTGGGTTTGGGCCAGTCAGTCTCGGGCTTACGTTCAGGTAAGTTACGGGGCGCTGTGATGGGAGATCTACGTCATGAGTGATGACGGTGTAAATGTGGGGCGTCGTCGATTCCTGACCGCCGCTACCTCCGTTGTAGGTGGTGCCGGGGCAGTGGGAGTCGCTGTACCTTTTGTCGCCTCCTGGAATCCGAGTGCCAAAGCGAAAGCCGCGGGTGCGCCAGTAAAATACAACATTGGCAAGCTGGAGCCGGGCCAGATGGTCACCGTCGAGTGGCGTGGCAAGCCGGTATATGTGGTTCGCCGCACCCAGGAAGTGCTGGACAACCTCGCCAAGGTGGATCCGTATCTGCGTGATCCCAATTCTGAAGAATCTACTCAGCCCTCCTACGTGAACCCGGAAAACCGTGCGATCAAGCCGCAGGTTCTGGTGCTTGTCGGTCTGTGTACCCACCTCGGCTGCGCGCCCATGTATCGCCCGGAAGTGGGCACCGCCGACCTCGGCGGTGATCAGTGGCAGGGCGGCTTCTTCTGTGCCTGTCACGGTTCCAAATACGATCTGGCCGGCCGCGTTTATACCGGTGTACCCGCGCCGTACAACCTGGAAGTACCTCCCTATTCCTACGAAGGGGATGACGTAATCGTAATCGGCGTGGATCAGGAGGGCAGCGCATGAACTGGCTAACCGCACTGGGGGATTGGGTCGACCAGCGACTGCCGATCTATCGCGCGTGGGATACCCATATGGGTAAATACTACGCGCCCAAGAATTTCAATTTGTGGTACTTCTTTGGTGTGCTCTCCATGCTGGTTCTGGTGAACCAGCTGCTGACCGGTATCTGGCTGGTCATGAGCTACTCACCTACTGCAGACGGCGCTTTCGCCTCTGTGGAATACATCATGCGCGATGTGGATATGGGGTGGATTATCCGCTACCTGCACTCCACCGGTGCCTCTGCCTTCTTCGTGGTGGTCTACCTGCATATGTTCCGCGGACTCATGTACGGCTCCTATAAGCCACCGCGGGAGCTGGTGTGGATCTTCGGCATGTGTATCTACCTGGTGTTGATGGCAGAAGCCTTTATGGGTTACGTACTGCCCTGGGGCCAGATGTCTTACTGGGGTGCACAGGTAATCGTATCCCTGTTCGGAGCTATCCCCGTGGTGGGCGAAGATCTGGTGCAGTGGATTCGCGGTGACTACCTGATTTCCGGTATTACCCTCACGCGGTTCTTCTCCCTGCACGTGATCGCGCTGCCGCTGGTGCTGGTGCTGCTGGTTGTACTGCACATCCTGGCGCTGCACGAAGTGGGTTCCAATAACCCCGACGGCATCGACATCAAAAAGCACAAGGACGAAAACGGTAAGCCCCTGGACGGCGTGGCCTTCCACCCGTACTACACCGTGCACGACCTGGTCGGTATCGCTGTATTCCTGTTCGCCTTCTGCGTGGTGGTGTTCTTCTTCCCTGAAATGGGTGGTTTCTTCCTTGAGTACGCCAACTTTGAAGAAGCGAACCCGCTGAAGACTCCGGAGCACATCGCGCCGGTATGGTACTTCACTCCGTTCTATGCGGTGCTGCGTGCGGTGACCATTGATATCGGCCCGCTGACGGCGAAGTTCCTCGGTCTGGTGGCCATGGGTGCGGCGATTGCGGTTCTCTTCGTGCTGCCCTGGCTGGATAAGAGCCCGGTGCGCTCTATCCGCTACAAGGGCTGGCTGCCGAAAGTGCTGCTGATGGTGTTTGCGGCGATCTTCATCATCCTCGGCTACCTGGGTGTGAAGTCTCCGACTCCGGGGCGTAACTTCCTGGCGCAGGTAGCGACCCTGTTTTACTTCGCGTTCTTTGTGACCATGCCGATCTGGACCAATCCGACTACCCGCAAGGGCCTGGCGTCCTGGATTGTGAGTGGAGCTTTTGCCTTCATGTTTCTGTGGATGGCAGTGGTGAACTTTAAAGCGAGCCTGTTTGTGTTCGTGATGACCATGGTATTTGCGGTGTTCTTCGCAGCACTGCCGTGGCTGACCGATCGCGACGAGGTGCATCCTGAGCCAGAGCGTGTAACCACCCAGTCGGGTAGCAAGTCCTTCATCCTGTTGATGACCGGTATTATCTCGGTGCTGTTACTGACCTTTATTCCGATCAAGGCGGTAGGTGCAGCGAGTTCAGTCGAGCTGGATTACATCAAGACCGATCTGACCGACAAGCCCTCGCTGCAGCGCGGAGCCAAGTACTTCGTGAACTACTGCATGGGTTGTCACAGTGCGAACTTCTCCCGCTGGGAGCGCGTGGCCACGGATCTGGACATTCCCAATGAGCTGATGGTGCAGAACCTGGTACTCGGTGACGACAAAATTGGCGATCTGATGCAGATCTCCATGAAACCGGAAGATTCCAAAGCGTGGTTTGGCGCCACTCCGCCGGATCTGACCCTGGTAGCCCGGGCTCGCTCTCCAGAATGGCTGTACACTTACCTGCGTAGCTTCTACAAAGATGACAGCCGTCCACTGGGTGTAAACAACAAGGTGTTCCCGAACGTGGGTATGCCTCATGTGCTGATGGAGCTGCAAGGTCTGCCGGAATGTGCCCCGGGCCCCAAGCGCGATCACGGTAAAGTGGTGCGCGATGAAATGGGCAATCCGATCATGGATGCCAATTGCGGCAGCCTGGCGGTGGGTAAAGTGAAAGGCTCAATGACTGATGTGGAGTATGATCAGGCAGTCTATGACCTGGTCAATTTCATGGAGTACGTAGCTGAGCCCATGGCGGAAACACGCAAGCGTATTGGCTTCTACGTACTGGCGTTTATCCTGGTGTTCTTTATCTTCGCCTGGTTGCTAAACCGCGAATATTGGAAAGACGTGCACCACTAAGCGCGAGCCAGTCATATTTCCGGGTGGTGGGCCGCCGGTATTCCGGTATCAGCCCGCCGCCCGTTTTCTGTTTTGAATAGTTGGTCCGGAATCGTTCCGGCCAGTAGATTGAGGTAGTTCCATAATGGGTGTGCCGACCAACAAGCGCTCCTCCATGACCTTCTTTTCCGACGGTCGTTGTCACTTCAGCCACCGTGTACGTATCGTACTGGCGGAAAAAGGCGTTTCCGTAGAGATCATCGATGTCGATCCCGATGACAAGCCGGCGGAACTCGCCGACCTCAACCCGTACAACTCCCTGCCTACCCTGGTAGACCGCGATCTGGTGCTGTTCGAAACCAAGGTCATGATGGAGTATCTGGACGAGCGCTTCCCGCACCCGCCGCTGCTGCCTGTGTATCCGGTTGCGCGCGCCCAGAGCCGCCAGATCATGCACCGCATCGAGCGCGACTGGTGTCCGCTGGTAGACAAGATTCTGGCTGGTGGCAAAGACGTCGCTGCAGCGCGCAAAGACCTGCGCGATAGCTTTGTGGGTATCGCCCCCATGTTCACCGACCTGCCGTACTTCTTTAACGAGGAGTTCTCTCTGGTAGATTGCTGCATGGCTCCACTGCTGTGGCGTCTGGACCAGCTGGAAATTGCCCTGCCGAAAACCAAGCAGGCCAAGCCACTGCTGGACTATATGGATCGCCTGTTTGAGCGCGAAGCCTTCCAGCAGAGCCTGACCGAGTACGAACGCGAAATGCGCGCCTGAGGTGCTGATTGAATAAGCCGTCGATGACGTCCAACCGCCCGTATCTGTTGCGGGCGTTTTACGAGTGGATCACTGACAACAAGTGCACTCCCTATCTTCTGGTGGATACCCACTTGAATGGCGTGCTGGTACCGCAGCAGCACGTCAATGAAGATGGTCAGATTGTGCTGAATGTGTCGGAATCCGCGGTGATGGGCCTCACCATGGACAACTATGCAATCCGCTTCAATGCGCGTTTTGGCGGTGTGCCTACCGATATTCAGGTGCCGGTGGGCGCGGTGGTGGGGATTTATGCCCGGGAGAATGGCCAGGGCATGGTGTTTGAGCCGGAAGAGACGCCGGAGCCGCCAGAGCCCACACCGCCAACCACCCTCAAAAAGCCCTCTAAGAAGCCGGCCTTGCGCGTCGTCAAATAGTGCAAACGTCGACGCTGGCCAAAAGCTCTGTGACGAGCTGGCGGCCGGCGCTTCGCTCTTCTCCCCCGCTGTTGTTGCTCTTTTCATTACCTTTTTGGCGCGTTTGATTTGCTGGCGTAAAAATTGACGCCAGAATCCTGTTATTCATTGGTGAATTGACCCGGCCCTTCCGATACTGCAAACAAGCGGTGTACAGGAGGACCCCAAGTGAAATTACTCAGCCATACCATTGGCATATTTACCAATCCGGACAAAGAGTGGCAGTCCATTCGCGCGGACAAGCACTCGTTTCTGCAGGTTTTTCTGAGCCATGTGCCTATCCTGGCGCTGATCCCTTGTATTGCCGGCTATATCGGTGTGACTCAGGTGGGCTTTGAACTCGGCGGGCACGTGTCGAAGTTGACGCCAGCGAGTGCCGGTAGTTTGGCGATAGTGACCTACCTGGCGTTACTGATCGGGATTTATCTGGTCGGGGAGTTTATAAACTGGATGGCGAAGGCCTACGGCGTTGAGGGCGATGAGCCTACCCGTCACTACGAAGGCACGGCGCTTGCTGTATTCGTCACAACACCGGTGCTTTTGTCGGGCATTGTAATGATTTACCCCCACCTTTGGCTGGTGGTGACCGTGATGGGGCTGGCGGCTATTTATTCTGTTTACCTGCTCTATGAGGGTATCCCCATCCTGATGAATATGAGTAAGGAGCGTGCGTTTCTGTATGCGAGTGCGGTTCTGACCATCGGGCTGGTGGGGATGGTCACAATCATGATCTGCTCTGTGATCATCTGGACCATGGGGGTCGGACCGGTCTATCAGCATCACTATTAGTGACAGAATTTCAGAGTGTGTTGCGAAAAAGCCGGCAGTTGTGCCGGCTTTTTTAGTTTTACGAACATTGCGGCCGCGTTTGCGGGTCAGATGGCTGTGCTTGTTGCCCTGGATGTGCCTGTATCCGTTTCCGGTGAGAGTGCACGGTGGCTTTCGGGGATCGGCGGCATTGGGCAATCCAGGCAGTCTGCAATGGCCCGCAGCAGCTCAACTTCACCGCCGCCGATGACACCGTCGTGGGCCAGTGTTGTCGCCAGGGCCTTGAGCACCAGAGGCTTCTGCAGGGGCCTGGTATCACGCGCAATGGCAATGGCCTTATCCAGTCGTTGCAGGGTGATATCCGTGCGTGCGGGAAGCGGTGCGGCCTTCAGGCTGAGAATGCGGGTGCCGGCCTCAAAGGCCCGTTTCGCGGTAAGGTAGTCCTCGCAGTCCGCATGGGCCATTGTGGCTAGTAGAAATTGCTGCGCATCACTGACCGCCGTTGCTTTGCCTGTGCTGGCGCCCTGCTTGCGGTGCTGGTCAGGATTGGGTTCGAGGCCGTGCATCAACACCCGGTACAGGGCCCACTCCCGGATCTCTATCTTGCCGTCGGCGCGCAGCAGCTTGATGACGTTGCGCTTGAACACCTGGAATTGTTGCGGTGCCAGCGCTTTGAGTGCAGGAATACACAGGTCAATGAGCGGCAGGCGATAGGTGACTGGCGTCTCGCTCAGCACCGGGGCGAGTCGTTGAAACTCTCGCAGCACTGCCGGGTGGGCAATTTTTTCAAGCATTGCGATCTGGGCTGCGCGGTGCGCCTGTTTATCGGCGCGCTCGGTATCTGCCATCAGCAGTCCATACACCAGCGCTCGCGCTGAAAATGGGTCGTGCGCCGCGGCCTTTAGCGGTGGAGGAATGTTCGCCAGCAATGACCTGGCAAGAGCGTGCTGCTGGTAAGAAGGGGTGGCGATATTGTTGTCGACGACCTCGACCACCTGGTCCAGGCGCGTTTTGTATGCTGTGCCCGCGGCATTGCCCGTGCCGGTTCCAGGGTGCATATGCGAAACCGGCGCTGATCCTGTATCCGTCGCGGCCCCTGAACGTATTTCGCTGCCTTCGACGAGACTGTTGCCTTGGCCTGGCCACAGAGGGTCCAGGCGTTGAATCCGAGCGTGCAGTGGCGGGTGGGTGGCGAAAAGGCCGAGAAAGCTACTCTTCAGGCCACTGGCAAAATACATATGACTGAACTCGCTGGCATTTGCAGCCTGTAGTCGGGAGCCGCTGTCGTGCCCGGCGATTTTCTTCAGCGCGTCGGCAATACCCTGATGACTGCGGGTAAATTGTACTGCTGATGCATCAGCCAGGAATTCCCGCTGGCGACTCACTGCCGATTTGATCAGATTGCCAAAAAACGTTCCGATGTAGCCGATGGCTGCGAGTCCCGCGCCAATACCGAAGAAAACCGCGCGTCCGCGGCTGCGTCCGCTGCCTCCCCAGTAGCTGCCGCGTACTAACCAGCTGCCCAGCAGGCCGATAATCAGGATGCCATATAGCAATCCGATGATGCGAATATTGAGGCGCATATCCCCGTTGAATATATGGCTGAATTCATGGGCTACCACGCCCTGAAGTTCGTCGCGGCTCAGCTGTTCGATGCAGCCGCGCGTCAGTCCTATCACTGCATCGCCGGGCGCATATCCTGCGGCGAAGGCGTTGATCGCTTCGTCTTCCAGGATATACACGTCGGGCACCGGCGTACCGGACGCCAGCGCCATCTCCTCCACCACGTTGAGTGCGCGCTGCTCCGCAAGGTTGTGCGGTGAAGTATTGATCTTGCGCCCGCCAAGGGATTCGGCGACCGCGCGCCCACCATCGGCCAGTTGCCGCAGCCGGAACAGGCTCGCGAGGCCGATAATCGCGACGATGGTGATGGCGATGCCGGCAATGGTGTCCCAGCCCAGCCTGCCGAGCATTGATGTCAGCGAGAACCCTGTACCGGCGGTACTCAGGTCGGAGTAGCTGGTGATAAACGCTACAAACAGTGTGGTAATCGCAACCAGCCCGAACACGGCTGCCACAAACAGGGCGATCAGCAGTGCGCTGTTGCGTCGGGCGCGATCCTGATACTCGAAAAAATTCATTGGTGGTGCGCGCCTCTGACTAGAACTCTACCCGGGGCGCAGCCTGGAAAGCTTCGGAATCCGCAAACTCCAGCAGCTTGCCGTTCTCGCGGTGACCAAAAAAGCCCGCGAAGAATACCGGGGGGAAGCTCTGGCGGAAGACGTTGTATGTAGTGACGCCGTCGTTGAACGCCTGGCGGGCAAAGGAGACTTTATTTTCCGTGCTGGTGAGCTCTTCCATCACCTGCTGAATCGTCTGGTTGGCTTTGAGGTCCGGGTAGGCTTCCATGACGACGTTGAGCCGGCCAAGGGCGTTGCTCAGCAGGCCCTCTGCACTGCCCAGATCCGCCATAGCAGACGCACTGCCGGGGTTATTGGCGGCTGCCTTCAGCCCCGCGACGGCGGAGTTGCGTGCAGAAATGACGGCTTCAAGGGTCTCGCGTTCGTGCTTCAGGTATCCCCGGGCGGATTCCACAAGGTTTGGAATCAGGTCGTAGCGGCGTTTTAGCTGGACTTCGATCTGAGCGAAAGCATTCTCGTAGCGGTGTTTCAGTGAAACCAGTTTGTTGTAGATGCCGATAACGTAAAACACCAGGGCGGCGATGATCACCAGCCAGACAATGGTCGATATTTCCATAGAGTCCAGGGTCCAGATTGTTGTGAGGAGACCGGTGGGGACCACGATTGACGGATCCGCCAGTGCGATTGATCTGTATCGGTTTATTCCACCATTGCGCCTGATACTACCATGAGCAATACAACGAAAGGTGGATGGTCATCTCATCGGGTGTCTGGGTTATAATTCGCCACCAAATCAGGACTTGGCGCAATACTGGTCAGCCATTTGCGGCGGTTTCCGTAAAATATGGAGTGAAAATAGCATGAGCGAGCAAACAAAAGACCCTGTGGTCATCGTAGGTATTTCCCGTACGCCAATGGGGGCAATGCAGGGGGCTTTGTCCGGCCTCAGCGCCCCGGAGCTTGGCGCGGTGGCGATTCGTGGTGCCCTCGCTGATGCCGGCGTGGATGCAGCGGATGTGGACGAAGTGTTGATGGGATGTGTATTGCCCGCGGGCCTGGGGCAGGCGCCTGCTCGCCAGGCGTCTTTGGGGGCGGGTATTCCGGAGGGTACCCCGACCACCACAGTCAATAAGGTCTGTGGCTCGGGGATGAAAACCGTAATGATGGCCCGCGATGCGCTGCTTTCCGGCGATGCCAAAGTGGTTGTGGCTGGTGGTATGGAGAGCATGAGTAATGCGCCCTACCTGTTGCCGAAAGCCCGTGGCGGTATGCGTCTCGGGCACGGTGAGGTGCTGGACCATATGTTTACCGATGGTCTGGAAAATGCCTATGACGGCCAGTTGATGGGTAACTTCGCCGAGTGCACCGCGGACAAGTACAGCTTCTCCCGGGAAGAGCAGGATGCCTTTGCTATCGAGTCACTGGCGCGTGCCAATGCTGCGATTGAGTCAGGCGCCTTTCGGCGCGAAATTTCTCCGGTCACCGTGAGCACCCGCAAAGGTGATCACGAGGTCTCCGTGGATGAAGGCCCGGGCAATGCGCGCCCGGACAAGATCCCCCAGCTGCGTGCGGCCTTCCGCAAAGATGGTACTGTCACCGCGGCCAACGCCAGCTCCATTTCTGACGGTGCTGCAGCTCTGGTGTTGATGCGCGAGAGCGAGGCGAAAGCCCGTGGAGTAAAAGTGCTGGCAATACTGCGTGGCCAGAGCCAGTTTGCTCACGCGCCAGAATGGTTCACCACTGCACCGGTCTCGGCTATGGCAAACCTGCTGGATAAAACTGGCTGGAGTGCGGCAGATGTAGACCTTTATGAGATTAACGAAGCATTTGCCGTGGTCACCATGGCTGCGATGAAAGAGCTGGACCTGTCTCGCGACAAGGTCAATGTGAACGGTGGTGCCTGCGCGCTGGGGCACCCGCTCGGCGCCAGTGGTGCGAGGGTAATTGTTACCCTGCTGGCGGCACTGGAGAATCGCGACCTGAAGAAGGGGGTGGCGAGCCTGTGTATCGGTGGTGGTGAAGCAACGGCGATTGCGATCGAGCGCCCGTAACGGGTTCGCTTGTTAGAAACAAAAAACGGAGGCAATGCCTCCGTTTTTTGTTTTCGGTACTTTCTTTTCTCTGCTTCGGGCTTTTCTCTGCTTGGGAAAGTCAGTCGATATATTCCACCGCTTTCACCACTTTCTGTACGCCACCGACGGTACGGGTTTTCTCCGCTGCGTTCTCGGCTTCCTGTCGGGTTAGCAGGCCCATCAGATAGACAACACCGTTTTCCGTAACCACCTTGATGCGCCCGCTGTCGATTTCTTTATCGGTAAGCAGGACACTTTTAACCTTGGTGGTCAGCCAGGTATCGCTGGTGCGAGCCAGTACGGAGGTTGTGCCGCGCACCTGAATCTCGTTGTACACCTGGCGCACCGAGTGTACCTGTTGCGCGGTTCGCCCAGCGAGGTCGCGCAAGTCGTTACTGGATACCTGACCTGTCAACAGCACTACACCATTAAAACTGGTGACGTCGATATTGGATTCTTTTAACTCCGGGTGCGCCTTGCGCAGATTTACCCGGGTGATGGTTTCCAGCTGCTGGTCATCAATATAGGTGCCGAAGCTGCGCTCGCCCGGATCGGGCTGAATAGGACCGTCGTGGGTGGCGTCCAGCACAGTGGCGCAGCCACTCACAAGGGCCAGCAGGCCGCCGGCGAGGGCCAGCTTCAGCGAGGTGGAACGTTTTCTAGAAAGATTTTTATGGGTGCTCGGTTGCATGGATTACTCCTCGAATCCGCCAAACAGGCTACTGTCGATCAGGTCGCACAGGCAGAACAGTATCAGTAAATGTACCTGGTGCACTTCCGGTGCTACCGGAGAGGGAACACGCAGTTCTATGTCGTGCACGTCGAGCAGGGCAGTACAGTCGCCATCACCTTCGCCGCCGGTCAGGGCAAGCACGCCCATATCGCGATCGTGGGCGGCGCGAATGGCCTGGACCAGGTTCGAATCCTGTCCATCGGTGCTGATGATGACCAGCAGATCACCGGGTTGCCCCAGGGCGCGAATTTGCCGCGCGTAAGACTCGGCACGGCCGTGATTGCGCGCGACAGTACCGGTGGTTACCGCATCGCCGTTCAATGCAATGGCCGGTAGCCCCGGGCGTTCGCGCTCGAAACCGCCCATCAACTGTGCTGAAAAACTTTGTGCCAGCGCGCCACTCAATCCATTGCCACAGATCAGGAGTTTGTTTTCCGCCAGCAGGGTGTGCACGATCATTTCGCTGGCTTCGGCAATGTAAGGTGCCAAAAGTTCACCCGCATTCATGGTTGCTTCAATGCTGTGGTGAAACAGCGTTACCACTCTCTGTTCCATGTACTCTGTGTTTTCCTATGGGTGAACGTAGCCGTAAAGGGGTGAACTATTGCCCGAAGGCGTTTTGTATCCAATCTAAATTCAATGGTTCGCCGCGCTGTCCCTGCTCGATGGTGATGACATCAAAGCGACAGGGGCAGTCCAGTCCGCGCATCTGCAGGTAACCGTTGGCGGTGAGCAACAGTTTCCGCTGCTTGCGCTGGTCAACGGACATTCCGGCACCGCCAAACAGGCGGTTGCGGCGGTAGCGCACTTCCACAAACACCAGCGTGTTTCTGTCGCGGGCGATCAGGTCGATCTCGCCAAAGCGGCCGCTAAAATTCCGTTCCACAATACGCAGTCCGGCCGCAATCAAATGCCGCTCGGCCTCCGCTTCCATCTGGCTGCCAATACTGGTGGTATCCATACACTTTTTCCATGCTTTCCGGGTCCGAGGAAAGCGCTAACCAAAAAGACGCGCTCGGTTGACGAGCGCGTTACGATTTTCGATCAATCGTTGCGCGCGCTGCTGTCGGAAATTGCAGGCGGTGCTTCGGCGGTGGTGATGGGCACCGGTGCTCCCTTGTCGATTTTCGCCCAGATCTGCTCGCGCACGATGCGGCCGTCAGAGGTCAGGCTCAATGCCCCGGTGAGCCCGTAAACCTGTTGCTCCGGGAACTGGCGCAGAATCGGCAAGCGCGGGTAGAGGCGGAACGCATCGGCACCCAGCGCATAGAGCCGCGCAAAGGCCGGCGCTGGAGCTGCCTGCTTCACAATATTCTGTTTGGTCTGGTTGTCGTCTTCAAACAGCCACGGCAGGGCGGTAAAGCGCACACCGTTGATATCCCGGTCGCGCTGGCGGTCCACATTGCCGGCAAAAATCTGCGAGGTGGAGTACACCGGCAGTTCGCCCGCGTAGAAGAACGACAGCATGGGTTTGATCTGGCGCGCTTGCTGCGGCTGTGCCAGCACAAACAGCATGTCTACATCGCCGCGACGGCGCGGGGTGAACTTGAGCGGGGCCGCCAGTTTGCTGCGCAGTGCGCGCTCGCGCTCTTTGCTCTCCGGGATCAGCAGTGCGTCGCTCACCAGTTGTGAGAAGTTGCTGTTGTCCTTGTAATTGCGGCTGACGCTGACACTTCCGCCGAGGCGGTTCCACTCCTCGGTAAATGCCTGCAGGCCGCGCTGGCCCCAGCCGGATTCCGGTGCCAGGATCATCGCCTGACGGTGGCCCTGGCGGTACGCCTGCTGCGCCACCTGGCGGGCTTCGTCTTCAATGGCGAGGCCAAACTGCACCAGATCGTCGGTCAGGCGGCCTTCGTCGCCGTAGTTGAGGGCCAGCGTGGGAACCGGGAGTTTCTCGGTCGCCAGCAGGTTGGCCACCTTGCTTTTGTCCAGCGGGCCCACAATTGCCTGGGCGCCGTTGTTGATGGCGGTCTGGTAAATCTCTTCAAACGGCTGCTGGGTGCCGGTGTCGTACACCTGTACCTGCGGGGTGGGCGCGCCGGCATCCAGCGCGCTGTAGTAGGCCGCCATAAAGCCGTCGCGAATGGCGTGCCCCGCGGAGCCCAGAGGGCCGGACAGCGGCAGCAGCAGGGCGACATTCTGTGCCGGCTGGGATGCCAGTTGTTCCAGCAGCTGCAGCGCCTGGGGTGGGTGCTGTACCGCCGTGTGTGCCGGCCACTGCTGGCGCCAGCGGCTGAGCGCGGTCAGCTGGGTGCTGATATCTGCCTGGGTATCGCGCCCCAAAAGCGCCAGCTGATACCAGGCGCGCATTTCTGGTGACAGGCTCTCTTCAGCACGCAGGCGCAGCTCTTTGGAGGGGAGCTGCGTCAACAGTTGCCAAAGGCCGTCGTTGTTGGTGTAGGCCGACTGTTCATCCAGTGGCAGGCCCGCAATCCGCTGGCGTTCCTTGATTCCGCTGTCGATATCCCCCATCAGGCTCCACAGATCTGCGCGCAGATTGCGCAGGGGCAGGGCGGTGGTTGCCGGAATCTGGAACCAGGACTGCTCCAGGCGCGGTGCGCTGACCAGATCGAGCGCGGTGAAAAACTCGTCGTCGGCAGCCAGGGCGCTGCCGTAGACCTGCGCGTATTGCGCGTACTCGGAATCGGTCAGCTGCTCCGGGTCGATACTGCTCGCAGCCTGTCTGACCGTCGCGTTATCGCCCAATCCGTATAGAATGGCGGCCGCCTGCAATTGCGCCTGGTCCTTTTGCGGTGACGGCAATTGGCGCGCCTCGCTCATCAGGCGCATGGCGCTCTGGCGGTTGGCAGTGACCCCGTCCCCCGGGGTGGCAGGGATCTGCGCGCCAGGCTGGGTGCTCGGGGTCTGGCAGCCGGCCAGCGCCAGCGCCAGGGTGCCTGCGGCCAGGCTATTTAAAATGAAGGGAATGCGCCGGGAAAGGGCGGACATATTCTTCTCCCACAAAACTTATTCTGGAGTGAACTATGGGGCTTGATACAGCGGTGCTTTATATCGTCGCGACGCCCATTGGCAATTTGGCGGATATGGTACCGCGAGCCGTTGAAGTTCTACAATCCGCGGATCTCGTGGCGGCGGAAGACACCCGTCACAGTCAGAGACTTTTTTCCCACTTTTCCATCGATACGCCGCTGGTTGCCTACCATGACTACTCGGACGACGTCCGTACCGGAAAGATCCTCGAGCGACTCGCCCAGGGGCAGACCGTAGCGCTGATATCCGACGCCGGCACCCCGTTGATCTCCGACCCGGGCTATCGCCTGGTGCGCGAGGCCCGCGAGCAGGGCTTCCCGGTGGTACCCATTCCCGGCCCTTGCGCCTTCGTCGCCGCCCTGTCCGCGGCGGGGTTGCCCTGTGACCGCTTTACCTTCGAGGGTTTCCTGCCGGCCAAGTCCCTGGCCCGGGAAAAGGTGCTTTCTGCACTGTCGGGCGAAACTCGCACCATGGTGTTCTACGAAGCCCCACACCGGGTGCTGGAGACCCTGGAGGCGATGGCTGGGAGCTTCGGCGGGCAGCGCGAAGCGGTGATTGCACGGGAGCTGACCAAGGCATTCGAGACGATTCAGTTGTTGCCGCTCGCTGAACTGGTGGAGTGGGTGAGGGCGGATAGCAATCAGCAGCGCGGTGAGATAGTGCTGCTGGTGCGCGGTGCAGAGGAGGCGAAGGTCTCGGAATTGGATAGTGAGTCCGAGCGAGTAATGAAGCTGCTGCTGGCGGAGTTGCCGCCCAAGCGGGCAGCAGCCGTGGCGGCGGAGATCACCGGGGTGAACAAAAAGGTGCTGTATAACTGGTCGTTGTCGCAGAAGTAACAGTGTCAGATGAGCAGGTGACGATGCCGGGTATAGCTTTGTGAGACCTTCTGCGACAGGGATGTCGCGGAAGAGCCCCCAGGGAAGGGTTCACGGCGTGTCTCACAAAGCTATACCCGGTAGCGCCACCGCCAGGGAACTTTAAATAGGTACTGAGAGGATTTGGCTTGCATCCGGGGTCAGTGCTCATTAACCTTCGCGCCCGAGTCAGCCAGACAATCGCTGTTTTACTGCTTTCGGGCGGTAAGATGGAGGAAAGTCCGGGCTCCATAGGGTGGGACGCCAGGTAACGCCTGGGGGGCGCGAGCCTACGGAAAGTGCAGCAGAGAGTAGACCGCCGATGGCTTCCTCGGAAGCACAGGTAAGGGTGAAAGGGTGCGGTAAGAGCGCACCGCGCGACTGGCAACAGTTCGTGGCACGGTAAACCCCGTTCGGAGCAAGACCAAATAGGCCCCCTATAGCGAAAGCTAAAAGGTGTGACCCGCACTGGGGGCGGGTAGGTCGCTTGAGGTGTCTGGTGACAGGCATCCCAGATGAATGATTGTCCGCGACAGAACCCGGCTTATCGGCTGACTCGACTTATTCTTACGTAATAGTGGCGCGTTTGTGCTGCTGGTTCAATCGGGTGGCGGTGTTGGTGCTTGAAGGGTCCGGTGGCGGTGCTGCTACCGGGTATGGCCTTGCGAGACACGAGCTAGGCGCCCCCCCTCAACCCATCCCTGGGGGCTCTTCCGCGACATCCCTGTCGCAGAAGGTCTCGCAAGGCCGTACCCGATATCAGCCCCTTCGCGTCGACTATTTGGGGCTACTTCTGCAGCAGCAACCCACACTCACGGTGTTCCTCGCCCTTCGTCGGGTCAAAGTACACATCGTTATCCGGCAGATCGTTCTCGTAAACATACTCTTCCACATCAATTTCCTTGAGGTGGAACATCGGCGCTACGCGGATGGTGCCGTGGTTGCCCTTGGTGAAGACATCCAGCCCCTTGCGGTGCGCGTTCTGGTCGTGGCGGATACCGTTTAGCCAGACGTCCGGCTTCAGCTCCTGCATGGCGCGGTTGAAGGGTTCCAGCTTCACCGTGCGCGAGAAAAAGTCGTGCTCCGGAGTGTCCAGGGGCGGAATGCCGCCGTACACCGCGTTGTAGTGGGCCGCGGACATTTTCGGCGAGTAAGTGTACAGGTTCAGGTCTAGCAGCTTGATGACCTTCTCGATATGGCGGTAAGTCTCCGGCGTGTTGTAGCCATGGTCTACCCAGATTACCGGGATGTCCGGCTTGGCGCGGGTGACCAGGTGCAAAAAGGCGACGGCCAGGGGGCGGAAATTGGTGAAGACCACGGGGTTTTCGGCTTCCGCGATGGTGTAGGCCATGATTTCACTGGGTTTGCTGCCTTTGAAACGCTGGTTGAGCGCATCCAGGTCGGCACCGTGGTGGAAGGTGCGAGTGGGAACGCTCTGTTTGCTCAGTCCGGCGGATAGGCCCATGTCGATAAATTCCTGCTGAATTTTGAATAGGGCAAAGCTACAGCGTGTCGATGTCCATTAAAAATAATAAAAGCTGATTTTTATATGCCTCTCCGTTCTATCCCCGCAGACTCGACGCCCCAAGCCTTCCCCTTTGCATGAATTGTAGGGCGTGGCGCGAAAGTCCGTATTGGCGCAAATTTCCCTCCGGGTGAGTTGTGGCTGGTCAGTTCTCGTAAGTGCCTGCTTACTTTTGTGCTTTTTCAGTCTGCTCATGGGGCTTTCGCGTGAAGTTAAAGTGACTTGTTAAGTTGGCAGAGTAAGTGCTTGCTCTGCTGCAGTTTTGCGCAACCCCACCTCTGTTTGAAATGTAAACACTTCGCCTGCAGGCCGCGAAATTACTAGGCCTTTTCCCCTTTTCTCCCCGCTATTTCCTTGACTTTGTTGCGCCCAGATTTATAGTGTCGTAGGTGGAGAAAAGTGGAAATTTGTGGGGCAAAGTGGGGCGAATGTGGTGGTGAGTGGTAATTCACGCAACACCGTGTCGCCGGGTGGCAGGAAGTGTCATCGCTCTGCGGATGAAATTTGATTAATAACCAGGCAATTGCTGATCCATGTATCTGGGCAGTCACGCAATCAATATGGACGCCAAGGGGCGTCTGGCGATTCCGGCGCGAGTGAGAGACTCGCTGCTGGAAGATTGCGGTGGTCGCCTGGTTGTGACAGCGCATACGGAAGAGCGCTGCCTGCTCGTCTATCCTGATGCACAGTGGCGCGAAATTCTTCCAAAGATCGAGGCGCTGTCCAGTTTCAATAAAGTGGCGCGTCGCGCCCAGCGGTTGTTGATCGGTTATGCCTGCGAGCTGCAGGTGGACGGCAACGGCCGCGTGCTGATCCCGCCCACCTTGCGCGAGTACGCGGGGCTTGAGAAAAAGCTGATGCTGGTGGGGCAAGGGAAAAAACTGGAGTTGTGGAGCGAGGACCGCTGGATGGACTGGCTCGACGACAGTGAGGGGGATGGAGAGATGCCGGAAGAAATGGCCTCTCTCTCCCTGTAAACGAATTCAACTAATCGCAGGAGAGTGGGGTGTCCCAGGATCTGCATCGCAGTGTGTTGTTGCGCGAGGCTGTGGACGCCCTGGTGGTGGATCCGGACGGCTTGTATGTCGATGGCACCTTTGGTCGCGGTGGCCACAGTGCGCTGGTGCTTGAACAGCTGAGTGACGCGGGCCGTCTGGTGGCGGTGGATAAAGACCCGCAGGCCATCGAATTTGCTCGCGAGCGCTTTGCCGGCGAGTCGCGTTTTGATATCTGGCATGGCTCTTTTGCCGATATGGATCAGGCCGTCGCCGGTCACGCGGGCCAGGTAACCGGAATCCTGCTGGATCTGGGTGTCTCCTCGCCGCAATTGGATCAGGCGGAGCGCGGATTCAGCTTTATGCAGGACGGCCCGCTGGATATGCGCATGGATACCAGCCGCGGTATCAGCGCGGCGGAGTGGGTGAATACCGAGTCCGAAGCCGAAATGGCGCGGGTCTTCAAAGAGTACGGTGAGGAGCGTTTTGCGCGCCGTATGGCCGGGGCCATCGCGCGTCGGCGGGTCGAAAAGCCATTTGAGCGGACGCTGGACCTGGCGGAAGTGGTCAAGGCCGCGAATCCGGCCTGGGAAAAAGGCAAGCACCCGTCCACGCGCGTGTTTCAGGCGATCCGGATCCATATCAATGGCGAGCTGGATGACCTGTACCAGGCGCTGGACAAGTCGCTGGCGCTGCTCAAGCCGGGCGGGCGGCTGGTGATTATCAGCTTCCACTCGCTGGAAGACCGGATTGTGAAACGGTTTATCCGCGAACAGGAAAAGGGGCCGCAATTGCCTCGCGGGCTGCCGGTGATGGACAGCCAGATCAACAAAACCCTGCGCTCGATTGGCAAGGCTGTAAAGGCCGAGGCCCAGGAAGTGGGCGAAAACGTCCGTTCGCGCAGTGCCGTAATGCGTGTTGCCGAGCGTCTGGGCTGATCGCAGGTTATGGCGGCGACGGCGACAAACAAGTGGTGGCTGGCAGGGCTCTGGGGGCTGGTGATGGTGTCCGCCCTGGGGGTGGTGCACACCACGCATCAGAGCCGGGTACTCACAGCGCAGCTGGAGCAGGCGCAGCGCTACCGGGATGAGCTGCGCTATGAGCAGGAGCGACTGTTATTGGAGCGCGGAGCCTGGTCGGCCTATAGCCGGATCGAGCAGGTGGCAAAAGATAAGCTGGATATGCACGCGCCCGGGCCATCGGAGCGGGTGCTGGTAACGACAGATTAGATGGCCGAATAGACAGGTAAACAGACGGCGAAGCAGCGCCGCAAAGAAGATTGCGATAACAACAGGGATTTCGGGATAGCCTCAATCATGGGTGCCGTGAAAAAGCAGCAGCAACCACAACAGCAGCCGGGTATCGCCCGCTGGCGCTTTGCGCTGGTGGCGGGGCTACTGTGTGCGCTCGCCGCAGCCCTGGTGGTACACCTGGCTGGCCTGCAGGTGCTGCCGGAGCAGGACAAGGGTTACCGCTTCCTGCAGGATCAGGGGCGCGCCCGCACAATCCGCACCGAAGAAATTGCCGCCTACCGCGGCAGCATTGTCGATCGCAACGGTGAACTGCTCGCGGTAAGTACCCCGGTGCACACCATCTGGGCAAATCCGCAACTGCTGAAAGAGGCAAGCGCCGACCAGTTGCGCCAACTGGCCTCCGCCCTGGGCACGCCGCCCGCGCGTCTCGCCAAGCGTCTGGAAAAGTACCGCAACAAGGGCTTTATGTACCTGCGCCGTCATATGACTCCAGAAGGTGCGCAGAAAGTCCTGAAGCTGGACCTCGCGGGTGTCTACAGCAAAAAAGAATACCGCCGCTTTTACCCGGCCGGTGAAGTCACTGCCCAGCTGCTGGGCTTTACTAATATTGACGACCTCGGTCAGGAAGGGCTGGAGCTTGCCTATGAGCAGTCCCTGGCTGGCGAGCCCGGCAAGCGTCAGGTAGTGAAAGACCTGAAAGGCCGCACCGTGCGCGATCTGGCAGTGAAGCAGGAGGCGCGCCCTGGTCGCGACCTGCAGCTCACTATTGATATGCGCCTGCAGTACCTGGCCTACCGGGAGCTAAAAAAGGCGGTCACGGAAAATGGCGCCGCGTCCGGCTATATGGTGATTCTGGATACCCGCACCGGCGATGTGCTGGCAATGGCCAATCAGCCATCGTTTAACCCCAACAACCGCGCCGGGGTGAAAGCGGCCGCCATGCGCAACCGCGCGCTGATCGACCAGTTCGAGCCGGGTTCCACCATCAAGCCACTGACCGCACTTGCGGCGCTGGAAACCGGCCGCTGGCAGCCGCATACCCGGATCAATACCAGCCCCGGCTATATTCGCCTGCCGGGCAAGACCCTGCTGGACCCGGTGAACTACGGCGAAATCGATCTGACCCGGGTGATTACCAAATCGAGTCAGGTGGGTATCACCAAGGTGGCGATGGATCTGGAGCCGGAAACCCTGCGGGGGCTTTTTTACCGACTGGGGCTGGGTGAGGCCGTTGGCAGTGGGTTCCCCGGGGAGGCTCCCGGCATCCTGCCAACCCGGGGACGATGGCACCCCATTGAGCTGGCCAACTTTGCCTTCGGCTACGGTTTAACAGTAAACGCGGTGCAACTGGCTCAGGCCTACAGTGTGGTCGCCAACGCCGGGCTCAAGCGCCCGGTTTCGCTGATTCTGGAGCAGGGAAAAAAGGCAGAGCCCGCCGATCGGGTTGTAGAGTCGGAGCTGGCACGGGAAGTGACCGCGATGCTGGAAACCGTGATCGGCCCTGAGGGCACCGGCAAGCACGCAGCAGTTGAGGGCTACCGGGTCGCGGGTAAAACCGGCACCGTGCACAAGGTCGGTAGTGAAGGCTATGCGGATAACCGTTATCGCTCGGTATTTGCGGGCTTTGTACCGGCAGGCAATCCGCGCCTGGCGGCAGTGGTGGTGATCGACGATCCCACCAGCGCCAAGTATTACGGCGGTGAAGTCGCCGCGCCCGTGTTCGGAAAAGTAATGACTGGCGCCATGCGCTTGCTGCAGGTGCCACCGGAAGAAATTGCGCCCGCCGAGCGACAGCTGGCGACGCAGCTGGACGAGAGAGGTACCACATCGTGACCCAGCGCAATCAAAACCAAACCGGCGCGAAAGAAGTGCGCAGCGTATCCCTAACAGCGCTGGTGCCGGGCTACGCAGGTATTCCTGATATTTGTGTCACCGGTGTCGCACTCGACAGCCGCCAGGTGCAGCCGGGCGATGTGTTTATGGCGTTGCGCGGCACTGTAGTGGATGGCCGCGAATATATCGACAGTGCCATCAGCAGCGGTGCAGCAGTGGTACTGGCTGATGGTGAGGCCCTCGGCAGTGAGGAGCGCAACGGCGTGCAGGTCGTCACCGTGCCCGGTCTTGCTGCACGCGTGGGTGAAATCGCCGCGCGTTTTTACGGTAACCCCAGTGCCTCCATGTATCTCGTGGGGGTGACCGGCACCAATGGAAAGTCCACCTGTGCCTATCTGACCGCACAACTGCTGGCCGCACATTTTGGCAGTGCCGCAGTGATGGGCACCATCGGCAATGGTGTCTGGAAAAACGGCGATAGCCAGCTTGTGGACACCGGCCTCACCACCGCTGACCCGGTGCGACTGCAAAAAGACTACGCAGAGTTTTTTGCGCTGGGTGCCCGCGCTGGCGCCATGGAGGTTTCATCCCACTCCCTGGCGCAGGGGCGGGTGCACGGGCTGGAATTTGATACCGCGGTTTTTACCAATCTGACCCGGGATCACCTGGATTATCACGGCAATATGGCCGCCTACGGTGCCGCCAAAGAAAAACTGTTTGGTTTGCCGAAGCTGAAGCGCGGTGTGATCAATATTGACGACCCCTTTGGTGCGCAGATGGTTGAGCGCTGCAAGCTGCGCGGCCTGAAAACCATTACCTACGGTTTGCAATCCGGTGATCTACAGATCCGCGACCTGAAGCGCCTGGACAGTGGTTTTTCCGTACATTTAATTAGCCCCTGGGGTGAAGGCGAACTGAAAGCACCGTTGATTGGTGATTTCAATATTCACAACGCTCTGGCCGTTGTTGCTGCGGCGGGCGCCGCGGGAATGCCGCTCGACGAAATCCTCGCCGCGTTTGAAACGATTCGCCCGGTACCTGGGCGGATGGAACGTGTCGCCAGCAGTGTGGCAGAAGATATCAACGTACTGGTGGATTACGCCCACACTCCGGACGCGCTGCGCGCGGCACTGGAAGCCGCACGCCCGTATTGTCGCGGCAAACTGTGGTGTGTTTTTGGCTGCGGTGGTGATCGCGATTCCGGCAAGCGCGCCCCCATGGGGCGAATCGCAGCAGAGCTGTCAGATTGCGCGGTCGTCACCAGCGATAATCCTCGCGGTGAAGATCCGCAGAAAATTATCGATGACATAGTGCAAGGCATTGATGGTCAGCAGTGTGTGGTGAAAATCGATCGCGCAGAAGCCATCGCTTTTGCGATTGCGCAAGCCGAGCCGGGCGATACGGTTCTGATCGCCGGCAAGGGCCACGAGGACTACCAGCTGATCGGCGGTGAAAAACTGCACTTCTGCGATCGTGAGCAGGCCGCCGCCGCCCTGGATCAGCGTGCAACCGCGGGGAGCGAACAATGATTGCGCCGATCTCCCTGGAACAGTTACAGCAACGGTTTGGCGGAGAGCTGATCAATGGCTCGGTGACGTTTGATGCGGTGTGCACCGATACCCGCAAGCTGGATTCCGGTGCACTGTTTGTCGCGTTGCGCGGCGAGACCTTCGATGCCCACGACTTTCTGGAAAAAGTCGATGGCGAGGTTCTAGGCCTGGTTACCGAAAAGCGCCTGGAAAACTCCAGCATGCCCCAGTGGCTGGTGCCGGACACCAATATTGCCCTTGGACAGATTGGTCGCCAGTGTCGCGATCAATTCAGTGGCCCGGTTATCGGCATTACCGGTTCCTGTGGCAAAACCACGGTAAAGGAAATGATGGCGGCCATTTTTGGTCAGCGTCATCAGGTGTGTGTTACCCGGGGTAATCTGAATAATCACTTCGGCGTGCCCATGACCCTGTTTTCCCTGGCGCCGGAGCATGAAGTTCTGATCGTCGAGATGGGGGCGAGCGGCCCCAATGAAATCGGCTATCTGTGCGGCATTGCCAAACCCGGGATCACTGCGGTCAACAATGTGATGCCTGCACATGTCGAAGGTTTTGGCTCGGTGGATGGCATCGCCACCGCCAAGGGGCAGATTTACACCAGCCTCGATCCGGAAGGGATTGCGGTGGTGAACGCGGACGATAACTACGCGGATTATTGGCGCGGCGAAATGCCGGAGGGCGTGCGCACGCTGGAAGTTGGTTTCGGTCATCAGTGCGCGGTGCATCCGGATAACGTTCAAATAGATGAGCTGGGTTGTGCCTCTTTCGATTTGATTGTCGAAGGGGTTTCGCACCCGGTGCAGTTGCGCGTGCTCGGTGAGCACAATGTGCATAACGCGCTGGTAGCCGCCGGCTGCGCTCACGCTGCAGGAATCCCTGTGGCGGAAATTGCAAGTGGCCTGAGTGCAGCCAAAGGCGTGGGCGGGCGAATGCAGTCACAAGAGGGGCGTAATGGCGCCACGGTAATTGATGACAGCTACAACGCCAACCCTGGGTCGGTCAGTGCGGCCATTGAATTGCTGGCCCAGCGCACCGGCAAGAAAATCCTGGTGCTCGGCGATATGGCCGAACTGGGTCCGGAGGCGGATAGCGCGCACCGGGATATGGGGAAGCTGGCCCGCGAACGGGGTATCGACCAGCTGTTTACCCTGGGGACTTTGAGCGGCGCGGCGAGTGTGGAATTCGCCGCGGGCCGCCAACACGGACAAAGGAATTTTTCCGAACGCGAGCCGCTGATTCAGGCACTCGCCCCGGAACTGGATGGAAACACCACTGTGCTGGTGAAAGGTTCCCGCAGTGCGCGAATGGAACTGGTTGTGCAGGCACTGACCAACGGGATTCAAGAAAAGGTTTAATCCATGCTGCTTTGGCTGGCTGAATATTTACAACAGTACTTCAAGGGCTTTGCAGTCTTTGACTACCTGACTGTGCGCGCGATTCTCAGTGCGCTCACCGCCCTGGGGATTTCCCTGCTGGTTGGCCCACGCATGATTACCTGGCTGAACCGGTTGCAGGTAGGGCAGGCAGTGCGGGATGACGGCCCGCAATCGCACCTGAGCAAATCGGGTACGCCCACCATGGGCGGCACCCTGATTCTTGCCGCGATTTTTTCCGGCGCATTGCTGTGGTCCGACCTCAGTAATCGCCTGGTGTGGGTAACCCTGCTGGTCACTTTTGTGTTCGGTGCAGTGGGTTTTGTCGACGACTACAAAAAAGTGGTGGAGAAAAACTCCAGAGGACTGATCGCACGCTGGAAATACTTCTGGCAGTCGATTGCGGGTTTAGGGGCGGCGATCTACCTGTATATGACCGCCACCTCGCCGGCGGAAACCCAGTTGTTTGTGCCGTTTTTCAAAGATGTGGCCATTAATCTCGGCCCAGTGACTTTTATCCTGCTGACTTATTTTGTGGTTGTGGGCTCCAGCAACGCGGTTAATCTGACCGATGGCCTGGATGGCCTGGCCATTATGCCGTCAGTGATGGTTGGCGGAGCGCTGGGTGTGATTGCGTATCTGGTTGGCCACGTGGAATTTGCCACCTACCTGCACATTCCGTCGATCTCCGGTGCCGGTGAGCTGGCGGTGTTCTGCGCCGCACTGGGCGGGGCTGGCCTCGGGTTCTTGTGGTTTAACACCTACCCGGCCCAGGTGTTTATGGGTGATGTGGGTGCCCTGGCCCTGGGCGCGGCCCTGGGCATTATTGCGGTGATCACCCGCCATGAAATTGTGCTGTTCATTATGGGCGGTGTGTTCGTAATGGAAACTGTATCGGTGATCCTGCAGGTGGCCTCGTTCAAGTTGACCGGAAAACGCATCTTCCGGATGGCGCCACTGCACCACCACTTTGAATTGAAAGGGTGGCCGGAGCCGCGGGTGATTGTGCGCTTCTGGATTATCACCGTGGTGCTGGTACTCGCGGGTCTGGCGACCCTCAAATTACGTTAATCCATAGAAAAAATCGACGCGGAAAGCATAAAAAACCAATGAGCCTAATCGCAACTTCAGAGAGAAAAGTGGTGATCGGACTGGGCGCTACCGGGCAATCGGTGGTGCGCTATCTGCTGCGCCAGGGTATTTCTCCTGTGGTTGTTGACAGCCGCGAGGCGCCGGCCCCACTGGCGCAATTCCGTGCAGATTACCCGGATGTGCCGGTGGAGTGTGGCCCGCTGAACAGCGAAACCCTGCTGGCCGCGAGCGAAATCATTGCAAGCCCAGGTATTGGTGTGGCCGAGCCGGCCATTGCGGCTGCGATAGGTGCCGGGATTCCGGTGATCGGCGATATCGAACTGTTCGCGCGGGAAATCAATCGCGCGGAAACAAAACCGAAAATCATCGCCATCACCGGTTCCAATGGCAAAAGCACCGTGACTACCCTGATGGGCAAGATGGTCGAGGCTGCGGGCCTGAGAGTGGAAGTGGGCGGAAATATCGGCGTGCCGGTACTGGATATGCTGGCGCAATGTGGGCCTGCACTGCCGGATGTATTTGTGCTTGAACTATCGAGTTTTCAGCTGGAAACCACGCATTCGCTCGCGCCCGATGTGGCCACCATTCTGAATATTAGTGCGGACCATATGGACCGCTACGCAAACCTGGCGGCTTATCACCAGGCCAAGCAGCGGGTGTACCGCCATGCGGAGCAGCTGGTTATCAATCGCGCGGACCCGCTTACTCGCGGCCCATTGGGTAAAGACCGGGTGGAGTGGAGTTTTGGCCTTGATCGTCCGGACCTGCGCCAGTTCGGCGTGGTCACCGACGACGCCGGGCAGTGGCTGGCGAAAGGCGCCGAAAAGCTGATGCGCACCGACGATATGGCCATGGTGGGCAGCCACAACGTGGCCAATGCACTGGCGGCGCTGGCGCTGGGCAATGCGGTGGGAATTTCCATGGAGCCAATGCTTCAGGCTCTGCGTACCTTTGCCGGCCTTACACATCGCTGTGAGCGGGTGGGCGATCAGGCTGGTGTCATTTATGTGAATGATTCCAAGGGCACCAATGTGGGTGCGACGCGGGCGGCACTGGATGGCCTGGCTGAAGGCGAACGCAAGATCGTTTTAATTGCGGGTGGTGATGGCAAGGGCGCCGATTTTTCGACGCTTGCAGAGGCGGCTAATACCCTGCGTGGCCTTGTGACCATCGGTGTGGATGGCCCCAGAATCGCTTGTGTGTTCGACGGCAAAGTCCAGCAGGAAACCGCTGGAGATATGTTTGATGCGGTAAATAAGGCGAGCGCGCTGGCCAATCCCGGCGACTATGTACTGCTGTCTCCGGCCTGCGCCAGTTTTGATATGTACCGCAATTTTGAAGCGCGGGGTGAAGAATTTCGGCGCGTGGTGCTGGAGCGTTTGTCTGGTTCGGTTGCGAGTGATTGTGCGAATAAAGGAGGCAGCCAATGAGCAGGTTGCCCCTTGATGCCGCCAACCAGCAAGTGGACCCCTACGCGTGGGTATTGCCATTCTGCGTGGCGGCACTGGCGAGCATCGGTGTGGTGATGGTTGCATCGGCGTCGGTGGCCTACGCCGCAGATCTGTACAACGACGAGTGGCACTTTTTAAAGCGGCACCTGGTATTTCTTGCCGCAGGCATATTCGGAGCATTCGTGCTGAGTCGAATCTCCCTCAGCACCTGGTCGAACCTGTCGTGGACCCTGCTGATTTTCGCCTGCGCCATGCTGGTAGTGGTGTTGATCCCCGGAGTGGGGCGCGCGGTTAACGGCAGTATGCGCTGGATTGCACTGGGGCCGATCACCGTACAGCCGGCGGAGATTGCGAAATTTTGTTGCCTGGTCTTTTTCGCCAGCTTCCTGACTCGCCGTCAGGAAAAGCTCCGGCACTGGAGCAGCTTTATGGTGCCGATTTCGGTGCTGGGCATCGTAGCGATTCTGCTGTTGCTGGAGCCGGATTTTGGCTCTGTTGTAGTAATTGCCGGCACTGCACTGGCGATGGTGTTTCTCGCCGGTGCGCGTCTGCCCCATACCTTTATGCTGGTGGCACTGGCAGCCTGTGGTCTGGTGATGATGGCGATTTTCAGTCCATACCGGCTGCAGCGCCTCACCACGTTCTGGGACCCCTGGGCGGAGCAATACGCTGCCGGCTACCAGCTAACTCAGTCTCTGATTGCCTTCGGGCGTGGTGAATGGTTCGGCGTCGGTCTTGGCAACAGCGTACAGAAATTGTTTTACCTGCCGGAAGCGCACACGGATTTTGTGTTTGCAATTCTTGCCGAGGAGTGGGGTCTGATTGGTGGTCTGCTGGTGATTTGCCTTTACAGCGCACTGACCTGGTCGCTGTTGCGCCTGGTGCGGAAAGCGCTGCAGAAGCAGGCTTACTTCGCCGCGCTATTGACCTTTGGTATCGCGGTGCTTCTGGCCGGCCAGGCATTTGTGAATATGGGGGTGGCATCTGGCCTCTTGCCCACCAAGGGATTGACGCTGCCGTTTGTCAGCTCAGGTGGCTCCAGCCTTGTGGTGTGCTTTGGCCTGTTCGCTCTGGCCTGGCGCGCACAGAAAGAGTTGAGCAGCGATGAAGGTGAGGACGAAGGTCGCCTCGCCAAAATCAGCCAGCTACCGATTTTCAATCCGTTGCAGCTGGGCGACAGAAAAACCGGGGAGGCCGCGTAATGAGTGCGCACGAAGTAGACAAGCCTTTTACCGGCAAAAAAATTCTGATGATGGCCGGCGGTACCGGCGGTCATGTGTTTCCGGCGCTGGCGGTGGCCAACGCTTTGCGGGGACAGGGTGCTGCCATCGAGTGGTTGGGCACCATGCGCGGTATTGAATCGCAGTTGATTCCGGCTGCTGATATTCCGCTGCACTTTATTACCGTGGAAGGTATTCGCGGCAAAGGCAAGGCGGCACTGCTGAAGGCGCCACTGCAGATCAGTAAGGCCGTATGGCAAGCGCGCAACGTCGTGAAAGCGGTAGCCCCTGATGCGGTGCTGGGCTTTGGTGGTTTTGCCACTGGTCCCGGCGGCGTGGCAGCGCGACTCGCTGGTATACCGCTGATTATTCACGAGCAGAATGCGGTGGCGGGAACCACGAATCGGTTGCTGGCAAAAGTGGCCACGCGGGTGTTGGAAGCATTCCCCAGCGGACTTCCGAACGCAGAAGAAGTGGGGAACCCGGTACGTGAGGAAATTTCCAGTTTGCCAGCACCGGCTGAACGGGTGGGAACAAAACAGCCTCTGCGCCTGTTGATTCTGGGTGGCAGCCTGGGTGCCGTAGCCATTAATGAGTTGGTGCCGCAGGCGCTGGCCAAAATAGACCGGGACAAGCGCCCGCAGGTTGTACACCAGGCAGGGCAGCGCCATCTGGACGTAGCGAAGGAGGCTTACGAGCGTGTTGGTGTCACTGCGGAAGTGGTGCCATTTATCGCGGATATGGCCGCGGCCTACAGCCAGGCAGATCTGGTGATCTGCCGCTCCGGTGCGCTGACGGTCTCCGAAATTGCTGCCGCTGGCCTGGGTGCAATCATGGTGCCTTTCCCATTTGCCATTGACGACCACCAGACCAAAAACGGTGAGTGGTTGCAGCAGGCGGGTGCCGCACAGGTGATCCAGCAGGATGATCTGGATGCAGAACAGTTGGCGAGCTTGCTGGAAAGCCTGTTTGCCGATCCGAAAAAATTACTGGCCATGGCCGAGGCTGCGCGTCGCGCGGCCAAGCCCGACGCAACCGGTCGGGTGCTGGCGGTGTGCCGCGAAGAGTTGGGGTGCTGATATGTCCGACGAAACACCAGAGAGCGCCGAGTCAGGAAAAATTATGAGTGAAACCGGCGAGCGCCACTATCACGTTCCCGCCATGCGCCGTATTCGCCGCATCCATTTTATTGGTGTCGGCGGCGCGGGCATGAGCGGCATTGCGGAAGTGCTGCAGAACCAGGGCTACGAAGTGTCCGGTTCGGATCTGCGTGAAAGCAAGGTAACCGAGCGGTTGCGCAACCTGGGTGTAAAAGTGCAGATCGGCCACACCGCTGAAAATGTCAGCGATGTGGATGTCGTGGTGAACTCCTCGGCCATTTACGGGGACAATCCCGAGTTGACCGCCGCGCGGGAAAACAGGATTCCGGTGGTGCGCCGTGCGGAAATGCTGGGCGAGTTGATGCGCTATCGCTACGGCATCGCCGTCGCCGGTACGCACGGAAAGACCACGACTACCAGTCTGATCGCATCGATCTTTGCCGCGGACGGCAAGGATCCGACTTTTGTGATCGGCGGTTTGGTAAACAGTGCCGGGGCCAACGCCGCACTGGGAGAAAGCCGTTACCTGGTGGCGGAAGCGGACGAAAGTGATGCGTCCTTCCTGCACCTGCAGCCGATGGTCACCGTGGTGACCAATATCGATGCAGATCATATGGAAACCTACGGTGGTGATTTCGAAAAGGTTAAACAGATCTTTATCGACTTTATCCACAACCTGCCGTTCTACGGTTTGGCGGTGATGTGTGGCGACGATGAAAACGTTCAGGAGATTATCCCCAAGCTGTCGCGCCCGGTGGCTACATACGGGTTTGATGAGGGTAACGATTTCCTGATCAGCGATGTGCGTCAGGAGCCGCTGCGCAGCTTTTTCAATGTGCAGCGCCCGGATAGCAGTGTGATCGATGTCTGCGTCAATGTGCCGGGTATTCACAACGTACTGAATGCGACCGCGGCAATAGCGGTTGCTTCTGAAGAAGGGGTGAGCGATGACGCAATTCGTGAAGGTCTGAAGGGCTTTCAGGGGGTTGGTCGCCGCTTCCAGATTTACGGCGAGTACCCGGTCAGCGACGACAAGGACTCAGACAAGGTCATGCTGGTGGACGATTACGGCCACCACCCGCGGGAAGTGGACGCCACCATCAAGACTGTGCGCGACGGCTGGCCCGAGCGCCGACTGGTCATGGTGTACCAGCCGCACCGCTATACGCGCACCCGGGATTTGTTTGAAGACTTCGTACAGGTGCTTTCTCAGGTCGACAAACTGGTTCTTCTGGATGTATATAGCGCGGGCGAAGCGGTAATCCCGGGCGCGGACAGTCGAACCCTGGCGCGCAGTATTCGCAACCGCGGCCAGGTAGATCCGATATTTGTGGAAAAAATCGACCAGGTACCACCGATGCTCGCGGATCTTCTGGAGCCCGGCGATATCGTGCTGACACAGGGCGCCGGTAACGTGGGCGGCCTGGCGCAGCAACTGGCGGAATGGCGCCTGGGCGACAAGTAGCGAGCAACAGTTAGCAACCGTGGCCAGAGAAAAAAAGTCGTCTCGAGAAAAAGCGGCGAAGACAAAAAAGGGGAAGAAGCCGGTGCGCGGCGCGCGCGCGCTACCAAACCCTGACCAGGATGCCGGGACGGGCCTGCTGCGAATTCTGGGTATGGTCGCCATGTTGCTTCTGGTGGCAAGCGGTCTCGGTTACAGCGCCCACTGGCTGTGGCAGCGGGCACCGGCGGTGGAATTGAGCCGCGTAGATGCACTGGAAAATGTGCGCGTGAGAGCGCCGTTTCGTGCGCTCAGCGAAAAGGCGGTAGAAGATATTTTGTTGCCGCACCTGCGCAGCGGTTTCTTCTCGATGGATATCGACGAGATTCGCGGTGCACTGCTGGCCGACCCCTGGATTGTGAATGCGTCGGTCAGCCGGCGCTGGCCCAACGGGGTGGATGTGGTGGTCGAAGAGGCGGAGCCCCTTGCCATCTGGGGGGAAGATCAACTGTTGATCGCCAGTGGCGCATTGTTGCCACGACCAGAAAATTTAAAAGATCTGCGCTTGCCGGAACTGGCGGGCGATGCGGATCTGGTGGATCGAATAATGATGCAGTACCAGGCTCTGGCCGGACTGTTGACCACCAAAGATATGGAAGTGCGCCGCCTGTCCTTCGATGACCTGGCGGGCTGGCAGCTGGAGCTGGTGAGCGGTATTCGCCTGCAGCTCGGGCACGATGAACTGCTGGAGCGGGTTGACCGCTTCCTCAGTCTGACCCGCGGCGTACTGGCGCCGCATCTGCAAAAAATTGCGGGCGTGGATGCCCGTTACAACAACGCAGTTGCGGTGCAATGGAAACCAACGGAAAACAAACAAAACTGACAACAAAACAGGCAGATAAAAAGCGGGGCTCGGCCCTGATCCGACATGCTCTATGTGGATCGGCGCATCGTCCCGCGAGGTTGAAAATCCAATGACACAATCCTCTGAACCGCGCATGATCGTCGGGCTGGATATCGGTACATCCAAGGTGGTGGCGATCGTCGGTGAAGTTTCCGGAGACGGCGAATTGAATATCGTCGGCATCGGCTCTCACCGCTCGACCGGTATGAAGCGTGGCGTGGTGGTGAATATTGAATCCACAGTGCAGTCCATTCAGCGCGCGGTGGAAGAAGCCGAGCTGATGGCTGGCTGTGAAATTCACTCGGTGTATGCGGGGATTGCCGGTAGTCATATTCGCAGTCTGAACAGCCACGGTATCGTGGCGATCAAAGATCGCGAAGTGACCCAGCAGGATCTGGATCGGGTAATCGATGCGGCCCGTGCGGTGGCCATTCCGGCGGACCAGAAAATCCTGCACACCCTGCCGCAGGAATATCTGATCGATAACCAGGAAGGCGTGAAAGAACCACTGGGCATGTCCGGCGTACGCCTGGAAGCCAAGGTGCACCTGGTAAGTGGTGCGGTGAATGCGGCGCAGAATATCGAGAAGTGTATCCGTCGCTGTGGTCTTGAAGTGGAAGACATCATTCTTGAGCAGCTCGCTTCCAGCTACGCCGTGCTGACTGACGATGAAAAGGAGTTGGGCGTGTGTATGGTGGATATTGGTGGTGGCACCACCGATATCGCGGTGTTTACCGGCGGCTCTATTCGCCATACCGGTGTTATCCCGATCGCCGGCGACCAGGTTACCAATGACATCGCCATGGCCCTGCGCACACCGACGCCGCACGCGGAAGAGCTGAAAATCAAATATGCCTGCGCGCTGGCGAAGCTGGCGCGGGAAGGGGAGACCATCAAAGTGCCGAGCGTGGGCGACCGCGCACCGCGGGACCTTTCACGTCAGGCGCTGGCCGAAGTGGTAGAGCCCCGTTACGACGAGTTGTTCACGCTGGTGCAGGCGGAGTTGCGCCGCAGCGGTTTTGAGGATCTGTGTGCAGCGGGCATCGTACTGACCGGCGGCTCTTCAAAAATGGAAGGTGCTGTCGAACTGGCTGAAGAAATTTTCCATATGCCCGTGCGCCTGGCGGTGCCGCAGGGTATTGCCGGACTGACCGACATTGTCAGTAATCCCATCTATTCCACTGGGGTGGGTTTGCTGATGTACGCCATCAAGGCAGAGGAAAACAAGGGTAGCCAGCCCCGCGTCAAGCGAGAGGACAACCAGTGGTGGGACAAGGTCAAACACTGGTTCAGAGGCAACCTGTAGCAAGAGAGCCTTCAAGCCGAAAATAAATACCCGGACAGATTAATAAATTTGGACATGAGCAAAAAAGGGGAACAGCAATGTTCGAACTCGTAGATAGCGTACAGGATAAACCTGTCATTAAAGTGATTGGTGTGGGCGGCGGCGGCGGTAACGCCGTGAAGCACATGATTGCCAGCGAAGTGGACGGTGTGGATTTCATCTGCGCCAACACTGATGCCCAGGCGCTGAAAGATGTGGAAGCGCAAACCATTCTGCAGCTGGGTAACACCATTACCCGCGGACTGGGTGCCGGCGCCAATCCGGATGTGGGCCGTCAGTCCGCACTGGAAGATCGCGAGCGCATCGCCGAAGTACTGACCGGTGCCGACATGGTGTTTATCACCGCGGGCATGGGTGGCGGTACCGGTACCGGTGGTGCACCGATCGTGGCAGAAATCGCCAAGGATCTGGGTATCCTCACCGTAGCGGTGGTCACTCGTCCCTTCATGATTGAAGGTCGCAAGCGCACTACCGTGGCAGAAGAGGGCATCCTCGAACTGCGCGACAAGGTCGACTCCCTGATCACCATCCCTAATGATCGCCTGCTGGAAGTACTCGGCAACAAGATCACCATGAAGGCCGCGTATAAAGAGGCCGACAACGTACTGCTGGGTGCCGTTCAGGGGATTGCGGACCTGATGATCCGTCCGGGCATCATGAACGTGGACTTCGCCGATGTGCGCACCGTGATGTCTGAAATGGGTATGGCAATGATGGGCTCCGGCTCCGCCATTGGTGAGAACCGTGCTCGTGAAGCGGCGGAGAAAGCCGTACGCAGCCCGCTGCTGGATAACGTCAATCTGCAGGGCGCGCGCGGTATTCTGGTGAACATCATCACCGGTAGCGAGGAGGCTGGCTGTCAGGAGCTGACTCTGGGGGAATACTCCGAAGTCGGTCAGATTGTGCAGGAAATTGCCTCTGACGATGCCACCGTCGTGATCGGTACTGCGGTCGACGACAAACTGGGTGACGAGATGCGTGTAACTGTAGTTGCTGCCGGTCTCGGTGATGCAGGTGCTCAGGTGGCCCGTCCGACCAAGGTCGTGGATAACACTCGACGTGAGCAACCTCGAGAAGCGGCCCGTGCCGCTGCGCCGACGGAAGCGACCCGTGAGTCTCAGGAAGTTCGGTCTTCTGCCCGCGCCGATGTGAAGCGCGAGCGTGCTATGCCGCCGATCAACCCGGCAGACCAAGATATGGAATACCTGGATATCCCGGCGTTCCTGCGCCGCCAGGCAGACTGACGTCGCCCGGCTCTTCGGGACCCTTTTGTGCGGGCACCTTGTGCTTGTTGGGGGCTCGTCCGAGCAGCGGCGGCATCTGCTCATGTCTATGTCCGGTGAAATTCCGGGCATTCGCCCGCTCTGGCGAGGGCGGCGGAGTCTCACTGAGCGTGGGGCTTCGTCTCCCGGAGGGCTGAAAGCAATGCTTTTGGATGACATTCAGCAGGGAAGAAAGTGGCAGTACACCGCAGGAAGTCGGTGATATTCAGGGGGAATTCAGTAATTCGACGATAGAATCTGGTGACCGTCAGGTTTTCGGGCGTGCGTTAACACTTGTTAACCGCCGGCAGCCTGGTAAAGGCGTACAATTAACACCGTTAGTTTCTGGCCTGTGCGCTGGTTTGGCGCAGTAGTCTTCTCTCTGGACTATGCTTAGTGGAAGCAGGGTGGAAATGGTGTGCCGCACTAACAGAATTGCCCGGGAAGTGACTGAACGGGTTTCTGTAGTTTTGGCGTATATTTTCTGTTACTATCGCCGGCTCGCTGCGGTTCGTGCGCAGCTCACCGATTGGGAACCTAGATATAGATGATCAAACAGCGCACTCTCAAAAACGCTATTCGTGCCACTGGTGTTGGCCTGCATACCGGTAAAAAGGTCATTTTGACCCTGAAACCGGCGCCGGTGAACAGTGGTATCGTATTCCGTCGGGTCGATCTGGATCCGGTGGTTGAGATTGAAGCGCGTGCTGAAAACGTGGGTGACACACTGCTTTCCACCACTCTGGTGAAGGGCGACGTGCGCATTGCCACGGTAGAGCACCTGCTGTCCGCCATGGCTGGTCTGGGTATCGACAATGCGATTGTCGAGCTGTCCGCCCAGGAAGTGCCGATCATGGATGGTAGCGCGGGTCCTTTCGTATTTCTGATTCAGTCTGCAGGTATCCAGGAGCAGGCTGCTCCGAAGAAATTCCTGCGGATCAAGAAGCCGGTTACCGTGGAAGAGGGCGACAAGGTTGCCAGCTTTCTGCCGTTTAACGGCTTCAAGGTGTCCTTCACCATCGACTTCGATCACCCTGTGTTCGAGGGGCGCAACCTGAGCTCCTCTGTAGATTTCTCCAGCACCTCTTTCGTAAAAGAAGTGAGCCGCGCGCGCACCTTCGGTTTCATGCACGAGATTGAATATCTGCGCTCCAAAGGTCTGGTGCAGGGTGGTAGTGTGGATAACGCCATCGTTATCGACCAGTACCGTATCCTCAACGAGGGCGGCCTGCGTTACGAAGACGAATTCGTGAAACACAAAATCCTCGACGCCATTGGCGACCTGTACCTGCTGGGTACCAGCGTTATTGGTGAGTTTAAGGCCTTTAAATCCGGCCACGCACTGAACAACAAGTCTCTGCGCACCTTGATGGCGCAGGAAGATGCTTGGGAAATGGTGACGTTCGAGGACGAACAGGAAGCGCCTATCTCTTACGTCAAGCCAATCCTGGCGGTGTAAGAGGCGCTTCACGCAAAAGTCGGCACGAAAATTGCCGGCTTTTTTGTTTATGGCGGGCAATGATTTGTGCGCCAGTATTCTTATTTCGCCGCCAGTGCGTGTTACATTGGCTGGCAATCCGCCATGAGGATGGCGCCGGGGCAAGCAGGATGCGGCAGTCCCGGTCTCGACAGAGCCTCCCGCAGTGTGTGACCGGCAGCTTCCGGTCGTTTCCTGTGTGTTAACCAATGGGCTGTCGACGACCAAATTATTAAAACAACAATTTGTCGCAAACCTTGCACGTCAGAAATGCGCCTGAAATGAAAGTTATCCTCGTCAATGATCGCGGCGGTGTGTCCCGCACTTTCAACTTCGGTGGCCTGAGTAAAGCTCTGCTCGGCCTCTGCCTGTTGGGCCTGCCCGTTGGTGCGCTATTGATTGGCGCCAATCTCCCGGCCTCAGAATCCGACGTATTCGATTCCCGCGCGGTAAAGGCGTGGAATAAGGCTTTGCGCAAGCAGCAGGATCAGATTCAGGAGGCAGACCAGCAGGCGCGCGAGCAGCTGACTGCGCTGACGGTAAAGCTCGCCGAGATGCAGGCGCGCCTGACTCGCCTGGATGCGATGGGCGAACGCCTGACCACAATGGCGAAGCTCGATGAAGGCGAGTTCCAGTTTGGCAGTATGCCCGCCGTAGGCGGCCCGGAAGACCCGGGTATCAGCGGTGCCAGTGAACTCCCTTACCAACCCCCTGAATTCCTCGAAGTGATCGGCGATCTGTCCGATCAGATTGAAGACCGGCAGATGCAGCTGCAGACGCTGGACAACCTGATGGCTCGTCGTCAACTGCAAGACGAGCAGTTTATTGCCGGCCGCCCGATTACCCGCGGCTGGATGTCTTCCCGCTACGGCTATCGCACCGATCCCTTCAGCGGTCGCCGCTCCTGGCACAAAGGTGTGGATTTTGCCGGCAAGAACGGCTCCGACGTGGTGTCCGTGGCCGCGGGAGTGGTGACCTGGGCGGAAGACCGCTACGGCTATGGCCAGCTGGTGGAAATCAACCACGGCAATGGCTACAAGACCCGCTACGGCCACAACAGTGAGCTCAAGGTCAAGGTAGGCGACGTGGTCAAACGCGGCCAGGTGATTGCTCTGATGGGCTCCAGTGGCCGCTCCACCGGTCCGCACGTACATTTCGAAGTCTACAAAAACGACCGTCCGGTCGATCCCGCCAGCTATATCCGCCGCACCGGCAGATAACAACTATTCTCTATTCTTGCGCACGGGACCCTTGTAATCCCGTAGGAACGCCCGCAACTCAGGTGTTTGCACCAAGTTAGACTGTTGCGGCGTCTGGCGCCTTCCTGTTTACTTGCACTCTTTCTGCGCAGAGGCCCCACTTTTAGGCCCTGCAGGCAAAATCAGCATTAATGTGGTTTCTGAATAATGATTGGCAAACTGATAAAAACAGTCTTCGGTTCAAAAAATGACCGCGAACTCAAGCGCATGCGCAGAGCGGTCGTCAAGATCAACGCGCTGGAAGACGAGTACAAGGCGCTGGATGACACCGCGCTGAAAGCCAAAACCGACGAATTCCGCCAGCGCCTGGCGGATGGTGAAACCCTCGACAAGATTCTCCCCGAAGCCTTTGCGGCGGTGCGCGAAGCCAGTGACCGCACCCTGGGCATGCGCCACTTCGATGTGCAGATGATTGGTGGTATGACCCTTCATGAAGGGCATATCGCGGAAATGCGTACCGGTGAGGGTAAAACTCTGGTGGCGACCCTGCCGGCTTACCTGAATGCTCTGGAAGGCAAGGGCGTTCACATCGTTACCGTGAATGACTATCTCGCCAGCCGTGACGCCAACTGGATGCGCCCGGTATACGAATTCCTCGGTCTTACCGTGGGTATCGTGGTTTCCCAGCAGCACCCGGAAGACAAGAAGGCGGCCTACCAGGCGGACATCACCTACGGCACCAACAACGAATTCGGCTTCGACTATCTGCGCGACAACATGGTGCTGCGCAAGGAAGATCGCACCCAGCGCCCGCAGAACTTCGCCATTGTGGATGAGGTGGACTCCATCCTGATCGATGAAGCCCGTACCCCGCTGATTATCTCCGGTGCCGCGGAAGATTCCTCCCAGCTGTATATGGCCATGAACAAACTGGTGCCGCAGCTGGAGCGCGGCGAAGAGGGAGGCGAAGGTCACTACACCGTGGACGAAAAGAGTCGTCAGGTGGAAATGACCGAAGACGGTCACCAGCTGATTGAAGATCTGCTCACTCGCAGTGGCCTGCTGAAAGAGGACGAATCCCTCTACGCGCCGGGTAACCTCGGTTTGCTGCACCACGTCAACGCCGCCCTGCGCGCCCACGTGCTGTTCAACAAGGATGTGGATTACATCGTACAGAACGGCCAGGTGGTGCTGATCGACGAGCACACCGGCCGCACCATGCCTGGCCGCCGTTTGTCCGAAGGCCTGCACCAGGCGCTGGAGGCAAAGGAAAACGTACAGATTCAGAGCGAGAGCCAGACCCTCGCCTCCACCACCTTCCAGAACCTGTTTCGCTTCTATCCGAAGCTCGCCGGCATGACCGGTACCGCGGATACCGAAGCCTTCGAATTCCGTCAGATCTACGGCCTCGACGTGGTGGTGATCCCCACCAACCGCGAAAAACAGCGGGAAGACCTGAACGACCTGGTGTACCTCACCAAGGACGAAAAGCTCGAAGCCATCATCGAAGACATCAAGTACTGTCGCGACAAGAAGGCGCCGATCCTCGTCGGTACCGCGTCCATCGAGACCTCTGAGGAAATGTCGCGCCTGCTGCAGAAAGCCAAGATCGAGCACCAGGTACTGAACGCCAAGTTCCACGAAAAAGAAGCCCAGATCATTGCCCAGGCCGGTCGTCCGGGCACTGTGACTATCGCCACCAACATGGCAGGCCGCGGTACCGATATCGTGCTCGGCGGTAACTGGGAGGCGGAAGTCGAAGAGCTGGCGCAAAGCCAGGGTCGCGAGGCAACCGCCGAAGAGATTGAGAAGATCAAGGGCGAGTGGAAGAAGCGTCACGAAACCGTGATCGAGGCCGGCGGCTTGCACATCATCGGTACCGAGCGCCACGAATCCCGCCGTATCGACAACCAGCTGCGTGGCCGCGCCGGCCGTCAGGGAGACCCGGGCGTGACCCGCTTCTACCTCTCGCTGGAAGACAACCTGATGCGTATCTTCGCCTCCGACCGGGTGAAGAACTTTATGCAGATGCTGGGTATGGAGCGCGGCGAGGCCATCGAGCACCGTATGGTGTCCAACGCCATCGAAAAAGCCCAGCGCCGTGTGGAAGGCCGCAACTTCGATATTCGTAAGCAGCTGCTGGAATACGATGATGTGGCCAACGATCAGCGTCAGGTAATCTACTCCCAGCGCAACGAGCTGCTGGAGGCGGACACCATTGGCGACACCATCACCGCCATTCGCGACGATGTAGTCAACGAGCTGATCTCTGCCCATGTACCGCCGCAGAGTGTGGAAGAGCAGTGGGATATCCCCGCGCTGGAACAGCAGCTCGCCTCCGAGCTGGGAATTCAGTTGCCGGTCCAGCAGTGGCTGGACGAAGACCGCACCCTGCACGAAGAGAGCCTGCGCGAGAAAATCGTCGAAGAAACCCAGGGTGCCTACCAGCAGAAGCTGGCGCGGATTGCCGAGAGCACCGGCGACGAGAACCTGATGCCCACCATCGAGCGCCAGGTCATGCTGCAGGTTCTGGATCAGTTGTGGAAAGAACACCTGTCCAGCATGGATCACCTGCGCGCCGGTATCGGTCTGCGCGCCTACGCCAACAAGAACCCCAAGCAGGAGTTCAAGCGCGAGTCCTTCCAGCTGTTCCAGACCCTGCTGGAAAACCTCAAGCACGAGGTGATCCGCGTATTGGCGCACGTAGAGCCGATGACCCGTGAACAGATGGAGGAGATGGAGCAGCGCCGTCTGGAGGCCCAGCGCCGCCAGCAGCTGGAGCTGCAACACGCCCAGGCCTCCGCCATGCCGGAAACTGAAGCCGCCACGGCAGAAGCGAATCCGGAGCCGGTACGCCGCGGCCCCCGTGTTGGCCGCAACGATCCATGCCCCTGCGGGTCTGGCAAGAAGTACAAGCAGTGCCACGGCAAGCTGACTTCCTCCACTCCCACCTGAAAACTACTGCGCGGTAGTTAGGTAATTAATAAAAAGGCCCGCTCTTACCCAGCGGGCCTTTTTATTTATAATCCGCGCATTCTCTGTTTTTGCTCAAGGACGTAATTTCATGGCGCAGCCACTCCCTCAGATCCCCGGTGTTCGCCTCTCCGCCGTTCCCGCCAAAATCAAAAACTGGCAGCGCGACGATCTGTTGCTGATCGAAATCGCTGAGGGCGCTAGTGTCTCCGCCACGTTTACCCAGAATGCCTTCTGTGCGGCACCGGTACTGGTGGCCAAGGAGCATATCCGTCAGGGCAATATCCGCGCGTTGCTGATCAATGCCGGCAATGCCAATGCCGCGACCGGTGAGCGCGGCCTGAAAACTGCGGAGCAGAGCTGCGAAGGGGTTGCTGCGGCGCTGGGAATCAAGCCGCAACAGGTGTTGCCATTCAGTACTGGCGTGATCGGTGAGCACTTGCCGGTACAAAAAATTCTTGATGCGCTGCCGGCGGCTGTGGATAACCTGCAAGCGAATGCCTGGGATAGTGCCTCCAGAGCCATCATGACCACCGACACCCGCCCAAAGACCGCGAGCCGCACCCTCGAAATCGCCGGTGAGACCATTACCATTGCCGGCATCGCCAAGGGCGCCGGCATGATCCAGCCAAATATGGCAACCATGCTCGCCTACGTCGCCACCGATGCGCGTATCGCACAGCCGTTGTTGGATGAGCTGGTGAAAGAGGCGGTAGGGGCATCGTTCAACCGCATCAGTGTGGATGGGGATACTTCCACCAATGATGCGTGTGTACTGATTGCCAGTGGCGCCACCGGCAGTGAAGTCGAACGTGGCAGCGAGGCTTACACACAGCTCAAAGCGGCCGTCATTGAGGTGCATATCGAGCTGTCGCAGGCCATCGTGAAAGACGGTGAGGGCGCGACCAAATTTGTTACCGTACAGGTGAACAATGCGGCGAGCTCAAAAGAAGCCTTGCGTATGGCGTTTGAGATCGGCGAGTCGCCGCTGGTAAAAACCGCAATGTATGCATCTGACCCGAACTGGGGGCGCTTGGTAATGGCGATCGGCAATGCCGGCGCCGAAAACCTGGATACCAGTAAGATCAGTGTGTTTCTCGATGATGTACAAATAGTGGAAGCGGGTGGTCGCGCCGATAGCTATACCGAGGAAGCTGGGCAGAAAATATTTGGGCAAGCGGAATTCACTATTACCGTCGACCTGCAACGGGGCGACGCTAGTGAACATATCTGGACCTGCGACTTCTCCCACGAGTATGTGACAATCAACGCCGAGTACCGCACCTGATGGGAGAGTCGGCCATCAAGCATATTCACGTTGCGGTCGGTGTTATTCTCGGTGCCGACGGTCGAATCCTGTTGGCCAAGCGCCCGGATCACCTGCATATGGGTGGACGATGGGAATTTCCGGGCGGCAAGGTCGAGGGCAGTGAGACCATTCAACAAGCGATGAGTCGAGAGCTGAAAGAAGAGCTCGATATTGAAGTGAAAGCCATGGAGCCGCTAATCGAGGTTCGCCATGACTATGGGGATAAGCAGGTGTTTCTGGATACCTGGTTTGTTACCCAGTTCAGCGGAAAAGAGCGCGGTGTTGAGGGGCAGGAGCTGGCTTGGGTTTCTGTTTCGGAGTTATCAGATTTTCATTTTCCTGATGCCAATCAACCTATTGTTGAGGCGATACAAAAGAGCGACCTTCTTGGTTCGTAAAAGTCCGAGGTTCCGCTAGTTGGGTTTCGGGCAGTAAAGCAGCGGGTATTCGTTTTCGAAACCGAGCTAGGCGCCCCCCTTCAATACATCCATGTACGCTGCGTCGGCGACGTCCCTGTCGCCGACGCTTTCGAAAACGAATCCCCGCTACTTTACTTTCGCTTCGGCCTCTGCGCATTGTTCGTTCAACAATGTAACCTATTCAAAAGCGAGAATTTCAAATCTAAGACAAAGTGCTGGGTGTGGGTTTTCAGGATCGTCGCAAACAGGATGTTTGCGCCGAAGCGCCCAGGGATGGGTTCACAGCGGTCCTGAAAACCCACACCCAGTGCTTTGTCGCCACTGAACTGTCTAAGTGGGGCCCCGAAACTCAAGGGCTAATAAAAATCCCACGCTTGAACAAGAACCGCAGCACCAACCACTGCAGCAAAATCACACCACAGGCAATCACCAAAATCCCCGCTGCTTCGGGCAAGGCTGAAGCAATCCCGCCGAACACACTCTTACTGGTATATGTCCAGTTCACCAGGCTGGTGCCGAGATACACCAGAATCGCATTACAACCAATCACCGAGAAGAAGTAGGTGAAGGTTTTCCAGTGCCACATATCCACAACCAGGTAGAAAATACCCAGCAGAAGTAAGCAGCAGCCGCAGGTGATCAGTACAAACGAGCTTGTCCACAGCTCCTTGTTCACCGGGTAATTCCAATGCCATAAAAATCCAATGAGCAGACAGGTCGCGGCGCCGATAAACAGGCCTTTGAGAATGGCCCCGTGATCACCCGCATTCTTGCTGAGCCAGCGGCCGGCGAAGACGCCGAACATCGCATTGGCTATCGCCGGAATGGTTGAAAGAACACCTTCCGGGTCGTAGGCACGGTTCTGATAAGTGATACCCGGCAGGAAATGCTGATCCACCCAGGCATTGATCGAGCCCTTAGGCGTGTAATCTCCAGCGATAGCCTGAATCAGCCAGTACGCAAGCAAGATACCGGCTGTAATCGCGTACTGAGCGCGAATACCAAAATGCCAAACGATCATCGCAGCAAAAAACCAGGCAAAACCGATACGAGCCAGCACACTGGCATAGCGGATTTCACCCAGGTCTGCCGGGATTCCGGTACCCCAACCGTGGTTGTAAAGAACTCCCAGCAGGATCAGCAAAAACAGACGTTTTATCGCCCTGCGGTAGATCGGTGCCCGCTGGCTGATCGGCAGCCCCTGCAAAGACTTGTTGGCAAGTCCGAGGGTGACACCGGAAAGAAAAATAAACAGCGGAAAGATCAGGTCGTAAAAACTGAAGCCGTGCCACTCGGTATGCTGCATCTGACCGTGGCCAAACTGGAAAATGGACCAGCCGGTGAGTGCAAACAGCGGCAGGAACAGCGCCTCGCCCCCGATAATCCAGAACATATCGAAGCCGCGCAAAGCGTCTACGGATGCAAGTCGTTGCTTTTTACTGACCATGGTTACTACTTTCTAAGTCAATGTTTTCGGTTTTGAAGTACGGAGCGATCCAGATCGTTCCGTACTTATAGGTGAAGATTCAGCGCATCAAAGTCCGCAGGGAGACTCCAGCTTGGGGTTCCAGTCGGGCACGGTGTCGGTAAACGCGATCTTTTCTGCGCGCAGGTTTTGTACCTGTTGGGAAACCTCTTCGGGACTGAGTACTTCATCCGCGATGTGATAAACCCAGTCTACTTCCTGTCATAGGTGCGCAGCTCGTTTGAGTCGATAAGTCCCTCCTGGGTGAACCACAGATTGAAATTGATCGACATCGGTTCTTCTGGATATACATGTTCACTGTGCTCCGCAAACAGTTCGCCGTCGACATAGTAGCGGATCTTGTTCTCTGCGGCTTGTAGAACCAGAGTGTGCCAGCCGGCGAAGCTGCCGGGCTTGGTGCTGTACTCGTTGTCTTTCACAAGCGGGTCGAGCTTGAATGTTTCCCAGCTGGTAGCAAAAAGTGCATTGTCGGGCTCTCCCCAACCGCCGTTGGCGAGATACTCGAAATCCATCTCGCTGTAGTCCGGGTCCATGTCTGCCTTGAGAGGGCTGATGGTGTAGAAGGTCTCGATGATTTGATCGCCAGTGCAGCAATCGCGGTGACAATATACAGGGGGCGCATATTCATAATTATTGCCATCGTGGTTTCCTTATTTTTATTGCGTAATTAAACGAAAAAAGCCCCGACGGAAGCCGGGGCGAACATAGGAGCAAATCCTGCAAAGGAATTCCTATTGGTCACAACGCAGAGAGAGAATTGTTAAACGACTCTTATCGACTACCCATCCTGTGAGAGTGGACCGGCGCTGCGTCGCCGGTCCGGCTAGATTCGTTGTGCATCGAGCTTCAGATATTGCAGACGAAGCTCCAGCTGCCGTCCGCGGTGCCCGGTTCGGACTGGGTCCACCATTTGGCTTCGAAAACACTGTCATTGTGGATGATCTGATCACCCCCGGCCGCGTGATTGCCTCGCGGCCATTCGGGGTAGGTGACCAGATTGCTGGTATCTACGCCCGCATCGCTGCAGCTATCACCACTGCCGCCGCCTGAGCTGCCGCCGGAAGAGCTGCCACCGCCGCTGCCGAGCTCGGCGATTGGCAGGTCGGGGTACTCAAACGCCAGGGCATAGGTACTACCGTTAACGGTTGCGGTATAGGCCTGAGGGCCGGAAACCGGAAGGTAGTAGTTGAGTGTCATATCCCAGCTTTCACCGTCGGCCAGATCCTGCCATTCCGGAAGGCTGAAGCGCACGCGATGGAACTCGTTTTCCAGGCCGCCCACGTTGCCGCCACCGGCATTGGCGCCGTCTTCGATCACTTCCAGTCCGGCACCACTCTGGTCGGTGATGATATTGGAGGTGGAGGTCGGCATATCGAACTCAAACACGGTGCCGCCGGGCAGTACACCGCCGGTGTTGTTGGTGATGTAGAGCTTCGGATTCAGCGGGTAGTTCTGGTCGCCCAGCTTGAAGTCGGTGATCTCGATACCAATATCCAGTGCCTCTTCCGGTACGGCGCGATCGGTGCGCAGATGTCGGTAATCACTGGCGCTGGTGAACTTGTCATAGGCCAGAGTCGTCAGTGTGTCACCCATGAAGTACTCGCCCTTGGACGCGTCCCAGTCGTAGTCGCCGGCCAGCTCCCAGAACATGATGCCGCCAACGCCTTCGTCGATCACATACTGCACCTTGGCGTCCATGGACTCTTCATCTTCAGTGGAGATGAATACGTCTTTCTGGTCATTCCACAACCAAGGCGCTTCAGAAACACTGTCGTAGTTACGCACATAGGTGCCTACCAGCGCATCTTCCGGATCGTTGGCCGGATCCAGACCGTAGTCGCTGAGGTAGCTGCCGAGGATACCGTCTTCCAGGTTCTTGGCGTGCCACATGGGGTTGGAGCCCGCCCCCATTTCGTCTCCCAGGCTGTTTTTGTCGTGCCACATGTTGTCGATGCCGACCGCCCCGTTTCCGCAGTCGGCAGCGCCGCCGGTACCTTCAGGGCACTCGGATTGTGCCGGTAGTGGCGCAGAGCCGCCCAGGCCATTGGTGCCGCCGGATACCCCCTGCCAACCGCGGGTGTAGTAAGGGATACCGATGTTGATGCGGCCCGCGGGCATGGAACCGCGGAAGTACTTCACTGCCCAGTCGATGTTCAGGTAGCCGATGCCACCGTACTGGGATGTGCTGTACACACTGGCGGCCGCCAGTTCCGGGTCATTGCCGTTGTCGAACAGCGCGGAATTGTGGCCAACATATTCATTCCACGCCCCGTGCAGGTCGTAGGTCATGATGTTGACGTAATCCAGGTACTGGGTGATCTGCATGGTTTCCATGCCCCGCAGCAGGTAGCCGGAGGAGGGAGAGGCGATGGTCAGCATGTAGTGAGTGCCGTCGGTTTCGCCCGCCTCGTCCAGCTTCTCCCGCAGTACGCGCATCAGCTCCACATAAGACTCCATCAGGGAGCCACGCATGGGATTGGAAATCCCGAAATCCAGTGGATTACCGGCGTCGTTCATGCTGGTGGGGTATTCGTAGTCAATATCCACACCGTCAAAGCCGTACTGGCGGATAAAGTCCACGGAAGAGTTGGCGAAGGCCTCGATACCCTGGTGGTTAATACTGCCGTCGGCATTGGTGGTCATGGTGTAGAAGCCACCGTCGGCCACACGGTCGCCGTTCTCATTGAAATGGCCACCGGTTTCCGCCCATCCGCCCACGGATACCAGGGTTTTCACATCCGGGTACTGTTCCTTGAATTTGGACAGCTGATTGAAGTGGCCCTTGTAGCTGTAGTCCGGGTCGGTTTCCGCACCGGGGATACCATTCCATTCCATACCGGTGGCGGGATTACCCGGGTCACTGGTATTGCCCACGGATACGGAGTAGTCGCTGCCCACGTGGGCGAAGGCGTAATTGATGTGGGTGATTTTGCCCCACGGAATGTCTTTCACCAGGTAGCTGGGCTGGCCGTTGGCGCCGTTGCGCCAGCTGGTGAAGTAACCAATGATTCGGCGCGGGTGATCGGCGCCCATGTCTTCGCGGCCCTCTGCGTCATAGATGTCGCAGTAATTGGGCGCGGTACCCGGGGTGGTGTAGAGCCCGTCCGGGCGACAGGGGTGATCCCCGATAACGACCTGCTCATCTTCGACAGCAATGGAAATTTCCGAAGAGGCGTCCAGATCGTCGTTGTCGGTAGCCACTGCGGAAATGGTGTGATTGCCCAGCGTGGCAGTCCACTCGGCGCTGTATGGCGCAATGGCATCGGTGCTGAGCAGGCTGCCATCGACGTAGAAGGCAACTTGGCTCACGCTGCCGTCACTGTCTGACGCGCTGGCTGTGATGGTCAGGGTTTCGCCGGTGGTATGGCTGGAGCCATTGCCCGGTGCAGTGATATTAACCTGTGGGGCAACCGGGCCACCCACGACTTCCTCTTCCACGGTGAAAGTGACCGGTGAAGTAGTCGCGGTGAGGCTGTCGTTGTCGGTGATGCGCGCGGTGAGAGTGGGCTCACCGGTTACTGCGGTCCAGGTGGTTTCCCAGGGGGCGGCGGTATCAGTGTCGATCAAGGTACCGTCGATAAAGAATTCAACGGACGTTACGGTGCCATCGGAATCGGACGCCGAAACCGTGAAGACAACGCTGTCATTCTCGGTGTGAGTAGATCCGGCGGTGGGTGCAGTGATAGACCCCTGTGGAGCAACGAGCGGGGGGGGATCGCCATCCTCACAGGCGCCGAGCAGGCTCCACTCCTGATACTGGCCGGAATACTGTTCGGGGTCCTGGTTCTGTGTCCACCAGTTTGCCTTGTATGCGTTGTCGTTGTGCTGGACTTCCGCGCCTCCGGAGTAGGCGGTAGCGGCTTCCCAAACCGGGAAATTACTGCAGTCGACAGCGGCATAGCTGTGGCCCGCCGAGAGCATGGCTGCGGTCACCAGACCGAGCCTGAGCTTTGAGTTGATCATATAATGTTCACCTTGCGGCAGATTATTTTTATTGAATCACGACGCTGGAAACTCGGCGCCGCCAAATGACATCGCTGTCAAAATAGCAACCGGTATTCATCGAGGCAACACCAACTTTTCATAAAGCGGTCACAATCGAGCTTTTAACGCCAGAATTTGCGGCCGAAGTCAGATATGAGAAGAATGTCATGCTGTGGTCGCCCGCGAGACGACTTGCCGCAGGGTGGCGAACGTGCAGGCTGGTAGCGGAATGGGGAAGAAACGGAGCTCTTGCCGGGTATCGCTCGAACGGAGCGGCACCACGGCCTGGCTGTTACATATCCCAGAGGGAATTTGTCGCCATGGACAGAGTGATGCGCTCCTTGTCCTGGATATGCTTCAGGTTCTCGAAGACTTCTTTGACTTCCACCGACTCGATAGAGCCGTAGACAGAGTGGTATAGCTCAGAAAAATAGCGGTCTACTTCCTGCCCGAGCTTATTGATCTCGTCGATGGAGGGCTTGTCGCTCAGGTAGAGATTTTTTACCAGTTCACCGGCGGACTCTTCGTGGGTGTACTGCAGCCAGGTCTGCATGACTTTCTGCTCTGCAACGGCGCCATAGTTCTTGAGATTATTTGCCATGCGCAGCTCGTGTTCGTGCAGGTGCTTGAGCAGCAGCTGGGTGCGATTGTCCTGACTATTTTCCAGCAATTGCTGGTATAGCCCGGCCATATCCAGATGAAACTTTTGGGCATCCTTGAGAACTTCGTGGGCCTGTTTGAACGTCTTCATCAATGCGCCTTCTCGTTGGTTGATGTAATTATAGTTTTCCGGTGGGAGCCTCAAATGAGGAGTGTGATACTTCTCTTATGGTTATAGTGCATATCCCCGGGCGTTCAAGTCATCGCAGGCGATAGACTCCCGGACACAAAAAAGGCGATCCGTTGGGATCGCCTGTGTATTTACGCTGTGGCCGGTGCCAGATGGAACTGCTCCATCATGATCTGTAATCGCTTGCGCTGCATCTTGAGGCTGTATTCCAGCTCCTTAACGCGGGTGCGGATGGTCGCATTTTCCCACTTTTCGACCAGGCGTTCGCGGGCGCTTTCATAGCGTGTTTGCTGCAGCTCTTTCCACTCCGCAAGCGCGGCCGAAAAGTCTTGCGCTTCTCGCTCCAGCAGTTGCTTCCAGCTTTCCTTGTGCTTGGAGTTTTCCAGTTTTTTCTCCGCGCGTTTGAACTGCATGGTCAGCATGGCCCGCTGGATACGCATTGCGGGTACCGTCTTCAAATTGCGCGCCAGCCCCAGCCAGCTGGCGGTCTTGATCAGCCACTTGGTGGGGTCCCAGTGGAACCAGCGGATACCGTTGCGGTAGTCGGTCTGAAAGATGTGGTGATAGTTGTGATAGCCCTCGCCAAACGTGAAAAACGCCAGCAGATCGTTGTCGCGGGCGGTGTTTTCATCGGTATAGGGACGACGGCCCCAGATGTGGGCCAGAGAATTAATAAAGAAGGTGGTGTGATGGTTCACCACGATGCGCAGCACGCCGGCCACCAGTAGCATGCCGAGGACATCACCGGTGAGCAGGCCGAGAACCAGCGGCACGCCCACATTCATTGCCACGGTAATGGGCACATAGTGGTTGTGCTGCCACATTACAATCTTGTCGCGCTGCAGGTCTTTGGCATTATCGAAGTCCACCGCACCACTGGGGTAGTCCCGCAGCATCCAGCCGATATGAGAGAACCAGAAGCCGCGATTGGCGGAATAGGGGTCTTGCTCGTTGTCGTCACAGTGGCGGTGATGGCGGCGGTGGCCGGAACACCAGATCAGCGCACTGTTCTGAAGCGCAGCGGCGCCAAACAGCGCATAAAAGAGGCGTAGGGACCAGTGGGCCTCGTACGTGCGGTGGGACCAGAGTCGGTGGTAACCGGCGGTGATGGAAATACCGCAGAAGGCACCCAGCACGGCAAATGCCAGCCAGTGGTACCAGTGATAACCAACCAGGAAGCCGTACAGCGGTACCAGGGTCACGGCGATCAGTGCGGTACTGGCGAACAGCACGGTCGTGAGCCAGATACGGGGGGCTTCGGGAACTGCTTTCATATTTTACAACCTTGTTTGAGCCTGCCGATTTCGGCGCTCGCTGGATCTGCTCGGGCCGAAAGGGAAATGCTACCGCAGATGCCGCCTCGGGACACGTTATTAGAGGGCGCCTGACATGCAAATCGCTGGATATGAGACCTGAAAAGAGTGCGCTAGTTCTCGGGCCGGCGGTGAGGTCTCGGCCCAAGTGGGATTTTAGCGCGCCACGAGCGGGTTGAAAGTCACGTTGGGGAGGAATGGTCCAAAGTTGCATTGTTTTGGTGCGTTAGTGGATTTTTGCGTTCAATCTTGGGTCAAGCGCTGTCATTTATCTTTAATAAAGGGTTCTTTAGCACAAAATTTTCAATTTGATCGAAGTTTGCCTGTATGTTTTTCGTTCAAACCGGTTGGGGGGGAGTTAGAAAACACCGTTTTTTGGCAATTTTTGAAAAGTTGGCACACCGGTTGCAATACTTTAAGCGTGGGCCGCGAGGTCCACGCTCCGGGAATCCATCACGGGTTATGGCAAACGTAATAATGCGTGACTTCCCGTTTTCTCTCATCATCGCTATTTTGGGCCCCGCATTGCGGGGCCTTTTTTTATCCGGCGATAAGTGATTCACTAGCCGTATTCCGGTCGCACGCGCGGCCTTTCCTAATAGAGCAGCTGCACGGCAATACGGTGTCGAAGACGACCCCCATACACTCCAGTCCATTTGGCCTGTACCTCGCCAGCCCCGGCGAGCTGGAAGGTCTGTCGCCAGCGCAGGCATTGAATCAGGCGCAGTACCTGCACAGCCTTCTGCTGAGTGGGAGTCAGGGAATCTGGGAATGGCACCCGGAAACCGGAGAGCAGCGCTCTATCGGGAGCCTTTGGCTGCAGTTGCACCAGGACCCCCAAGCCGCGCTGTCCGGTATATGGAGTGGTGACCTGGGGCTGGTCCACTCCGATGATCGCGACGGGCTACTAGCGCTGCGCAACCGCCTGTGTCAGCAGGGCGCTTTCGCCGATACCACTTTCCGAGCCTATACGCGCGAAGGTCAGCTGGTATGGTTGCGGCTCTGGGCCCGCGTGTTCAGCGACCCTGCCGGCCAGCGATTCTTTCTCGGTGGCTGTACCGATTACAGTGAGCCGCTCACCGCACGATCCCTCTCAAATTTTTCTGGTGAACGATTACAGCAAACCCTGGACGCCATCGGGGATGGCCACTGGGAGTGGGATTTACGCGTAGACGAAGTCGTTCTCGATAACACCTGCTGGAGCATGCTGGGGTACGCCCGCGGGCAGAGCGATCCCGATGTCAGGGCCGCGCTGGCTCGCTGGAAGACCCACATGTTTCCGGAGGACTACCCCGATGTGAAGCAGGCGATGGAGGACAATGTCCGGGAGAGATTGCCGCTGGATGTGGCATTTCGCCTCAAGCATCGCGATGGCAGTACCATCTGGGTGCGGGCGCGCGGTAACGTCCAGAGCAATAGTGCGGGGCGCCCGGTGCGGGTGCTCGGGACGCTCGAAGACATCACTGCGACAAAAAAGAAACAGATGCGGGCGAAAGAAGAACTGCTGCGGCTCAAACAGCAAAACCGCGATCGCACGGAGCTGATTTCCAGCCTGGGACACGAATTGCGCACCCCGCTCAATGCCATTCTTGGCTACAGCCAGATGGTGGAACTGGATCAAAGCCTGAACCCGAACCAGAGACTGCGCCTTGCTGAAATCCGCAAGGCCGGGCAGCACCTCCTGCACCTGGTCGGTGATGTGATGGACCTGGCGCGCATCGACAGCCAGCGCCTGGCGCCCTCCATCGAGCCCGTGCAGCCGGCCAACCTGGTGGCAGATTGCCGGCAGTTGTTAGAGCCTCTGGCGGATACCCGCAAGGTCAATCTCACCTTCGAGCCGCTTGGCTGGGAGCGCGCCTATGTTCTCGCCGACCCGGTGCGGTTCAAGCAGGTTGTTCTCAACCTGGTTGGCAATGCGATCAAGTACAATCGCGAGGGCGGCCGAGTGGTGATTTCCCTGGCACCACAGGCAGAAGGGTGGCTGAGGTTGAGTGTCCTCGATACCGGCTGTGGCATTGCTGCGGGTAAGCAGCCTCAAGTGTTTGAACCGTTTAACCGCCTTGGTGCGGAGCAGGGGAAAATTGAGGGCACCGGCGTCGGACTGGCAATTGCCAGGCAGCTGACTGAGGCTATGGGTGGGCGAATTGGCTTCGACAGTGAAGAGGGGCAAGGCTCGGTATTCTGGATCGAGTTTATGATGAACGATGCCCCCAGCGAAGTACTGACGATGGCGGCACGCCCGGATTATGCCCAGATGCTTCCTCCGTGCCGGCTGCTCTACATTACCGGTCGAACCGCCAATGCTAGCCGCCTCAAAGTCGTACTGGCCTCCGTGCAGCAGGCTGAAGTTCAGACGTGCAATGATGCCATGCGTGGAATATTTGCCGCGCGTACCGGTCGCCCGGATATCATTCTGATCGACAGCGAATTACCCGGCGTGTCACTCAGGGACTTCGCTGCCATTCTGCGCGGAGATGCGACCACCGCACATATCCCACTGGTGGGTATTCTGGATCAGCGCAGTGACGACGTCGATTTCTGTGTACCCGCCAGTTACGACCTGACGAGCCTCGCCGAAGGATTGCGTTATGGTTTGTCACTTGATCAGGTTGATGTCGACGGGATTGAAGGTGAGCATTAGAACTCGTGCTGCACACCCTTGCTGGAGTGCGGGCAACGACACTGAGCGAACGGGAGGGGGGAATGCGTCCCCGCGACATAGTAAAACAGTGAAAGGAAGTACTGATTGAAAGCTCCAAATCCCGATGTGGGCGTCGCACAACAGAACGATGCAGGCCAGAGCGGCATGCGAGTGCCTGTCGATTCGAGATTGCAGCACACGGAGCAGGGGCGCGCGAGCGGGTTGACGGTACTGGTGCTCACTTTCGGTACCTTCTGTCTCGCTTACCTTTGTAAACAGTTCCTTTCTGTCAGTGATGGTATCGCAACCATATGGCTTGCCGATGCCTTCACCATTGCATTCCTGTATCGATATGCCAGCCGATCCTGGCCACTTCTGCTTCTTGGGTCCTATATTGGAACCCTTGCTGCTGCTGTTGTCGGTGATGTAACCCTGTCCAACGCGCCACTGTATTCCCTGGCCGGGGTGGTGGAGGCCTGTGTTGCGGCGTCCATGTTGCGATTTTTTTGCGCGGACGGCGACTTTTTCGATGGTGCGGGACGCTGGCTGAGGTTTATCTTTTTTGGCGCCCTTATCCCAACCGTATTTGGCGCTGGTTTTGGTTCCCTGGTTGCGACGCTGTTTGCCGGACTGCCCCTCATCGATGTGTTTATGGTTTGGTACCTGGCAGACGTTGTCGGGATCAGTGTTTTTTTCCCGCTGGTGTACCTGTTTTCCATTGGTGCCGGGCGGGAGACGTTGGCCGCGAGTGCCATTCTCCAGTTGATCACGGTTTCAGCCTGCGCGCTAGTTTGCATATTCATCGTATTGTTTACCTTCTCCCATCCATTTGTGTTTATTGCGCTGCCCCTGATTTGGGCTGCCTCCCGCCTTGACTTAACACAAACGCTGCTACTTGTTTTTGTTGCGGTGGTAGCACAGTTGGCGGTGTTCACTAACGCCCTCACCTGGCTGCCGGCGGAGATGCGGTCGTTCACCGGCGCACTGGATTTTTTTCCTCTGTACGCCGCCATGTTGCCTGCATACATCATGGCGGTGATATCCCGCATCGAGCGAAAGCGGAGCGCCCGGATTGTGGAGGTGGAGAGCAGTTTTCGTGCGGCAATGGCGTCATCGCGCATCGGTATGCTACTGGTGACGCTGGACAACCGGATTCTGCAGGCAAACGCAAGTTTCTGTCGGTTTATTGGATTTACCGAAGTTGAATTGCGCGGGCTGCGTGTCGGGGAAGTGGTCGCGCTGCCAAATTCTGGTACAGGCAATCAGCGGGACGGTTTGCGAGGGTACGAGCGTCCGCCGCAGGATTTTGAATTCGGGTATGTCCAGGATGCCGAATGGCAGTTTATCCGTAAAAGTGGTGAGCGCGTTTGGGGGCACTGGTCCTGTACCCAGGCGAGAGGGTCTCGCAACGAGCCGTTGTATGCCATAGTGCAAGTCGAAGATGTCGATTGGCGAAAGCGGAGCGAAGAGCAGCTGGCCCGCGCTGAAGAGCGCTGGAAGTTCTCGCTGACGGTTACCGGTCAGGTGGTTTATGACTGGGACCTGGAATCCGGCAAGACATTCTTTTCGGAGTGGTTGAGCGGTGGTATGGGGATCGACGCAGGCAGCCTAACCTGTCGCAGTGATTGGACTGCACGGGTCGCGGAAGCTGATCGCCCGCGCCTGTTATCGGCCCAGAAGGCACATATTGACGGTGACGCGGCGGAAATCGACTGTCAGTACCGGGTGGAAACCGACGCGGGAAGAATGCGTTGGGTGCATGAAGTCGCGCACGTTATGGAATCCGCTGACGGTGGAAAACCACTAAGGCTGATTGGCGTTTTGCGGGATATTACCGAAAACAAGAATATGGCAGAGTCTCTGGAGAAAGAAAAAGAGCAGCTGCAGGTGACTCTCAACGCGATTGCGGATGCAGTTATTGCCACCGATGGGCGTCAGCGAATTACTTTTATGAACCCCGTTGCCGAGCTGTTGACCGGCTGGAAACTCACCGAGGCCAAGGGGCGCGAAGTAGGTGAAGTGCTACGTTTGTCCAGTGGCCGGAAAGGAGCGATTGTTACCGGTCCCGCACAAGATTGCCTCAACATGAACCTGCCTGTGATGTCACCGGAAGGTACCGTACTGCACCACCGGGGAGGGGAGTGTTACGACGTCAAGTGTTCGGCTTCACCGCTGCGTACCAGTGATGGGTTGGTGCTTGGCGCCGTTCTGGTATTCCAGGATGTCACGGAAACACGCCAGCTGATTCAGCAACTTCGCTACAAGGCGAGTCACGACCATCTTACCCATCTGCCAAACCGGGAAGCATTCCGGCGAGAGCTGTTGGAGGCGGTTAGCACCGTGCGAAATACGGAGCGGGTTCATGTGCTGGCGTATATGGATCTGGATCGCTTCAAGGTAATCAATGATAGTGCCGGCCATCAGGCTGGTGATGCATTGCTGAAAAATGTTGCGCGTTTCCTGCGCGGCCATTTGCGTGAGTCCGATTGTGTGGCCCGCTTGGGCGGTGACGAGTTTGGCATTCTGCTTCGGGATTGCGACAAAGATCAGGGGCTGGCGCGGTGTGAGCAGTTGGTACGAAAGATTATCGCTCTGCGTTTCCCTTGGAGTGGGCGAATCTTTGACGTGGGCGCAAGTGTGGGAGTGACGGAAATTTCCCGTAGCAATAGCCAGGTCGCAGACTTGATGAGCCAGGCCGATGTGGCCTGTTACTCCGCCAAGCACGCCGGTCGCGGAGTGGTGATGTTGTACGAGGCGGACCGAAGCGCCGCAGCAGAGCAGCATCGGGAAATTCACATGGCCTCGCGCATACGTGCAGCGCTGGATGAAGGGAGTTTCCGTCTGTATGCGCAGCCGATCGCTAGTGCGAAGGATTCCACGCGGATACATCACTATGAGGTTTTGGTGCGAATGCTGGATACCGATGGAAATCTGATTTTGCCCGGTGCATTTATACCAGCGGCAGAGCGCTACGGTTTGATGCAGCAGGTCGACAGCTGGATTGTACGGGAACTTTTCGAAAATCAGGCGGCCGCTGTTGCCGCTAGCCAGCTGAAGCTGGCGTTAAACCTGTCGGCAGATGCACTTGGAGATAGTGCGTTTCAGAAGCAGTTTTTCAGGTTGCTCGAAGATTCTGCCATTTCGCCGCAACACTTGGGCATGGAAATTACTGAAACCGCCATGATCAACCAGATGGAGAGCGCCAGTCAGTTTGTTGCGGACTTGCGCGCTATGGGTTGCACTGTGGCACTGGATGACTTCGGTAATGGTCTGAGCTCGTTTAATTACCTGAAAAACTTTGCCATTGATTACATCAAGATAGACGGCAGTTTCGTGCGGCAGGTGGAGTCCAATTTCGTCGACCTGATGATTGTCGAGTCGATCAATCAGGTTGCGCACCGCCTTAAAGCGCAGACGATTGCTGAGTTTGTCGAGGATCAGGCGACGGCGGAAAAGCTGGAGGCAATCGGTGTAGACCTGTTGCAGGGGTACCATATTGGCCGGCCGCGACCACTTCAGAAGGTTCTTGATGAGGCGCGACGGTTAAAAGACGAATTACCTGTGACGGCAACCTGAATCTTGTCTCAGTCAGACCGGTGGCGGCGCGGTAGCGGAGTGTTCCGCCACCAGATGCTGCCACCGTTCACGGGTCGACAGTAGATTTATTGGCGAACCTTACCCAGGTGCTTGCCCACGATTTGCAGCAGAGGCTTGAAGGTCTTGGGGGTGGCGCAAACCAGGTTGCCGGAATCCAGGTAGTCATTACCGCCGCGGAAATCGCTGATCAGGCCGCCGGCTTCTTTCACCAGCAGCGAGCCCGCTGCGATATCCCAGGTGTTCAGATACATTTCCCAGAAGCCATCAAAGCGACCGGCGGCAACATAGGCCAGGTCCAGTGCGGCTGCGCCCGGGCGGCGAATGCCCGCGGTCTGTCCGGCAATGTCTTTCATTGCTGCCAGGTAGCCATCGATATTCTCAAAGGAATCGCCGTTGAACGGGATGCCGGTGCCGATCAGTGCGCCGTTCATTCCCTGGCGGTTGGAAACGCGAATGCGGCGGCCATTCAGTGCCGCGCCACGGCCGCGACTTGCGGTAAATTCTTCGCGCTTGATCGGGTCCAGCACTACCGCATGCTCGATCTGGCCTTTGTATTTGCAGGCGATGGAGATCGCAAAGTGGGGCAGGCCGTGGATAAAATTGGTGGTGCCGTCCAGCGGATCGATAATCCACTCGTATTCAGGCTCAGCGCCTTCCTGGACGCCACTTTCTTCGGCGCGGATGCTGTGTTTGGGGTAGGCCTTGCGCAGGTGATAGATGATCTCCTGTTCGCTGGCCTTGTCCACTTCCGTCACGTAATCGTTGCGGCCCTTCTCTTCAAACTTCATCAGGTCGCCGCGCTCCCAGGCGCGTTCGATCAGTTCACCGGCCTTGCGCGCCGCGCGCAGGGCAATATTCAGCATGGGTTCCATAGGAATTCCGCGATCAGTAGTGGATTGTGGATGGTAAAAAGCAATGTCGGGCTCGCCGACGGGCGAGATTGTAGGGATTCCCGTTCAATTTTGCTACACTCCGCGCCCGTTTTGTAACAGGCAAGTGTAGGGTAACGCAGCGGTATCCTGCGACCTGGCTTGCCGCGTCATAATCCCGGCCGAATCAAGGCCCAAACCAGCTTTTACCCCGGAATCCCCATGGCGACCTCTCCTTCGGAAACCTCAACCCAAATGGCTTCCCAGTCAGCTCTCGCAGCGCTGGACAACATTCGCGTGGTGTTGGTGAACAGTGCGCACCCGGGCAATATCGGCGGCGCGGCGCGGGCGCTGAAGAATATGGGGCTGAGCCAGCTGTATCTGGTGCAGCCGCGGGAGTTTCCCGCTGCCAATGCGGTGTGGCGTGCGGCGGGTGCTTCCGAGCTGCTGGATAGCGCCGTGGTGGTGGAAACTCTGGAAGAGGCCGTGGCGGATTGCGGCCTGGTGGTGGCCACCAGCGCCCGTGAGCGCCGTATCCCCTGGCCACTGCTGACGCCCCGGGAGTGCGGAGTGCGTGCCGTGGCCGAGGCCAAATCTCATCCAGTCGCCCTGGTGTTTGGCCGCGAAGACCGCGGTTTGACGAATGACGAGCTGCAGGCCTGCAATTTCCACGTGCATATTCCCTCCAATCCGGAGTACAGCTCCCTGAACCTGGCCACCGCCGTGCAGGTGCTGGTGTACGAGGCCCGTATGGCGGCGCTGGAGGCGGATAAGGGGGAAGCGCTGAAGTTCACCGACTGGGACAGGCCCCCGGCCAAAGCGGGCGATATGGAGCTCTATTATGAGCACCTCGAGTTGGCTTTGGGGGAGCTGGGCTTTATCGACCCGGACAACCCCCGTCAGACCATGACCCGCCTGCGCCGACTGTTCAGCCGGGTGCGTCCGGACGATATGGAGCTGGGTATTCTGCGCGGCATGCTGACCGCGATTCAGAACCATATCTATCGCAGTGGTGGTAAAGGTAGGCCCGACTGACAGTTCACGCCTGCTCGTTATGACCGTTATGCCTGGGTGGTAAATCGCGATAACCAACAGGTCTAGGCAGCCGCCAAATACCCGACTGAAACGCTCGGCTATATACTTGACTGAAGTAGTGGGTTATTCCATACTCGCGCCCCGAATCCGCAGTGCCGGTAAGGGTTGCGGGGTGGTTGCGAATCATTCGCAAGTGCCGGTTTGGTGGCCCAAACGGTGCTGACTGGTGCGACTTCCCAGGTGAAGGGCAGGAGAGGGTATGCGTTTAACAACCAAAGGGCGGTATGCGGTCACAGCAATGCTGGACCTGGCGTTGCACGCCGAACGCGGCCCTATCAGTCTGGCGGATATATCCAAGCGTCAGGATATCTCCCTGTCTTATCTGGAACAGCTTTTTTCCCGTCTGCGCCAGTCCGGCCTGGTCTCAAGTGTACGCGGACCCGGTGGTGGATACCGCCTGGCGCGGCAGAGTGCAGAGATCTGCGTGGCGGAAATCATTGATGCGGTCAACGAATCCGTGGACGCCACCAGCTGTGGCGGCAACAGCGATTGTTCCGCCGGTGAGCAGTGCCTCACCCACTATCTCTGGACCGACCTCAGTCGCCAGATTCACAGCTTCCTGAATGGCATCAGTCTGGCGGATATGGTTGAGCGCGCCGAGGTGCAGGAAGTGGCTCGCCGTCAGGATGGCCGCAGTGCAGCACTGGCCGACGTGATTGAGCAGAAAGTAGCGATTATCGGCGGCTTGCAGTAAGGTGCCGGCCGCCCGGTCAGGCAGAGCGGCCTGGCTACAGGAAATTTGAGCGCATTTAGCGATAGCAGTATGGCGCCGACGCAAATCGGCGATTGGAGACAAGAGACTATGAAGCTTCCCATTTATCTGGATTATTCGGCAACCTGTCCGGTAGACCCGCGCGTCGCCAGTAAAATGGCGGAGCAGTTGACCATGGAAGGCAACTTCGGCAACCCGGCTTCCCGCTCCCACCTGTTTGGCTGGAAGGCGGAAGAGGCGGTGGAAGATGCCCGTCGCCAGGTAGCGGAACTGGTCAACGCGGACCCGCGCGAAATCGTCTGGACCAGCGGTGCCACCGAGTCCGACAATCTCGCTATTAAAGGTGCTGCGCACTTCTATCAGGGCCGCGGCAAGCACATCATCACTTCCAAGATCGAGCACAAAGCCGTGCTGGATACCTGCCGCCAGCTGGAGCGCGAAGGCTTTGAGGTGACTTACCTGAACCCGAAGGAAGACGGCATCGTCTATCCGGAGCAGGTTCTGGAAGCGCTGCGCGAAGACACCATCCTGGTGAGCCTGATGCACGTCAATAACGAAATTGGTGTGATCAACGATATCGCCGCTATCGGCGAACTGTGCCGCGAGCGCAAGATCATTTTCCATGTGGATGCGGCCCAGAGCGCCGGCAAGATCGAGATCGATCTGGCGGAGCTGAAAGTGGACCTGATGTCCTTCTCCGCACACAAAGTTTACGGCCCCAAAGGCATTGGCGCCCTGTACGTGCGCCGCAAGCCGCGCGTGCGTATTGAAGCCCAGATGCACGGCGGTGGTCACGAGCGCGGTATGCGTTCCGGCACCCTGCCAACGCACCAGGCAGTAGGTATGGGCGAAGCTTTCCGTATTGCCAAGGAAGAAATGGCAGAAGAGGGCAAGCGCATGGTCGCCCTGCGCGATCGCTTCTGGAGCCAGATCAGCGATATGGAAGAAGTGCACATCAACGGCTCTGTGGAGCAGCGTGTGCCGGGCAACCTGAACGTGAGCTTCGCGTTTGTGGAAGGGGAAAGTCTGATCATGTCCCTGAAGGATCTGGCGATTTCCTCTGGCTCCGCCTGTACCTCTGCGAGCCTGGAGCCCAGCTATGTGCTGCGCGCCCTGGGTGTGAACGACGAGCTGGCTCACAGTTCCCTGCGCTTCAGTTTTGGTCGTTTTACCACGGAACAGGACGTGGATACCGCGGCCAAAGAAGTAAGGAAGGCAGTAGAAAAGCTGCGCGAACTCTCCCCTCTGTGGGATATGTACAAGGATGGTGTTGACCTCAGCACCATCGAATGGGCTGCGCACTAAGCTGCCGCGCAAATAGAGAATTTTTGAGAGGGTATAGTCATGGCCTATAGCGATAAAGTAATTGACCACTATGAACACCCGCGTAATGTTGGCCGCATGGACGACAAAGCGGACAACGTGGGTACCGGTATGGTTGGCGCCCCGGCCTGTGGCGACGTAATGCGTCTGCAGATTCAGGTAAACGACAACGGCATCATCGAAGACGCCAAGTTCAAAACCTACGGTTGCGGTTCTGCCATCGCCTCCAGCTCCCTGCTCACCGAGTGGGTGAAGGGCAAGACTCTGGACGAAGCGGCACAGATCAAAAACACCCAGATCGCCGAAGAACTGGCACTGCCGCCGGTGAAAATTCACTGCTCCGTACTGGCGGAAGACGCCATCAAGGCGGCGGTGAACAATATCCGCGAGAAACGCGGTGAGAAGAGCGGCGAAGCAGCAGAACAGGCTGCCGGCTAAGCGCCAGCACTGAATAGACAGAGAAGTAAGGAGTAGCACCGATGGCAATTACCATGACCGAAGCGGCCCGGGCACACGTTGCCAAACAGCTGGCCAGTCGCGGTAAAGGTATTGGTATTCGCGTTGGTGTGAAGACCGCCGGCTGTTCCGGTATGGCGTACGTTCTCGAGTTTGTCGACCAGGCCGAAGCGGAAGATGAAGTGTTCGACGCGGGCGAAGTTAAGCTGATTGTCGACCCCAAAAGTCTCGCTTACCTGGACGGCACCGAGCTGGACTTTGTCAAAGAGGGGTTGAACGAAGGCTTCGCCTTCAAGAATCCCAACGTCAAGAATGAGTGCGGCTGCGGCGAGAGCTTTCACGTTTAAGGCTCAAGCGCAGCAGCAACAAGGCCGGGTGCGCAACTGCATGCCGGCCTTTTTGTTATTGGATTTCCTGACTTCAGGTTTCTAATTCCAGGCTTCAAAGAGATGCAACAGAATCATTTCGAAATTTTCGGCCTCCCGGTCTCCTACACCGTAGATCGCCCGGCGCTGGCAAAGCGCTACCGCGAGCTGCAGCAGGAGTTTCACCCGGACCGTTTTGCCGCAAAGTCCGAGCGCGAGCAGATGCTTGCGATGCAGTACGCGGCGCAGATCAATGAGGCGAATAACACGCTGAAGGATCCGGTTGCGCGGGCCGCTTACCTGCTGAAGCTGGCCGGTGTGGAAATCAATCCGGAGCAGACCACTGCCGACGGCGAATTCCTGATGCAGCAGATGATTCTGCGCGAGCGTTTGGAAGACGTGCGCCAAGCCGCAGACCCGGAAGCGGAACTCGAAGATCTCGCGAGTGAAACCGCGCAGTTGTTCAAGGCTCAGGAGCAGGCGTTCGCGCAGGCTCTCGAAAAGAGTGCGCTGGACGACGCAAAAAGTGCGCTATTGAAATTGCAGTTTCTCGCCAAGCTGCAGCGCCAGATCGAAGAGCTCGAAGAAGATTTATTGGACTAAGACTGACTTATGGCATTACTGCAGATCTCCGAACCCGGCCAGACCCCCGAACCCCACGAGCGCAAGCGCGCCGTAGGCATCGACCTCGGCACCACCAATTCCCTGGTGGCAACGGTGCGCAGCGGCTCTGCACAAGCGCTGCCCGCGGAAGATGGCAAATCCATTCTGCCCTCTGCGGTGCGCTACACCGAGCAGGGCGTGGAAGTGGGCTACGGGGCGCGCGCCGCCGCCGGTGAAGATCCTTACAACACCCTTATTTCCATCAAGCGTCTGATGGGGCGTGGCATCGCCGATATCAAACACTTCGGCGAGCAACTGCCGTACAAATTCCGCGAAGACACTTCCGGCATGCCGTCCATCGAAACGGTGGCCGGTGCAGTGAACCCGGTGCAGGTGTCTGCGGAAATCCTCAAGGTTCTCGCAGAGCGCGGTGCCGAGTCCCTGGGCGGCCCGCTGGACGGTGCCGTGATCACCGTGCCCGCGTATTTCGATGACGCCCAGCGCCAGGCCACCAAGGACGCCGCCAAACTGGCGGGGCTGAAAGTGCTGCGCCTGCTGAACGAGCCTACCGCCGCGGCGGTAGCCTACGGCCTCGACAAGGCCGACGACGGCAGCGATGTAGGCGACAAAACCATCGCCGTTTACGACCTCGGCGGCGGCACCTTCGATATTTCCATTCTGCGCCTGTCCAAAGGCGTATTTGAGGTTCTGTCTACCGGTGGCGACAGTGCCCTTGGCGGTGATGATTTTGACCGCGCCGTGGCCGAGTGGATGGCGGCGGAAGCGGGGCTCGGTACCGACCTCGACGCCGGCACCCAGCGCAAACTGCTGAATGCCGCCTGTGCCGCCAAAGAGGCACTGGCCGCCGAGGCTTCGGTGGCGGTCGCATACGGTGACTGGTCCGCGCAACTGGATCGCGTCAAACTCGCCGAGCTGCTGGATCCGCTGATCAGTAAAACCCAGCGCGCCTGCAAGCGTGCCCTGCGCGATGCGGATCTCACCGCGGACGACGTGGAAGAGGTGGTGCTGGTGGGCGGCTCTACCCGCACCCTGCGTGTGCGGGAGAAAGTGCAGGAATTTTTCGGTCGCGAGCCCCATGCGGATATCGACCCGGATCAGGTGGTCGCCATCGGTGCGGCGATTCAGGCGGATGTACTCGTCGGCAACAAATCTCGTGAAGACTTGCTGTTGCTCGATGTGATTCCGCTGTCCCTCGGTATCGAGACCATGGGTGGGCTCACCGAGAAACTGATTCACCGCAACACCACCATTCCCGTGGCCAAGGCCCAGGAATTCACCACTTTCAAAGACGGCCAGACCGCCATGGCCATTCACGTGGTGCAGGGCGAGCGCGAGCTGGTGAGCGACTGCCGTTCCCTGGCTCGTTTCGAACTGCGCGGCATCCCGCCCATGGTGGCCGGTGCCGCGCATATCCGCGTGACCTATCAGGTGGATGCGGATGGTCTGTTGTCCGTCACCGCCATGGAAAAGAGCAGCGGTGTGCAGGCGGATATCACCGTCAAGCCATCCTACGGCCTTGAGGATTCCGAAATCACCCGCATGTTGCAGGACTCCTACGCCAACGCCGAGGAAGATATTGCGGTGCGCGCCCAGCGCGAGGCCCAGGTGGAAGCGGAGCGTACCCTGGAGGCGATGCTTGTTGCCTTGCAGGAAAATGGTGCGGAACTGCTGAGCGAGAGTGAACTCGGCGAGCTTGAGCGCGGTATGGAAGCCCTGCGCCTGGCCCATAACGGCGGCACCGCGGAAGAGATTCGCTCCCGTATCGACGAGCTGAACGCGCTTTCCGAACCCTTCGCAGCGCGCCGCATGGATGCTTCCATCAAGCGCGCCATGCAGGGCCACAGTCTGGATGAATTCGACAAGCCCTGAGGGCGGTCGCGATTAATAGAGAAATAAGTTATGCCGAAAATCGTATTCCTACCCCACGAAGAGCTGTGTCCCGATGGCAAGGTGATTGAAGTGGAGCCGGGCATCAGCGTGTGCGACGCCGCATTGAAAAACGGCGTGGACATTGAGCACGCCTGTGAAAAGGCCTGCGCCTGCACCACCTGCCACGTGATCGTGCGCGAGGGCTTTGATTCCCTGGGCGAGCCGGACGAGCTGGAAGAGGATCTGCTGGACAAGGCCTGGGGCCTGGAGCCGGAATCCCGCCTGTCCTGTCAGGCGATTGTGGATAAAGAAGACCTGGTGGTCGAGATTCCCAAGTACACCATCAATCAGGTTTCCGAAAAACACTGAGGGCTGCCGGTATGAAATGGACCGACATTCACGACATCGCCATCGAGCTCAGCGATGCCTACCCGGACAAGGATCCGTTGACGGTCAACTTCGTTGACCTGCGCAAGTGGGTGATGGATTTGCCGGAATTCGACGACGATCCCGACCGCTGCGGCGAGAAGATCCTCGAGGCCATCCAGGCCGCGTGGATCGAAGAAAACGAGTAACCTCCCCGTCGTCATGCCGGACTCGATCCGGCATCCAGCGCTACGGAGCGCTGTTCCCTGGATCCCGGGTCAAGCCCGGGATGACGTGTAGGAAGCCGAATCAAACAGTACAAACTTCATCAATCAACGCGTATAATCCGCGCTCCGCGAACCCGGATTGGTTAATTAATCAACAGTTTGCGCGGTGAGAGAATCTAGGGAAGAGCAGCCATGGCCTGAGTAGATTTGGCCCTGAGTTGCTCTTTTCGTATCTGTCTTAAGACAAATTTTTTGCAAAACCTAGAAATGGAGAAAATCATGGCCGTGGAACGTACCCTGTCCATCATCAAGCCGGACGCCGTAGCCAAGAACGTTATCGGTGAAATCGAGAGCCGCTTCGAGAAAGCGGGCCTGCGCGTTGTTGCCATGAAGATGGTTCAGCTGTCTCAGGAGAAAGCGGAAGGTTTCTACGCTGAGCACAAAGAGCGTCCTTTCTTTAAAGACCTGGTTGAATTCATGACTTCTGGCCCGGTTGTTGTACAGGTTCTGGAAGGCGAGAACGCCATCCTGGCCAACCGCGACCTGATGGGCGCCACCAACCCGAAAGAAGCCGACGCTGGCACCATCCGTGCAGACTTCGCTGACAGCATCGACGCCAACGCGGTACACGGTTCCGACTCCGCTGCTTCTGCCGAGCGCGAAGTAAGCTACTTCTTCTCTTCCGAAGAAATCTGCGCGCGCTAATTCAGCCTGTGCAACAGTAGGGGCCTGTCCGCAGGCCTCTACAGCTACTCCAAATTCGCACCGCAATCGGTGCAAGGTGAACCCATGACCGAAGTACAAACTGCTGTACAAACCGAAAAAGTGAACCTGCTGGGGCTGTCCGTAGACAAGCTCGCGGACTTCTTTGCCGGTTTGGGCGAAAAGCGCTTCCGCGCGGTACAGGTCCTGAAGTGGATTCACCAGAATGGCGCGGATGATTTCGAGCAGATGACCAATGTCAGCAAGGCCATGCGCGCCAAGCTGTCCGAGATCGCCGAAATCCGTGCCCCCAAAGTCCTCAAGCAGATGGACTCCGCCGACGGCACCCGCAAATGGCTCATCGAAGTCGCCGGCGGCAATGTGATCGAGACCGTCTATATCCCCGATGGTGACCGCGGCACTTTATGTGTGTCCTCCCAGGTGGGCTGCTCCCTGGACTGCAGCTTCTGCGCCACCGGCAAGCAGGGCTTCAACCGCGACCTGACCGCCGCTGAGATCATCGGTCAGGTGTGGATCGCGTGTAAATCCTTCGGCCAATTGCAGCCGAACGGACCGCGCAAGGTGACCAACGTGGTGATGATGGGCATGGGCGAGCCCCTGCTCAACTTCGACAACGTGGTCGACTCCATGAACCTGATGATGGAAGACAATGCCTACGGCATCTCCAAGCGTCGGGTAACTCTGAGCACCTCCGGTGTGGTACCGGCTCTGGATCGCCTGGCGGAAGTGACCGATGTCAGCCTGGCCATCTCCCTGCACGCGCCCAATGACGAGCTGCGCAACGAGCTGGTACCGATCAACAAGAAGTACCCCATTGCCATGCTGCTCGACAGCGCCAAGCGCTATATCGAGAACATGCCGGACAATCATCGCAAGATGACCATCGAGTACACCATGATGCGGGAGGTCAACGACCGCCCCGAGCACGCCGAACAACTGGCGGAGCTGCTGCGTGATGTGCCGGTAAAGATAAATCTGATACCCTTTAATCCGTTTGAGCTGTCCGACTATCAGCGGGTCAGCAACAACGCTTTGCGACGTTTTCAACAGATTTTGTTGGACAAAGGCTATACCGTAACCGTGCGTACCACCCGGGGTGATGATATCGCCGCGGCCTGTGGTCAGCTGGCCGGCCAGGTAAACGACCGCACCCGCCGCTCCGAGCGTTATCGCAACGCCGAGCGCCCGGTAAAAATCGTCAACCAGGCATAACGGCTCCGATTGCTTTCGGGCATTGCCGAATGGATTTGGCGTGCGAGGCTGTACGCACCCCATAACCATAAGGTGAGGCTAGTGTTAGCAAGAATTTCCAATCCGGCCCTCCTTGCCGGATTACTGATTACCCTGCTGTTGGGCGGCTGTGTTGCCACCGGTCCCGGTAAGCAGGTCGACCTCGACAAGGCCCGTGAGACCCATATCCAGCTCGGACTGCGCTATCTGCAAAGTGGTAGCGACAACCGCGAGATGGCCCGCCATCACTTCCAGGAAGCCCTCAAGCTGGGGAAGAGAGACCCTCAGGCCCACCACGGACTCGCCCTGTTGTATCAGGCGGATGGCGAGTTGGCTGTTGCGGAGTCCCATTTCGAAAAAGCGCTGCGCTATGACCGCAGTTTTTCCATGGCCAGGGTTAATTACGGCGTTTTCCTTTACCAGCAGGAGCGGTATCAGGAGGCTCGGGAGCAGTTCAAGGTCGCCTCTGAGGACCTGACCTACAATCGTCGCTCGTATGCGCTGGCCAATCTGGGCCGCGCCGAGCTCCGATTGCACGCACTGGAGGGAGCCGAGCAGGCGTTTACCAAGGCGCTGTCGCTGAGCCCCGGCCTGCCTGTGGCGCTGCTCGAACTGGCCGAACTCAAGTTCGAGAAGCAGGATTACACCCAGGCCAAGCAATATCTGGATCGCTTCAGTGAAAAGAACCGGCAGGTGCCGCAATCCCTGTGGCTGGGAATCCGCATCGAAAAAATCTTTGGCAATCGTGACAAGGAAAGAAGTTACGCCCTGGCGTTAAAGAATCTCTTTCCCTATTCAGCGGAAACGCTGAAATATCAGCAGATGATGGCCGAAAATGAGCAGTAATAATCCGATTTCAGAGCCGGTCCAGGAGGCCGTCGATTCCGTATCCGTCGGTGACCAGTTACGCCTTGCCCGCGAGCAGGCCGGGCTGGGGATTGATGAGCTGGCGAGTCGTCTGTGCATGACGTCAGACAAGCTGGAAGCGCTGGAGCAGAACGATTTTGCCCGCCTAGCCGGTGCCACCTATGTGCGTGGTTATATTCGCAATGCGTGCAAGGAGCTGGGCCTGGATTGCGCCCCGGTGCTGGATGCCTTTGCGCAGCAGGTGCCCTCGCAGGCGGCGGTCCACGTGCCGGAAATGCCTCGCGGTGCTGTAATGCCCCGTGGCGCTCAGCAAAGCGAGGGAGGCTCACTATTTGGGCCCGCTGTGCTGGTGCTGGCCATTGCGGCCGCGGGTGGCTTCTGGTGGTTTGGCCTGCAGGGCGGAAGTACCGCGCCGGCGGTCGACCCCGCGATTGTCGAGGCAACCTCTGAGCAGAGTTTTACCACCGAGGCGAACCCGCTACCGGTGGAGGATGTCGAGCCCGAATTTGAGTCGTTTGCTGCTGAATCAGGGTCGGTTGACCAAGAACCCGTTGAGCCAAAGTCAGTTGATGAGGGCGCGGTGGAGGTTACTTCCGAGATTGAGGATCTGCCACAAACCGGTGCAGAACTGGAGGTTGCTGAAAATGCGTCTTCCGAAGCGATTGCAGAACCCGACACAGTAACTGCAGCCCAATCTGTAGTGGTTGAGCCCGCAGCGAGTCATGAGCCCGTTGCGGTCGCAGAAGCACCTGCGATCACCGCAGAGACCGCTGCAAACATCGCGCCGGGTCAGGAGCTGTCGCTGACATTCAGCGAAGAGTCCTGGGTGGAAGTAACCGATGCTACGGGCAATAAACTGCTGGCGAAGCTGCAGCCTGCCGGTTCGACCGTTGAGCTGACCGGCGAGGCACCTTTTAATCTGATGCTGGGCAATGCCGCCGCCACCACTGTCAGCTATGCCGGTGAAGTGGTGGACAGCGCCCCGCTGGGCAATCGCCGCACCCGTAAGCTCACTGTGGGCGGCTGAAGCTAAGTCGGCTTGGTCGTGCGGCGACCTCTTAGAATCGTAGCGAGCGGGTGCCTGGTGGTGCCCGCCGGAGCGCAGAAAGCGGAGTGTATGGTTAATACATGAGCATTTGACCGGGCTGGCGCACCAGCACCGCCGGGGGCCGCCAGGCACTCGCGCAGTAGATTCTATGAGGTGGCCTGTAGGTTTGCGCCCAATCTATCTATAATCTCCCCGTTTTTTTACCGTCACCCACACCCGCTTAAAGCCAACGCAGGTTCTGTTATGCAGTTCGAGTCACCCATAGTTCGCCGCGTGTCACGCCAGATCATGGTGGGCAATGTGCCGGTCGGCGGTGGTGCGCCCATCTCCGTGCAGAGCATGACCAACACCGAGACCTGCGATGTGGCCGCCACGGTGGACCAGATTCAGCGCCTGGAGAAGGCGGGCGCGGATATCGTGCGGGTGTCGGTCCCGTCCATGGAGGCTGCGGAAGCTTTCGGCGAGATTAAAAAGCAAGTGGCTGTACCGCTGGTGGCGGATATCCATTTTGATTACCGCATCGCCCTGCGTGTCGCAGACCTGGGCGTGGATTGTCTGCGCATTAATCCGGGCAATATCGGCCGTGAAAAGCGTATCCGCGCGGTGGTGGACAAGGCGCGGGATCTGAATATCCCGATCCGCATCGGCGTCAACGCCGGCTCCCTGGAAAAGGACCTGCAGAAAAAATACGGCGAACCCACACCGGATGCACTGGTGGAATCCGCTCTGCGCCACGTAGACATCCTGGACAGCCTGAACTTCCAGGACTTCAAGGTAAGCGTAAAGGCCTCGGATATTTTTATGGCCACCGCCGCCTACCGCAAACTGGCTTCCCAGATTGAGCAGCCGCTGCACCTGGGTATTACCGAAGCCGGTGGCCTGCGCTCCGGTACCGTCAAATCCGCCATCGGCCTCGGTGCCCTATTGCTGGACGGTATCGGCGATACGCTGCGCGTATCGCTCGCCGCGGATCCGGTGGAAGAAGTAAAAGTCGGCTGGGACCTGCTGAAGAGCCTGCGCCTGCGCACCAAGGGCATCAACTTTATTGCCTGCCCCAGCTGCTCGCGCCAGAACTTCGACGTGGTGAAAACCATGAACGAACTGGAAACCCGTCTCGAAGACATCACCACTCCGCTGGATGTGGCGGTGATCGGCTGTATCGTGAACGGCCCGGGCGAAGCAAAAGAGGCGGATATCGGCCTCGCCGGCGGTACCCCGAGCCACGCGATTTACGTGGATGGCCAACCGGACCGCAAATTCAAAAATGAGAACCTGGTGGAAGACCTGGAAAAACTGATCCGCGAAAAGGCCGCTGCCAAAGAGGCCCAGGAAGCGAGCATCATCGCCAAGGAAACCACCGAGTAATTTAGGCATCCCGTCATCCCGGTACCGGATCAAGTCCGGCATGACAAGGCGATCCGGGATCCAGCTCCGAAACTGGATACTGGCCTCCGCCGGTATGACGGCACAGCAGAATTTTAGATACATCGTCATCCCGGACTCGATCCGGGATCCAGCTCCGAAACTGGATACCGGCCTCCGCCGGCATGACGACAGAAAAGACGTTAAGGACACCCGTTGAAACAACTTCGCGCCATCCGCGGCATGAATGATCTGCTGCCCACCCAGTCCCCGGTGTGGCAATACGTGGAAAGCACCCTCAGTGAGCTCTTCGCCCGTTACGGCTACAGCGAAATCCGCACGCCGATTCTGGAAGCGACCCAGCTGTTCGCCCGCGCCGTCGGTGAAGCCACCGACATCGTTGAGAAGGAAATGTACTCCTTCGACGACAAGAGCGGCGACAGCGTCACCATGCGCCCGGAAGGCACCGCCGGTACCGTGCGTGCGGCGATCCAGAACAACCTGCTGATTCAGCCCCAGCGCCTCTGGTACTTCGGCCCCATGTTCCGCTACGAGCGCCCGCAGAAAGGCCGCCTGCGTCAATTCCACCAGTTTGGTGTGGAGGTGTTCGGCATTGAAGGTCCGGATATCGACGCGGAGATCCTGATGATGACCGCGCGCCTGTGGAAGCAGCTGGGCGTATCCGAGCATGTCACTCTGCAACTGAACTCCCTCGGCAACAGCGAAAGCCGTGCAGCCTTCCGCGATGCACTGGTGGAATACCTGTCTGCACGCAAGGATCAGCTGGATGAAGACAGTCAGCGCCGGCTGGACAAGAACCCGCTGCGGATTCTCGACAGCAAAAACCAGGATACCCAGGCTCTGCTGGAAGGGGCCCCTTGTCTGCTGGACTTCCTCGACGACGAATCCCGCGCGCATTTCGACCAGCTGCGCGGCTTCCTGGATGCGGCCGGCGTAACCTATGAAGTGAATCCGCGCCTGGTGCGCGGTCTCGACTACTATGGCAAGACGGTTTTCGAATGGGTAACCGATAGCCTGGGCGCCCAGGGCACCGTCTGTGCCGGCGGCCGTTACGACGGCCTGGTGGAACAGATGGGCGGCAAACCCACCCCGGCAGTAGGCTTCGGCCTCGGTGTGGAGCGCCTGGTGCTGTTACTGGAAACCCTGGAAGTGCTGCCAGACACCCTGGATCAGCAGGTGGATGCCTATCTGGTGGCCGTGGGTGATGTACAATCAGCCGCCCTGGCCGCGGCCGAGCAGCTGCGCAGTGATCTGCCCTGGTTGCGCCTGCAGACCCACTGCGGTGGCGGCAGCTTCAAGAGCCAGATGAAGAAGGCCGACAAGAGCAATGCGGATTACGCACTGATCATCGGCGAAGACGAGGCGGCTGCGGGGCAGGTGACGGTGAAGTCCCTGCGTGCAGAGGTCGAGCAGCAGACCGTTGCGGTCTCCGAGCTCGCGGCGCTTTTGCAGAATTAATCTGCCGCGAACGGGTATTGGCCCGCATCGCGCAGAAGATAAAAGATCAACGTTTCAAGACCTGGTATCGGGAATAAGGCAAATAACAAATGGCAGACCATCTGACAGAAGAAGAACAGATTGAATCCATCAAGCGCTGGTGGAAAGAAAATGGTACCGGCATCGTAACCGGCGTTGTACTGGCGCTGACAGCCTACTTCGGTTGGCAGTGGTGGCAGGGAAAAGAGCGCGGTGATGCAGAGGCGGCGTCCAATGTGTACCAGAGCTTTGTAGAAGCCGTTTCCGCCAATGAGGGAAACCCGGATAACAAGCAACTCACCACCGCCCAGTCCCTCGCCCGCGAGCTGAAAGACGACTACGCCAAGCGTATATATGCCACCCAGGCCTCCCTGGAACTGGCGGCACTGGCGGCGAAAGAAAATGATCTGGAAGCGGCGGCTAAAGAATTGCAGTGGGCGCTGGATAACTCCAGTGACGAGGCTCTGAAACTGGTGGCCAAACGCCGTCTTGCGGCGGTAAAAGCCGCTCGCGGTGAAACCGATGAAGCGTTAAAGCTGTTGGACGGTGATGTTCCGCCGGCATTTGCCTCTCTCTATGCTGAGACCCGCGGCGATATCCTGGTACAGCAGGGCGAGAAAGAAGCCGCCCGCGCGGCCTATCAGGAAGCGCGCGCGCAAATCCTGCCTGAGCAGGCCGCCAACACCCGTCTGCTGGACCTGAAAATCGAAAGTCTGGGCGAAGCGCCGCAAACAGATGAAACCAAGGACGCCGCACCGGTGTCTGAATCCGACAACGATTCAGACAATGCAGAAATGGAGAACAACGCGCAATGATAAGCACGTACACCGGTAACCGCTTCGCGGCGGGCAAGACACTCAACCGATTTCTTGCCGTGGCCCTGGCCGCGATGATCAGTGCCTGTGCTTCCAATGATGAAAAGGAAGACACAGACCCGGTGGAGCTCACTGAGATCCATGAAAGTGTAAAACTGCGCGAAGTGTGGTCCACCAATATCGGTGATATTGATGCTCTTCGCTACGCCATGCTGAAGCCCGGCATCACCGACGGAAAGATCATTGCGGCCAACAGCGATGGAGATGTGTACGCTCTGGACCGCGCCACTGGCAAGCGCCTGTGGAAAACCGATGTGGATCAATCCATTGGTGGTGGTGTAGGGGTTGGCCTGGGTTTGGCAGTGGTCGCGGATTTCCGCGGACGTGTAGTGGCGCTGGACCTGAACACCGGTGAACAGCGCTGGAATACCCAGCTCAGCAGCGAAGTCGTTGCAACTCCTGCTGTTGGCGCCGGTATGGTGGTGGTACAAACCGTCGACGGCAAGCTCCTCGGGCTGGACGCCAGCACGGGTGAGCAGCGCTGGCGCCACAATACCGCATTGCCGGTATTGACCCTGCGCGGTACCTCCAGCCCGGTAATTACCGGTGGCGTGGTGTTCGCCGGCCTGGATAATGGCAAGTTGATTGCGCTGAGCGCCACAGATGGTCTTACCCGCTGGGAACAGCGAGTGGCCATTCCTCAGGGTTCTGCAGAACTGGAGCGCGTTGTGGATATCGACGGCGCGCCGCTGGTGCGTGGTGAGCTGGTGTTCGCTGCCAGCTATCAGGGCCGCGTGGTTGCCCTTTCCCGCGAAGACGGCCGCGGCCTCTGGGCCCGTGACGCCTCCACCAACCATGGTGTGGCAGTGGGCGCCGGCCAGGTATTCCTGAGCGGTGCCGACGGCAGTGTCCACGCCTACAATGTGGGTAATGGACAGATTCAGTGGACCAACAGTGAGCTGCTGCGGCGCGAGCTGAGTGGCCCCGCGTATTTTGGTGACGTGGTGGTTGTTGGCGACCTGGATGGTTACCTCCACGCCCTGGATCCAAACACCGGCCGCTTTGTGGGGCGCACCCGTATCGACCGCGACCCGATCCGGATTCCGCTGCTGGCCGACGGCGACTTGCTGTTCGCCCTGTCCGACGACGGTGAACTGGCCGCCCTCCGCCTGGAGCGTTGATTTCGAATCTCGTCATACCGTCCCCGGATCGAGTCCGGCATGACAAAGCGATCCGGTATCCGGTGCCTCGGCGCGGGTCCAGAATCCGCACTGGATCCCGGGTCGAGCCCGGGATGACGACGACAAAACCACACCGGTTTTAAACAATCGCCCGCATTCCGCGGGCGTTCGTATTTCTGGTCGGGCCCAAAACAACCCGCCAGTTTTTGAGTATATTTGAATTATGTTGCCTGTAATCGCCCTGGTAGGGCGCCCCAATGTGGGTAAATCCACCCTGTTCAATCGCCTGACCAAGAGCCGCGACGCCCTTGTGGCTAACTACGCCGGTCTTACCCGCGACCGCAAATACGGCGAGGCCGAATTCGAAGGCCACAAAATGATCCTGGTGGACACCGGGGGTATCAGTGGTGGTGAAGAGGGTATCGACGCCGCCATGGCCCAGCAATCCATGCAGGCCATCGAGGAAGCGGACTTCGTCCTCTTTATGGTGGATTGTCGCGCCGGTTTGACCCCGGCGGATGACATGATCGCCGAGCGCCTGCGCACCCGTTCCAAGCCCACCATTCTCGTGGCTAACAAGGTAGACGGGGTAAACCCGGATATCGCCTTGGCGCCGTTCTACGAGCTGGGTATTGGCGAGCTCTTCCCCACTACCGCCACTCACGGTCGCGGTGTGCGCTCCCTGATGGAGCGGTTAGTAGGTGACCTGCCAGAACCTCCGGAAGAAGAGCAGCCCGACGAAGCCACCGGTATCAAGATCGGAATCGTCGGCCGCCCCAATGTGGGCAAGTCCACCCTGGTAAACCGCCTGTTGGGTGAAGATCGCGTCGTCGTTTTCGACCAGCCCGGTACCACCCGGGATAGCGTGTATATCAACTACACCCGCGATGAAAAGCCCTACACCATCATCGATACCGCAGGTATCCGCCGGCGTAAAAACGTCAAGGAATCCGTGGAGAAGTTCTCCATCGTCAAAACCCTGCAGGCGGTGGAAGACGCCAACGTCGTGGTGCTGGTGATCGACGCCAGTGAAGGCCTGGTGGATCAGGACCTGCACCTGATGGGTACCGTCATCCAGTCCGGCCGCGCACTGGTTGTGGCTCTGAACAAGTGGGACGGTCTGGACCCGGATCATCGCGACTTTGTTAAAACCGAACTGGAGCGCCGCCTGCGCTTTGTTGACTTTGCGGATATTCACTTTATTTCCGCATTGCACGGCACCGGTGTGGGCAACCTGTACCAGTCCATTGAGGCCGCATACCAGTCCGCCACCGACAAGCTCTCCACCAACCACCTGACGCGTATCCTGCAGTGGGCGGTAAGCGAGCACCAACCACCGCTGGTCAACGGCCACCGCATCAAACTGCGCTACGCCCACGCCGGTGGCCAGAATCCACCGGTGATCGTGATCCACGGTAACCAGACCGCGCAGGTGCCCAATCATTACGTCCGCTATCTGGAAAAGACCTACCGCAAAGCTCTGGACCTGCACGGCACGCCGGTGAAAATTGAATTCCGCACCGGTGACAACCCCTACGCGGGTAAGAAAAACAAACTGAGCGACCGCCAGAAAGCCAAGAAGCGCCGCCTGATGAAGTTCGTGAAGAAAAAGAAATAAGTACGATTCGGTTGAAGCGGCGCAGGGGCGCCGCAATACCCTTTAGGTAAGGGCAGAGAAATCAGCCTGAGACTAAAATAGCGGGCACAAACTTCGATGCTAAGGCGCAGCTAGCTGGTGCATATTTATCAGCTAGCTGCGCCGCCCACTAACTTGCCGGCAACCACAAGGAAAGGGCCCCAAATGCTAAATCTCAAGAATCCTGACCTCCTACGCAAACAATCCTACATCAACGGCCAATGGCTGGATGCGGACTCCGGCAACACTCTGGATGTCACCAACCCGGCTACCGGCGAAACCGTCGCCACCATCGCCAGCCTCGGCGCCGATGAAACCCGCCGTGCTATCGAGGCCGCCAACGCAGCCTGGCCCGCCTGGCGCGAACTCACCGTCAAACAGCGTGCAAAAGTCCTGCGCGACTGGTACAACCTGATTATCGAAAACGTCGACGATCTGGCCGCGATTCTCACCGCAGAGCAGGGCAAACCCCTCGCGGAAGCCAAAACCGAAATCACCTACGGCGCCAACTATCTGGAATGGTTTTCCGAGGAAGCCAAGCGCGCTTACGGCGATGTGATCGCGCCGCCATCCAAAGACAAACGCATCGTTGCCATCAAACAGCCGGTTGGCGTCACCGCATCGATCACCCCATGGAATTTCCCCAGCGCTATGATCGCGCGCAAGGTCGCCCCGGCACTCGCCGCCGGTTGTACCTTTATCGCCAAGCCCGCGTCGGAAACCCCTTTGTCTGCCCTGGCCCTCGCCGTGCTCGCAGAAAAAGCTGGCGTCCCCAAAGGTGTATTCAATGTGGTGGTAGGTAAAAGCTCCCGGGAAATTGGCGGTGAGATGACGTCCAACCCGCTGGTGCGGAAATTTACCTTCACCGGCTCCACCGCAGTAGGTAAGCAACTGGAAGCCCAGTGTGCCGAGACCATGAAGAAAACCTCCATGGAGCTCGGTGGCAATGCACCGTTTATCGTATTCGACGATGCGGATATCGATGAAGCCGTAAAAGGCGCCATCGTCTGTAAATACCGCAACGCCGGCCAAACCTGCGTGTGCGCCAACCGCATTCTGGTGCAGGAAGGCGTGTACGAAGAATTCGCGAAAAAATTCTCCGCCGCGGTTAATGAATTGAAAATGGGCAATGGCGCGGAAGAGGGCATCGAAGTCGGCCCCATGATCAACTCGGGTGCCGTAGACGATGTAAAAGCCCTTGTGGAAGATGCCCTGAGCAAAGGCGCCAAAGCCCTGATCGACGGCGGCCCCAGCGAAATGGGTGAGTGCTTCTTTACCCCCACCGTACTGGCGGACGCCGATGACACCATGCGCCTGTTCAAAGAAGAAATTTTCGGCCCGGTCGCGCCCCTGTTCAAATTCAAAACCGAACAGGAAGCCATCCAGATGGCCAACGACACCGAGTTCGGTCTCGCTTCGTATTTCTACTCAAGAGATATAGGCCGTATCTGGCGCGTCGCCGAAGGCCTGGAGTACGGCATGGTCGGTATCAACGAAGGCATCATTTCCAATGAAATGGCCCCCTTCGGTGGCATCAAGGAGTCCGGCAGCGGCCGCGAAGGTTCCAAGTACGGCATCGACGACTACCTGGAAATCAAATACCTGTGTATGGGTGGTATCTAGCGCTCGTCATACCCGCGCGTCATGCCGGCGAATGCCGGTATCCAGAGCATTGGCACCGAGGCCGCTTCGTACCACCAACACTGGATCCCGGATCGCTTTGTCATGCCGGACTCGATCCGGTAACGGGATGACGTACAAAATAGAATGAACATTACTCCCATCGCCACCACCCACTCCTGCTTCACGGAAAAATTCGGCATCCCCCGCCAGCCCCTGCTGGCGGATGCCAGCCGCGCATCTATCGAACTATTGCCCCCCTACAACGACCCCGAAGCCGTCGTTGGCCTGGAACAGCACAGCCACCTGTGGCTCACCTGGCAATTCCACCAGGTCGCCGGCCAATGGTCCCCCAAAGTGCGTCCACCGCGCCTCGGCGGTAACAAAAAAATCGGCGTATTCGCCACGCGCTCACCATTCCGTCCAAACAATATTGGTTTGTCGGTAGTGCGCCTGATCGAAGTTCGGGTGACGGATGAAAAAGCGGGCACCAAAGTCGAACTGATCGTCGCCGGCGCCGACTTGCTAAACGGCACCCCGATTCTGGATATCAAACCCTATATTCCCTACGCCGACAGCGTACCGAATGCTTCCAGCGAACTGGCCGAGTCAGCGCCTCCTGCCGCTATCGTAACTATCCCCGAAGATATTCGTACCGCGGCCAAAAACTATAGCGATGATTGGGGAACAGACTTCTTGGAATTGATTACACAGGTGCTCGCGCAAGACCCCAAACCAGCCTATCAAAAGCCAGACCCCGAACGGGTTTATGGAATGGCGCTGTGCGGGTTCAACCTGCAATGGCGTTATGATGGCGATGAAATTCAGGTGGTGGGGCTCGACACATTGACAGAGGGGGCAGGGCAGTGAACGTTAAACGGGTACTCTGGTCGCTCACCAAGTTTTTAGTTCTTGCGGCCGTAGTCGTTACCGCCGTCTCCTGGTACCACAGCCGCAATATGCCCAAAGGTATAGCGCCGGATTTGTTGGCGCCGGACATCAACGGCCAGCTCATCAGCCTGCAGAAAATGACCCAGAAAGGCCCGGTGCTGATTTACTTCTGGGCCACCTGGTGTGGCTACTGCCGCGTCGTCTCCCCCGCAGTGTCCGAGTTATCCACAAATCACCAGGTAATCACCATCGCCCTACAGTCCGGCACCCCGGATGAAGTGGCCAACTACCAGCAAAAACACAACCTTAACTTCCGTACCATCAACGACCCCGCCGGTGCCCTCAGTGCAAGCTGGGGCCTACAGGTAACCCCGACCATTGCGATTGTAGATACAGAAGGAAAGGTCAGCACAGTGACCTCGGGGATGACATCAAGACTCGGGCTCAAAGCCAGACTCTGGCTAGCCAACTGAGTTGCGCGAACCCGTCACGCCGGAATCGATCCACTATCGTCATGCCGGACTTGATCCTCTCTCGTCATGCCGGACTTGATCCGGCATCCAGCTCCTCAGACCCTCCCGGCCACACTGGATCCCGGGTCAAGCCCGGGATGACGAGGCGGTCTCAATGCCGCGTCTTGCTAGGATCCAAATCCTCACTCATCACATCATCAAACACCGGCTGCCCCGGAATCTTGTGCCCCTCGCTGGCCCACTCACCGAGGTCAATCAGTTTACAGCGCTCACAGCAAAACGGCCGGTAAGGATTGGAGGAGCTCCACTCCATCGGCTTTTTGCAGGTGGGGCAGGCTACGGTGGGTTTGTCGGAATGAGAATCGGGGGAAGGACGGTCAGACATAAGAACAGCTATTGCGACGACTATTGAGAGTGGGTGGCCAGTTGAAGGTACTTCTGGTGAAGCGTATCCACCTGGGCGTGTAGGGATTCAAGTGAGCCGCTATTATCCAGAATATCGTCCGCCCTTGCACACCGATCTGCGCGCGGCATCTGCGCGGCCATGATCTTGCGGATCTGATCTACAGAATTGGCATCCCTAGCACTGGCGCGTTCCAGCTGAAGCACTTCCGGGATATCCACAACGCAAACACGCTGCACTAGTTCCGATTGGCTGGTTTCCAGTAGCAGGGGGGATTCTAGAATTGCGTAAGGGGCGGAATGGGTTACTGTACTTGCAGTCAAAGAGGAAATAATTTCTTCGCGAATCAGTGGGTGAGTCAACTGTTCCAGCCAGCATCGCTCACTGGGGTTATCAAATACCAGCTTGCGCAGTGCAGCCCGGTCAAGCTCGCCTTCCGGCAGAATCACGTCCGCCCCGAAGTGCTGTGCAATTGCATCCAGCGCTGGACGGCCGGGTTCAACCACTACCCGTGCAGCCAAGTCGGCATCCACCACATTAACCCCGTGGTGCCGAAACCGAGCGGCCGCTGCGGATTTGCCACTACCGATTCCACCAGTCAGCCCGACGACAAACATGGCTTCAGGAACTCAGCCCGGAAACGCGAAAATACCACCCCATAATCTGCTCTCCCCACAACATTGCAATCCATGCTGCACCGGCAAGGTAGGGACCGAAAGCAATTGGAAGGTTCTTGTCTCGGCCGGAAACCAATGTCCAGATAATACCCGCCAGTGCACCAACAGCTGCAGATAAAAGAATCACCAGTGGCAGCACCTGCCAGCCAAACCAGGCACCAATAGCAGCCAGAATTTTGAAATCTCCGGCGCCCATGCCTTCCTTACCGGTTACCAGTTTAAACACGTGGAACACGCCCCACAGTGCAAGGTAGCCAGCAATCGCACCAATCACTGCATCCTGAAGCGGAGCAAAAACTCCCCACAGGTTAATCAGCAGGCCTGCCCATAATAGTGGCAAGGTGATGCTGTCTGGTAGAAGCTGCTTGTCAAAATCAATCCCGGTCAGCGCCACCAGCGCCCAGGTAAAAAACACCCCTGCCAACGCCTGCCAGGTAAAGCCCAGCTGCCAGACAACCACGGCAGTGAGAATGCCTGTGACAAGCTCTACTAGTGGATAACGCTGGGAAATACGAATGCCACAGTTACTGCATTTCCCACGCAATAGTAGAAAACTGATGACGGGGATGTTCTGCCAGGGCTTAATCTCTTGATTACAGCCTAGGCAGTGTGAGTTTGGGAGAACCAGGTTATATTTTTGATCGAGTAGCTTCTTGTCTTCAGTTGAAGGTGTTTTTTCAAAGTAGGCGTAGAAATCTCGCTGGTATTCCCGCTCCATCATGATTGGGAGGCGATGTATAACTACATTCAGAAAGCTGCCGATTAGCAGGCCTAAAACAAAAGCGCTGCTAATTAGCAGCGCTGGGTGAGAAGTTATAGTTTCAATCATTTTAAATAACTTTGCCGAGCTGGAAGATTGGAAGATACATCGCAATCAGCAGGCCGCCTACGAGCACGCCCAGTACGGCCATAATCATTGGTTCAAGCAGTGCGGTTAGATTGTCTACCATATTGTCTACAGCTTCTTCGTAAAAATCTGCTGCTTTACTCAGCATTTCATCGAGAGCACCAGTTTCTTCACCGATTGCTGTCATCTGAACTAGCATCGGAGGGTACAAGTTAGAAGAGCTCATCGCAGAATTAAGTGTTATACCTGTTGCGACAGAATCCCGAATTTTAAGTGTCCCTTCGGTATAAATAACATTCCCTGTGGCGCCTGCGACCGACTTCAGAGCATCAATTAGTGGTACGCCTGCCGCAAAAGTGGTGGCAAGCGTGCGCGCGAATCGCGCAGCAATTGAATTGTATGTGATTTGTCCTAATACTGGAATTTTTAGGATGAGGCGGTCAAAAAAGTGGGCTACATTCTTATTGCGTTTTTTAATCTCTAGCGTTCCGCCAATAATTAACACCGTTCCAACAAATGCGATAAGCCAATTGGCTTGCATCCATTCTGAAATTCCCAAAACGAATAAAGTAAACGCCGGTAAATCTGCGCCAAACCCCGAAAACGTCTCTGCGAAAGTTGGAACAACTTTTACTAACAATATAGCTGTGACGAGAACAGCTACAATCATAACTGCAATCGGGTAGGTCATCGCCTTCTTAATCTTCTTTTTTAGCGATTCTGTTTTTTCTTTATATGTAGCAATTCGGTCAAGCATTGTTTCGAGGGCACCTGACTGCTCGCCAGAATCAACCAGGTTGCAGAAAAGCTCATCGAAATATAAAGGGTGCTTGCGTAAAGTTTCGGCAAAACTTGTACCCGAAGCTACCTCGTCACGGATGCTAAATATAAGTTTTTTAAGCCCAGAGTTGTCCGATCCGTCGGCTACAATTTCGAAGCTTTGTACAAGTGGTACACCGGCCTTCATCATGGTAGCAAGCTGACGAGTAAATAGAGCAATGTCGCCCGGTTTTATTTTTTTGCTATCACCAAAAAGGGGCTTGGGTTTTTTTTGAACGCGATTTGCAATGATTCCTTTACGCCGAAGATGTGCTTTTACAAGCGCAGTACTGGTACCGCTTGTCTCCCCTTCAACTTTATTCCCTTTGGCGTCGATGCCTTTGTAAACGTATGTTGTTGCTACTGCGTTGGCGGCATTGGCCATGGCGATTATCCCGGTTCTGTAATTTCAGATGAACGTTAGTCGTTGGTTACGCGGTTGGCTTCTTCAAGGCTTGTTACCCCGAACACAACTTTGCGGAGAGCTGAAATACGCAGGTTGTTGAAGCCTTCTTTTTTGGCCTGGTCGGCTATCTGAATAGAATTGCCCCCTTCCATTATAATGCGTGAGATGCCGTCCGTGACGCGAACAACTTCATATACGCCCACACGTCCCTTGTAGCCCTTCGAGCAATGTTCGCACCCCACCGGCTGATAGATTTGCCATTCACTTTTAGGAATGGTCACTAATTCAAACCCTTCTTCCTGCAAAATTTCATCGGGGATTTGCGCCGGTTTTTTGCATTCATTGCACAGGCGACGGGCCAGCCGCTGTGCAATAATTACGCTCACCGAGGTCGCAATATTGAATGTGGGTACACCCATATTCATCAGGCGGGTCAGGGTCTCTGGTGCAGAGTTTGTGTGCAGGGTTGAAAGCACTAAGTGACCGGTTTGTGCCGCTTTAATTGCGATTTCCGCTGTCTCCAGGTCCCGAATCTCCCCGACCATTACGATATCCGGGTCCTGGCGCAGGAACGAGCGTAGCGCCTCGGCAAAGTTCAGCCCAACCTTGTTAGAAACGTTTACCTGATTGATTCCCTCCAGGTTAATTTCCACTGGGTCTTCTGCGGTGGAAATGTTGCGTTCAGGGGTGTTGAGGATATTCAAGCCAGTGTATAAGGATACGGTTTTACCGGAGCCTGTTGGCCCGGTAACCAGAATCATCCCCTGAGGTTGAGCCAGGGCATCCATATAAATTTGTTTCTGATCTTCCTCGTACCCAAGCGCATCAATGCCCAGCTTTGCGGAAGACGGGTCCAAAATCCGCAGTACGATTTTTTCTCCCCAGAGTGTAGGTAGGCTGTTTACCCGAAAGTCAATGGCCTTGGTCTTTGACAGTTTCATCTTGATCCGGCCATCCTGCGGAACCCGCCGCTCGGAGATGTCCATTTTCGACATCACTTTGAGTCGGGCAGAAAGGCGGGTGGCTAACTGGATAGGGGGTCGAGCAACTTCATGTAAAACGCCATCTGTACGCAGGCGGACTCGGTAGCTTTTTTCATAAGGCTCGAAATGAATATCCGAGGCGCCTGTGCGGATCGCATCAAGTAGCACTTTGTTTACAAAACGTACAACGGGTGCTTCATCTCCACCCGGTTCACTGTCATTTTCCTCGGTACTTGATCCGCCTTCTACATCGAGACTGTCGAGGTCCTCATCATCAAGCCCCTCCAGCCCTCCCGCTATGTCTCCGCTATTAGAAAGAAAGCTTTCTATAGCCTTTGCCAGCTTGTCCGCTTCAACCAATACCGCATCGGTGCTGAGACCAGTATTGAAATTGATTTCGTCTAGCCCGGCAAGATTGGTGGGGTCTGCTACTGCGAGAAATAGCCGATTTCCACGCTTATACAGAGGGAGCGCAAAATGCTTTGTGATCAGTTTTTCATCAATTATATCTTTAGGAAGGAGGTCGAAGTTGTAACTCGACAGGTCAAATAGTGGGGACCCAAATGCGCTTGAAGCGATAGTGGCCAGGTCGCGACTTTTGATCAACTTTGTTTCAACAGCATGCTGAGCGAAGCTTTGGCGCTCACGTTTGGCCGCTTGTATTGCAGAGTGTGCTGTGGCTTCATCGATGGCCTTGTCGATAACCAGCCGTTTGGCCAGTCCGCTCAGGGGGGTGCTGCTCATTGGAGTCGATTCGCAATTGTGTTGTGTGTTTTTTGTTCTTTTCCGGCGCTTTTTTAAACTGAACTGCCAGTGCCCCAATATAGCGAAATAACATCGGGCCGCCAAATACTGAAAAGACAATTAGATCACAGTGTTAACGAGCATCGTTAAGGAGGCCTGTTAGGATTCGTTAGTTCAGAATCAGAGCAAGGATTGTAAGCGGTCACTAGCTGACAATTAGCGTCACTTAAAAAAGGTTTGGGGTGTTATTTGGTCGATTTGTATGAATGTCACTCAGAAGGTTTGCGCTCACCTCCAGTCCTGCTGTTTTTTTGTTCAGTCTTGGCGCTTGCGCGTTTTGCCACAAACCCGGTATTGTAACTGCCGACTTCCTCACGGGATTTCGTCCAAAAACAACAGTCTGTATGGAGACGGTTACAATGAAAAAGCAACAGGGTTTTACTCTTATTGAATTGATGATCGTGGTTGCGATTATCGGAATCTTGGCAGCGGTTGCAGTTCCTGCATATCGTGAGTACGTTGCCACTTCCCACGGCGGTGCTGCTATGAAAGGCGTTGGTAGTTTTGTTACCAAGGCGCAAGCTTGCATTCAAACTGACTTGGGTTGTGACTCTTTGAACGCCGAAATCACTGCTACCGCAGAACTGACTGCAAGTGCTACTGCCGATGAAGCGACCGCTGTCAACCTGACTTGGAACGACGGCACTTGTTCTGTTGTAGCTGCAATCACTGCAAATGGTGCTGTGACCTACACAGCGAATACAGTAAATGCGAACGCTGCTACACAGAATCAGTGTGAAGAAGGTGCCGGTGTTGCCCTTACAACAACTCCGTAAGTTCGTAGTTGTATTGTAGTTGCCATTCTTAGAGTGTCGGCTGCAAAAAAGCCTCGCTGTAGCGAGGCTTTTTTTTTGTCGAATTACAAGTGGCTAATTAGGGTGTCACTATTATGTTGAGCTGGGTTGAATTGTGAAGAATATCCGAGGATTTACCTTCTTGGAGTTGATGATTGTGGTTGCAGTCATCGGTATTTTAGTCGCTGTTACCATTCCAACTCTGAGGGAGTACGTAGCAGAATCCCATGGAGGAGCTGCTATGAAAGGAATAGCTGAATTTGTGAATAAGGCTCAAGTTTGTGTTCAGGGTGGTGGTGGTTGTGGCTCCTTGGCTGCTGAGATCGTCGGTGTAGAAGAGTTGATGGTTTCGGGAAGCCCGGCACTAGGTACTGCGTTGGAGCTACAGTGGGATGAGGGAGTGTGTGTAGTTGAAGCATCCATCTCGGGTGATGGCAGCGTCGTATACTCCGCAAAGGCATCCGCTACAGCGCTCGATACTTTAGACTCTCAGTGCCAACATGGAGCTGGATTGTAGTAATCCGGAGAGCTTATATTTTGCAATTGGCTGCGTCTTTTGGTTGAGCTTTATATGACTGGTTTTTCGGATTTACTTCTTGATACTCTGGATGCGCTTGTTTCAGGTTTTCATGGTTTACTTATACCTGGTGTGGTCTTTCTCTTGCTTTGTTTTCTAGTGAAGGGGCGAGCGGCAATAGCATCAGTGAGGAAGTGCACTCACAGTAGCCTATTTAATATCTCTGTAATGAGTATCAATATAGTCCTACTTTCTCCAGTGCTCGTTTTGTTGTACCAATGGTTTATGGTGCATGAAATTGCATTAATTAATTCAGGGTGGGTAACGTACGTTCCTGATATTGGTGTTATTTTTTTAGCGATATTTATCGGCGATTTTGTCGGCTATTGGCGTCATCGATTCGAGCATCTCTGGCTATTGTGGCCCTCGCATATGTTGCATCATTCTGATGGTCGAATGAGTTGGTTGACTTTGCAAAGGTTTCATCCTATTAACCGCTTAAGCACATTTCTCATAGATGGCAGTGTGCTCTTAGTGTTGGGGTTTCCGCCCTTTGCAATAATAGCGAATAACTTTGTTCGTCATTATTATGGTTACTTTATTCATGCTGATTTACCTTGGACGTATGGTAGGTGGGGGAAAATTTTTGTTTCACCTGTTATGCACCGGTGGCATCATGCGCTAGATAGTGCTTATCACCATAAAAATTTCGCAACCGTTTTTTCCCTATTTGACAGGTGTTTTGGAACCTACGAGGTTCCAGGGATATGTCGTGACCAGTTAGGTTGTAAAGTAAGAGGGAAGCAAGTGGGTCTTGCAGGACAATTACTATATCCTTTCAAGCCTAGCTCATACTACAAATAGGATATATGTAGGTGCCAATTCGGGGGCTATTTTAACCTAATATTAGTCCGCACTAATTTGTCTCTCCATGGGTGACGGCTACGCTCCGATACTCGGGAGGCCAGTACCGCAAAGTGATTCAGGACGTGACTCCACGGGAAGACATTCTCGAGGTAGGAATACTATTCTCGATGCCTTCGCTGAGGCTCGTCAGCGGTTTATTTGGCTTCATTCGGCGATATTTGGAGAAGACTGATAGTTACCAATTCTCTTGAACCCGATAAGTAACCCTGCCGAACTCAAGGGGCTGGAGAAAACTAGTATTCGTTCTTACGCACTGGTCTGGTCCGTTATGGCTTAGCAAATTGATTGGTAGTTCATGTGGTTGGCACCACTACCGACACTAGAATTACGAGGTGAATCTCCACCCACGAGGAGCCCAGCCAATGACCATGCGCACTCTAGCCACCGAATTCCCCGACCTCGCCGACAGCATCCGCCACCTGATTCAGGACAGTATTCAGTACAAGAATGACCACGACAACTACTGGCCCTGTAGGGGTCAAATCTTGACATAACAGTATTTTGACCGATCTTATTACGCTTTAATCGGATTACTGCGTCTAAATCCCTTGAGGCATAGTGTTCTCGTGGTTACCGGTAGATCCCCACTTCTCGAAGGCTTAGCTTCGGCTAAAAGTGATGGCATCGTGGCTGCTACGTGCAAGGGTGATACTTTTCGGGGGTGGTCGCTGGCAACAGGTTGGCTATAATTGGCAAAGTTTGCCAAATAGTGGAGGCTGGTATGGCCACAATGAATATCTCCCTGCCCGAAGGGCTGAAGCACTGGGTGGAGCAACAGGCGCATTCGGGCCGTTACAGTAACAGTAGTGACTATATGAGGGACTTGATTCGGCGGGATCAGGAGCGAGCTCTCAAAATTGCGAACATGCAGTCGTTGGTTTCCGAGGGTTTTGAAAGCGGGGTTGGAGATAAGAGCATGGAGGCGCTAAAGGTGATCGCACGGAGAAAATTAGAGGGCGGGGACGCTCAGTGAGCTACCGCCTGACAGAGAAGGCGGAAGAAGATGTTGTCGATATTTTTCTTGAGGGGGTAAAACTATTTGGGCTGCCCCAGGCGGAGCTTTATCACTCGCAATTGGAGAAGGCGTTTTTATTCCTGTCTGAAAATCCACTTGAGGCATCCGTCAGAAATGAAATTTCACCTCCTGTTCGAATTCATCCTGTAGGGTCACATTTAGTCGTATATTCGATATGCTCTGATGAGGAGGTGTTAATCGTGCGTGTCCGGCACGGCCACGAGGATTGGAGCCGTGGGAATTAAGGAGATGAGCAGACCACTACGCCTCGAATACCCCGGAGCCTGGTACCACGTGATGAATCGCGGCCTGGCCCGGCAGAAAACTTTTCTCAATGCGGATTGCTATTCCGCGTTTCTCGATACGCTTGCTGAGGCCCATCAGCGGTTTCAGGTTCAGGTGCACGCCTACTGTCTAATGGGCAACCACTACCATCTGCTTCTGCATACCCCACTAGGCAATCTCAGCCGGGCGATGCGCCATATCAACGGTGTTTACACGCAGCGCTTTAACCGGCTGCAGGGGCGAGATGGCCCATTGTTTCGGGGGCGCTATAAAGCAATTCTGGTGGAGGCGGATCAGTATCATCTGTCGCTAACCCGATATATCCACCGCAATCCAATTGAGACACGCCGCCCGCTGGTGGATCAGTTGGAGGAATACCCCTGGTCCAGCTATCCCGCGTACCTCAATCTTTGCAAATCGCCAGACTGGCTGTATCGGGATTTTACCTATGCCGGGTTGGGCCGCCGGGACAAGTTCCGTGGCTACCGGCAGTTTGTGGAGCAGGGGGTGGATGAGGAGGTGGCGGCATTTTACGAGCGTCAGCGGCAGTCGCCATTTCTTGGCGGTGAGGTGTTTCAGGAGGAAATGCGCTCACGGCTTGGTGAAATACCGCCCGAGGTGAGTGGCATGGCCGTTGATGGCGGGGTTTCGGTTGGATATGTGACGATCGTGGAGGCTGTTGCAACGGTTTTTAAGCGGCAGGCTGACGACCTTTATAAGCGCTCAGGGCCTGGACGCTCTGGCGCGAACCCGGCGCGGGCGGTGGCTATGTGGCTTTGTCAGGATCTGGCGGGGATGACGCTGCCGGAGATTGGCGCGGTGTTCGGTGGTGTGCATTACAGTGCGGTGAGCCAGGCGGTGCGGCGGATAAAGGAGAAGGTGAGGGGAAGTGCGGAATTGAGTCACCTGTTTGAAGTGGCAAGGGCGAAAGTTCCGGGAAGCGGGTTGTGAGGTTGATTTTTTGATCTTTGGGGCATGATTCTTGGTATCGGCTTGAAGCATCTGTGATCGGAGAGGCGGGGGAGGAGCTAGTGGGCTTCTATTCGTTATCCCCGGGGCTGTTACCGCCTGGCGAATTGCCCTTAGTCTTGCTAATGGTGTACTCGCGCCGTCATGTCAACACCCAGGGCGCGCAGTACTGCAAGTGTCGTTTTCAATGTGGGGTTTCCCTTTTCACTGAAGGATCTGTACAGCTGTTCGCGGGAAAGGCCAGTTTCTTTGGCAATTTCAGACATACCTTTGGCGCGGGCTACTACGCCTACGGCTTTGGCAATGTAGGCGGCATCACCGGATTCAAAGGCGTCCGCCATGAATATGGCGATGGCCTCGGGACTGTCGAGCGCCGCGGCAGGGTCGTAATTGTAAAGTTTTTCAGCCATTTTAAACCTCCTTTGCCAGCCGCTTGGCGGTGGCGATATCTCTTTGCTGAGAGCTCTTGTCACCACCGCTTAGAAGTATGACAAGGGTGTCTCCACGTTGTTGATAATATATGCGGTATCCGGGGCCATGGTGGATACGAATTTCTCTAACGCCATCACCCACTGGCTTGGCGTCTCCTGAAAGACCATTGGCCAGCCTGAATATACGGGCGGCAATCAGGGCTTTAGCCCTCTGGTCTCTGAGGCCGCTTTCCCACTTCCGAAATGTGTCCGTTTGCTTAATTTCCATGCCGATGAATTGTAGTTTAATGACTACAGGTGGGCAAGCTGGAAGGAATGGTGGTGCGGCGGATAAAAGAGAAGATGGCGGGAAGCGCCGAATTGAGTCGCCTGTATGACGCGGCAGGGGTGAAGGCTACAGGACGGGGGGTGAGGCTAATTTTGACCTGTGAGTCATGGCTCTGTGCGTCGGCTGGAACCCGTTGTGACTAAGTGAGTAAGCACTATAATCGGCCGGAAGGCGATTTTTGTGACTCTTGGAAGGGAAGATGACTCTAAACGTGGATCATCTGTGCCGGACGGTGGATACACTGGCTGCTGCGCTCGAGGAGTTGGGTAAAGTAACGCCGGGCAGTGTTCAATACGATCTATTCCGTAATGCCGCCATCAAGAGTTTTGAGCTGTCGCTGGAAGCATCGGGAAAGTTGTTGAGATAGGCGTTGAAGGCATTTTCAGGGAGTCCGCGACAAAAGGCATTGTCGGAGATGACTGATGACACCCAGGCTTGATCAGTTGCCGCGATACGCGGAAGGCGTGTTGCGAATTCTCGATGAGCGGGTCCCGGAGGCTGAAGTCTGGGCGTTCGGTAGCCGAGTGGTAGCCGGGTGGTAGGCGGGGCCCATGAAGGCAGTGACCTGGATCTGGTGCTTCGCAATCCAGTTGATCTTTCTGCGCCCTTATCTGGCCTCGGGGCGCTTAAAGAGGCCCTGAGCCAAAGTAACATTCCGATTCTGGTTGAAGTGCATGATTGGGCCTTGTTGCCGGATGCTTTTCACGAAGAAATCGAGAAAAAAAGCCTCCTTTTTCGAGCGCCTGTAAATCTGGCGGCTTGAATAATTCGCCGGCGTCAAATCTTGACATAACCGTATTCCGGTCAAGGGTTGGTGAGGTGTCGGGTTTGGAGACACACAGCCCTGGTTATATTGCACCCGCTGCGATAGTGAGTTGCACCGGGTGCTAAATGTTGTTCGCGGTGAACCTCATAATGACTATGAAATTCTAAAGGTTTCCACCATCGCCGGAACACCTGGAAACATACCAATCGCCAACATCACAACGCACAGCAGCGCAAAAACAACACCGGGAATAATCCACCGGCCAGCGTGCCCCAGCTCCTGCCCCCGCTCTTTGCAACCGATCAGGCCCAGATTGTCCAAGAGCACTGTCAGGGACCAGCCAAACACCGGGTTGACGATAGCGGAGGCGAAAATAACTACCGCGGCGGATTCTGTGGTTTTGCCTTTGCGGGTCATTTGCATGCCGGCTTCCAGGAGTGGCAGGAATACGCCCACGACCAGGGCAATGCTCAGCACTGGTGGCCAAACCGCCAAGTCCATTGGGTAGCCCAGCAAAGCGGTAGCGATACACAGAATACCGGTTAGCACGGCGCCGCCCGGGATGGGGCGCTTGGCGATGGCGGCCGGTACGATATAGGTTCCCCAGGATGAGGTGATGTTGGCGCCTCCCAACAGGCTACCGACCGTTTGCCGGGTTGCCGCACCGATCATGGTGTCGTCAATATTCATGATTACCCGGTCGGTTCTCGGCGGGTAATTGAGCCTCTGAAATACCTGATGGCCCAGAAAGTCTGGGGACCACATGGCGACCGCCAGAATGGCGAAGGGGGTGACGGCGAGAAAGGCCTTCAAATCCGGCAGGCCCAGTTGCCAGCCGGTGTTTTCTCCCCACCAGTACGCCGGGTTCATGTTGGGCAGGCCGGGTTCGGTGGTGAATTCGAACGGTGCGCCCAATGCAAAAGCCACAATGCCTGCCAGCAGGCAACCCAGTGGAATAGCCAGCCAGCGTTTGCGGAAGTGCTCGAGCAGGGCGTACATCACGATGGTCGCCAGGAGTACGACGAACGCGATGTATCCTTTGTCGAAGCTTTCCGCCCAGGTAAACAGGCGCCCCACCTGGCTGGTTACGCCGATAAACCCAAGATACAGCAGCAGACCACCGGCCACGCCGTTGCTGGTCAGCCTGGTGAGCAGGCTTCCGCCTTTGGTGATACCCAATATAAAGCCCAGTATCCCGATCATGATCCCCAGTGCCATGGGGTGCCCGCCGGAGGCAACCACCAGCGGAATCATGGGGATCAGGGGGCCGTGGGTGCCGGGAAGATTGGCGGTGGGGTTCAGGAATCCGGAAAGGAAGAAGGCGAACAGAGCCGCGGCGATCAACATTTCGAAGCGAATGTTTTCCGTCATAAATTCTGCGGACAGTCCCAGCGGCGTGGCGAATGCCGCCACGATGGCGGCCACCATGACGACTTTGCCGATGGTGGCTGCCATGGCGGGGATCCAGTCTTCCCACTCAAAGCGGTAGTCGCGGAACGGGTAATTGGGGGCCCAGCGGCGCGGGGCCATGATTTGCAATTCGTGCTCAAGGTACTCTTCACGAGTCGTGAACGCGGATCTCGGTTTGCGCTGCGCTCGATAGCTGCTCTCGACCAGAGGCTCGGTCATTACGGGATCCTTCGCCTGTTCCAATTTAGTTTGGGGATAGAGGATTTCAGGTAGAACTATAGACGCGAGTCCGTTGAGCTAGACGAATTGAGGCCCGTTATAGATTGATATAGGTAGGTGTCGCCTGATTTGTGGTTTGCTCGCGCTTCGACACTAGAATGAACAGGTGAATCTCCACCCACGAGGAGCCCAGCCAATGACCATGCGCACTCTAGCCACCGAATTCCCCGACCTCGCCGACAGTATCCGCCACCTGGTTCAGGACAGCATCCAGTACAAGAATGACCACGACAATTACCACAAGCTGGACAAGACCATCCGTGGGCTTGAAGAGCGGGGTGTGGCCACGGATGATCACCATTTTAGGGAGCTGAAGACGGAGCGTGCGCGTTTAAAAGACCAGCTGTATATGCAGGCGAAAAATCACGCGCATTGAGGGAATCCAACTCCAGGCTTAAAACCGGTTCAGCTCATCCCGCAGGTCCTTCTCCAGGTCTGCGGGTTCGGTGATCCATACGCTGTTATCGGCACCGGGAAAAACCCCCACCTCTATACCGTCTTTCTTCAGTCCGGGCAGCCAGCGGTTGAGGAACTGGGGCAGGGGAATGCTTTTGGGCTTCAGGTCGCTATCGGCTGCTGCGTAGGTCTCGGCGAATTCGACACTTGGCCAGACGGGCAGATACTCAAAGCCGCCATCCTCTTCGCTGTGCAGCTTCAGGAAGTGCTCGTCGCTGTTGATCAGTATCCAGATTTCCCGCTCTTCACCCACCAGGTCCAGAAAGTACTCGAAGCGTTCTTCGCAGGTCTGTTCCAGTACGCTCTCCAGGTGATCATTGCTCATAGTCTTACTTCTCAGTCGCTTCGCTGCTGTTGTGGTGGCGCGGACACTGTTGCGGTCCGGTGAATTGTCGATTATGCGCCACGCGGGTTGCTCAGAGTATGGTAATTTGAATACAGGTTCGCAATTGGGAAAAAGGAGTCGCCATGAGAAGGTTTGTGTGTCTGTTTTCGTTGTTGTTCTGTGTATTTACCGGAGCGCAGGCTCAGGAGGTGAAATTACCGGAGCGAATGCCAGAGTTGTCGGTAACGGAAGACGCGGCGCTGGGGACAGGTGATGCGGGATTGAAGGCGGGCGCCAAACCTGCGGATTTCACCGTGCTGAATCACAAGGGCGACGAGGTTTCCCTGCGCTCGCTGTTGGCCTATAAGGCGCCGATTCTGGTGATCTTCTACCGCGGCGGCTGGTGCCCCTACTGCAATGTGCAGATTCGCCAGCTGGCGGAAGCCTGGCCGGAGTTTGAAAAGCGCGGGGTGACACCAGTGCTGATCAGTGCAGACAAGCCGGATGCCGGTGCCATGGCCAAGGCGACCTACGAGATTCCCTTCCCTGTGCTGTCGGATCCGGATCTCAAGGCCCTCGAGGCGTTCGATGTGGTGGTTCAGATTGACGACGAGACGGCGGAGAAGTACAAGACCTACGGGATTGTATTGGAGGACTGGTCCGGGCGGGATCACCACACGGTTGCGGCGCCGGGGATTTTCCTGCTGGACAAGTCCGGTAAGGTCACCTGGGCCCATGTGTCCAAGGACTATAAGACCCGCCCCAGCGTGGGCCAGCTATTGAAAATGCTGGATGAGCGCAATTGACCGACCTGGCCGGCGCTAGCCGGCCTTCAGGCCGTTGGCGGGTTGCAGCGGCTCCGCCAGCACCTCGGCGGTTTTCGCTGCGTTGTAATCCATGATCAGCTGCGGCTCGTCGGTAAATACACCGTCTGCACCCATGGCGACGATCAGCGCGAGGTCTTGCGGGTGGTTGACGGTGAAAACGTAGTTTTTCAGGCCGCGCTTCTGTGCGTCGGCGATGATTTCCGGGCACACGAAGTTGAGACTGTGGTGCATGGAATAGGCCTGCAGCGGCTCGGCACAGGCGGCAAGGTCCAGGGGAACGCCGTCGATCAGTACGCCGCGGCGCACCTGGGGGATCAACTTCAGGCATTCATAGATCTGGCGGTGATCGAAGGACGAGATGATGTATTGCTCGTAACTGGCGCCGTTGTCGCGAATGTAGGACTCCAGCTCCCTGGCGGCGAGGGCTGCACAGTTGGGGCCTTTCAGCTCAATATTCAGCTGCACGTGATTGCCGATCAGCTCCAGCACTTCCCGCAGTGTGGGCACCTGTTCGCCGCCGGGCAGCAGCATCTGGCGCAGTGCAGCGGGGGCCATCTCTGTGAGCAGCTCCTGCCCCGCCAACAGGCGGCCCAGGCGGCGGTCATGCTTGACGATCAGTTCGCCCCCCACATTCCACACGTCGATTTCCACACCGTCAATATCGAATTCCAGTGCGTGGGAGATGGCCTGCAGGGTGTTCTCCGTGGCCCGTTTGGGGTAGCCCCGGTGAGCAAAGCAGAAGAGGGTATCGGCTGATCGCATTTCGACGTCCACAGTGGCGGAGGTCTCCCAATGATGATTTAAAAGTATGACTACGAGGTGACAGGGTCACAACGGCGAGGCGGGATTTTGGGGGGGATTTTTAGACCGTTTGGCGCGTTAGGTACACACGCTTATTCCGGAAAGGTTTGAAGTGGGGTATTGGATGGTAATGCAGGCCCCGTGGGGCCTGATGGGGAATCCTACCAGGCGTTTACTCGCCGGCGAGGGCGCGGTAGCGGCCGCGGTGGAATACCAGGGGCTCGCCGCCGGCCGCGGTGAATTCCAGCACCTCACCCAGCAGAATGGTGTGATCGCCACCTTCGATATTCTGCGCGCGGCGACAGTGGAACAGGGCGGCACAGTCATCCAGTTGCGGGATGCCCTCGGCGCCCTGGTGCCATTTCACCTGGCCGAATTTGTCTGCGCCGCGGCCGGCAAACAGGTTGGAGATGTGCTGTTGGTCGCCCTTCAATACATGCACTGCGAAGCGCTCGCATTCGGTGAAGGCGCTGTAGCTGAGGGAGCTGCGGTCGATGCTCCACAGGATCAGGGCTGGATCCAGGGAAACAGAGTTGAAGCTGTTGACGGTCATGCCCACGGGCTGGCCGGCCGCGTCCAGGGTGGTGACTACGGTCACGCCGGTGGCGAACTGGCCGAGCGTGTCGCGTAGGGCGCGGGTGCGCTCGGCGCCGTCTTTTGAGACCTGGGCTTGCGGGGTCTGGTCTGCAGTGGAGGGGGCGGAATTACTGGATGCCGTCATACTTCGATCAATTTGTGGTCAAATTTTGTGCTGGTGGCCATTCTACGGGAAAAGCGCCGCCGATGCGTGGTTTTCTTTATCGTCGCCGTTTCAATCCTGGCTGTTCATCCTTCTCCGTTCATCAATGCCGCACAGCGCTGACTGAGCGCATCACGCTGAGCGATACCGCTGCCGGTAAGGGCGAATCCGAGCAGTTTGCCGTCGTGATCCAGATACTCTGCCACTACACCGCCTTCCAGCTCTGTGACCTTCCAGTCTGCGGCGGTGCTGCCCACACGGGGCGGGCATACCACGGTGGGGCGCAGGGTGGTTTTTACCGCAACCGGCAGGCTGCCGTACTGCACCGGTGTCGGTTTGCCGGTGAGGGTCTGGGCCAGGGCGCGGGCGCTCTGGGTAAGTGGGGCGACGAAGAAGAGATTGTGACCGTCGACCTCGGCACAGTCTCCGAGGGCGAAGATATCCGGGTCGCTGGTCTGCAGTTGGCGGTTGGTGATGATTCCGCGGGAGACGTCGATACCAGCGGTTTCCGCCAGCCCGGTATTGGGTTTGAGGCCGAGGGCAGCCAGGGCGATGTCGGCCTCGATCACACTGTCGTCTGCCAGCTGTGCACGGAGTCCGCCCGCCTGCAGATCCAGTTGGCTGACGCCCGCGCCGAAGTGAAAGCGCACGCCGGCGCTTTCCAGCGCTCGCTGAATATCTCGCCCCGCGGCTTCCGGCAGCAGATTGGCCAGGGGCCACGGCTGCAGGTCCACTACATCCACCGAGTAGCCCGCCTGAATCAGGTCGTTGGCAAACTCACAGCCAATGAGGCCCGCACCGATCAGCAGTACGCGCTTGCGGTTGGCCAGGGCGGTGCGGAAGCGATGATAGTCCGACAGGCTGTTGACCCGGAACAGGCGGGACAATCCGTTGCCGTCGATGGGCGGCAGTGGCGCGCAGTTGGCACCGGTGGCAAATACCAGTCGACCGTAGGTGAGTTCGGCGCTGATGCCGCCGCTGTCGGATACCAGCGTCAAGAGCTTGGCGGTGCGGTCCAGGTTGGTGACGTGCGAGTGCACGAGGATTTCAGCGTTCAGTTCTTTCGCCATGTCTTCCGCACTGGCGGTGGCCAGTTGTTGCGGGGTTTTTCCATGGGCGAGGGACGCGGAGAGCAGCGGTTTGGAGTAAAAGGTACCGTCGTCGCCGGTGATCAGGGTCAGCGGTGTGCGCTGATCGAGTTTGCGGAACTCCCTGGCCAGGTGATAACCGGCGAGGCCGGTACCGATGATCACCAGCGGCTGGATGTCGTCGAGTATCGGGCGCGTCTCTTCGAGCGGTTGTGACTCACCTGCGTCGGCGGCGGGCGTGCTCACCAGCACCATATCGAAATCTTCTTTACCGACACCGCATTCCGGGCAGGTCCAGTCTTCCGGGATATCTTCCCAGCGTGTGCCGGGGGCAATACCTTCTTCCGGTGCGCCTTTCGATTCGTCGTAGACCCAGCCACACACCATGCATTCCCAGATGCGACCGGCGGCGGCCGTCGAGGCGGCCGGTTTTTCGATGGCAGGCGCCGCTTCGGGGTTGGCGGTGTCGGCCTGGGGCTGGTGGCCCGGAGCGGTACCCACCACCGCCAGCATATCGAATTCGTCTTTGGTGGCACCGCATTCCGGGCAGAGCCAGTCGTCAGGGATGTCATCCCAGCGGGTACCGGGGGGAATGCCGTCGTCCGGTGAGCCTTTAGCTTCGTCGTAAATCCAGCCACAGATCTGGCATTCCCACACACGGAAGTCGGACATGATTACCCCTGGAAACAGCGTTATTCGTTAAGGTCGAGTGGTCGACTTTGAAGGCTGTGGAGTTTAGGGAAAAACGCCGGGAAAGTTAAGGAACCCGGCGCTTGATAATGGTCACGATTAGGGCGGGAATAAGACGAGAGCAAACAAAACCTATTCTTTGCCCCGCTGGGCAATACTGGTAAGCGCGCGGTGGTACATGTCCGTGATCTGCTCGGTGTTTTCTACGGTGATCCGCAGGTCATTGATCAGCCCGTTGGACAGGCCGTAAACCCAGCCGTGTACGGACAACTCCTGACCGTTTTCCCAGGCGTCGCGCACCGGGGTGGTCTGGCACACGTGAATAACCTGCTCGAGCACATTCAGCTCACACAGCAGGTCAACCCGGTCCTGTTCCTTGAACAGTTCGATCAGGGTGTGGTGCTTGTCGCGTACATCCTTGATATGGCGCAACCAGCTTTCAATCAGTCCCAGGCGAGTGTCTTCCAGTGCGGCCTTGACCCCGCCACAGCCATAGTGGCCGACCACCATGATGTGTTTGACCTTGAGCACTTCAACGGCGAACTGGATAACAGACAGACAGTTGAGATCCGACGGCACCACCACGTTGGCCACATTGCGGTGAACGAATAGTTCCCCGGGCAACAGATCGACAATCTGGTTGGCGGGCACACGGCTGTCCGCACATCCAATCCACAGATACTCCGGGGATTGCTGTTCGGAGAGCTTCAGGAAGAAGTCGGGCTTCTCCTTACGGGTGGTTTCCGACCAGGAGTGGTTTTTTTCTATCAGGTCTTGGAGCTGAGACAAGGGGATCATTCCGTTGGTGTGCAGAGACTGCGCAGAATATCCTGTTTGAGTCAGGCGGGGAATGCCTGCGCTGGAATGTCTGCATCGGTAATCGCCATCTGTTACCCTGCGCCCTCAGGTTGAATTCATCTGCTTTCACGCCACCGGCAAGAGACTGATCATGGGACTTCGCAATACCAGCATCCGCCGCCCACGTCGTTTCAACAAGCATAATGCGGCACTGTCCCGGCGCCGAAAAAAAGTGCGCTGGTTGCTGGCGCAGCGGGCACGGGTGCGAAATTACCGTCGCTTTTTTCAGGTGCAATCCCAGATTGTTGCGGACGCACAAGCCGGGCGGGCAGGGGAATAAACCGTGATTGCGCAGTAACTGAAAATAGTGGATTAGAAGGAGACAGGGCGAGTTGGAAGATTCGAATAACAATGTGGTAACGGTAATAGCCGATTACCGGGACGATCAACAGGGCGCAGATCTGTTGGCGCTATTGAATGAATATGCTCTGGACCCCTGCGGTGGCGGCGAGCCGCTACCGGACATCTGCCGTGCAGAATTACTGGATCGACTGGCGGCGTTTCCCGGTGCGTTTTCCGTGATGGCATACCAGGGTGGCAAAGCGGTGGGGCTGGTGAACTGCTTTATGGGGTTCTCCACCTTTATGTGCAAACCACTGGTCAATATTCACGATGTGACCGTGAGCCCTTCTGCGCGGGGGGCGGGAATCTGCACATTGATGTTTGAGAAGGTGGTGGCCGAGGCCAAAGCGCGCGGCTGTTGCAAGATCACTCTGGAGGTACTGGAGAAGAACCTGCCGGCGCAGGCGGCCTATCGTAAAGTGGGCTTCAAACCCTATGCCCTCGACGAAGAGTTCGGTCAGGCGGAGTTCTGGCAGCGCTACCTGTAATACGGGAGCGCTGCCGTCAGTTTTATCGATTTAACAGGCCTTTCACGGCGTTGGGTAGATCCGCAGGCAGCAGAATGTTTTTGGCATTCGCGGAGGTAGACAGTTCCTCCAGCGCGTTGATGTAGCGCTCACCCAGCAGATACATAACCGGCATTTCCTTGTCGCCTATGGCGTGGGTTACCCGTTCAATCGCCTCACGGCTGGCGTCGGCCAGTACGACCTGGGCCTTGGCATCCCGCTTGGACGCTTCCAGGCGGCCGTCCGCCTCCAGAATCGCCGCCTGCTTTTCACCTTCTGCACGGGTTACCGTGGCGCGGCGCTGGCGCTCGGCAGCCGCCTGTTCTTCCATCGCTTTCTGCATGGTTGCGGAGGGGTTGATATCCTGAATTTCCACGGTTTTCAGGTTGATTCCCCAATCGGCGATATCGTCGGAGATGGCTTCCTTCAGTTTGGCCTTGATCAGGTCGCGGGAGGACAGGGCGGAGTCCAGAGACATTTCACCAACGATGGAGCGCAGCGCCGTCTGCACCAGGTTTTGAATCGCAATTTCGTAGTCTTCAACACCGTACACCGCCTTCTCCGGCGACACGATATTGATGTACGCCACGGCGTTGGCAATGATGGTGGCGTTATCCTGGGTGATGACTTCCTGCGAGGGAATATCAAGCACGATATCCTTGGTGGTTACCTTGTAGGGCACCTGATCCACGTAGGGGATGATTATGTTCATGCCCGGGTTCAGGGTGCTGTGGTATTTGCCCAGCCGCTGCACTATGTGCTTGGAGCCCTGCGGCACGATGCGTACGCCCATGCCAACGGTAATGATCACCAGCACCACCAGTGCCAGTACTACGGATAACCCTTCCATTTGAATTTCTCCCAAAATTTTTTTGTATATTTGTATCTGGATGTCAGAGCGGGCTGACAACCAGCGTGTTGCCGGAAATGTTCATCACTTTCACCCGCTCGCCAACGGCGATTTCGCTGGTGCTCATAAACATCCATTCGTCTTCGCCGAGAATCGGTGCCGGGAAGCGCATGCGTCCGCGAGGCTTGCCGATATTGGAGTCAATGACCGAGCCCACCTGGCCGCTGAGCGCTTCCATCGCCATTCCGGAGGTGGTGCGATCCTTCCAGTTGGGCTTGATGAACTTTTGCCACACAGCGACCAGCCCGACGGACAGCCCTGCCCAGATCAGCAACTGTGCGGTAATTGGCATGCCCACGAGCATCAGCAAAACGCCCATAAAGAGCGCGGCCAGGCCGAACCAGAACAGGATAAAGCCGGAAACAAAAATCTCCGCGGTGACGAGTAGTAGCCCCAGTACAAGCCAGTGCCAGTAGGCAATATGTGTGTTCAGCCATTCGAGCATGATGGCCTCTCTCCTTAAGTTGTTCCGGATATGTTGTTCCGTGAATCTTGCTACCAAATTGAATGAGCAATTCGTTGATTATGCCTGAAAGCGGTATCACGCGCGCGTGATACTCAAGAACTGCACTGGTGAGCACTAAATCACCATCGTATTGAAGAGGTTTATCACCCGGGGCGGTGGAATTTACGATAAAAATAGTTCCACAAATGTTCGTAAAAACTTCACCAAAGCGCAGCAAAACCGGGGGGCTGTGCAATACTTTTTGCAGGCGCCTCCGAGTATTTCCTCGGAGTACCCGCGAAAGCTCCCTACAAGATGCTGAAGCCGTATCTGCACATCCGAGTTCACCAGCGAACGAGCAGAAAATATGCATCAATTTTGTGCGTTTGCACCGGGGTTATCCCCTACCGCAACCAGCGACATCACGGACGAATTTTTTATGCGAATGACCGCTAACCTGGCCCAGGGCCGCTACCAGTACAGTTGCGATGGCAGAACCATGCCGGTGCAGGACGACTGGCAACTGGGGCGCGATGAACAGGGCAGGCAGCTGCTTATCAGCCGCAGGCTGGTGGGCGAACAGGGGCACGGGATTGAAGTACGCGCGCTGATGGATGCGGGCCTGGTAACCGAGTGCCTGGTGAACTGGAAGGATGAGGTGGACGAGGTGAATGCCCACTATCGCCTTGCCCCCAGTAATGGTGCCGTGGCGGCGATGGGTGATCCTATCGAGGTGGACTGGACCGGCCCCAACGGGCCGCAGCAAATCGTGCTGGAGGGGGGGAACCGGCTGCTGTTCCCTCTGATGCGGATTTTTATGGGGCCACTTCTGTTGCGCCTGTGCGATATGGAATTTGGTTGTGAGGTGATTGCCCCGGATATCGTGGATCCCTCGCAGCGGGGCAAACTCCTGTCTCCCCGTGTGAGCCACCGTCGCGCCGGGGTCATGGCCGGTGATGCGACGATTCAGGGGGTCCATGACCTCGGCCCGGATATCACCGTGTTCTCCTATCAGGGTGACGAGGCCGAGCGGGACGCCCACTGTTTTGTGGACCCGCGCGGACTGCTGGTGGGTTACGACTGGCCAAGCAGCACTGGCCGTTTGTGGCAGGTGCGTTTACGTGACCTGGAGTGGTCAGCGGATTTGGCGTCCCTGAGCTGATTTGGGCAGTGCGTCAATAGGCTGACCGGCCGCACACTATCAGTCCGCAAACCATGTAAACTGGCGCCCTGAATCCAATCAGGAGCGCCAGTTTTTGTTTTCAGCTCGACGTTATTGCTCTTCTCTCAATAAGCTCTGCACCGTACTGCTGGCGGGTACCTGTCTATCCGTAACGGGCTTGGTTAATGCGCAAGTGGTGGCCGCGGAAGACATGCCCGCGGCGGAGGCTGGCAACCAGGAAATCGAGATACTGCAGACCGACGATTCGCTTCAGAGCGAAGAACGGCGCCTGCAAAACTGCTTGCGTGAGCAATTGCTCACTGCGCCGGCGAATATCACACTGGAAGAGATGCGGATTCGCTGTGAGCTGTCGGTAATCCGCGAGGGCCGCCAGGTGGAGGAAACGCCGGTGTTTGCGACGACCCCGGAAGTGCCACCTCAGGAATCGGCCGATGTGCTGATCAGCAAGCGCGCCCAGGCCATCCGCGACGCGGCGCAGAATCCATTCACCCTCGCATCCCATAAAACCAACTATCTGCTTCCGGTAACCTACAACCCCAAGCCCAACAAGGGCGGGCTGGAAGATTACGATACGGAGAATGAGATCGACCTGGATTCCATCGAGGTGCAGTTTCAGCTCTCGGTCCAGGTGCCGGTGTGGCGGGGTTTCCTTGGCAAGGCGTCGTTTATGAGCTTTGCCTACACTAACCGCTCCTTCTGGCAGGCGTACAACTCGGACGATTCCGCGCCATTTCGCGAGACCAATCACGAGCCTGAGCTGATCATGACCTGGCTTAATGACTGGACCATTTTCGGCTTTCAGAACGTGGCTAACCAGATCGCGTTCAATCATCAGTCCAACGGCCGCAGTGAGCCACTGTCCCGCAGCTGGAACCGGGTCTACGCCAATTTTGCCTTTGAAAAAGACAATCTGTATTTCACCTTCAAGCCCTGGTATCGCATTCCGGAAGACAGGGAAGACGACGACAACCCGGATCTGGAATTTTATCTGGGGCATTTCGAGTTTGTGGGTGGGGTAGAGCGCGGCGACCACAATATTTCGATCATGGTGCGCAATAACCTGCGCTCCGATAATAAGGGCGCCGGCGAATTGCGCTGGAGTTTCCCAATGGGCAGCCGCGTGCGCGGTTACGTGAAATACTTCAACGGCTACGGGGAAAGCCTGATCGACTACGATGAATCGGTACAGACCCTGGGGATAGGATTTGAACTGGCCCGGGGTACCGGAAGTTAAGCGGCACCGGTACGAATCTGCTGGGCGGGCGCCAGCGGCCCGCTCACGACGATTTAGACGACTTCAATGGTGCCGAGCAATACGGATAAGGTCCACGGATGGGATTTGACGACACCTACAGGCTGAGTGCTCACGCGGTCATAACCAATGAAGCGGGTGAGGTGCTGCAACTGCGCGCCACCTATGCGGACAAAAACTGGGGACTGCCTGGCGGCGCGCTGGACCTGGGGGAAACCATTCACGAGGCCCTGCACCGGGAGTGCAGAGAGGAGCTGGGCCGGGAGATCGTCATTGACTACCTGAGTGGCGTCTATTACCACCGGGCATACAACTCACATGTGTTTATCTTCCGCGCGCATTTGAAAGCCCATGGCACGAGAAATAACGGCGGGGGAAACAGCAATGGCGATATCACCTTGTCGTCCGAACACTCCGCATTTGATTACTTTTCTGTGAACGACCTGTCACCGGTCCAGCGCGTGCGCGTTCAGCACTGTTTGCAATTTAACGGCGAAGTTCAGAGCGCAAAATTCTAATGTGATCACATTTGACGATCATTGATTTCGTATCCCTACGGCTTTCTGGTGCTTATCGCCAATTTCTTGTGTCTACCCCTAAACGGCGTCAGCCTCATTTAGTATCTGTCTCCTATGCTGAAAGATAAGAAGAAATGTTATGGGTGTAGAACTGCCAATGCCTGATCTGGGCAATCTCTGCGAACAGCGCCAGCCACTGGAGTGCCGAGTGGCGCTGGTCAGTAATGACCGCGACCTGAGCAGCATTTGGGTCAGCGCACTCAATGCGACCGCCGCTCAGCACGAGAACCCCTACGGGTTGCGCTTTGAGTCGGTCGCCACCAGCGCACTGGAGAAGTGCCTGCGGGAAGAGGACCAGTTGCAGGCGCTGATTATCGACGGTGGCTGTGACGCCGACGAGCTCAAGGCCGCAGAGCAACTGGCCGACCGTATGCATGACTTGCGGGCGCAGTTGAACGTTTTTCTGGTGGCACAGGATTCGTTCCTGAATGACCAGGGCGGTGCCCCTGCGTCCGTGCGCAAGCGCTTCGATGAGCTGTTCGACCGCCGTGAGTGCAACTTCAACCATATGTTCCGGCTGGTACAGGCGTTTATCGCCCGCCGCGCCTCCACTCCGTTTGCCGATACCCTCAAGGAGTATGTGTTCTCCGCCCGCGATGCCTGGCATACCCCCGGCCACTCCGGTGGCGACAGTCTGCGCAACAGCCCCTGGGTAGGGGACTTCTACCGCTTTATGGGTGAGCACGTGTTCAATACCGACCTGTCGGTATCCGTACAGGTACTGGACAGCCTGCTGGAGCCCCACTCGGTGATCCAGGAAGCCCAGGACCTGGCAGCCCAGGCATTTGGTGCCGAACAGACGTTCTTCCTCACCAACGGCACCTCCACTGCCAACAAGGTGGTGATTCAGCAGATTCTGGGCGGAGGTGGCAAGATCATTGTCGATCAGGCCTGTCACAAGTCGGTACATCACGCGATCGTGATGAACCGGGTGGAACCCGTGTATCTCAAGTCCACCCTGCATCCACAATTCGGCATCTACGGCCCGGTATGCCGCGCGGATATCGAAACCGCGCTGGACGAGCACCCGGATGCGGGTCTGTTGGTGATCACCTCCTGTACCTATGACGGCCTGCGCTATGACCTCAAGCCGATCATCGATTATGCCCACGAGCGCGGGGTGAAAGTACTGATCGATGAGGCCTGGTACGCGCACGGTTACTTCCACACCGAGCTGCGCCCAACGGCACTGGAGTGCGGGGCGGACTATGTCACCCAGAGCACCCACAAAATGCTGTCGGCCTTTTCCCAGGCCAGCATGATCCATGTGCAGGACCCGGATTTCGATGAGTTCCGTTTCCGCGAAAACCTGAATATGTACGCGTCCACCAGCCCGCAGTATTCGATGATCGCGAGTCTCGATGTGGCACGTAAACAGATGGTGATGGAAGGTTACGGGCGCTTGCGCCACTGTGCACAGATGGTCGCCACTTTGCGTCGGGAAGTGGATGCAACCGGTGTGTTTCGCGCATTGACCCTGGACGATCTGGTGCCGGCAACCCTGGCCAAAGACAATATTCGCCTGGACCCAACCAAAGTGACCATCGACGTATCCGGCAGTGGTTACTCCGGTAAAGAGATTCAGGTCAAACTGTTCGACCAGTTCGGTATTCAGGTCGAGAAAACCACGTACAACACAGTGACCGTCCTGGTGACACTGGGTAGCACCGAGAGCAAACTGCTGCGACTGGTGCACGCACTCAAGCAACTGGCGCGGCAACCGCGCAAGCGCAGCCATGCGGGGACCGCCCGACAGTTGCCAGAGTTTACCCATCTCAACTGTCTGCCGGCGGATGCATACTTTGCGGATACCCAAGAGCTGCCACTGATGGACAACGGGGTGGCGGCAGAGAAAAAACTGGTGGGGCGCACTTGCGCGGACGAAATTGTTCCCTATCCACCGGGGATTCCGGTGCTGGTGCCAGGGCAGGAGATATCCGCGCAGATCGTGCAGTTTTTACAACAACTGTTGCAGGGGCAGAATGCGACAGAAATTCACGGTTTGATTTTCCGATCCGACGAGCCAATGCTGCGCGTGGTCAAGCCCGAGGCTCGTGGGGACATGGCACCCGAGACACCGGCGAAAGCCAAGAAGTAGCCGCGGCTGGGGCGACGAGGGACGAGGCAGGAATGCCAGAAGAAACTGTTGGCAATGGTTCGCCACACTGTATTCTGATCGCCGGTGCGGGCGGCGGCCTGGGTGTTGCCTTGAGCGCTGTTCTCTCAAAACGATTGCCCACAGCTAATCTGCTGACGATCAGTCGAGGTGATCTGGATCGCATCTCGGATATGCATCATCACCTGATCGCGGATCTGGAAGATCCCGGGTGTATTGCCCCTGTTCGCGAGTGGCTGTGCAAATGGCCTTTGCCAAATTGGATCGTGTGTTGCTGCGGCATTCTGCACTGGCCCGGTCACCAGCCAGAGAAAAACCTGCAGCAATGTGATGGTGAGGCGATTCATCACAGTGTCACGGTCAATGCCCTCACGCATTTACATCTGGCTCAGGCGATTGACCCTCTGCTCAAACGCCAATCGCCACTCGTTTGGACGTCGCTTTCCGCAAAAGTGGGAAGCATTGAAGACAACCAGCTGGGCGGCTGGTACAGCTACCGTATGAGTAAAGCCGCGCTCAATATGTTGGTGCGAAACCTCTCCATCGAGTGGGGTAGAAAAATCGATACCTGTTGTGTGGTCGCGCTGCACCCGGGTACAACAGACACATCTCTGTCCAAGCCTTTTCAGCGGAATATTCCCGACGGCAAGCTCTATTCAGCGACACAAAGTGCCGAAAGAATTGTGTCGGTCTTGCAACAGTTAAAGGACAGTGACTCCGGTAAGTTACTTTTCTGGGATGGCTCGCATATTCCCTGGTAGCCCGGAGCTCTATCGGAAAAACTTGCCGGATTCTTATTTATTTCCACACATTGCCATCTTCACTTCCGATATGTATTGGTGGCAGTATCTCTAGTCCGGCGCAACACAGTAACGTTAAACTCTCCCTCTGTTCACAATGAGTTTCCTACAGGAAACCGGGCAAGGGAGAGTTTTCGTGAGTAAAAAGGCCTTTGAAGTAGGGATGGACTGGAGCCAGTCGCTGGCGGCCATATGGCGACCCAAACGCGCGGCGCTGAAACCGGTTCGCCGGCTGGACCCAATCAGGCTCGATGAGCTGTTGGGCATTGACGAGCAAAAGCACCAGCTGGTGGCGAACACACAACGGTTTTTGCGCGGCGAAAGTGCCAATCACGCGCTCTTGTGGGGATCTCGCGGCACCGGGAAATCCAGCCTGATCAAGGGGATATTGAACCGCTTTGGCGAGGACGGGCTGCGTTGTATTGAGGTCAACCTGCAAGATCTGGATGACCTTCCCGAAATCGTCGACCAGCTCGACAGCGGCGATGCCAAAAATTACCGCTTTATCCTGTTCTGCGACGACTTTTCTTTTGAAAAGGGCGACGAGCGCTACAAAGCCCTCAAAACCATTCTCGCCGGCTCACTGGAGCTGCCTCCGGAAAACGTACTGCTGTACGCCACTTCCAACCGCCGCCACCTGATACCGGAAAGCGCGTCGGACAACCTGCAAACCAGAATCGTCGATGGTGAGCTGCACCACGGTGACACGGTAGAGGAAACTCTATCTCTCGCCGACCGCTTTGGTCTCTGGCTGAGCTTCTACCCCGCGAATTGGGAAAGCTACCTGAAAATGGTGGATCAGCACTTTTCGGATTACACCGGTGACCGGCAACAACTCCACACGGCCGCCAAACAGTTCGCCATGCTCCGTGCCAGCCACAGCGGGCGAACCGCGGAGCAGTTCTACAAAAGCTATTCAGATTGACCCGCTAGTGGTCCATGCGGAAAGTTCGGTAACTATGGAGCACAGCCAAAGTGTTCAGATCAAGGCGAGAAAGCGCAGGAATAGTGGTTCTATTTCAAGCTTTCTCAACGCAGAGCAGGGCGCTTTGGCGAAGCGAACAGTTACACAACTTTCCGCATGGACCACTAGATCATGTAGGAGCCTGTCCTGCAGGGCAGGCTCTTGCGAAAGGCGTTAAGAAATCAGCGGATTACCACGCTCGATAATCGTTTTCACATCCACGCCTACAGGCAAGGTCCCGGTATTGTTCGCTCCCCGTGTATCAAGGCGGGATGCAATAAACCCTTCTGCAACCGGGGTATTGCCGGCCTGCATTAACAAATGGCTCTGCATGGTCAGCGCCAGTTGATCGATAATGTGCCGTGCGCGGTATTCCATATTGTCCAGGTCCGCGAACTGATTTTTCAGTTGCGCCAGTGCCCGGTCAAAGCGCAGATCGCTACCCTTGCTTTTTTCCAGCTCATCAAACCAGTTGGTCAGCACCGCCGGTGTTTTTGCCACCGCGCGTAATACATCCAGTGCCTGGATGTTGCCGGAACCCTCCCAGATGGCATTGATGGGGGCGTCGCGGTAGAGGCGGGCGGTAATGAAATTCTCGATCACACCATTTCCACCGAGACACTCCATCGCCTCATACGCGTGATGCGGGGTGCGTTTGCAGATCCAGTATTTGCCCACTGCGGTACCGAGGCGCATCAGTAGTTTCTGTTGCTCGTCGTCCAGGTGATCCATGGCCTGCGCCATGCGCATGGTCATGGCGACGGAGCCTTCCACTTCCAGTTGCAGGTCGGCGAGTACATTTTGCATCAGTGGTTGTTCGATCAACCGTTTACCGAACGCGTTGCGCTGGCTGGCGTGGTATATCGCCTGAAGTGCAGCCTGGCGCTGCCCGCCGGAGGAGCCGATCATACAGTCGAAGCGGGTGGCCGAGACCATTTCGATGATCGCCGGTACACCGCGGCCTTCCTCGCCCACCAGCCAACCGAGCGCGCCGCGCAGCTCGATTTCTGACGAGGCATTGGAGATGTTGCCGGCCTTGTCTTTCAGGCGCTGTACCTGAATCGGGTTTTTCGACCCATCCGGGCGCCAGCGGGGCACCAGAAAGCAGCTGAGCCCGGCGTCGGTTTGCGCCAGCATCAAAAAGGCATCGCACATGGGGGCGGAGGTAAACCATTTGTGGCCGACGATCTCGTAGGCGCCTTCGCCGATTGCTGTGGCCGTGGTGGTGTTGGCGCGCACATCGGAGCCGCCCTGTTTCTCCGTCATCCCCATTCCGATGGTGAGCGTGGATTTTTCTGTGTGGGGGCGGTTGCTGGGGTCGTAATCGCGATCGGTAATTTTCGGCAGCCACTCTTTTGCCAGAGCGGGAGTGAGCTTGATGGAAGGCACCGAGGCAAAAGTCATGGTGATCGGGCAGCCGTGGCCGGATTCCACCTGGCTGTGCAGATAGTATTTGGCGGCGCGCACCACGTGTGCGCCGGGCTTAGGGTCCGTCCACGGCGACGAGTGTAGCCCTTCACTTTTCGCCAGTTGCATCAGCTGGTGGTAGGCGGGGTGGTAATTGACCTGGTCGATGCGGTTGCCTACCCGGTCGTGGGGTTCAAACTCCGGCTTGTAGTGATTGGCCTGAAAACCGCGTTCAATCCACTCCGGGCGCCCGCAGATTTCACCGTAACGTTGCAGGTCGTCTTCACCCCAGTGACCGCCGTTGCGTGCCACTGCCTCTTTCAATGCCGTATCCCCAGCGTAAAGGTTATGACCCTGCAGTGGGCGAGGCTGGTTCATGACGGTATGAGTGCTGGCCATCTCTGACGCTGTATGCGGATTGTCCATGCTTTTCTCTCGGTAATCTTTGGATTCTCTTTTAGATCAATCCTAACCAACTTGCATGGCGGCCACTTGTCATTTGATGCCGGGCGCATTGCTCCCATGCGCCAATTGCGCCTCACTGTGCGCAGCGTTGATGCATTTGTGAGTGACAGCGTTGTCATCCGTGTGCTGCAGGCGGTAGCATGACCGCAGGAACAAGGGTGAATCCAAGCCCTAATACATAACGAGGTATAACGCAGGAGAACTCGCGATGGGGAACTGGTGGCGTTGGTGTGGTCTGTGGCTGGTGATGTTGGGTGGTGCTGCCTGTGCGGAAGAGAGCGCGGATGTACCCCCGGTGAGTGCGGACGAATTGGCAGTAATGGGCTATTACATGGGCGACGGGCATGACCTGGCGCGCTATGACTTCAACAAGCTCACGCATCTTATCTACAGCTTCGTCTATCTGGACGGCAATCAGCTGGCATTTCGGGACGATGAAGCGGTCGCTTCTTATCGGCGCTTGTTGGCGCTGAAACAACAGTTCCCACATTTAAAAATAATGATCGCGCTCGGAGGTTGGGGTGGCTGCGAGACCTGTTCAGAGGTTTTCTCTTCAGCGGAAAACCGTCGTGCCTTTGCCGGCTCTGTAAAGGCAACACTGGAGCGCATTGGTGGCGATGGCCTGGATCTGGATTGGGAGTATCCAGCCATTGCCGGACATCCGGGGCATCCCTACAAACCGGAAGACCGCGAAAACTTTACCGCGCTGGTGCAGGCGTTGCGCAAGACCTTGGGGCAGGACTACCTGATCACTGCCGCCATTGGTGGTTTCGATGAGTTTTTGCAGAAATCCCTGGACTGGCAGGCGGTCACGCCGTTGCTGAATGCGATCAACGTGATGAGTTACGACCTGGTCAATGGCTTCAGCACCGTGACCGGACACCACTCACCCCTGTATTCCACCGATCAGCAGAAGCAGTCCACGGACAATGCCGTCCGCTTCCTGCTGGAAGCCGGTGTGCCCAGCAAGAAAATTGTGATTGGTGCGGCTTTCTATTCACGGGTTTGGGATGGCGTCGCACCGGACCAGAAAGGGCGCTATCAGAATGGCACCCATGTTGCGGGCCTGGCGTTTAGTGCATTGGAAACCGCCTATACCGCAGAGTCAGGATTTGAGCTGGCGTGGGATGACGAGGCAAAGGCTGCATACGCCTACCACGCGCAGAAGAAACAGTTTGCGACCTTTGATAACCCGCGTTCTGTCGCAGCAAAAACCCGTTATGCAAAGGATCACAAGCTGGGCGGCATTATGTTCTGGCAGTTGCCGGGGGATAGCGACGATGGCGAACTGGTAAACGCGATCTTCGAAGAAAAAAGCCGCTGATGTTACGGCAAGCGCTAGATACTGCGCTTGCCGGAGAGGTTGAGGGTCAACTCCAGTAGTCCGGCCCAGGGGTCCATTTCCTTGCCGCCTTTGATGGCGTTATCCACTGCCCTCGCGCGCATCAGGAAGTTTTCCAGGTGGCGCGGGCGCAGGCGCTGGCAGGCGGCCTGAATCAGCGGCTGGCGTTTCTGGATACGCACCAGACGGTTGATGGGCTGGCCTTGATCCAATTTCTGTTGGGTTTCTAGCAAGGTGCGGATTTCCCGGGCAATGGCCCAGAGCACCACCGGGGCTTCCACACCTTCGGCGCGCAGCCCTTGTAATGTGCGCACCGCGCCCGCGGCGTCGGCAGCGAGCGCCTTGTCGATCAAACCGAACACGTCGTAGCGTGCGGAGCTGGCGACGGCATTATTCATGGTGTCGGCGGTAATCACCGTGTCCTGTGCCAGCAGTTTCAGCTTTTCAATTTCCTGACTGGCGGCGAGCAGGTTGCCTTCCACACGCTCGGCCAGTATCTGGATGGCTTCCGGCTCGGCGTCGAGGTTGGCGGCGCGCAGGCGTTGGTGAATCCAGCGCGGCATTTCGGAGGCGTCTACCGGCCAGATCTGGATCAGTACGCCTTTGGCTTCCAGCGCCTTTACCCATTTGCTGTTTAGTTGCGAGCGGTCGAGGCGTGGCAATACCAGTAGCAACAGGGTTTCGTCGTTCGCCATGCTGGCGAACTCCTGCAGGGCTTTACTGCCTTTGTCGCCGGGCTTGCCGCCGGGCAGGCGCAACTCAATTACTTTTTTGTCTGCGAACAGTGAGAGGGAGCCGGCTGCGGAGAGCAGTTGGCCCCAGTCGAAGTTGTGTTCGCCGTGCAGCAGGTCGCGCTCGTTGAAGCCCTGTTTGCGCGCGGCGTTGCGGATACTGTCGCAGCATTCCTGCACCAGTAGCGGTTCGTCGCCGGTGACGACGTAGATGGGTGCGAGTCCCTGGCGTAGGTTCTGCGCGAGCTGGCGCGGGTTGATGCGTGGCATATCAGGGCAGTGCCGGGCTGTCGCGGACTGGGGTGTTGATTTCGATACGGCGCAGGCGGTCGATGATCCGGCCGATAAGTTCGCGGCGCATTTCTTCCCGCTGCAGGCGCTCTTCTTCCCCTTTACTGACGACTTCGGCGTCGTCCCATTCGAGGGTGCGGTAGACGTCGGCGCGGGCCATGGTAAGGAGGTCGCGGCCGGTGTTGTCACGCACGCTGTATTCGGCGCTGGTGATGAGTTCGTATTCGGAGGCGCGGCCCTGGGCATCCACGGAGACGGTACGTTTTTGTTCGATCTCTTTGTGGATGGTGAGGGTGAAGTCGGCTTCGTTAGGCGCTTCTGCTAATGGCAGGCCGCTAGTTTGCAGCAGGCGGGTGATGCTTTCGGCAAGTTCGCTTCTGGGGTCTTCGGTGGTGATGTAGAGCTTGCTTCCGGGAGGGAAGTTTTTCGGTGCGCCGCGGAGGTGCCAGCCACAGGCTGAGATTGCTATGGCCAGGATTATTGTTAGGGTGCGGAGCATTATTGATTTCATCGAGGTCCGTTGCGTTCTTTTGCTGATGTGGTGGTGGGAGGGTGCCGGGTACAGGTTTTCAGGACCGCTGTAGACCCATCCCTGGGCGCTGCGGCGCAAACATCCTGTTTGCGACGCTCCTGAAAACCTGTACCCGGCACCCACCCTTCGCATCTGAGCATTGTGCTTCGTAAGGGAAGGTGGATGCGCTGTGCTTATCCACCCTACGTCGAGGTACTGCCTTAATTTGTAGGGTGGATAAGCGAGAGCGCATCCACCACTCGGGGTCAATCAATTGGCGACGATGTTGACCAGTTTACCGGGTACAACGATCACCTTGCGCACGGTTTTACCTTCGGTAAATTTCAGTACGTTTTCGTCGGCCAGCGCCATTTTTTCCAGGGTTTCCTTGTCGGCGTCTGCGGGCGCTTCGAGTTTTGCGCGCAGTTTGCCGTTGACCTGAACCACCAGGGTGATGCTGGAGCGGACCAGGGCTTGTTCGTCCACTTTGGGCCAGGGCGCGTCGACCAGTTCGCCGCTGTTGCCCAGCGCTTTCCACAGTTCGTGGCTAATGTGCGGGGTGACCGGGGCGAGGAGCATGACGGCGGCCTGCAGGGCTTCGCGTTCTACGGCGAGGCCGTTGGCGGAGTCGCGCTCTGCTACCTTGCCCACTTCGTTCAGCAGTTCCATCACCGCGGCGACGGCGGTGTTGAAGGTCTGGCGGCGGCCGTAGTCGTCGCTGACTTTCTGGATGGTTTCGTGGGTTTTGCGGCGCAGCTGTTGTTGCTTGTCGGACAGCGCGTTGGTATCAATCGCCGCACTACCGTCGCCGGCTTCGATATGGCCGTGGACGGTTTTCCACAGTTTGCGCAGGAAGCGGCTTGCACCTTCCACACCGGAGTCGTGCCATTCGAGGGTCTGCTCGGGGGGCGCGGCGAACATGGTGAACAGGCGCACGGTGTCGGCACCGTATTCCTGTACCGCGGCGTGGGGGTCGATGCCGTTGTTTTTGGACTTGGACATTTTCACCACGCCGCCGGCAACCACTTCTTCACCGGTGGCGCGTTCTACGGCTTTGATCGGCTTGCCTTTGTCATCGCGCTCTACGTCGACGGCAGTCGGCGCGATCCAGGTTTTGTGGCCGTTGTCTTCTTTGTAGAAGGATTCGGCCAGTACCATGCCCTGACACAGCAGGCGCTTGAAGGGCTCATCGCTCTTTACCAGGCCTTCATCGCGCATGAGTTTGTGGAAGAAGCGCGCGTACAGCAGGTGCAGAATGGCGTGTTCGATACCGCCCACATACTGGTCCACCGGCAGCCAGTAGTTGGCGCGGTCCGGGTCGAGCATGCCTTCTTCGAAATCCGGGCAGGTGTAGCGGGCGTAGTACCAGCTGGACTCCATAAAGGTGTCGAAGGTGTCGGTTTCCCGTTCAACGGCTTCGCCGTTGTACTCGTCTTTGCGCCACTCTGTGTCCGCTTTAATCGGTGAGGTGGTGCCGTCGAGCTCCACGTCTTCCGGCAACAGGATCGGCAGTTTCTCCGCCGGTACCGGAATTTCGCCGCCGTCGGCGAGGTTGAACATGGGAATCGGTGCACCCCAGTAACGCTGGCGGGAGACACCCCAGTCGCGCAGGCGGTAGTTGGTGGTGACGCGGCCTTTGCCAGCGGCTTCCAGGCCGTCGGCGATGGCATTGAAGGCGGCGTCGAAGTCGAGGCCGTCGAAGCCGCCGGAATTGACCAGCACGCCTTTTTCGGTGAAGGCTTCTTTTTCCAGATCAATGGACTCGTCGCCGGTGGGGGCGATCACCTGCTCAATCGGCAGGTCGTATTTCTTGGCAAATTCCCAGTCACGCTGGTCGTGGGCGGGTACCGCCATCACAGCGCCGGAGCCGTAATCCATCAGTACGTAGTTGGCGATCCACACCGGCACTTCTTCACCGGTAAGCGGGTGGATGGCCTTGAGGCCGGTGTCCATGCCTTTCTTGTCCATGGTGGCCATATCGGCTTCGGACATGGATTGCTTTTTGCACTCGTCAATAAAGGTTTTCAGCTCTGGATTGGACTCTGCCAGTTCCAGCGCAATCGGGTGTTCTGCCGCGAGGGACACGTAGGTGACGCCCATGAGGGTGTCCGGGCGGGTGGTGTAGACGTCGAAGTGGTCGACACCGGCTATGGTTTTCGGCAATGCGAAGGCCAGCTCGACCCCTTTGGATTTACCGATCCAGTTGCGCTGCATGGTGCGCACCTGTTCCGGCCAGTCCGGCAGCTGGTCCAGGTCTTTCAGCAGTTCTTCGGCGTAATCGGTAATCTTGATAAACCACTGGGGGATTTCCCGGCGTTCGACCAATGCACCGGAGCGCCAGCCGCGGCCGTCTTCCACCTGTTCGTTAGCGAGTACGGTCTGGTCCACCGGATCCCAGTTCACCGTAGCCATTTTTTTGTACACAAGGCCTTTCTTGTACAGGCGGGTGAAGAACCACTGCTCCCACTTGTAGTAGGACGGCTGGCAGGTGGCCAGCTCCCGGGACCAGTCAAAACCGAAGCCAAGAGACTTCAGCTGGCCTTTCATGTAGTCGATATTGGAGTAGGTCCACTTGGCCGGCGCGGTCTTGTTCTGGATGGCGGCATTCTCCGCCGGCAGACCGAAGGCGTCCCAGCCCATGGGGTGCAGCACGTTCTTGCCCTGCATGCGCTGGTAGCGGGAGATCACGTCGGTGATGGTGTAGTTGCGCACGTGCCCCATGTGCAGCTTGCCGCTGGGGTAGGGAAACATGGATAGGCAGTAGAACTTGTCGCGGCTGGGGTCTTCCTTTACCTCGAAGCTTTTCTGCTCGGCCCAATGGCCCTGGGCGGCGGCTTCGACTGCGGAGGGGTTGTACTGCTCTTCCATCTGTGGGGAACCTATACTCTGTGACTCGATCTATTGGGGTGTTCTGACCGGGAGTCTAAGGCCCGGCCGGAAAACCGCGAATTATAGGAGGGATAAGGTGAGTAAGAAACCTAAAGAGGCCGGCAAGGTCGCGAATCCCGATCTTCCAGGGGAAGATGGCAAGCTCTCTACCGAGGCCAAACGCGAGCTGGAAAAGCTGGTGGGGGAAGAGCTGGACGTGGAAAGTTTCACCGCGCGCAAGGCGGCTTTCCTCAACGCCTGGATCAAGGACGACGCCCACCGCGCGGAAAACTACCTGCAGGATCTTGGGGGCGAGCTGCTGACCCAGGAGGAGCGTGTCGGCGACTGGCTGCTGGATGCGGCAGACCCCACCAAGACCGTGTGGCCCGCGGTAATGGGTTGTATCAAGCGCGGTGAGCCCTGGGCGCTGGCCGGTGAGATTGTCGGCGAAGGCGAAGAGCTGCAGTGTCTCGGCTGCGGTTACCGGGCGCTGCCAGATGCCGGTGCCGAAGTGACACCCTGCCACCGCTGTGGCTATGGCTGCTTCCGCCAGATTGTGGGCGGCTCCGAAGACCGCTAGCCCCCTTTGTGAATAGACAAGGAGGCTGCGCCCTGAAATCAACATCCTGAGATGGATCGCGCGCAAACGGAATAATGGAACTGCAAACTGCACTTACGACACTGGTGATGCCGCCATTCGCCCCCCTTGTCGGGATGCTGCTGGCATTTGCCTTCTGGTTTTTTCCTGCCTCTTCCCCCGTCGCCAAACTGTCACTGCCACTGGCTATCCTGTGCTTCCTCACGCTGTGGGTTTTCGCGACACCGGCTTTTTCCGGCTGGCTTGGGCAGCGCCTGGTTCACGAGTTGCCCGTGGCCCCGGAGTCGGAGCCTTCTGCGGTGGTGGTCCTCGGCGGTGGGCGCTACCGGGATGGGGACAGTGGTGTCGAGCGGCTCTCTGCCGCAAGTCTTGAACGGGTTGCCTGGGCGGTACAGCAGGCGCCGGAGAAAATGCCGATTCTGGTTACCGGTGGGCGTGTGTTTGAGGAGGAAAAGCTCCCGGAATCCGACCTGATGGCCGGTGCCCTCGAGGAACTGTTCGGTCGTAGTGCCACTTGGCGTGAGAATTGCAGTCGCAACACGGCGGAGAACGCTTCCAATTCGGCGGCACTTCTACACGATTCCGGAGTCGAAAGCGTACTCCTGGTTACCCACTGGTGGCACATGCCCCGCGCTGCGGAAACTTTTGCCCGTGCCGGGCTGCAGGTGCAACCGCTGCCCGTGGGCAGCCCCGGTGAACTGGTGCCACGGGGTGAGAGCGGTCTGTTGCGCTGGTTACCCAGTGCCGGGGCGTTGATGCGCAGCCAGGTTTACTGGCGGGAGTTACTGGGCCTGCAGTGGTACCGGTGGCGGTCGCTACCGGCACGCAGGCAGTGTTGATTTCGATAAATTGACCAGAATGTAATCGCGGGTTTTGGGTGGCTGGTGAGGTTGCCGTTAGTTTCAGATAAAACTAGTATGGCTGCCTCCGCTGTTTGCCTTTGGATGGCCTGAGTGGCTTCCGGGTAGCGGCAGAACAGGCTACCTAGCGAATAACAACAAAAAAGTTTGAGGTACGGATTGATGTCAGATTTTCCTGCGTCATTTTCCCCTATTCAGCTGCATAATCGGCTGAATCGTCCGGTATGGGTTGGGTTCAAGATGGCCCGCCGTGGCAGTCGACAACTGGTCATGTTGTCCGCGGGTGTCGAGAGCGGCGCCAAGCTCAGTAAGAATTTCGAAACCTTCGTTGGTCAAATTGTGCGCGAATTCAATCTGGATCCCGAGCAAACCGACTTTGTCGAGTTGCGCCAGGAAAAGGCGGAGAGCGAGGGTGCGGTCAACGTCGAGGAAGCCCACAGTTGGTTTCGCTGGCACGCTCAGTGGGTGGGCTCTGCACCAATGGAGTGCAAGGTCGATCCGGTGACTTCCGAGTCGGCGCGTAGTTACCTGGATGAGGTGCTGGTGCGAAGTAACGCCGCCGCCTGAAAGGTATCGCGAGAAGCCAGCTAGTGCCCTCGCGAAGAGGCGTGGGCACTGCCGTTACTGCCCGCCGGGGCCAACAGGTCCTCGAGGGCTTTTTCCAGAGTTGGATATTGGAAGCTATAGCCACTGTCCAGGGCGGTGCGCGGCTCCATGCGCTGGCTTGCCAGCAGTAACTCCTCCGCCATCTCCCCAAACAGGATTTTCAGCATCCAGGCCGGTGTACGCATCAGGCATGGCCGGCGCAACTGTTTTGCCAGCAGGCGCGAGAAGCTGTTGTTGGTGACCGGCTCTGGTGCGCAGGCATTGAATGGCACACACAGGTGACGGTCGATCGCATGCAGCATCAGACCGACGATATCCGCCTCGTGAATCCAGCTCATCCACTGTTCCCCGCAGCTCATTGGGCCACCGAGTCCGGCCTTGAATGCCGGTAACATCTGCTTCAGGGCGCCGCCGTCTATGGACAGCACAATCGAGGTGCGCATGATACCCACACAGATACCGGCCTGTTGCAGCGGTAGTGTGGCCGCCTCCCAGTCCCGACACAGCTCGGCGGCAAAGCCACCGCCCGGGCCACTGGTTTCCTTGAGCAGATCACCACCTCGGTCACCGTAGTAACCGACAGCCGAACCGGAGAGGACGTATTTGGGGCGCTGGGGCTGGGACAGAACCCAGCGTGTGAGGTCGCTGGTGGTGTCGAGACGGGAGCGGCGGATTTCCTGCTTGCGGGCCTCGCTCCAGCGCCGGGAAATGGTTTCCCCTGCCAGGTTCACCACCACGTCGACCGGCCCCTCAACCTGTTGCAGGTCGCGCACCGCATTGGCCGCCTCGCCACACAGGCGGTGAACTTTATCCGGCGTACGGCTCAATACGGTGAGTTGGTGGCCTCTCTCCAGCCACTTCTCGCAGAATTGGCGGCCAATCAATCCGGTGCCGCCGGTAATCAAGCAATGCATATCTCAGGCATCCATGCCGCACATTGTCCGCCGCTGCCAAAAGTGGTTCGGCGCGTGGACTTGATCTGTGCAGTCAAAATAAGTGCAAATTTGTATCTTCCCCGATCCGGGCCGGAGGCATTCTGTGCCGGCGGGAAAGGGGGGAGGCGCTGGGCCTGTGGGTAAATGTACTGCAATGGCTTCCCGGTGATCCGAAAAGTCTGCGGGCGATTTACCCGGTGAATATCTCAGGATAATAGCAGCCGCAAGTTCGCTTGCGGTGGATTCCGGGGGAATATTGGCCGGGCAGGTGAAACCGGGCGGCAAAGGAAGGCAATCGCCGCCCCGGCTTTCGGCCCGAGGGTAAGTGTGGGCTAGTCCAGCGCGCGGGCCACGGCACCATCGGTGGTGTTTGCGGGGGATTCCCGGCGGCGCTGCAACAGGACCGCGGCTATCAGCATGAATACCGCCAGTGCTACCAGGCCCCAGACACCCATCACCATAAACGGCGTTACGCCGCTGCGGGCCTGTACCTGGCCAACCATGGTGGCCTGTTCGAACTGGGGAAGTTGCTCGGAGATGTTACCGTCGGGAGTGACAATGGCGGTAATTCCGGTATTGGTGCCCCGCACCAGGTAGCGCTGGGTCTCCAGCGCGCGCATCTGTGCCATCTGCATGTGCTGCAGTGGACCGATGGACTTCCCAAACCAGGCATCGTTACTCAGGGTCAGCAAAACCTGTGCGTCGCCACTGCTCTGCGCAACCAGCTGTGGATACACAATTTCGTAGCAGATCAGCAGTGCCCAGCTGAGCCCGCCGGCGTTCAGCGGTGTTTGCCCTTCGGGGCCCGGGCGGATAAATGACGTGGGCAGGTTGAAGAACTCGATGGTGCCGCGGATCCAGTCTTCCAGTGGGACATATTCACCAAAGGGCACCAGATGGCGTTTGTGATAGAGCTGTTGTTCGCTGCCGAATACCGCAGCGGAGTTGTGCACCACACGGCGGTGATTCTGCTCGGTATCGTAGAGAATTCCGGTAATCAGGTCGGTCTTTGCATCTTGCGCGTTGGACTGCAGGGCTTCCATCAAATTGGGTGCGTGATGGTACAGCAACGGCAGCGCTGCTTCGGGCCAGATCACCAGATCTACGCCCTGCTGGTGTAGGGATTCTGTGGCGGTCTGGTAGCGTCGGATGGTTTCACCGCGAAATTCCGGCAACCACTTTTTTTCCTGAGGGATATTCGCCTGCACCAGTCCAACGGTACGTGAGTCATCGCTGGCCTGAGTCCACTCCACATTGGTCAGCAATAGGCCTACAGGCCAGATCAGGGCGGCAGAGATGCCCAGAGCCATCGCCGCCGGAGATTTCCACAGGCCTGTGCCGAATGCCCAGCGTGCGAACAGCGCGAACACTGCGCAGGTAAACGCCAGCAACAGGCCAATACCGTAAACACTGAGAATCGGCGCCCAACCGGCAAGCCAGGTGTGAATATGTCCGTAACCGGCAAACAGCCAGGGAAAGCCAGTAAACATCCAGGTGCGGCACCACTCACTGATAAACCAGAGTGCGGCAAAGGAGAGGGCAAAAGAAACCGGGTTTGCGCGAAAGCGCGCGAGCAGGATAAACGGCAGGGCAAACAGCACCGCCATAATGCCGACAAAGGCAGCGGTAAGAATCACCCCGAGCAGTGGGGATGAGTTACCGAAATCGGTGATGGAAACATATACCCATGAGCCACCGGTGGCGAACAGGCCAAAGCCGTAACACAGGGCCAGCCAGAAGGTCTGTTTGCCGGAGAGCGCTGGTGCATTTTTTCCTGGCGCCAGCAGCCAGACAAAGAGCCCTAGGGAGAGCAGGCTGCACCACCACAAATTGTACGGCGCAAAGGAAAGGGTAAGCTGGCCGCCCGCGATCAGGGCGGCCACCGAGGGCAGAGCCCTCGAGTAGAACGTAGAATTACGCATCAACCATCTTCTTCAGCGGGCCTGTCGAACCGACTTACACGCAGCAGGTGAATCTGCCGGTTGTCGGCGTAGAGGACGCGGAATTGGAATTCCCCGAGCTTGGTCATTTCATCGCGCCCCGGCAGGTGGCCGAAGGACTGCATGATCAGACCGCCGATGGTGTCGAACTCTTCATCGCTGAATTCGCAATTGAAATAGTCGTTGAAGTCCTCGATGGGGGTGAGCGCTTTCACCACAAAGTCGTTGTCGCTCACTTTGCGGATAAAGCTATCCGCTTCTTCCTCGTCGGTCTCGTCTTCAATTTCGCCGACGATTTCTTCGAGGATGTCTTCAATGGTTACCACGCCCGAGACACCACCATACTCGTCGATTACGACAGCCATGTGATAGCGGTTCTCGCGGAATTCCCGCAGCAGGATATTCAGGCGCTTGCTTTCGGGAATGATATTGGCGGGGCGGATATGATCTTCCAGGCGGAAATCGTCTACGCCTTTCAGCACCAGTGGCAGCAGATCTTTGGCCAGCAGGACGCCGCGGATATCGTCGATGCTCTCGCCCACCACCGGGAAACGGGAGTGGCCGGACTCGATGATCTTGGGGAGGAAGTCCTTGGGGCAGTCTTCAATACTGACCACCACCATCTGTGAGCGCGGAATCATAATCTCCCGCACCTGTTGGCTGGAAACATCCAGCGCTCCCTCGATGATGGACAGGGCTTCGGCATCGACCACCTTGTTTTCGGCGGCGTCCTTGATGATGTCCAGCAGCTCATCGCGGGATTTGGGTTCTTGTGAGAAGGCACCCAGTATTTTTTCCAACCAGTTTTTCTCCCCCGATCGGGGGCGGTTGGAAGAGGAGCTACTTGGGGGTTCGTCGGTGGTCATGGATGTGGCCATACTCCGCGTTACTCGTCGGTTCCGTTTGTCGTTTTTTCGGCCTGTGCGTCTTGCGCAGGCGCTTCAATAGGCTGGTATGGGTCTTCGATACCAAGTTCAGCCAGTATGCGGGTTTCGAGATTTTCCATGATCTCGGCTTCATCGTCCTCGATATGGTCGTAACCCAAAAGATGCAGTGTGCCATGGACCACCATGTGTGCCCAGTGTGCGGACTGGGCTTTGTGCTGCTGTTCCGCTTCCCGCGCCACTACCTGCGCACAGATCACCAGGTCGCCGAGCAGGGGTAGGCCCAGCTCCGGAGGTATGTCCGCAGGGAAGGAGAGTACATTGGTGGGTTTGTCTTTGCCGCGATACTGGCCGTTCAGGGCCTGGCTCTCGTCCTCGTCGACGATGCGCAAGGAGATCTCGGCTTGGGTGCGATGCTCGCCCACGGCAGCCGTCGCCCACCGGGCAAGATCGGCATCATTTGGGAGTGGGGAGCAGGAGGTGGCCCGCTGCACATCCAGATGGACGTCAGCGGGCGAGCGCGACTGGCTCTCGGACAAATTGGCGTTCATGGGCGCGGCCTCAGGCCGCATTTTCTCCAGCGCGACCAGCGGCTTCCAGCGCAGCGGCCTTGCGCGCCGCGCGCTCGGCTTCCTGCTGCGCTTCCACTTCCGCTTCGTGCTCACCGTAGGCCTCCACGATCCGCTGTACCAGCGGGTGGCGGACCACGTCTTTGGCGCCGAAGTGGGTGAAGCTGATGCCGTTGACGTTGCTCAGCACTTCAATCGCGTGCTTGAGGCCGGAGGCCTGGCCGCGGGGCAGGTCGATCTGGCTGGGGTCACCGGTAATCACCGCGGTGGATCCGAAGCCGATCCGGGTGAGGAACATCTTCATCTGCTCGCGGGTGGTGTTCTGGCTCTCATCGAGAATCACAAACGCGTTATTCAGGGTACGGCCGCGCATATAGGCCAGCGGGGCTACCTCGATCACATTGCGTTCGATCAGCTTGCCCACGGTCTCGAAGCCGAGCATTTCATACAGGGCGTCGTACAGGGGGCGCAGGTAGGGGTCGACCTTCTGGCTCAGGTCACCGGGCAGAAAGCCCAGTTTCTCGCCGGCTTCCACCGCCGGGCGTACCAGCAGGATCCGCTCCACGGAGTCCTTGAGCAGGGCTTCCACGGCGCAGGCCACGGCCAGATAGGTTTTACCGGTACCGGCGGGGCCTATGCCGAAGTTGATATCGTTGGTCTGAACCGCGCGTACGTATTTGCGCTGGTTGATCCCTCGCGGGCGCACGGAACATTTCTTGGTGCGGATCAGTACCACCTGATCGCCTTCCCCTTCTTCGATTTGCTGCTTTCCGCTGACCAGCTCTTCCACTCCGGACTCCTGCAGGGCAAGGTGAATCTGCTCCGGGGTCACTTCGTCGTTGGCTCCGGATTCCTGATACAGGTTGTTCAATATCTCGCCGGCGGCGCGGGCGGACTTGGCATCGCCGTAGAAGGCAAACTGATTGCCGCGATTGCGGATTTCGATATCCAGTCGCTGCTCTATCTGGCGCAGGTGTTGATCAAATTGGCCACAGAGGTTGGCCAGGCGGCGGGCGTCGTTTGGCTCAAGAGTGATACTGTGAGCGAGGGCTTGTGTTTCCAAATTGGGTTCCATGCACCTTTGTCTGATGGTTCAGTCTGTAGGTTATACCCATTTCACCGGTATGGGAAAGGCCGGTTTGTGACGAATGGGTTCTAACCGGTCGGGTGGCTTATAACAGGGGAGTATGAAGGTTTTGGGTCGCTTCCGGGTTTTGGTGCTTCGTAGTGGGCTTCGGAGCTTCGTAGATGGTGCCAGGTCTTTGGTGCTCCGTAGCTAGCCTTGTGGCGGCCCTGCTGCCGGTATTCGTTTCCGGGACACGCTACAAGCACCCGCAAGCGGGCCGGCCGCCAATCAAGATTGGCGTCGTTCGGCTGCGTGCGAAGCGTTGCTTCACAAACACTTGCCTTACCCCTGTGCGCTCGGACACGGCCATCCATGGCCGCGTACGGTCCCGGAAACGAATCCCGGCAGCATGCCCTTAGCATCGGCTTCAGTGCACGTACGACCACATGGATTCAAGTTGGTTTGATGTGTAAAGCGAAGGCGCTGATACCGATAGTCCTTTGCGAGACCTTCCGCGAGAGGGACCTCGTGGAAGAGCCCCCAGGGATGGGTTCACGGCGTGTCTCGCAAAGGACTATCGGTAGCAGGGCCGCCACAGGCCCCGCCGATTAAGGACCACTAAATCAGCTCAGCGGCCCATCCAGCTCAGAAGCCACCAAAGTCCCGCGCAGGGAGTTCGGCAGTGCCTCTTCGATCAGCACATCGGCAAACTTACCGATCAGCTCCAGCTGATCACAGCGGAAATTGACCACGCGGTTGTTTTCAGTCCGGCCCTGTAACTGGCCCGGGTCTTTTTTGGAGACGCCGCTGACCAGAACGCGTTCTACATTGCCCACCATACGGTGTGCGATTTCGCGGGCCTGCTGGTTGATGCGGTGTTGCAGCAGTTGCAGTCGGTGTTTCTTCACTTCTTCCGGAGTGTCGTCCGGCAGGTCGGCCGCCGGCGTGCCCGGGCGGGCGGAGTAGATGAAGCTGAAGGAGATATCGAAACCCACATCCTGAATCAGCTTCATGGTGGCCTCGAAGTCACGCTCGGTTTCACCGGGGAAGCCGATAATAAAGTCAGACGACAGGCAGATATCCGGGCGAATCGCCTTCAGGCGGCGGATCTTGGACTTGTACTCGAGCGCCGTATGGCCGCGCTTCATCGCCATCAGAATGCGGTCGGAACCACTCTGAACCGGCAGGTGCAGGTGGTTTACCAGCTCCGGCACTTCCGCGTATACATCGATCAGCGCATCCGAGAACTCCACCGGGTGCGAGGTGGTGTAGCGGATGCGGTCGATACCGTCGATGGCGGCAACGTAGGTGATCAGCTCGGCAAAATCCACGATCTGGCCGTCTTCACCGGGCGCGCGGTAAGCGTTTACGTTCTGGCCCAGCAGGTTTACTTCGCGGACTCCCTGGTCTGCCAGGTGTGCCACTTCTTCCAGCACGTCCGCCACCGGGCGGCTCACTTCCTCACCGCGGGTGTAGGGCACCACACAGAAGGTGCAGTACTTGGAGCAGCCTTCCATAATGGATACGAAGGCGCTTACGCCGTCCGCTTCCGGCTGCGGCAGGCGGTCGAATTTTTCGATTTCCGGGAAGGAAACGTCGACAACGATGGCGCCGCTCTGCTGCTTCTTGGTTTCCATCATCTCCGGCAGACGGTGCAGGGTCTGCGGGCCGAATACCAGGTCAACATAGGGCGCGCGTTTGGCGATGGCCTCGCCTTCCTGGCTTGCCACACAGCCGCCAACCCCGATCACCAGATCCGGGTTCTTTTCTTTCAGGTGCTTCCAGCGGCCCAGCTGGTGGAACAATTTTTCCTGTGCTTTCTCGCGGATAGAACAGGTGTTCACCAGCAGCACGTCCGCATCTTCCGGATCGTCGGTGGGCACCATCTGGTGAGATTCGCCCAGCAGGTCCCGCATGCGCGCAGAATCGTACTCATTCATCTGGCAGCCGTGGGTCTTGATAAAGAGCTTCTTCACCGGTTTTTCGGTCGGTTCGGAGGACTTCTCGGGGGACATCTCAATAGACATGTTGGGCCTGGTTAAAAACTGGTCAATTCAAAAGGTGGGGCATTATACCGGCCGCGTTTGGGGCTGCATAGACGGGGGTTGGTTCCGGTGGTACCCTTCCGCGCTTTTCGTGGCTGAGGCCACCCGCACACTAGAATTCACGGGGCTTTCGCAATTTCCCTTGTACATTTCCGCCCCCTCATTGAGCGATCTATGGCAAACCCAATCTACAAAGTCATTTTCCACAACCAGAACCAGGTGTTCGAGCTCTACGCCCGTGCCATCTACCAGAGTGAGATGTACGGCTTTATCGAAGTGGAAGAGTTCGTGTTTGGGGAAAAGTCCCAGCTGGTGGTTGACCCCAGTGAGGAAAAGCTGAAGACCGAGTTCTCCTCGGTGAAGCGCTCCTATATCCCCATGCACAGCATTGTGCGCATCGATGAGGTGGAGAAGGAGGGCGTTGGCAAGGTGCATGAAGTGAAGGGCGACAAGGTGGCCCAGTTCCCGTTCCCGGCACCCATGCGGCACCCGACAGATTCCGACTGATCGGAGAGCGGTTGCGAAAACGGGCCAATTGGCCCGTTTTTTTATGCCCGGAATTTGGGATTGCGGAGTAGAAATACCCGACTTTTCGTCGACATCGACGCCTGTTCCGTGAAATTCTGGCGCCTGCATTGCTTTCCTAACGCCATTTGTCGCATCGAAGCCGCTGGCTGAATGCTGCCAGCTATGCTGAAAAAGGGAGTCCTTCCTCCCGAAAACCTAAAATGTAGTGGAAGTTTTTAGGTGACAGCATGACCTCAATTCCGGCTACCAAAGCCGCCATCACAGCCCTCAAAATCGAGCAGCGCGTCGAGCGCGATGTGAAAGCGGGTATTCCCGAAGTCGATCGTCGCAACCACACCGAGAGCGAAGAGAGTATGCGCTCTTACGTGGTGCGGGAGATCATCGGCCGGGTGCATGAAAACCGCCAGAGCGAGCTGGACAAGGAGCTGGCGGATCGCAGTGAGGTGGATATCCGCCAGCTGCACCAGGAAATGAAAAACACCGAGTCGCTGGTGGAGAAAACCGTTGCCGGGCGTCTGGCCCATCTGGTGAGCGGGTTGAAGCAGCGCGCCCAGGAGTACTCCGCACTGCGCATGGACCTGGAAATGTTCCGCCAGCGCAACGGCCTCACCCGCGAGGCGGTGTATCGGGAGTCCAAATTGCTGCACTTTTCCGTGATCTTTTTTATTGTGATTATGGAGACGGTGCTAAACGCTTTTTTCCTGTCGAAGGGCAGTGACCTGGGTTTGGTGGGCGGTTTTTTTCAGGCGTTTATCATTTCAATGATTAACCTCGGATTTGCCGCATTTCTTGCGTTTTCCCTGCGCCACTGCCTGCACCAGAACCCGCTGAGAAAAATCGGTTCCGGAACCCTGTTCCTCGCGGTTCTGACCACCGCGGTGGTATTCGTGCTCGGCGTTGGCCACTACCGCGAGGCGCTGGAAGCCAATCCATTCACCGCGTCGCAGGTAGCGATGACCACGTTACAGGCACAGCCCCTGGGTATTCAGGATTTCAATTCCTGGATCATGGTGGTGGTTAGCGGCATCGCGCTGATTCTGCTGGCGGCCAAGTTTTTTGTGGTGGATGACCGCTACCCCGGGTACACCGCCATTACCCGCCGTGTGAAACAGCAACAGCAGGCATGGCGCGAGGCCCATGAAGACGCCATCGAAAGCGTCAACGAGATGGCCGAGGATATTCAGGAAACCATTTCCGATACGGAAAAAACCATTCGCGCGCAGTTTATCCAGTTCAAGGCCAGCATCGAGCGCAGCGAGGAAATCCATCGCCACTATCACGAAGACATCATCAAGGCGCAGGGATTGCTGGATGAGCTGGTGCGGTACTACCAGTCTTACTCGGCACGTATGATGAATCGGCGCTCTGCCTACTTTGGCGAGCTGCTGCGGTTTGAATTGGACAAGCTGCCACAGCTGAATACCACCGGACTGGAGCAGCACAAGCGGGATCTTGTCACCTTCGAAACGGTGATGGATGAGCTCGATCAGTCCTATAGCGATGCGGTGGGGGTGGTCAATCAGCGCTGTGAATCGATTCAGGCCTCTCTCGCCGCACTTGTGGATAAACTGGAGCTTGATCACGGACTGCGGAGAGTGTGATGGGAGACTTTCACCGTCGTCGCGCTTGTCGCTCGCCGGGTCGCTCGCTCAGCCGGGCTCGCCCCTGGCGGCGATTGTCCAGGGAAGACAAAAGAGGCACGCTGATTTTTGCCTTGGGAGCGCTGATCCTGGCAGCACTGGTGGTGTTTGCGCTGCAGGTGGTGCGCTCGCCGGCGCGGGATTTCGACAAGGTCACCCTGTGCAATCCGCATCTTCCGCGCTTTGCCCAGCACCTTGTGGTGATCGACGCTTCCGATACGCTCTCGGCGCACCAGGCGCATTTCCTGAAAACCCATTTGTCCGGATTACTGGAGACGGCGTCGGTAAACGACCGCTTCTCCATTTTCGTGCTGGATGATCACTACAACGGGCTGTCGGAGCCGGTGATCAATCTGTGCAAGCCGCATTCCGGCGAGAGTGTCAGTGCGCTTACCGCGAACCAGCAGTTTGTACAGGCGCTGTACAAGCAGCGTTTCGAGCAGCCTCTGGATCACGCCATTGGTCGCGCGGTTTCCGGTGGCGAGCAGCCGGTTTCTCCCATCTACGAGGCGTTGTCCGATGTGGTCGCACTCAACCATCTGGATCCGGCCGCGGAGCACGTCCAACTCACCATTGTCAGCGATATGATCCAGAATTCCCGCGCAGGCTCGGTATTCAAGGAGGGTTCGGCGGCCATCGATCAGCTGCCACTGATTGATCTGCGCAGAGCCCGAACCCGGGTCTACTGGCTGGACCGTGAGAAATACCAGCGCTACCAGACCGCCGAGCTAGAGGCCAGCTGGCAGGATTATCTGGGCAGTGTATCTCGACTGGAAACTATTCAGCGGGTGCGCAATTAAGGTGGAGGGCACACCGTTATTCCTCCAAAGCCCAATTTTCGTCACCATTTTCCTCTTTGTGGTTGGTTTGCAATAGAAGCTTCAAGAAACAGCCGCCGGTTTGTAAGAAAACTCAAGCAAAGTTTTATCCCATCTGATGTGGTCCAAACCCTTGATGGAATCTGGATGGAACTTGCCAATGAGTAATCGATATCGCGCACTGTGGATTTCCGATGTTCACCTGGGTAGCCGGGATAGCGAGCCGCAACGGCTGGCGGACTTCCTCGCCCAGAACACCGCGGACACCGTGTATCTGGTGGGCGATATTTTCGATATGAAGGCCATGTCCCAGGGCAAGGGCAGTTGGTGCAAGGCCTCCAGCATGCTGTTGGAAATGCTGTCCGACCTCAGCACCCGGGTACCGGAAATCATCTACGTGCCCGGCAACCACGACGCGCCCATGCGCAGCTGGGCGGGCAAACGCCTGGGCAATATCCGCGTCGAGCGCGAGTGGGTCCACACGGCCTCCGACGGCAAGCGCTACTGGGTTACCCACGGGGACCAGTTCGAACATCACATCGATATCAATCCTGTCAGCTACCACATTGGCGATCAGAGCTATTACCTGATGCTGCGGTTTAACCGCTGGATCAATTACTGGCGCAGCCGGTTCGATAAGCCATGGTGGTCCCTCGCGAATCACGTAAAAAATCGTGTAAACGCCGCCCGTCGGATGATGAACAAATTCGAAGAAGTGGCTATTCGCGAAACCGGTCGTAAAGGTTACGACGGTGTTATCTGTGGTCACATTCATCGCGCGGGTATCCGTCACAGCGCGTCAAAAGACAGTGCGGTGACCTATGCCAACTGCGGTGATTGGGTCGACTCCATGACCGCCATTGTGGAAGAAAAGAGTGGCGCTCTAAACGTATTGCACTGGCACCGGACGCCGAAGATTGCACGTATCATGACAGAGGCGGTAGCCGCATGATTCAGCTCGAAAACCTGTTACAGAAAAATCCCTGGTACAGCGCCGCGCCGAAAAGCCCCGCGCGCCGCCTGGTTTCCGCCACGGTAAAGAAAATCTGCTGTGAGCAGCAGCTCCAGCAATTCGGTAAAAATTTCCCGCACCTTGGAGGCCTGGACTTTATCCGCCAGGTGTTCCGCTCCTTCGATTTTCATTACGACGTCAATCTGGCGGAGCTGGAGCGGATACCTACGTCTGGCCCGCTGGTGATTGTGTCCAACCACCCTCTGGGTAGCCTCGATGGGCTCGCCCTGATCGATATGGTGGCGCGGGTACGCAAGGACGTGAAAGCGGTGGCCAGCCAACTACTGTGGAATATCGAACCCCTGCGTGGCTATTTACTGCCGGTGGATAACTTTAATGGTCGCACCCGCCGCGAAGACGTGGAAGGTATATACAGCCACCTGCGCGCTGGCGGTGTGATTATCGTGTTCCCCGCCGGGGAAGTGTCGCGCCTGACCCACCAGGGTGTGCGCGATGGCCGCTGGAATCCTGGATTTATCCGCTTCGCCGATAAAACCGACGCGCCTATTTTGCCGGTGCAGGTACGCGGCAGAAATTCCCTGTGGTGGTACGGTCTGTCCATGGTGAACAAGCCGCTATCTACCCTGTGGCTGATCCGTGAAATGTTCAAACAGGTGCGCAAGGGTATCGATATCCGCATCGGCACACCGGTAACCCCGGAGCACTATCGGGACTGGCCCATGGCGCCCCGCGCTCAGGCCAAGTTGTGGAAAAAGCAGGTTTACCGCCTGCACAAAAATCCACAGGGGCTGGCACCGGAACCCATCGCCGGTGCGGAGGCTGCTCCCGAAGTCGCTGCGGTTCTCGCCAATTGTGAAACCCTGGTCGCGCAGGGAGAGTTTGAAGTGAAGCTCTACCGCCAGCAGTCCGACTGCCCGGTTATGCGCGAGCTGTCCCGCCTGCGGGAAATTGCCTTCCGCGCGGTGGGCGAGGGTACCGGCAACAGCCGCGACTGGGATGCCTTCGATGCCTGGTACGATCACCTGTTGCTGTGGGATAAACAGCGCCAGCAACTGGCCGGTGCCTATCGACTGGTGAGCACCGACGGACTGACTGCAGACAAGATCTACAGCACCACCCTGTTCAACTACTCCCGCCCCCCGGAAGAGTGCCTGCCGGCCTCCGCCGAACTGGGCCGCAGTTTCCTGCTACCGGAATACTGGCGCAGTCGAGGCCTGGATCTGCTTTGGTGCGGTATCGGCCAGTGGATTCTGCGCAATAACCGCCGCTTCCTGTTCGGCCCGGTCTCCATGCCCGGCAATTTCTCCCGCCGCGCCAAGTCCGCCATCGTGCGCTATTTTCTACACCACTTTGCTACCCAGAAGCCTATGGGCAATGCGCGTCTGCCATTTATCGAAGCACGCGCAGACTTGCCGGAGCTCACTGGTGACGCCAATGGGGATATGCTGCAGCTGAAGCAAATTCTCAAAGAAGAAGGTGTGGTGCTGCCGCCACTTTTTAAAAAATACACCGCGGTGACCAGCCCCGGCGGCACCAGTTTCCATGCATTCAATATCGACCCGGATTTCTGCGATTCCGTGGATGGTCTGGTGGTAGTTGATCTGGAAAAAATGGACTCCAAGTTCGCCAAGCGGTACCTGGCGGCGAGCTGATCTACACACTATGCGTCGGCAACAGGTTTCGGCTTATCGGTAACCGGCGCTCAATTCCCTATACCTGCTGGCGATTCTGTTACGCTTGTGTTTCCTGTCCTTTCGCACCCGGGATAACACTTATGCAACAGTGGTGTTCGAAAGCGGTAACCGCCTGCCTGCTGCTGATTCTGGGGCAGATGTTTTCTATTGCTGGCCTCTCCCAACCGGAGCAAGAGAGGCAATCGGAGCAAGAGAGTCAAACAGAGCGAGTGGTAGGCGGCGCCGGCGAGTCCGAAGCGCAGAATCAACCGCATATTGCGCAGCTCTCCATTAATGGTCCGATTGGACCGGCAACCACCGACTATCTGATTCGCACCAGCAAGACCGCCCGCGAAAAGGGTGCGCGCTTGTTTATCGTAAATATGGATACCCCCGGGGGGCTGGATGCGGCCACGCGGGATATTATCCAGCATATCCTCGCGTCCGATCTTCCCTACGTCACCTACGTCACTCCTGCAGGTGCCCGTGCCGCCAGTGCTGGCACCTATATTCTCTACGCCAGTCATGTGGCGGCGATGACACCCTCGACGACGCTCGGCGCGGCGACACCGGTGCAAATTGGCGGCATGCCGGGTGAGCAGGAGCCTCCACAAAACGCACCCGATAAAGCGGCGGAAGGCGGCAGTGATAAGAGCGGTGACGACAAGAGTGCCGGTACAGGCGATGAAGCTGAAGCCGAGAAAGATAGCGCCAAGCCCGGCACCGCGATGGAGCGCAAGGTGATTAATGATTCCGTGGCCTATATCCGCGGCCTCGCCCAGCGTCACGGGCGCAATGCCGACTGGGCGGAAAAGGCAGTGCGCGATGCCGCCACCTTGACCGCCCAGGAAGCGCTGGCGGAAAACGTCATCGATGTGGTGGCGGATAACCAACAGCAGTTAATTCAACAATTGCCAAATCGTGAAATCGTATTGAACGGGA
>NZ_JBSWXV010000004.1:0-301306 GCF_056160765.1 Microbulbifer sp. ABE4_465
TTTGGGTTTTGAGGCCCTCGGTACACCCCTCTTTGGGTTCGGGGGCAAAACCTTTTTTTGGGCCCCCCGCCTGAACCCCCACGCCCAGCACTCCACCTTCACGTCAGATTTATCACTTCGCTCAAATACCGCTAACGAAGTAAATGAGCCAAATGCGAAGGCAAAGTACCGGGTGTTAGTTTTCGAAAGCGTCGGCGACAGGAAGTCGCCGCCGCAGCGCCCAGGGATGGGTTCACAGCGGTTTCGAAAACTAACACCCGGTGCTTTGCCGCCACCACTATTTATTCAAAGCACCCGAACCACGGGGCTCAGGATTTCTTCGTAGGCCGTTGCCAACCACTGATATTGCGTTGCTTACCACGGGCTACAGCCAGTTCGTCAGCACTCACTTCACGGGTAATGGTGGAGCCAGCACCGATGGTCGCGCCGGCGCCAATTTCGACCGGGGCAACCAGTGCGGAGTTGGAGCCGATAAAGGCGCCGTCACCGATGGTAGTCTTAGATTTGTTCACGCCGTCGTAGTTGCAAGTGATGGTGCCGGCGCCAATATTCACGCCTTCACCCACCTCGGCATCACCGATATAGGACAGGTGATTCACCTTGCTGCCGAGTCCGATCCTGGCTTTTTTGGTCTCGACGAAGTTGCCCACCTTGGCGCCGTTGGCCAGTTCGGTGCCCGGGCGCAGGCGAGCGAAGGGGCCAATGGTGCAGGTTTCGCCGACGATGGCGTCTTCGATAATGGAGTTGGCTTCTACCACGGTACCCGCCGCCAGCTGGCAGTTCTTCAGCAGGCAATTCGGGCCGATCTGCACATTGTCGCCGAGGGAAACTTCGCCCTCGAAAATACAGTTGATATCGATGGAGACGTCGGCGCCGCAGGTGAGATTGCCGCGCACATCAATACGGGCGGGATCCAGCAGGGTCACACCGGCAGTCATCAGTGTATTGGCAGTGTCTGCCTGCAGCGCGCGCTCCAGTTCCGCCTGCTGGGCACGGCTGTTGACGCCGGCCACTTCAAAGGGATCGTCGGCGATCACGCCGGTAACGGCGATTTTTTCGCTGACCGAGCGCGCGATCACGTCGGTCAGGTAGTACTCACCCTGGGCGTTGTCGTTGGAGAGTTCCGGCAGCCACTGGGCCAGCAGTTTGCCCGGGGCGGCGAGGATGCCGGTGTTGATCTCACGGATAGTGAGGGTGGCCTCGTCGGCGTCTTTCTGCTCCACAATCGCCTGCACCGCGTTGGCGGTGTCGCGCACGATACGGCCGTAGCCGGAGGGATCGTCCATCACTACGGACAACAATGCCGGGCCATTTGCGGAAGCTTTGAGCAGATCTTCCAGGGTGGCGGTTTTTACCAGCGGTACGTCGCCGTAGAGTACCAGCACCGTGGCACCTTCGCGGAAGTTCGGGATCGCCTGGGCCACCGCGTGGCCGGTGCCCAGCTGTTCGGTCTGCTCCACAAACTGCACGCCGCTGTCGGCAAAGCGCTCGCGCACCAGCTCGGCGCCGTGGCCAATGACCACGGTAATCGCCACATCCCCGAGACGCTTTGCGCTGTCGATCACCCGCCCCAGCATGGGCACACCGCCAATGGGGTGCAGAACTTTGGGCAGGTCTGAGCGCATGCGGGTGCCTTTGCCGGCGGCGAGGATGACGACGTCGATGGTCATGGGAATTCCGTATAGAAGAGAAAAAATCGCCGGCAATTGTGGGCGGCCAAGCCACAGATCTCAACCCACCAGCGCGAATCGGCGGGTGTTACTCAATCGTGGCCGTTGACCACATAGCTGTATTTGAGCAGGCCGACAAAGATGGAGCCGCCGATGGTATTGCCAACGGTGGCAACGGCGAGAAACATCAGGCCGCCGGTCAGGGGGACCGACGAATTGTCGCTGAGCAGGGCGCTGAAGATTCCCACTGCGCCGGCGATACAGTGGGCGAGCCCGCCAAGGCCGATCACAAAAGTGATCAACGCCACCACCGCCATGCGGCTGATGGTCTCCGCAGAAGACGCCACCATCCACCCCAGCAGCCCCATCAACCAGCCAGCAAATATGGCGCCCACAAACTGGCCACTGACGTTGTCTGCCATCAATTTGGCGCCGTAGTATTCAAAGATCCCGCCATCCAACCGCTCCGTCATATCTACAAACTGTACAAACAGAATGCTGAACAGCAGCGCGCCGAGCATATTGCCGCCGTAGATTACCGCCCACACCCGCAACAGACTGGGTATGGATTCACGCCCGCTGAGCACCGGCAGTATGGCGAGGGTGGTGTGCTCGGTGAACAGGTCCGTGCGTCCGATGATCACCAGGATAAAGCCGATGGGATAACTGAGCGCCATCAGAAAGTACATGACCCGCGCATCCGCCTCATGGCTGAAATGACTGTAAAACGCCGCCATCAGAAACAGGCTGAAGCCGATCTCCAATCCCGCGGCCAGAGAAGAAAGAAACAGGGAGCGGTTGTTGCGGTGGTACTCGTGCAGGCTCTCCTGCATCTGTTCCTGCAGGATGTCGCTGTCACTCTTGGGACGGTCGGACTCGGTACCCGACGATTGCTGGTGGTTCATGAGCGCTGCCCGGCCGTTGGCGATAGGGCAAGTCTAGAGCCTCTATCGATATCGCGCGGCTCCCCGATATAGACCACTGTTGTAAGGGGTTATTTTGCATGCAGCTACAGCCCGCCGCGGGAAATTATCCCGCGCCATCGGAATATTCCGAACTTTGTGCCGTTCGGCGTCGTTTTGTTGCCTATCAGCAATATTTCATTAATTTGACGGGTAGTTTTTACGGCGCGCCCGACCCGGGGGCGCCGGCAAGCCTTTTACTGCAGAAACTCCAATTACCCCGGGAGCCAAAATGATAAAAACCAGAATGCGCAAGCTCGCGCGCCTGATCGGCGGCGCCAGCCTCGCCATGACCCTGCCGCTGGCTGCGGCGGCGGAAGAAGCCAAAAAAGACGCGGACAAATGGGATGTGAACAAGCCGCCGTTTGAGTTCAAGGCCATCCCCCTCGATACCCGCGAGACCACCTGGAGCAACCTGGATATCAGCCCGGACGGCGAGACCATCGTCTTCGATATGCTGGGCGACATCTATGAAATGTCGGTCAATGGCGGCGAAGCCAAGGCGATTACCAGCGAAATCGCGTGGAATATCCAGCCGCGCTTCAGCCCCGACGGAAAGTCCATCGTGTTCGTCAGCGACCGTGACGGCGCCGACAATATCTGGATCATGGACCGCAACGGCGAGAACCTGCGCCAGCTGACCACCGAGAATGAAAACCTGGTACACGCCCCCAGCTTCAGCCCGGATGGCCAGCACCTGGTGGCGCGCAAGGGCTTTATGAGTGGCCGCAGTATCCCCGCCGGGGAAATCTGGATGTACCACTACGGCGGCGGTGAAGGTCGCCAGATCAAGGCGCGCATCGGCGGCGATATCGCACAGAAGAACATCTCCGACGCGGTCTTCTCCCCGGATGGCCGCTACATCTATTACGCCATCGACACTACCCCGGGCACGGTCTGGGAGTACAACAAGAACTCCACCCAGCAGATCTTCGCCATCAACCGCTACGACCTGCAGGACGGCAAGGAAGAGACCTTTGTCTCCGGCCCCGGCGGCTCCATTGCCCCGGTACCGTCACCGGATGGTGAAAAGCTGGCGTTTATCCGCCGCCAGGACGACCAGACCTCCATGTTCGTGAAAGACCTGAACAGTGGCCTGGAAAAACCCATCTACACCGGTCTTGAGCGCGACCTGCAGGAGTCCTTTGGCTCCCACGGCAACTATGTGCACTACGACTGGATGCCGGACGGTAAATCCCTGATCGTGTGGAGCGGTGGCAGGTTCCTGCGTATCAATGCCGATGGCAGCAGCCTCAAGCGTGGCGCCCGCGAGATCGTCGCGCATATCAAGACCGAGAAGAAGGTCGCCGACGCGGTGCGCTTCCCGGTGGATGTAGCCCCGGAACAGTTCGACGTGAAAATGATCCGCTGGGCGCAGAAGTCTCCGGACGGCAAGCAGATCGCCTTCCAGGCCCTGGGCAAAATCTACGTCCAGGACGTGAACAGCGGCGAACGTCGCCGACTGACCCGCCAGGATGAGCACTTCGAGTTTTACCCCAGCTGGTCTCGCGACGGCAAGCAGATCACCTATGTGACCTGGGATGACGAGAAACTCGGCCAGGTGCGCGTGGTATCCGCACGCAGTGGTCGCGGCAAGACCATCACCGATGAACCCGGCCTGTATGTGGAGCCGAGCTTCTCCCCGGATGGCGAGACCGTGGCTTTCCGCCGCTTTACCGGCGGCTACCTGCTCTCCCCGGAGTACTCCCTCGAGCCCGGTATCTATCTGGCGGACGCCGATGGCGACTGGCAGCGCCGCATCAGTAAATCCGGTTACGAGCCGCACTTCGGCGCGGATGGCGACCGAATCTACTTCTCCGAGTATGTCTACGGCGATGGCGGCAAGCGCGTGTTCAAGAGCGTCGACGCCAACGGCAAGGACGAACGCGAGCACCTGCACGGCGCCGAGATCACCTCCTTCCGCCTGTCCCCGGACGGCCGCTGGGTAGCCTTCACCCAGGACTTCAAAGCCTTTGCCGCACCGTTTATGCACACCGGCAAATCCGAATCCATCGGCCCCAACGCCACCGCCGTAAAAGTCACCCAGGTGTCGAAGCGCGCCGGCGAGAACCTGCACTGGTCCGGCGACAGCCAGACCCTGGGCTGGGCCCACGGACCGAAGCTGTACGAGCGCGATTTGAAAGACGCGTTTGATTTTGTTGCCGGTGCCCCGGAGCAACTGCCGGAGCCTGTGAGCGAGGGTATCGATCTCAGTTTCAAACAGCAGTTCGCCAACAGCGACAAACTGGTGGCGCTGACCGGCGGTACCGTGGTGACCATGCGCGACGCAGAGTCCGCCCGGGAAGTGATCGAGAACGGCGTGGTGCTGTTCCGCGGTAACCGCATCGTGGCAGTGGGCGCGCACAATGAAGTGGAAATCCCCACCGGTACCCAGCGCATCGATGTCACCGGCAAGACCGTTCTGCCAGGGCTTGTGGACGCCCACGCCCACGGTGCTCAGGGCCGCGAGGAGATCATCCCGCAGCAGAACTGGAACCTGTACTCCAGCCTGGCGTTCGGTGTGACCACCATTCACGACCCGTCCAACGACAGCAGCGAGATCTTCTCCGCGGCAGAAATGCAGAAGGCCGGCATCATCAACGGCCCGCGCATTTTCTCCACCGGCACCATCCTGTACGGCGCCAAGGGCCCCGGCTACAAGGCCAAGATCAACAGCCTGGACGACGCCGAGTTCCACGTGAGCCGCCTGAAGGAAATGGGTGCGATTTCAGTGAAGAGCTACAACCAGCCTAGAAGGGAGCAGCGCCAACAGGTACTGGAAGCGGGCCGCAAGCACGGCATCATGGTGGTGCCGGAAGGTGGCGGTAAATACCAGCACAATATGAACATGATTGTGGATGGACACACCGGTGTGGAGCACTCACTGCCCATCGCCAATATCTATTCCGACGTTGAGCAGATGTGGAGCCAGACCAGCGTGGGTTATACCCCGACGTTTGTGGTGGCTTACGGCGGCCTCTCCGGTGAGTACTACTGGTACGACCGCACCGAAGTGTGGAAGAACGAGCGCCTGACCAGCTTTACTCCGGACTTTATCGTCAACCCGCGCTCCATCCGCCGCCCCACCGCGCCGGATCACCACTACAACCACGTGGATGTGGCCAATCACGCAAAACAGCTGCGTGACAAAGGCGTCACCGTGCACATTGGCGCCCACGGCCAGCGCGAAGGTCTCGGCGCCCACTGGGAGATGTGGATGATGGCACAGGGCGGTTTCACCCCGTGGGAAGCGTTCCGTGCCGGCACCATCGATGGCGCCCGCTACCTGGGTATGGACCACGACATTGGCAGCCTGGAGCCGGGCAAACTGGCGGACATCATCGTGGTGGACGGCAATCCGCTGGACGATCTGCGCCTGTCGGAGAAGGTGAAATATACCGTGATCAACGGCAAGGTGTTCGACGCGGCCACCATGAACGAGGTGGAAGGGGACGAGCGTCTGGCGTTCTTCCACGAGCGTTTGCCGGTAAGCGCCATGCCGACACCGACAGCGGAAGCGATTCAAGAGAAGCAGGAGCGGCACCACTGGGTGCACTGATCGAATACGTGGCGGCGCCGCCACCCGGCACTGCTTTGTGAGACACGCCGTAAACCCATCCATGGGGGCTCTTCCGCGAGGTCCCTCTCGCGGAAGGTCTCACAAAGCAGTGCCGGGCAGCGGCGCCTTCAAGTCACACTTCCTTCCAATTAATCAATAGAGGCATTTAGGCTTTTAAGATTATTCTCTACCCTCAAGCAAAGACTCCGCACGCGCGCGAAGGTCTTCCGAGTGACTCCAGGCAACCACCCGCTCCAGATACTCCCGGGCCAGTGCATCCTTCCCAAGATGCGCGAGATAAAACCCCATGGTGGCATTCAGGTTCAGGTGATTGGGTTCCTGGTGGTAGGCGCTCAGCATGATCTGCAGGGCATCTTCACTTTCGCCTTTCAACTGATACGCGGTCCACAGGGTGCGGTACCCGGGCAGGTAGTCCGGGCCCATCTGCACGGCGATTTTCCCGTATTTCACCGCAGCCGTATAAAAGTCATCATCCCACTCGCGAGTGAGCGTTAATGCCTGTAATCGCAGTAGATAGAATTGCGCGAGATTGGCGGCGGTGAGGTGGCTGATCTGGCCGTGCTCGCCAATTTCCTCAACCACTTTTTCACCGAGCATGTAGTTCTTTTTTTCCGCTTCAATCACCGCCATGGCGGTGATGTTTTCCTGCCAGCCCAGACCCTGTTGCTCGCTGCGCTTCAGGTACTCCATGGCGAGATCTGCGTTAGCAAAATCCATCGCTTCATTCGCCAGCAGAAACAGCTGCTCGTTTTCATTGAGTTCGCGGCGGGGGATGGAGTAGGTGTATTCGGGAATATCCAGTTTGTGGCGGTAAATATCGTCGCGCATATAGGCGAGCATTTCGCGCTGGATTTCCTCAATGGATTTTCCGAAATGTTCTCCGAAGATCTCGAATGGATTTTCACCCGCGGCCACTGCTTTCAGATAACTGGTGGTAGCGGCGCGGTAGTCCGGGTGGCCGGCGTTGTGGCCCAACTGTAAATAGTGGGTGAGCAGCCAGGCACTGGCATAGTAGTTGTTCCAGTAGCGGCTGTTGTCTTCACCATTTTGCGCAGCGAGTGGGGGAGGCGCGAGGAGCTGTTCGATGGTCAGGGGTTCATCTTCTGCCCAGGCGCTCAAACGCCACTCTGGCAGTCCGCCGACCAGTACGGTTTTTTTGCGCAGTTCCGCACTGGCCAGCAGCTCGGCAAAGCCTTCGGAATACCAGCGCGGGTAGGTCATGCCACTGCGCTCGCGCATCAGGTGATGGATGTATTCGTGGAAAATCAGGCCCGAGCCGGAAATGCCGTGGTCACCGTCGCGGGAAAAGATGATCGGCCCTTCCCAGGTTTCGCGGTAGAGGCCGGCAATTTTCCGATCGCCGGTAAACTGCCCGAACTCGCGGGAATCGCGGAAATGGAAAACCCGCAGGTTTTTATTTTCCGGAGTTTCTTCCTGACCGGTGAAGGATAGAGCGGTGCGGCGAAACCGCTCCAAGTCTCGCATCAGTTCATAGACACGGCGCTCCGGTACATCAGAGTACACGGTGAAGTTTTCAGACTGGTATTCGTACCAGTCACTTGCATCGGCGCGCGTACAGGCAAGTGCAATCAGGAGAGTAACTGCGTGGAGAAGAGTGTGTAATTGCCTGAGACTCCACATACCCCTATCCCTGATCCACCATATCTTCGATCCAGGTGCGCAGACGGCGGGCTTCCACCTCGCCGGCCTCAATGGCCTCGGTCGCCCGGGAGAACTCCATGCCACCCACTTCACCCACCTTGGGCATAACCAGCACGTCCGGGGGCGAGCCCATCATACGGGTGCGCTTGTGACGTCGCTCGAGGATCGCCATGGCCTGGTGCATGGTATCGAACATACCCGGCGGCGCGATTTTCGGGCGCTTGCGCAGCTCGCGGAACTGGGTCAGTTGTTCTTTACCCTGCTCCAGTAGACGTGCCAGCCCGTTGGAGGGGTTGGACTGTTCCACTTCCGCAAGGGCCTTATTGTCATCACCGGCTTCCGGATGGGACATTTCCGCGCGCTCCTGCTGCAGCATCGACATATCCTCGACCGATGACTTTTCACTGACGACGCTCGCCACCTCCCGGTGCTCCCGGTTCAGCAGTGGTGCGCCATCTTCCATTACGTCAATGGCGATTACCCGGGTTGCCCCCATGGCACGGCACACATCTACAGGAACCGGGTTAACCACCGCACCATCCACCAGCCAGCGGCCGGAAAGCGCTTTTGGTGATAATAGCCCGGGAATCGAGCAGGAAGCGCTGACCGCATCCTGCAGGTTGCCCTGCTGCAACCAGATTTCCTGACCGCTGTGCAGGTCGGTGGCCACGGCGGTAAAGGGCAAGGGAAGATCTTCGATGTTGTCGAATTCAAACCCCTCGAAAAACGTACGAAATGGCTTGATACCACCGATAACACCGCCGCTCAGGGTCCAGTTGATATCCAGCAAAGAAAATACCTTCCAGTTATCCAGCTGGCGCACCCACTCCTCAAGATTGTCGAGCTTGCCGGCGGCATAGGCGGCGCCAACAAAGGCGCCCATTGATGTACCGGCGATCACGTCGGGACGAATCCCCATCTCGCGAAGGACCTTGAGCACACCAATATGCGCAAACCCCTTCGCGGCACCGCTGCCTAACGCGATGCCGATACACGGCCTACCGCTACTACCATCCTGTGTCTTCATATTTTCCCATTGCACTTTTGGTGAGCTGACAATAATGACTCGGCAGGACGAAAAATTAAATCTCGCACAGAGCGACAAGCGGGTATTGGTGAAACAGGTTGGCGCGAAATTCATTTTTTTAATTTTTCACGGGGCCAGTTTCCGTCCACGGCGCCACAGCAGCACAACAAAATACGAATTTATGGCTGTTTTAAGGTATAAAGTTTTAAAAAAATCACAACGTAAAGCCGAGAACTAACAGGGGGACAATTTGTGAAAAATTTTGTAATGCCACTGGCGATCTGCCTGATGCTGCCGACGGCCGCATCTGCGATCAGTACGGGAGCGGTGCGCGCCGTTGAGGTGAATCCATCAGATACCGCAAGGGTAGGTGACAGCCGACATCTTGAACGGGAGCGACTGGACGATGCAATCGACGCGGGTACCGCAGAAATCTCCGACTATACCGACGAAATTGCGGATATTTCCCGGTTGCGAGACTCGGTCGTTGCGCTTTCTCTTACCGATCCGGGATCGGCGCTGGCGGCAGTGGGCGTGGAGAAAGCAGATGCTGACAAGCTCAATCAGTCGCAAGCGCAGGCGCAGATTGGCGCCGAATTATTGCGGATGGAGCAGCGTATCGCGCAGCTGGAATCCTATCGCGAGTCCGCTAAAGCAGATTTAGAGAATGCGGAAGCCCAGCGTCGCCGCCTGAATATTCCACTACAGAAACTGGAAGCCATGCCGGGGATCGCCACCCAGGGTGAGGGTGGAAAAATCGCGCCCAAGCTTTCGGTCACCAGTTGGGACGGTAAAGATTTCGGTAAAAGTGATCGCTGGCACTACGGCTACGGAGTGAACGTCGATATACAGGCCGGTAAAGTGACCAGCGCAGCTGACGAGGCGGCGGACGAGTTTCTGCTAACCGGAGGCGACGGCAATATCGATCTTTCCTTTGCCGTGGGGCGGCGCTTTGGGAGCACCACAGATTTGTCACTGTGGCTTGGCGGCACGCAATCCTGGCTCGACACCACGGTCGAAGAAAACGGAGAAGCCGTGGATATTGACGATGATATCCGTCGCTATCGCGCGGGTTTACTGCTGCAGACTCGCTATTTCTACCTGGCCGGCGAGTGGATCAAAAACGACTATAGCGGCAACGCCGAAAGTGAGTTCGCCAGAATGGTGGATGGCGAAGAGGTGTTCAAGGTGTCGTTCATTACCCGCATAGACGACGACTTCTACCTTCGTTACGACAGCATGGAAGGTGAAACCGGAAACAAAAGTAGCGTGACGCTGACCAAGAACATCAACCTTTTCTAGGGTTCTATGTCGCGCACACGGGCACAAAAAAAGCAGCCGAAGCTGCTTTTTTCGTTCGCCTGTGGAGCAGGCTCCTACAAAAAAGTAGGTTACTTGCCAGCGGCTCTGCGGATCGCCTGCATGGTGCGCAGACGGGCTTCGGCTTCAGCAAGTTGTGCGGAGACACGGTTGTAGTCGATATCCGCCGGGGCGCTGCGCAGGGCGTGTTCTGCCTCTTCGCGTGCCTTTTTGGCAGCATCTTCGTCGATTTCGCGCTCAGCGACATCGGCGAGGACGGTGACAATGTTCGGCTGGATTTCGACATAGCCGCCGCTCAGGAACAGTACTTCCTCTTCATCATTGTCTTTAATGATGCGTACCGGACCCGGTTTGATTGCGGTGAGCAGAGGCGCGTGACCGTAGGAGATACCGAGTTCCCCTTCGACGCCGCTGACAATCACCATCTTCACCAGACCGGAGAAGAGGGATTCCTGTGCACTTACGATGTCGCAATGTACTGTCATAGCCATAAGGCTACCTCATTCTCAGCTGTCTTGGGTGACACCGGCATGACTACCGGTGCCACATGCGTGCCTTACTTCTTGTTGGCTTTCTCGACGGCTTCGTCGATGGTGCCGACCATGTAGAAGGCCTGCTCCGGCAGGTTATCGAAGTCGCCGTTCAGGATGCCCTGGAAACCACGGATGGTTTCTTTCAGAGACACGTATTTGCCCGGTGCACCGGTAAATACTTCCGCTACGTGGAACGGCTGAGACAGGAAACGCTCGATCTTACGCGCGCGGGCTACGATCTGCTTGTCTTCTTCAGACAGCTCGTCCATACCCAGAATCGCGATGATGTCCTTCAGTTCTTTGTAGCGCTGCAGTACGGACTGTACGCCACGGGCCACACTGTAGTGCTCCTCGCCGATCACCTGCGGATCCAGCTGACGGGAAGTGGAGTCGAGCGGGTCAACGGCCGGGTAGATACCCTTGGCGGCGATGTCACGGCTCAGTACTACTGTGGAGTCCAGGTGCGCGAAGGTGGTCGCTGGAGACGGGTCGGTCAAGTCATCCGCCGGTACGTATACCGCCTGGATGGAGGTGATGGAGCCGGTCTTGGTGGAGGTAATACGCTCCTGCAGAACACCCATCTCTTCCGCCAGGGTCGGCTGGTAACCTACCGCAGACGGCATACGGCCGAGCAGTGCGGATACTTCGGTACCGGCCAGGGTGTAACGGTAGATGTTGTCTACGAACAACAGTACGTCACGACCTTCGTCACGGAACTTCTCGGCCATGGTCAGGCCGGTCAGGGCCACACGCAGACGGTTACCGGGCGGCTCATTCATCTGGCCGTAAACCATCGCTACCTTGGACTTGGAAAACTCTTCGACGTTAACAACGCCGGCTTCCTGCATCTCGTGGTAGAAGTCGTTACCTTCACGAGTACGCTCACCTACACCCGCGAACACGGACAGACCGCTGTGCTCGGTGGCGATGTTGTTGATGAGCTCCATCATGTTTACGGTTTTACCTACACCGGCACCACCGAACAGGCCAACTTTACCACCCTTGGCGAACGGACATACCAGGTCGATTACCTTGATGCCGGTCTCCAGCAGCTCGGTGGAGCTTGCCTGGTCTTCGTAGGTCGGCGCGGCACGGTGGATAGAGGCACGCTCTTTTTCACCGATAGGGCCACACTCGTCGATTGGGTTGCCCAGTACGTCCATGATGCGGCCCAGGGTTTCAGTACCAACCGGTACGGAAACTGGAGCGCCAGTGTTCTTCACCGCCATGCTGCGACGGATACCTTCAGAAGAACCCATGGCAATCGCGCGAACCACGCCATCGCCCAGCTGCTGCTGCACTTCCATGGTGAGGTTCTTTTCCTCAACCACCAGTGCATCGTATACATTCGGTACGGCGTCGCGCGGGAATTCCACGTCGATGACCGCGCCGATAACTTGCACAATTTGCCCGTTACTCATTTCCCGATCCTCAAAGTTCAAATCTTTCTGCGGATGACCCGGGGTCACACCGCGGCGGCGCCGCCAACAATCTCAGACAGCTCTTGGGTAATTGCTGCCTGGCGCGCCTTGTTGTAAACCAGCTGCAGTGCGTCGATCAGCTCACCGGCGTTGTCGGTGGCGCTCTTCATCGCAATCATACGTGCAGCCTGTTCACAGGCCTTGTTTTCCACTACCGCCTGATACACCTGAGATCTGATGTAGTTCACCAGCAGGCCATCCAGCAGTTCAACTGCTTCGGGCTCGTACAGGTAATCCCAGCTTTGCTGGTGCTGTTCGTCTTCTTCTTTCTGAAGCGGCAACAGCTGCTGGATTTGCGGCTTTTGGGTCATGGTGTTCACGAATTCGTTGGACACCAGGTAAAGGCGATCAATCTCACCGGCGGCGAGACGGTCTACCATCACCTTCACGGGACCGCGCAGCTGGGAGACTTCAGGGTTATCACCCACGTCCCGCAGTGCGGCAACCACATTGCCACCAATATTTTTGAAAAAGCTGACCGCTTTGTTACCGATCGCGCAGATATCCACACCCACACCCTGTTTATCCCAGGAGTGCATCTCGCGGATGACTGACTTGAATACGTTGATATTCAGGCCGCCGCAAAGTCCTCGGTCGGTGGATACCAGGATGTAACCCACACGTTTGACTTCTCGCTCCTGCAGGTAGATAGGCTGGTATTCCGCCGAGGCGTTGGCCACGTGGCCAAGCACCGCGCGAATGCGGCTTGCGTAAGGGCGCCCCAGTGCCATGCGATCCTGAGCTTTACGCATCTTGCTCGCCGCAACCATTTCCATGGCCGAGGTGATTTTCTGCGTGCTCTTGATGCTGGCAATTTTTGTGCGTACTTCTTTTCCGCCTGCCATAGTGATTTACCTTGTTCGCTCGCGTTGTTTCGCCCCGCACGCAAAACGTGCAGGGCGAAAGCGTATTACCAGCTACCGGTAGCGACGAATTTCTCGATCGCGGCCTTGAAGGCGTTGTCGATTTCGTCGTTGTAGTTACCGGTGCTGTTTACTTGCGCCATCAGCTCTGCGTGTTCGCTGTTCATGTAAGCGAGCAGGGCGGATTCAAAGTCCAGCACTTTGGCAACTTCTACGTCTTTCAGGTAACCCTTGTCCGCGGCGTAAACGGACACAGCCATCTCGGCAATGGACAGCGGAGAGTACTGCTTCTGCTTCATCAGCTCGGTTACGCGCTCACCGTGATCCAGCTGGGCCTTGGTGGCTTCGTCCAGGTCGGAGGCGAACTGGGAGAAGGCCGCGAGTTCGCGGTACTGGGCCAGTGCGGTACGGATACCACCAGACAGCTTCTTCACTACCTTGGTCTGCGCGGAACCACCAACACGGGATACGGAGATACCCGGGTTGATCGCCGGGCGTACGCCGGAGTTGAACAGGTCGGTTTCCAGGAAGATCTGACCATCGGTAATGGAAATTACGTTGGTCGGTACGAATGCGGAAACGTCACCGGCCTGGGTCTCGATGATCGGCAGCGCGGTCAGAGAGCCGGTTTTGCCTTTCACTTCACCGTTGGTGAACTTCTCTACGTAGTCAGCGTTTACGCGTGCGGCGCGTTCCAGCAGACGGGAGTGCAAGTAGAAAACGTCACCCGGGTAGGCTTCACGGCCCGGAGGACGCTTCAGCAGCAGGGAGATCTGGCGGTAGGCCCAGGCCTGCTTGGTCAGGTCATCGTAAATGATCAGGGCGTCTTCACCGCGGTCGCGGAAGTATTCGCCCATGGAGCAGCCCACGTAGGGTGCGAGGAACTGCATCGCAGCCGGGTCGGCAGCGCCCGCGGCAACCACAATAGTGTGGTCCATGGCGCCGTGCTCTTCCAGCTTGCGTACCACGTTGGCAATAGAAGACTGCTTCTGGCCAATGGCTACGTAGATACACTTAATACCAGAATCTTTCTGGTTGATGATGGCGTCGATTGCTACCGCAGTCTTACCGATCTGACGGTCGCCGATAATCAGCTCACGCTGGCCACGACCGATCGGGATCATGGTGTCTACCGCTTTCAGACCGGTCTGAACCGGCTGATCAACGGACTGACGGGCGATTACGCCGGGGGCTACTTTCTCAACCGCGTCGGTCAGCTTGTTGTTCAGCGGACCTTTACCGTCGATGGGGTTACCCAGGGCGTCAACCACGCGGCCCAGCAGCTCCGGACCAACCGGAGTTTCCAGGATGCGGCCGGTGCAACGGCACTTCTGGCCTTCGGCCAGGGACTTGTAGTCACCCAGTACGATGGCACCAACGGAATCGCGCTCCAGGTTCAGCGCCATACCGGTTACGCCGCCTTCGAACTCGATCATCTCACCGAACATCACATCGGCGAGGCCGTGGATGCGGATGATACCGTCGGATACGGAAACAATGGTGCCCTCGTTCTGGGCTTCTGTGCTCACATCGAGATTGTCGATGCGGCTCTTGATAATTTCACTGATCTCAGAGGGATTCAGTTGCTGCATGCTCTGTTCCTCGAATTCCCTTCCACCGCCTTGGCGGTAGAGGGGACGATAATTTAGGAGTTCATCGCCTCGGCGAGTTTGGCCAGTCGACCGCGCACGGTGCCATCAATGACCGTGTCGCCAGCGCGAATGATTGCGCCGCCCAGCAGGTTTTCATCTACCGCGCTGTGCAGGTGCACTTCGCGGGAGAACTTCTTGCTGAGAGTCTGGGTGAGGCGCTGGGACTGTTCGTCGCTGAGCGGGCGGGCAGAGATGACTTCCACTTCGAGAGTGGCTTCTGCCTGGGCCTTCAGCGCTTCGAACAGTTCGGAAATTTCCGGCAACAGCGGCAGGCGGTGGTTTTCCGCCAGCAGCTTGATGAAGTTCTGCTGCGACGCATTGAAATCGCCGCAAACAGACAGGAACTTTTCCGCGCGCACTTCACTGGTCAACTGCGGGTTTTCCAGCAGCTCGCCAATTTTTTCGTTCTGGCTGACCGCCGCTGCGGTTGCCAACGCCAGGCTCCAACCGGAAAGGTCAGAAGCCTGTTGGGCGTGGGCAAAAGCCGCTTTTGCGTAGGGCCGAGCCAGTGTGCTGAGTTCCGACATGGGTTCCTCGCTTACAGCTCGGCTGCCAGTTTCTCGATCATGTCATCGTGCGCTTTGGCATCAATGTTGACCGAGAGAATTTTCTCGGCGCCGGCAACAGACAGGGCAGCGATACGCGAGCGAAGTTGTTCTTTCGCACGGTTTACTTCCTGTTCGATTTCCGCCTGTGCGGCAGCTTTCAGGCGATCGCCTTCACTGCGCGCGGCCTCTTTGGCTTCGTCAACGATCTGATTGGCGCGCTTGTTGGCGCCATCGATGATTTCCGCAGCCTGGGCTTTGGCTTCTTTCAGTTGCTCGACAGCTTTGCGTTGAGCCAGCTCAAGATCTTTCTCCGCACGCTCGGCTTCTTGCAGACCGGTCGCAATTTTTTGCTCGCGTTCTTGCATAACACCCAGCAGGGCCGGCCAGACAAACTTCCAGCAGAACCATACAAAGGCGAGAAAGGTGATCGACTGGCCGATCAGAGTCAGGTTGATATTCACACCGACACCTCTTGCTCTTTCAAAAATGGGTTAAAGGGCAATTGGAACGGGGAATTAACCAGCCAGACCAGGAGCTACCGCGAAAATCAGGTACATAGCGATACCAACACCGATCATCGGAACGGCGTCGAGCAGACCAGCCATCAGGAACATTTTGCCCTGCAGAGCCGGAGCCTGTTCAGGCTGACGTGCAGAACCTTCCAGCAGTTTGCCACCCAGGGTGCCGAAACCGATCGCAGTACCCAGTGCGCCCAGACCGATCAGCAGTGCAGCAGCTACGTAAACCAGACCTAATGCTTCCATTGTTTTCTCCAAAAGTAAGTTAAGAGTTGTTGAAGTTGAAAGTGAGTGAAAAAAGTCAGTAAACCGACAGAAACCTTTGCCCCCGGCCAGGCCGGGGGCAACACGACCTTAGTGGTCGTGCGCGTGTTCATCTTCCCGGTCGTGCGCCATGGCCATGTACACGGTGGTCAACACCATGAATACGAAGGCCTGCAGGGTAATCACCAGGATGTGGAAAATGGCCCAGCCCATCTGCAGCAGACCGGCGCCGATAAAGCCCAGAACACCAACACCGAAGACGATGGCGATCAGGATAAAGATCATCTCACCCGCGTAGAGGTTACCGAACAGACGCAGGCCGAGAGACACCGGCTTGGCGATCAGGGAAACCGCTTCCAGCAGGAAGTTGAACGGGATCAGGAAAATATCGATGTACCACTTGCCGGAGTGGAAGGGGTGCAGGGTCAGTTCTTTGACGAAGCCCATCAGGCCCTTTTCTTTCACGCTGAAGAAGATCATCAGCGCGAATACCGCCAGCGCCATACCGAGGGTGGCATTCAGGTCGGTAGTGGGAACGACTTTGAAGTACACGTGATGGGGATCCGCACCAGTAAGCGCGGACACGCCCTGGGCGAATGCCATCGGCAGCCAGTCGACCGGGATCAGGTCCATCAGGTTCATCAGGAATACCCACACGAAGATGGTCAGCGCCATTGGGGCAACCATGCTGTTGCGGTGGGGGAAGGTGTCTTTAACGGTTTTGTCGATGAAGTCGACAACCACTTCCACAAAGCTCTGGAAACCGGTGGGAACCCCGGCAGTGGCTTTCTTCGCGGCGCGCGCAAACAGGAAGCAGAAGATCAGACCGAGACCAATGGACCAACCGAGGGTGTCCAGGTGCACGGCCCAGAAGCCCATATCGGCGGCTTCCTGGCTGCTGTGCGCTATGGTCCAGGTGGATTCGGAGAGTACGGCTCCATCGGCACGGGTGTAGCCCGCGGGAAGTTTACCGTAAGTCAGATTTTGCAGGTGGTGCTGGATATAACCCGTCGCGGTTTGTTCGGCAGCCATAGTTCCTCAACACGTTTTAAGATAAAAAATCTGTTTCGCGGAACCTCTCGTCTGCGCGGCCGTCTATTTTCCGGCTCGCTTAATCAGCGCAGATCCAATCGGAGGTTCCCCGGCCCCTGCTACTTCGTTGCATGCAGTCGGGCCACGAGAATCCAGTGCAAAATCACGCACAAGCCGTAGCTGATAAACAGCACCGCGGGGTTCAGCGTTTTGACGCTGGCAAATACCACCGCAAACCCCACCAGGGTCATTACGAACTTGCCGGTTTCGGCGCGGTAGAAACTTCCCACTGCGCGCTGGCTTGCGCGCGCACCGCGAACCTTGCCGCGATTCGGTCCCAAAAGTTCAAAGGCGCGCAGGCCGAAATACAGATTGGGCAGCGCACACAGGGCGCCGCCGAGCAGGGCGGAGAGGGCAACCACACGTCCGATCGCGAATTCGAGTGCCAGTGCAGCGAGCAAAACGACTGCCAGCTGGATCAGCGAAATCTTTACTACCGGGGGATTACGCATAGGCGGGAACAGGCCGGCCAGAATTAATTCTCCGCCCAAATTTTGGGCGTGCGAATTATGTCTGAACCAGCCTGCCGGTTCAACTGGCAAATCTAGTCAGTTGGTATGGCGTTCGCGGTCTTTCGCCACAGGATAGCGCGATAGTGAGCACTCACTTTTCAGCGGGCAATGTAAGCGTCAGACACAAAAAATGCGCCAAAACATTGCACTATTTTGGCGCATTTTTTACGGAAACGTTGCAATAGTAACGGTTCCACGGGGGTTACAAGAGGGGGCAAGCCCGTGGGGATCAGTCTTCGCTGTACCCCATATGCGCGAGGATACCGTCCAGCTCGTCGAGGCTGGTGTATTTGAGCACCAGTTTGCCGGCACCTTTTTCACCGTGATCAATGGTCACCGGGACACCAATTTTTTCTGCCAGGCGCTCGGTGAGGCGGCGGATATTCGGGTCGACTTCCGGTTTTTTCGGTTTCGGCTTGCCCGCCTGCTCATGGATATTACGTACCAGCGCTTCGGTCTGGCGTACGGTGAGGCCGCGATCCACCACCTGGCGGGCGGCGGACTTCTGGCTTTCGCCGGCGAGGCCGAGCAGGGCCTTGGCATGGCCGGTCTCGATATCGCCGCGCTCGAGGAAGGTGCGCACCTCTTCGGTCAGGCTGAGCAGACGCAGCAGGTTGGTGACCGCGGTGCGGGATTTGCCTACCGCTTCCGCCACCTGCTGCTGGGTGAGTTCAAACTCGTCCTGCAGGCGCTTCAGCGCGATGGCCTCTTCCACCGGGTTCAGGTCTTCCCGCTGGATGTTCTCGATCAGCGCCATGGCGATGGCGGCCTCGTCGGACACTTCGCGGATCAGCGCGGGAACCTTGTCCAGCTCGGCAATCTGCGCGGCGCGCCAGCGGCGCTCACCGGCAATAATCTCGTACTTTCGCTCGCCAATGGGGCGCACCACGATGGGCTGCATAATGCCCTGGGCGCGGATGGAATCGGCGAGTTCTTGCAGAGATTCCTGCGGGAAGTCGCGGCGCGGCTGGTAGCGGCCGCGCTGCAGGTATTCGATGGGCAGCTCTTTGAGCTCGCCGTCGACGCGCTCGACAATGTCGCCGTTGCGCTCGCCGGTGGCCACGGCAATGGCTTCACTGGCGTTGTTACTGATCAGATGGGAAAGTCCTTTCCCGAGGCCCTTGCGTTTGCCGGCCATAAGTCTATTACCTCAGTCTTAAACCGCTTCCGCTACCGGGCGAGGTCCGCTGCTTTGATTGCTGTTGTTCTGTTTGGCCGCACTGTCGCGACGGGTGATCTCGCCGGCGAGTGCGAGATAGGCAATGGCGCCCTTGGAGCTGCGATCGTAATCCAGTGCCGGCTTGCCGAAACTGGGGGCTTCCGCAAGGCGCACGTTGCGCGGGATACAGGTGCGATACAGTCGCTCGCCAAAGTACTCGTTCAACTGCTCCGACACGTCGCCGGTGAGGCTGTTGCGCGGATCGTACATGGTGCGCAGTATGCCCTCGATTTTTAAGCTCGGGTTGGCCGCCTGTTGCACCTGGGTGATGGTGTCGATCAGGGAGGACAGCCCCTCCAGCGCGTAGTACTCGCACTGCATGGGAATCAGCACGCCGCTGGCGGCACACAGCGCATTCACCGTGAGCATATTCAGGGACGGCGGGCAGTCGATGATGATGTAGTCGTAATCGTCGCTGATCTGCTCGAGCGCCTGGCGCAGGCGCGACTCGCGCCCGTCCATTTCCAGCAGCTCGACTTCCGCGGCAGACAGGTCAATGTTTGCCGGCATCAGGTCGTAACCGCTGTCGGTGGGCACGATGGCCTTGCGCGGTGGCAGCAGGCTGGCCAGAACGTCGTAGCTGGACAGTTGCAGCTCGCTCTTGTCCACGCCGCTGCCCATGGTGGCGTTGCCCTGGGGGTCCAGGTCAATCAGCAGCACCCGTCGCTTGTTGGCGACGAGGGACGCAGAGAGGTTGACGCAGGTGGTGGTTTTACCGACTCCGCCTTTCTGGTTGGCTACCGCAAAAATCTTGCTCAAGGTTCTGATCCTGTTGTTCCCGGTGGCGCAGTTCCTCTGGCGGTCCGGGCTCGCCGCTAGGCCGGTTTCACCGGAAGATGCGGCAGCAAAAGCACACCCGCGAACATCGGCCCGGTGTGCTGGTATCGAATTCGTATGTTGTCGTCGATCCCGGTGAGGGGAAGGATGGCCGGAGGCTCAATCCTCACGCTGGAGGACGATCAGATGGCGCTCGGCGTCGCACCCGGGTACACGCAATGGGTGCAGCTGTTCGACCTTAATGCCTTTTGGCAATGCACTCAACTCATCTTCCGGGATCTTGCCTTTCATCGCATAGAATCGGCCGCCGGGCGCGAGTAAATGCTCACTACCGGACACCATATCCTGCAGCGAGGCAAACGCACGGGAAACCACACTGGCGTACAGGTTCTGCGGCCGATAGGCCTCGACCCGCTGGTTCACCACGTTGATATTGGCGAGCTTGAGCTGGCTGGCCACCTGGAACTGAAAGCGGGATTTCTTGCCGTTACTGTCCAGCAGGCTGACGGGGCGCTCGGGGTGGATGATCGCCAGGGGAATCCCCGGCAGGCCGCCGCCGGAGCCCACATCGATCAGCGGGGATTGATCCTCGGCACTGGTGCCGCACAGGTTCACCACACTCAGACTGTCGATGATGTGACGCTCGAGCATTTCCGCCGGATCGCGTACCGCGGACAGGTTGTACGCAGCGTTCCAGCGGGCAAACAGATCGAGATAGGCGAGCAGCTTGTCCTGCTGTGCATCGGTCAGATCCAGATCGAGCTGCGCGGCCGCCTGCTGCAGCCGGGTGCGAAACTGTTCCATGGCCTTAAACCGCCTTTTTGCGGTTCAGAAGACCACGTTTTTTCAGCTGGATCAGCAGCAGGGATACCGCCGCAGGCGTCACACCGGGCACGCGGCCGGCGCGGGCCAGGGTGTCCGGGCGCGCATCACTCAGTTTCTGGATCACCTCGTTGGAGAGGCCGGAAACGCCGGCGTAATCAAAATCCACCGGCAGCGGGGTGTCCTCGTAGGCCTGCAGACGCTCGATTTCGTCGCGCTGGCGGTCGATATAACCGGCGTACTTGGCGGAAATTTCTACCTGCTCCGCGACCCACTCATCGCTGACGGCTTCGCCGCTGAGATTGGCTACGTCTTCGTATTCCAGTTCCGGGCGCTTCAGCAGGTCCTGAAGGCTGTACTCCCGGGCCAGCGGCTGCGGCAGTTTCTGCTCGACGGTTTTCGCCGCATCGGTACCCGGCTGGATCCAGGTTTCCTTGAGGCGCTGTTGCTCGCGCTCGATGGCCTCGCGCTTTTCACAGAAGGCCTGCCAGCGCACATCGTCCACCAGGCCCAGCTCGCGGCCCTTCTCGGTCAGGCGCAGGTCGGCATTGTCTTCCCGCAGCAGCAGGCGGTATTCCGCGCGGCTGGTAAACATGCGGTAAGGCTCTTTGGTGCCGCTGGTGATCAGGTCGTCCACCAGTACGCCCAGGTAGGCCTCGTCGCGGCGCGGGGACCAGGCGTCTTTGTCGTGGGCCTGAAGGGCCGCATTGGCACCCGCCAGCAGCCCCTGGGCAGCGGCCTCCTCGTAGCCGGTGGTGCCATTGATCTGGCCGGCAAAATACAGCCCGCCGATAAATTTGGTTTCCAGCGACGGCAGCAAATCCCGCGGATCGAAAAAGTCGTATTCGATGGCGTAGCCCGGGCGGGTGATATGCGCGTTCTCGAAGCCCTTGATGGAACGCACCAGGTTCATCTGCACGTCGAACGGCAGACTGGTGGAGATGCCGTTGGGGTAGAGCTCGTTGGTGGTCAGGCCCTCGGGCTCGATAAAGATCTGGTGGCTGCTCTTGTCCGCAAAGCGGTGAACCTTGTCCTCGATGGACGGGCAGTAGCGCGGGCCAATGCCTTCGATCACCCCGGAATACATGGGCGAGCGATCCAGGCCGCCGTGAATAATCTCGTGGGTGCGTTCGTTGGTGTGGGTAATCCAGCAACACACCTGCTGCGGGTGCTGCTCGCGATTGCCGAGATACGACATGACCGGAAGCGGCTCGTCTCCCCACTGCTCCTCCAGGCCGGAGAAGTCCACGGAGCGCGCATCGATACGGGGCGGGGTACCGGTCTTCAGGCGCTCTACCCGGAACGGCAGCGAACGCAGGCGCTCGGCGAGGGCGATGGAAGGCGGATCCCCGGCGCGACCACCGGAATGGTTGTCGAGGCCGATATGAATGCGCCCGCCGAGGAAGGTGCCGGCAGTGATCACCACGGTTTTGCCGAGGAAACGCAGCCCCGCGTTGGTAACCACACCGCAAACGCGGTCATTTTCGACAATCAGGTCGTCCGCGGCCTGCTGGAAGATATCCAGACTGGGCTGGTTCTCGAGAATATTGCGAATCGCCGCCTTGTACAGGGCACGGTCGGCCTGGGCGCGGGTGGCGCGCACCGCGGGGCCCTTGCGCGCATTCAGCACCCGAAACTGGATACCACCGAGGTCGGTGGCGGTCGCCATGGCGCCGCCGAGTGCGTCGACCTCCTTCACCAGATGGCTCTTGCCGATGCCGCCGATGGCGGGATTACAGGACATTTGACCCAGGGTCTCGATGTTGTGGGTCAACAGCAGGGTACGACTCCCCATGCGCGCCGCCGCCAGGCACGCCTCGGTGCCAGCGTGTCCGCCGCCAATCACGATCACATCATATTGCGTGGGGTAGTCCATAGGATCCAGCTCTGGTGTCAGCTTGCCACTGACAAGGGTAATCAGGGAAAAATTCGGCCGCACATTATAGGGGTGTTGAGCTGTGCAAAAAAGCGGCATTTAGAAAATTCGTTTTTCGCTTTCTTATCTATACATAAATAAAGTTATACATACCTTACGTATAAGTACGTGTTTATGTTTGTTGTTGTTATATAGGGGGGGTGGTTTTATGTATATCGCTAAAAAACCTTTTAAAAACAAAGCCTTATGGGGATGATAACTACCCTGTAAACCCCTGCTTTTACAAGGGTAAAACTACGGTAGGGGCGTGTGGACGAGCGGGATAACTTTTCCGTTATTGATCATCCGGTCTAATTGTCCCCGTTTTCGTACCGGGTTAAGCAGGGGGTCATCCCGTGTTTTGTCCACAGCTGTGTTTTTGAGCGCCGTTAATTTTGCAACTGTGAATAAGTCTGTGGTTTTCCGGGATAAATTGCTGTGTAGCAAGGTTGGATAGGTGGTCGATCTGGATAACCTTGTGGATTGATGTGGGCAACTCTTGTGACTTGTATGGGGGGGAGCTGTGTTGAAGAATGCGCGCCCCCGTCACTCACCTCGATATTGGACCTCGTTTAGTGGTACAGAAGACCCAAACTCCCCCACAGACAGTCAACCCATTGCTGTTATACGCCGGCCTTGTGCTGATGGCGGCTTGCCTGCGCGCGCCGGTAACCGGGGTGGGGCCACTGATTGGAACTCTTCAGTCACAGCTGGCTCTGGATGCTTCTACGGCAGGGTTGCTGACCACGCTGCCGTTGCTGATGTTTAGCGCGGGGTCTCTGTGTGCGGCATCTATTGCCCGGCGTTGGGGCCTGACGGCGACGATCTTTTTAGCACTGGTGGCCATTTTCACCGGGGTCCTGCTGCGCTCCGCAGGCTCAGTCACCGCACTGTTCGCCGGCACTGCGGTAATAGGCGCGGGAATTGCGCTTGGGAATGTGTTGTTGCCGAGCCTGGTGAAAACGGATTTCCCGGAGAATGTCGCCCAGGCCACCAGTGTCAGCGGTATTTCCATGGGGACAGCGGGTGCGCTGGCATCGGTGTGCGCGGTGCCGCTGGCACTCTGGTTTGGGTGGCAAGCGGGGCTTCTGGCGGTGGCTATGCTGCCGTTGCTCGCCCTGGTTGTTTGGTCTCTGCGTGCTCAGCGGGTCGCAAGGGTTGCCAGCGCCACGGTGTCACCGGTGAGTGCACCGCTGGTGGAATACTCGTCGAAAGCATTGTGGCGCTCGTCCATCGCCTGGCAGATCACCCTGTATCTCGGGTTTAACTCGGTAATGTTCTATTCCATGGCGAGCTGGCTGCCGGCGATCTTGACGGATGCGGGTTTTACCGCGGTGGTGGCGGGGTCCCTGCATGGGGAAATGCAGTTGGCATCGGCCCTGCCGGGCCTTTTTCTGGGGCCGGTAATTGCGCGATTCAGCGATCAGCGCTTGATGGCCGCGGCAATGGCACTGTTGATGACGGCGGCATTGCTTGGCCTGCTTTTTCATCCGGCACTGGCTGCGCTGTGGGTGGCACTGTTCGGATTTGGTTCCAGTGGTTGTTTCCTGTTGGCCATCATGTTTATGGCATTTCGGACGGGCAGTGTGGCGCACGCGGCCAGCCTGTCCGGAATGGCGCAGTTTCTGGGGTATCTGCTCGCCGCCTGTGGCCCAACGATGAGTGGTGCCCTGCACGAACAGTGGCAAAGCTGGCAGGCGCCACTGGTGGTCGGTGTCGGTTTGACCTTGTTGATGGCCGTTTGCGGGGTACTGGCGGGGCGCAACCGCAAGATTCCGTAATTGCGGGCGCCGTGTAGCGGTTATTTTCCGATACAGAAGCTGCCGAAAATTTTGCCCAGTAGTTCGTCGGCGGTCATGGTGCCGGTGATTTCTCCCAGTGCCTGCTGTGCCTGACGCAGGTCCTCCGCCAACAGCTCGCCGGCGCCAGCGGCACTCAGTTGAGCCTGACCTTCCACGATAAAACTGCGCGCCCGTGCCAGCGCATCCAGGTGGCGACGGCGGGCACTAAAGGTCCCTTCGTTTCCTGCGCGATACCCCATGCACTGTTTCAGGTGCTGCTGCAGGGCCTCGATACCGGCACCGGTGCGGGCGCTGATGGCGACGATGGGTACGCCGTCGCTGTGTGCCTGCAGGCCGGGGGTGTAATCGGTGAGATCAATTTTGTTTACTACCAAAGTAAGCTTTTCCAGGTCCGGCAGTTGCGCGGTGAAATCCGGCCAGGCTTTGTCGGGATCCAGGCTGCTCAGTTCGGCAGCGTCCACCACCAGCAACACCCGGTCCGCACTGCGAATTTCATCCCAGGCACGCTGCATACCAATCTGTTCCACCTGATCCGGGGATTCCCGCAACCCGGCGGTGTCTGCAATGTGCAGGGGCATGCCGTCGATATGGATATGTTCCCGCAGTACGTCCCGGGTGGTACCGGCAATATCGGTGACGATTGCGGTGTCTTTACCCGCCAGTGCATTCAGCAGGCTGGACTTGCCCGCGTTGGGTTTGCCGGCAATGGCCACCTGCATACCCTCCCGCATGATGGTGCCCTGGCGTGCCTGTGCCTCCACGCGGTCCAGTTGCGCGAGTAGCGCCTCGATATCCGCTGCGACCTTGCCGTCTGCGAGAAAATCGATTTCTTCTTCCGGAAAATCGATCGATGCTTCGACATATATGCGTAAATGAGTTAAGTGTGTGGCTAACTCTTCGATTTTTTCGGAGAAAACACCCTGCAGCGAACGCAGGGCATTCTGCGCCGCCTGGGCGCTACCGGCGTCAATCAGGTCCGCAATGGCCTCCGCCTGCGCTAAATCCAACTTGTCGTTGAGGAAAGCGCGCTCGGAAAATTCCCCCGGGCGCGCCTGCCGCGCGCCCAGTTCCAGCAGTGCGGACATCAGCGTATCCAGAATCACCGGTCCGCCATGTCCCTGCAGTTCCACCACGTCTTCGCCGGTAAACGAGTTGGGGCCGGGGAAGAAGAGGGCGAGGCCCTGATCCAGCAGTTGCTCCCGGTGGATGAAATCGCAGTAGTGTGCAAAGCGGGGCTTGAAGGGGCGGTTGCTCAGCTGTTCACCAATGTTTTTTGCCCTCGGGCCGGAGAGGCGAATCACGCCAATGCCGCCACGTCCGGGAGGGGTGGCGACGGCGGCGATGGTGTCTTTGCTGAGGCTTTGCTGGGACATACGTTTGAGTCTATGCGCGCTTGGGAGTTTTAGTGCACCTGGTTTTAGTGCACATAGTAGAAGGGCCGCTAGTTGCGGCCCTTTCTATATGGAATGTAACTGCTGGCAGTTATTTACTGGTGCCTGTTACTTGCTGGTGGCCCCTGCCGCCTCAACCTGCTTGTTGATAAACCAGGTCTGGGCGATGGAGATCAGGTTGTTCGCGATCCAGTACAGTACCAGGCCAGCCGGGAACCACAGGAAGAAGAAAGTCATCATGATCGGCATCAGCTGCATGATCTTCGCCTGGGTTGGATCCGTGGGTTGCGGCTGCAGTTTCTGCATCAGCCACATGGAGGCGCCCATGATAACCGGCAGGATAAAGTAGGGATCCTTCACCGACAGATCGTGAATCCACAAAATCCACGGTGCGTGGCGCAGCTCCACCGTCTCCATCAGCATCCAGTAGAGACCGATAAACACCGGCATCTGCAGCAGAATGGGCAGACAGCCACCCACCGGATTGATCTTCTCCCGGCGGTACAGCTTCATGGTCTCTTCCGCCAGTTTCTGGCGGTTGTCCTTGTACTGCTCCTGCAGTTTCTTCATCTGCGGCGCAAACTTGCGCATGCGCGCCATGGACTTCAGGCCGGCGGCGGATAGCGGGTACAGCAGCGCCTTGATAAATACCGTCAGCAGAATGATGGACCAGCCCCAGTTGGCGATCAGGTGCTCGTGAATCCAGTGCAGCACGCGGAACATCGGCTTGGCCAGCCACCACAGCCAACCGTAATCCACGGTCAGATCCAGGTAGGGGGAAATCTCTTCCAGGCGATAGACATCTTTCGGGCCCACATAGAAAGAAGCTTCGACGCTGCCGTTCTGGCCCGGATCAATGCGTAGGGGCGGGCTGCTGAAGCCCATGCTGTACAGGCCGTTGCCGATGGGTTGCAGTTTGTAGGTGTTCTGAAGCTGTTGGTCCGGCACCCAGGCACTCAGGAAGTAGTGCTGCACCATGGCTACCCAGCCGCCCTCGATGGTTTCGGTGGTGGGCTTTTTGGTGATGTCTTCAAAGTCCTGCTTGAAGTAGTTTTCTTCGTTGGTGTGCAGGGCCGCACCCAGGAACGGGGACATGCCGATGCCCATATCCACCGGCGGCTCCAGGCTGTCGCGCACGATTTCGCCGCACATGCCAGCGAGCAATGGTTTGTCGCGACCGTTATCCACCAGGTAGGAGACTTTCACCAGGTAGTCGCCACGGGTAAAGGTGAAGCGCTTGGTAAATCCGATATCACCCTGAGACTGTTTCAGGTCAACGGTGAGAACGTCTTTGCCTTCCTGCAGGGCGTATTCACTGGCGTCACTGGTGAATACCGGGCGGCCGGCGGAGCAGTTGCCTTTGCCGCCGACCAGACCGCTCTTGGCCACATAGGTGTGGCTGCGGGTCTGGTTCAGCAGAATTAGAGGTCGGTCCGGGGTGTCAATTTGTTCGTAAAACTCGCGCAGTGCGACTTTCACAATGTCGCCGCCGTGGGGGTCGATCAACAGGCTCAGGGTGTCCGTGTTGACGGTGATCAGCTTTGGCTGGTCACTGGTGCCCACTTCCGGCATGGCGCCTTCGGGCAGTTCGCTGCCGGCACCGCGGGTGCTCGACTGGGCCTGGCTGCTGGGTAGGGTTTCCGTATCGGCGCTCTGGTGATGCACCACGGTTTTCTGGTCAATGGCGGGGGCGTGTTGCTCTTCGTAAGCATTCCATTGATAAATCAATGCCAGAAGGACCGCGGCGATGCCGCCGACCAGCGTGTAGCGTTGCCAATCCATTATGTCGTTAGCCTTGTTGCTTGGGCGGCGCCTCGACGGTCGCCGGTGATTCGGGTGCTTGCGCCGCGGGTGGGACATGGTCGAGCCCCCCCGGGTGCCAGGGGTGGCATTTTATAAGGCGACGCAGGGTTAAATAACCCCCTTTGCAGAATCCGTGTGTGTTTAATGCTTCTTCAGCATAACGGGAGCAGGTGGGGTAGAAACGGCACTGGTTGCCGACCCAGGGGCTGGCAATCAGCCGGTAAAGGTGGATCAGCTTGATGGCCAGCCAGGTCACTGGTCACTGCCCGCGGGTTTTGATGCTTTTTGTGGCGGTGTTTTCGCCGAGGTTTGGCTAGAGGACTGTTTTGGTCCGTGCCGTTTGCCGCCCGGTTTACGCCGCTGTGGTTTGCTGCGGCCGCGGTTTTGACCGCTATTCTGCTGGGGCTGGGGGTCCCGTGCGCGCTGGTCGAGCTTGCGCCACAGTTTGTTGAAAATCTTGCCCAGCGCTTCATTGTCCAGCTCGCCGGCTCCCCCACGGGCGAGGACTACCGCATCCAGCGGAAACAGTTCGTGCTGACGCAGACGGAAGGTTTCCCGGGCAATGCGTTTGATGCGATTGCGGTCGGTGGCGTTGCGGACGTGCTTTTTGGCAATAACGAGGCCGAGCCTGGGATGCTGCAGCTCGTTGGGGCGGGCGAGGATCAGGAATTGGGGTTGCGCGGCACGAACCGGCGCAGAATCAAAAACGGCGCGATACTGCGCCGCATTGAGCAGCCGCAGCGGCTTGGCGAATGCGAAGTCGCTGCGTGGGCACTGCATAGTGATTCAGTGGCAAGTATAAGGTTGCTCGCTAGGCGGCAATCTTAGGCGCACAGAACCTTGCGGCCTTTGGCGCGGCGACGAGCCAGAATCTTACGGCCGTTTTTGGTGGCCATACGGGCACGGAAACCGTGGGTGCGAGCGCGCTTCAAGTTGCTTGGCTGAAATGTACGTTTCATCGTATTACTACCTGGATTGTTGTCCTGGAGTTGTGTCCGGGAAGTTTGGGTAATTCTTTACCGCGTTTGGCATTAGCCCGTTAGCGGCTTGCCCTTCCTGTCGGCGTGGGCGAACTTCGGAGCGGGCTATGCACTGCGAAGGCGGCGGATTGTATAGAAAGAAGCCAGTCAAAGCAACGATCGGGTAGTGATTATTGGTTGAGCAATTGCTCTGGGTTCATCGGCGGTTGCCTGGCTGCGCGTCGGGTTCTTGTTTCCTTATATAGAGTCTGGAAATCGACGTGTGCGCCCGCGCTCGTCTAACGCGGGACACGCGATTGGGGTGGATTTTGGCGCAAAAATGCTAAGTGATTGTATTGCAGGCAATATTCGTGGGAGTACACCGGTTGGTCCCATGATATTCACAGGTTGGTGTGGATAACTTTCCCTGCACGGGTAGGTCTGCTCGCTCACTTAGTGGTCAAGTGTTTGATATTTCAAGGCTTTCCCGCGGAAAACTTGTCCCCAATTTGAGGTGAATTGTGGATAACCCCTGGTCTAACAGATATACTGTCGCCCTTCTTTTGAGGTGATGCCCGGCGTTTTTTGGGGGCGGTCCACAGTATGCGGTTGGGCCGGTGTTTTCCGGGCGCAGTTACACCTCTTTCCGTCTTTTTAGGGGGTTCCTTGTCTGATTCCGTCTGGAAGCAGTGTGCTGCCTGTTTACAGGATGAGCTGCCACCGCAGCAATTCAGCACCTGGATTCGGCCGCTTCGCGTCAGTGATGACAGCTCCGAAGGGGAGTTGCGCCTGGTTGCGCCCAACCGTTTTATCCTCAACTGGGTGAGTGACAAGTTTCTCGATCGGATTCGCGAGCTGGTTCAGCAGTTTGCCGGCCGCTCCGTGCCGGTCGAAGTTGTTGCGCTGGATCGGCGCACCTCCCGTTTTCGTCGCAGCCTGAATGGCGATGCGACTTATGGCGGGCCGCCGCAAGGTGGCCATGGTCAGTCCACTGGATTTGGGGGTTACTCCCGTGCACCCGAAGGTGCTGGTCATTCCGTTTCGGGCAGTGCCGGCGGGATGGCGGCGCCGGGCTACGGCGCCGCTACCGCGGCGGTTACCGGGGGAAGTCCCGGCCGTCGCGCCACCGTGCACGAGCGGTCTGTCCCGGTTGCGCCGCCGGTACAGCCGCCCCAGTCGGTTCCTGTGAACCGCAGCCTGCCCGGCATGGAGGCTCACAGTAATCTGGCGGCGGAAGAGGCCGGGGCCGATGCGCTGACCGCGGCGGAGAAGCTGCCCGCGGACCTGCATGGCGGTGATGCGGCAGTGCCGCCGGTGCCGGTTAACGGCACGGGTCAGCGCAAGGTTGAGGTTGAGGGTGCCATCAAGCACGGCAGCGCGTTGAACCGCGGGTTCACCTTCGCGTCCTTCGTGGAGGGTAAGTCGAACCAGTTGGGCCTCGCCGCGGCGCAGCAGATCGCGGATAACCCCGGTGGCGCCTATAACCCGCTGTTTATATATGGCGGGGTCGGCTTGGGTAAGACCCACTTGATGCACGCCGTGGGCAATGCTCTGGTGGAGCGCAACCCCAACGCCAAGGTGGTGTATCTGCATTCTGAGCGATTTGTTGCGGATATGGTGAAGGCACTGCAGCTTAACGCCATCAGTGATTTCAAACGCTATTACCGTTCCGTCGACGCACTACTGATCGATGACATTCAGTTTTTCGCCGGTAAAGAGCGCTCCCAGGAAGAATTTTTTCATACTTTCAACGCGTTGTTGGAAGGCGGGCAGCAAATCATTCTTACCTGCGATCGTTACCCCAAGGAAATCGACGGCCTTGAAGAGCGCCTCAAGTCGCGTTTCGGTTGGGGTCTTACGGTGGCGGTTGAGCCGCCGGAGCTGGAAACGCGTGTGGCCATTTTGATGAAAAAGGCCGAACAGGTGGGTGTGGATTTGCCTCACGATTCGGCGTTTTTTATCGCTCAGCGCATTCGCTCGAACGTTCGCGAACTGGAAGGTGCGCTGCGGCGGGTAATTGCGAATGCCCAGTTCACCGGCCGCGCGATTGACGATATTCTGGTGCGTGAGGCGCTGAAAGACCTGCTGGCGTTGCAGGATCGGTTGGTAAGTATCGACAATATTCAGCGCGTGGTAGCGGAGTATTACAAGATCAAGGTGGCGGATCTGCTGTCGAAGCGTCGCAGTCGATCGGTCGCGCGCCCGCGCCAGGTGGCAATGTCGCTGGCGAAAGAGCTGACCAACCACAGCCTGCCGGAAATCGGCGACGCTTTTGGTGGGCGCGATCACACGACGGTGTTGCACGCCTGCCGCAAGATCAAGGAGCTGCAGGAGTCCGACGGCGATATTCGCGAGGATGTGCGCCTGCTTACCCGCTCTCTGACCACTTAAGTTATTGATATTTATTGAATTTTCGCGGCTGTATGGTTCGCAGTCGCGTAACAACAAGAACGACCTAACGTAGATCAAGGCGATATTTATGAAATTCAGCGTAAGCCGTGATGCCCTGGTAAAGCCCTTGCAGCTGGTGGCTGGCGTGGTAGAAAAGCGCCAGACCCTGCCCGTATTGGCCAACGTGCTGATGCAACTGCAGGGGCAGGAGCTCTCGCTGACCGGTACCGATCTGGAAGTTGAAATTGTTGGCCGCCTGCAGCTGGATCAGCCGGCGGAACTTGAGGGTGAGGTCACCGTTCCCGCGCGCAAGTTGCTGGATATCTGCCGCTCCCTGCCAGATGGTTCCGAGCTGAAGTTTGAGCGCGATGGTGAGCGCCTGGTATTGCGCAGTGGTCGCAGCCGCTATCAGTTGTCTACGCTGCCGGCCAGTGACTTCCCTAATCAGGAAGAAACCACTGCACAGAGCCGCTTCTCTATCTCGCAGCGCGAAATTCGCCGCCTTATTGATGCCACCGGTTTTGCCATGGCGCAGCAGGACGTGCGTTACTACCTGAATGGCCTTTTGCTGGAGTGCCGTCCGCAACAGCTGCGTGCGGTGGCGACCGACGGTCACCGCCTGGCGCTGTGTGATCGCGATGCGCCCGGACTGAATGTCGATTCCCCTGTGCAGGCGATTGTGCCGCGCAAGGGCGTTCTCGAACTGGCGCGTCTGCTCGAAGACAGCGATGCAAGCGCCGACGTCGTGCTCGGGAATAACCATATTCGCGTGGTATGCGGCCCCTTCACGTTCACGTCCAAGTTGGTGGATGGCAAGTTCCCGGATTACGAGCGGGTACTGCCTCGGGGTACCGGTAATGAAGTCTTTGCCGATCGTCTTGCCCTGCGGCAGGCGTTCCAGCGCGCTGCGATTCTCTCCAATGAAAAGTATCGCGGTGTGCGCCTGCAGTTGTCCGAGGGGTTGTTGCAGATTGTTGCCAATAACCCTGAGCAGGAAGAAGCGGAAGAGCAGCTTATGGTGGATTACCACGGTGATCCGCTGGAGATCGGCTTTAATGTCGGCTACCTGCTTGATGTCACCGGTGCCATTCACAGCGATCAGATTCGGATCGGTCTGGGTGACGCAAATAGCAGCGCGCTTTTACAGCAGCCCGAGCAGGGCGATGCGGTATATGTGATTATGCCGATGCGCCTCTGATTGTAGATCGAGGCACAGAAAACCATCGCGAGTGCTTAGATTGATCCCGCAACCTGGACCACAGAACAAGACCGCCTTCCATTTTGGTTGGCGGTCTTTTCGTATTTGCCCGGGATTACCGGCCCTGAAAAAGAGAGTAGAGGAATCGGCTGCCGGTATATCAGTGAGGTGTTTCCGGTGGCACTGAGTCGTCTGGTTCTTAACAATTTCCGGAATATTCGGCAGGGCGACCTTGCCATTGACGGCTGTGTCAGCCTGTTTTGCGGCTTGAACGGCAGTGGTAAGACCTCGTTGCTCGAGGCAGTGCATATGCTGGCCAGCGGGCGTTCTTTTCGTTCCCGGCAGAGCCAGACGGTTATCCGCTACGGCGAAGAGTCGCTGGCGGTATTCGGTCGCCTGGCAGGGGGGGTATCGCTCGGTGTAGAGAAGCGTCGCGATGGTCAAAGCCGGATACGGATTAATCGGGTTGCCGCTGACACCAGTTCTCAGCTGGCGGCGTGTCTGCCGTTGCAGGTTATCAATAGTGAAAGTTTTTCCGCGCTGGACGGTGGTCCGGGTGTTCGTCGTCAGCTCCTGGACTGGTCAGTGTTCCACGTGGAACATTCGTTTTCCACGCACTGGAAGGTGTATCAAAGCGCGTTAAAGCAACGCAATGCACTGCTTCGTCGTGGTAAAATTGACTCCAATTTGCTTGCTCCTTGGGAGCAGCAGCTGCTACAGAGTGGCGAAGTGGTAGATGAACTCCGGCGCGGCGTATTCGAGAGACTGAAAGTCCTTTTTCACCAGCGGCTCGGGGATCTACCAGGAGATGTCTTTGGAGATCTTCAACTTGGATATCGGAGCGGCTGGAAGAAGGATCTGGCGTTCGGAGATGCATTCGAAGCGGCTCGGGAAGGCGATATAGAGCAGGGGTTTAGCCGCGTTGGACCACACAGGGCCGACTTGAGGTTTGCCATTCACGGTCAGCCCGCTCACGTGGTCCTTTCTCGAGGTCAGCAGAAAATGGCCGTTTGCGCGCTGCGAACAGCCATGGCATCGGTGGTCGGAGGCGATGATAAACCGGTCTTTCTGGTAGATGACTTGCCATCTGAGCTCGATCAGGACAATCAGGCATTGTTTGCCCGCTGGGTAAGTGATTGTGCCAGCCAGGTGCTGGTTACGGGGATTGAGCCCAGTGTGACCGCTCAGCCGTGGCTGGCGCTGCCGGGTGAATGGGGGCGGCCGAAAATGTTCCACGTGGAACATGGGGTGGTAAGCGCTGCTGAGGCGCCAGGCGATCGCTAGGAGATAGCTACAAGTCTGAAGCGTATTTCTCCCCGGACGAGGGGGAAACAAACAAACCAAACAGCAATGGATTGGTGGTTGGGAAGCGAGCCGGCAGTATTAGCGCCCGGCGCGCAACAAATTACCGGAATACTGAACACAGCAGGCCAGGCAATGGTGCCGGCGCGAATGGAGCAACAGAATGTCGCAAGAGAATAACTACGATTCCAGTAGCATCAAGGTACTCAAAGGCCTGGATGCGGTGCGAAAGCGCCCGGGAATGTATATCGGCGATACCGATGATGGCACCGGCCTCCACCATATGGTGTTCGAAGTGGTGGACAACTCCATCGACGAAGCCCTGGCAGGACACTGCGACGAAATTCGGGTAACCATTCATCCCGATGAATCTGTCAGCGTGTCCGATAATGGCCGCGGAATTCCAACAGAAATGCACCCGGAGGAGGGTGTTTCCGCCGCAGAGGTCATCATGACCGTGCTCCACGCCGGCGGTAAGTTCGACGACAACACCTACAAGGTGTCGGGCGGCCTCCACGGAGTGGGGGTCTCTGTAGTGAACGCCTTGTCTGAAGAGTTGAAACTGACCATCCGTCGCGGTGGCAAGATTCACGAGCAGGTATATCGCCACGGCGTGCCTGATGCACCGCTGAGCGTGGTAGGTGACAGTGAAACGACCGGTACCGCGGTTCACTTCAAGCCTTCTGCGGATACCTTTACCAATATCGAGTTCCATTTCGAGCAGCTGGCCAAGCGTCTGCGTGAGCTGTCCTTCCTCAACTCCGGTGTACGGATCGTGCTGCGTGATGAGCGCTCTGGTAAGGAGGAAATCTACGAATACGAAGGCGGTCTGCGCGCGTTTGTGGAGTTTCTGAACCAGAACAAGACGCCGATCAACAAGGTGCTGCACTTCCAAAACCAGCGTGAAGACGGCATCGCGGTCGAAGTGGCGCTGCAGTGGAACGATTCCTTCCAGGAAAACATTTACTGTTACACCAACAATATCCCGCAGCGGGACGGTGGTACCCACCTGGCGGGCTTCCGCGCCGCGCTGACCCGCGGCCTGAATAACTACATCGAAAAAGAAGGTGTGGGCAAGAAGGACAAGGTCAGCACCACCGGTGACGACGCCCGCGAAGGTCTGACGGCGATCATTTCCGTGAAAGTACCGGACCCGAAATTCTCCTCCCAGACCAAGGACAAGCTGGTTTCCTCCGAGGTAAAGCCCGCGGTTGAGCAGGAAATGGGACTGTCATTTAACGACTACCTGCTGGAAAACCCACAGGAAGCCAAGGCTGTTGTGGGAAAAATGATCGATGCCGCCCGCGCTCGTGAGGCGGCGCGCAAGGCCCGTGAGATGACCCGCCGCAAGGGTGCTCTGGATATTGCCGGCCTGCCCGGCAAGCTCGCCGACTGTCAGCAGAAAGACCCGGCGCTGTCTGAACTGTATCTGGTGGAGGGTGACTCCGCCGGCGGATCCGCGAAGCAGGGCCGCGATCGCCGCACCCAGGCGATCCTGCCACTGAAGGGCAAGATCCTGAACGTGGAGAAGGCGCGTTTCGACAAAATGCTCTCGAGCGCGGAAGTGGGCACCCTGATTACCGCTTTGGGCTGTGGTATCGGCAAGAGCGAATTCAACCCGGACAAGCTGCGTTATCACTCCATCATCATCATGACGGATGCCGACGTCGATGGTGCGCACATCCGCACCCTGCTGCTGACCTTCTTCTTCCGTCAGATGCCGGAGCTGATCGAGCGCGGCCACATATTTATCGCCCAGCCACCACTGTACAAGATCGGCAAGGGTAAGCAGGAACAGTATCTGAAGGATGAGGCTGCGCTGACCCAGTTCCTTACCAACGCGGCTCTGGAAAGCGCCACACTGTTTGTGAACCCGGAGGCTCCGGGACTGTCCGGTACCGCCCTGGAGTCCCTGGTGAAGGAATACCGCGCCGTTATGGCCACCATTGACCGACTGTCACGCCTGTACCCGCAAGAGGTGCTGCAGAGCATGGTTTACCTGCCGAGTGTAAAAGCGGAAGACCTGCAGTCCAGCGAAGCCATGAATCAGTGGGGAGAAAAACTGCAGGCACGACTGGAGCAGGAAGGCGAGGGAGGCGGCCGTCGGCACAGTGTTTCCGTCACTGAAGACAGCGAGCGCAACCTGTACCTGCCCACTATCGATATCGTGGCCCACGGCGTCAGCAGCCGCTATACCGTGAGCCACGAATTCTTCGACTCCGCCGAGTACCGCGCTATCTGTCAGCTGGGTGAAAAGATGCAGGACCTGCTGGAAGAGGGCGCTTATATCCAGCGCGGCGAAAAGCAGCAGCCGGTATACAGCTTCCCCGAAGCGCTGGGCTGGCTGATGAACGAAAGCCGTCGCGGTTACAGCATCCAGCGTTATAAAGGTCTGGGGGAGATGAACCCGGAGCAGTTGTGGGATACCACCATGAACCCGGAAACCCGTCGCATGCTGCAGGTGACCGTGGAAGACGCCATTGCCGCGGACCAGATCTTTACCACCCTCATGGGAGATCAGGTAGAACCTCGTCGCGAGTTTATCGAGAGCAATGCTCTGGCCGTCGAGAACCTCGACGTCTGAGTTGTCCTTGTGCCGCACAATCCGGCACAAGACCAATGCACAAAAGCCCGGTCGATAGTATCGACCGGGCTTTTTTTACGGCGCGATAACGGCAGCGCTACGCAACCCGACAGTGCATGGTAATTTCGTCCTGGTTCGCCGCCGCGTTGAAGACCCTTTCCGCCTCGCTGAAGCCATGCTGCTGCAAGAAATAGCGGCCGCGCAGATTTTCTTCCAGAACCGAAGTCTCGAGCTGTAAACGCCCGAATTTTGCCTGAGCCATTAGCTCGCTGCCTACCCCGTGCCCCTGTTCCCCGGGCGAGACGAAAATCGTGTCCACCTGTCGATTTTCGGTAATCGTTACCAAACCCTCCGGTATTCTGCTGTCCTCCCGGGTATAAACCCAGTGATTACTGGACGCCAGGTCTGGTGCTGTGCCAAACCGGCACTGCTCCCGAAGCCGCCGGCGCATTGCCTTTCCCTGATCGGTCCAGTAACTCACCGGCAGGCTCGGGTGACTGCTACAGGCCAGGTGCAGCCAGAGCTGCAGTAGGCGCTCGATATCCGATTCCTGTATCGGTCTCAGCATAGAGGCTCCCACATCGAAGCAAGGGATGTAACGCCCCATAGTAGGCTCGCACCAAGTGCCTCCAAAACCTTGAACACACGTACAAGTAAAAGTCCATGTCCTGCGTGACATAAGTGTTTTAAAAAAATATAATCGTTCTCATTAATAATATTGATGAGAGACCTGGACTAAGGAGAGCCAATGGCCCGTTTTTCCCTCGCCCCACTTTCGATTGCCATGTTTGCCGGTTTGAGCGCCAATGCTGCCGTGGCAGAGACCTACGAACCCCTGGAAACCATATCGGTGCTGGGTAACAGCGAGCAGCTGCACAAACTGCCCGGCTCAGCGCAGTTGGTCAGTGCCGAAGATCTGGAAAAATTCGAATTTGTCGATATCAATCGCATGCTGCGCAATGTGCCGGGGATCTACCTGCGTGAGGAAGACGGTTACGGCCTGCGCCCGAATATCGGTATCCGCGGTGCCTTCGGCGAACGCTCCGGCAAGATCTCGCTGTTAGAAGACGGCGTACTGGTAGCACCGGCCCCATATTCTGCCCCGGAAGCCTATTATTTCCCCACCGCAGGACGCCTGCAGGCGATTGAGGTCCTCAAGGGCCCCACCACGCTCAAGTACGGCCCTTTCACCGTGGGCGGTGCGCTGAACATGGTGAGCACCCAAATCCCCGATGGCAGCACAGGTAAGGTGCAGCTGGAAGCTGGCCAGTTTGGTGAAAACCGTCTGCACACCTATTACGGCAGCAGTACCGAAACCAGTGGCTGGTTGGTGGAAACACACCAGCAACAGGCAGATGGCTTCCGCGATATCGATCGCGCGGGAAGTGCCGATATCGCCAAAGAAGATTACCTGGTGAAAGGCCGCTTGAATTCAGCGCAGGGTGCGGCCTACGCCCAGCAGCTGGATATCAAGCTGCAGTATTCGGAAGAAGAGTCCGGTATGAGCTATCTCGGGCTGACCGATGCCGATCTCCAAAAGGACCCTAACCGCCGCTACGGTATCAGCGCCCTGGATGAAATGGAAAATCGCCACAGCACCGTGCAGCTGAATCACACGATTGCGCTAAGCGACGACTTCAGCCTGAACACCCAGGCCTACTACAACAAATTCAAACGCGACTGGTTCAAGGTCAGCCTGGGCAATCTCATCGATCAGGCGAACGCCGGCGATGCCGACGCCCAGGCGGTGCTCGATGGCACCATGGATTACGACAACGTGGGCATCAAGCACAACGACCGCACCTACGTGTCCCGTGGTGTGCAAGTAAGCGCTAGCTTACAGTTGGAGACAGGCAGCATCGCCCACGATCTGCAATTCGGCGTGCGCGATCACTACGACGATGTGGATCGCTTTCAGCCGGTAGAGAATTACAGCCAGATCGACGGCGAGCTGGTATTTCAGGGTATTAGCGACCCGAGCTCAAGCAACAACCGAGTCGGCAAAGCCGACGCGACTTCCCTGTTTGTGTACGACCAGATCCAGGTAAACGATGCCCTGGCGCTGACCGCAGCCCTCCGTTACGAAGACCTGGAAACCCGCCAGCAGCGCTATGAAAACAATGAGCGCACCGAGGAGGGCAGCAGCCGTTCCAACGCCATGAATGAATGGCTGCCAGGGCTGGGTGTGACCTATGCGGTGAGCGACGCGCTGACCCTGCTTGCGGGTGTGCACCGCGGCTTCGCGCCTCCCGGTAGCGGCTCCTCCGATGGCGAAGCCGGTGACCTGTCCACCAACTACGAAGGCGGTTTCCGCCTGCTGAACGACAATCTGCAGCTTGAGCTGATTGCGTTCTTCAGCGACTACGAAAGCACCGTACAGAACTGCTCCGTGGCCCAGCCCTGCGCCAACGGTCAGGACAGTGGCAACTATGCTCTGGGGCAGTCCGAGATCCGCGGACTGGAAGCCAGCGTGCGCGGTGAATGGTCTCTGGATAACGGCTGGATGATTCCCCTGCAGGCAAGTTACACCTACACCGACGCAGAAATCAGCGAAGACAGTCTCGAGTACATTGAGTCCGACGGTCAAAGCGGGCTAGCGAACGGCGACAACTTTGCCTATTTGCCGGAGAACGTATTTGCGCTGACCACCGGCATCGACAGCGGTGCCGCCTGGCGCGTGAACCTTACCGCCGCTTTCCAGGACGATATGTGCGTGAACACCAGTTGTAACCGCGGCAACACCGACCAGAACGACTTCACCGAGTCACTCTGGGTGATGGACGCTGCCGCGCACTACGATTTCAGCAGTGACCTCGCCGCCTACCTGAAGATCGATAACCTGCTCGACAAGCAGGCGATTATCAACCGTGCTCCTGACGGTGCCCGGGTGAACCGTCCGCGCACCGCTTCTGTGGGCGTCAGCTACCAGTTCTGAATGCTGACAAGCTGATCCCGCGCATCAAACCCCGGCAGGCGACTGTCGGGGTTTTTTATTGCCAGCGCGAAATACAGAAACCAACGGGACCCGCGGGTGCAAGTGCGTGGCGTGAAACTCGTCCAATGGCTTCAGAAAACTCACAGCACCCCTTAAAATAATTAACCAAATGGTCAAAAAATATAAGAGGGAATTGTGAGCCATTCCGAAAAATACGCGTCCCGTACCGTAAGCGCTTTCAACGGACATCAGCGGGTGGCCCAGGGTCACTACACCGAAGTTATTCAGGAGTTAAAAAGGACACTAAGCCGAGGGGCACTGGAATCGGTGCTGATTTTCGATGACGCAACGAGCGAACCGCTGCAGTTAGATTTCGGTGCAATTGATGTCGGCGATACGTCACCTGCCGAAGCTCCCGAGTCCCCACTGCGCCGTGAAGCGCGCGAGGCGACCGAGAGAACCATGACTGCGCTGGGTAAATCCCTGCCAGCATACGACCGCGCCGTACAGGCCCTGCACAGCGGCGACCGCGATACATTTTACCGTATAACCGAACAGTGGCCGCGCGGGCTCTCCGCACACCTGAAAAAAATCGCGCGGGACGCATTTGCCGAACCAGCCACGGAGAAATAGCGTTCAACCCACCCCGCTGGACTCAAGGCTTTTGCCAGTGAGTCCGCAAAGAGTACGCTAAAAATAATTATTGAGCGGTGCCCGACATGTGCACAAAGTGCGCCTTGAGGTAGCGGGTTTCCGGAATCGCCGGGTGCACCGGGTGATCCGCACCCTGACCGCCACTGCCAATGATGTTGATATTCTTATCCAGGTGGCGGCCTGCACCGCGCAGGATTTCCAGCAGAGTGTCCGACTCCAGATGCATTGAACAGGACGCACTCACCAACAGGCCGTTTTTCTCCAGCATTCGCAGCGCCAGTTCATTGATATGGCGATACGCCGCCTCACCGGACTTCTGATCCTTGCGCCGTTTGATAAATGCAGGCGGATCGAGAACGATGGCGTCGTAACGCTCGCCACTGGCGATCAGCTCCTTCATCGCATCGATCGCCTTGCCCTGAATGGTGATCAGGTCGTCCTTGCGATTGTTCAAAGCGGCGTTTTCTTCACACCAGTCCAACGCCTGGCCCGACGCATCCACACAGGTTACCTCGCTGGCGCCGTGAGCGAGTGCTTGCACACCCCAACCGCCGGCATAGGAAAACAGGTCCAACACTCGCTGACCCTTTACCCACTGATTTAATCGCGCGCGGTTTTCCCGGTGGTCGTAGAACCAACCGGTTTTCTGCCCCTGGTAAACCGGTGCCAACAGCGACACGCCGTTCTCTTCAAAAGGCACCATTTGCGGAACCTCGCCAACGGCGACTTCACAGAGCTCCGGTAATTCTTCCACCTTGCGGCCCTGGTGATCATTGCGCAGCAGAATACCGGCAGGTTTCACCAGCGCGGTCAGTGCATCGACGATTTCCTGTACCAGGTTTTCCATGCCCCAGCTACTGATCTGCACCACCAGGTAGTTACCGAATCGGTCCACCACCAACCCTGGCAAACCGTCGGAATCCCCGTATACCATCCGGTAACTGGGGTGAGGGAAATAGCGTTCGCGCAGTGCGAGTGCGTTTTCCAGCCGGCGCTTCAACTGCTTGGCGGTAAATGCTCCCTTGCGGGAAACCAGTCGCGCGCAGATCAGCTGGTTAGGGTTGACCAGTGCGAACCCGAGGCTCTTACCGTTACTCTCGAGAACTTCACACTGGCTTCCCGGCGCTATCCCTTTCAGCGGGCTGCGCTTGGTGTCCACTTCATTGCTGTAAATCCAAAGGTGGCCCATCTTCAGGCGGCGCTCGGCGCGGGGATTGAGAATAAGTTGCTGCACGGGAGAACTCCGGTTTTTCAGGGGGCGCCATTGTTCGTTCGTGGTGTTCGGAATACAAGGGAAAATCACCGGCACCAAACAACCTAGTGGTCCATGCGGAAAGTTCGGTAACTAAGGAGCACAGCCAAAGTGTTCAGATCAAGGCGAGAAAGCGCAGGAATAGTGGTTCTATTTCAATCTTTCTCAACGCAGAGCTGGGCGCTTTGGCGAAGCGAACAGTTACACAACTTTCCGCATGGACCACCAATTAACCATAGCGAACCTTTTACTCCTGGCTAGCCCAGGCAAAAAAAAGCCCGGTGGTTGTGAGAAAACTCACGGCCACCGGGCAGACTTTAACGGGATGGATTAAATGAAGGCTGCGATTACCGCGTACTGATCGAGACTTCCGTTGTGCCGATGCTGCCGTTGTCATCACGGTGCGAGATGATGCCCAGTGCGCGGGTATCGCTGTTCAGGCCCATCCACTCCAGATTCAGTGTCCCCGCTGCGCCGACCGCGGCGGAACCCGGGCCATCCAGCAGGGTGTTGCCCGCATCACCCAGGAGATTGAAGTTAAAGAGCGTATAGGAAGTGGGCCCTGGCGCCGACGCATAGTCGATAACGAATACCGCATAGACGCCGGGCTCCGGATTCCATAGGTCCACCTGTTCCGCCGAGCTCGGTGTGCCACTGGAGCCGACCAGCGGCCATCCCGCGGCCTGGGGGCCCAGTACCTGAAGGTCGAGGTCATCGGAACCATCGCCCGCACCTACATCGGCATCGAACAGTGCGAACCGGCTGAAGCTGGTACCCTCCGGCACTTCAAAGAAGAGCAGGTCGTCGAGGCCATCCTCGACCGCACCCGGCGCGGGAATGCCCTCTGCGAGACCGCTAATACTCGCGCTGTAAGCTCCCTGATAACCGAACACCAGCGGAATTGAGAGATTCCCATCGGTGCCCTCTGCCTGCACTGCCGCTGCGGTGGAAATGGGTACCGGACGAACGGCGATCGGGCTGCGTACCTTGCGGAAACCCTGCGACCAGCTGAGTGATCCAAATGCCCACTCTCCAAGCTCTGCCTCGTCGGTTGCGGTAAAGGATACCTGGTAGGTCGCTGTTTCCCCCTGCTTCAGGCGCAGGATCCGTGGCGATACTTCGACACTGACTCCCGCTGGTGCATCCACCTCGGCCCAATACCAGCGTACACCCTTCTCGACACTGGTAACCCGCCGCGTGACGGTCTGGCTTCCCACCAGTTCTGCAATCCCGATTGATGGCAGGTTCAGGTCAGAGGAGTCCAGCGAGAATCCGTTGGCTTCGAGATAGCTGCAATCCCCCGCCGGCACGATCGAGGTCTGAAGCTCCGCACCACAGAGGAAGGCCAGGTAATCATAGAACCCCGCGTCGTATACCAGCCCGGGGAAAAACGCGCTGGCCGGTTGCACCATACCCGCACCGATATCAAAGGGGTCTGCTGGTGTATCGCCAAAGGACTTTTTCAGGTTCTGGCGTGCCGTGGTCATCATCGCAGAGCGCGCCATGGCCGGCGTCCAGTCCGGGTGTGCCTGTTTCAGAAGCGCCATCACACCGGCGATGTGTGGACTCGCCATCGAGGTGCCGCTGAGCGCGCCATAGATTTCCCCGGACCCCACCGGAGAGACACCGGCGAGAATCGCAACCCCGGGCGCGGCGATGTCTGGCTTGATGATATCGGGCGCGCCGGCATTGGCACCACGGGAGGAAAATCCAGCGATGCGATTGTCCCGGGATACCTGTATCTCTGGGCTGAGGGTGCCGCTGGCCGAATCTGCGTCGGCAAGCGCGGCACCATCCGGATGGCGAATCATGACACCGGGTATGGTGGTGTCCGGTGCCGACATGGTGATGGGATCGATACGATCCGGCCCCGCGCCATCGTTGTAAACCACAATGGCGCGGGCACCGGCTGCTGCGGCCTGATTGTATTTGTCACTGAATGCACAGGTTCCGCGAATCACCAGCGCAATATTTCCTGACACCGCCTCCGTATTCGTGAGCGGAGTACAGGCGTCGAGAGGTTGCGCAACAACGATGGAAGCAGAGATAGCACCGCTATCCGCAAGTTGCACCGGGCCGGAACCCTGCAGGCCCTCGAAGATACCGGCAAGTTGTGCAGGAGACTCTATCTCGATGCCGGTAGCAAAACTTTCGTTGTCTTCAGTGGCACCGACCGAGGTAATCCAGGGAACCCCGGAAGGTGTCCCGATGGTTTCACTACCGGGGCCAGAGTTACCTGCGGAAGTCGCTACGAATACACCGGCGTCTGCTGCAAACAGGAAGGCTATATCATCGGGACCGGTAAACTGAGTGCTGGCGCCACCAACGGAGTAATTGATCACGTCTACACCGTCTGCCACAGCCTGATCAATGGCCGCCATGGAGTCGGAAGAAAAACAACCGCTGTCATCTGGATCTGGCGCATCCCAGCAAACCTTGTACACCGCTACGCGGGCACGGGGTGCAACCCCACTCAGGGTGCCGGTGCTCTTAGTGCCGATCGTTCCCTCGACGCCGTAGTTTCCCGCGGCGGTGGTTGCTGTATGGGTACCGTGCCCGTCCGCATCGCGAGCAGAAAGAAATTCGTAATCCGCCAGTTCATTCGCGGAAAGAAACCCCTCGGAAAACGCCTGTGCCTTAAGCAATTTATTATTGCAATCAAAGGGCAGGTCCGCCGCATTAAAATCAGTGTTGCCGAATTCACATCCTTCACCAACAAAGGAATCTGGCGCGGCATCGTAGAGGATGGGGCGGCCAATATGACCGCGTTTTGGTGTGCGTGTGTCTTCAAGGCTTGGGTGCTCCGGATGGATACCGGAATCAATTACACCTACCACCACATCCTCGCCGGTGGCCCCGAGTAACCAAGGACCGGGAAAGCCATCGAGGCCGAGATAGCCATACGTGGAGTTGGTCTGCGGTTTCATCAATTGATCTTCCCAAACACCGAGAACATCTTTTCGATTACGTAATTGCTCAGCCTGTTTCGGGGTCATCTGCGCCGCAAAACCATTGAACGCGACTTCATAATGGTGAAGGGTTCGCGCGCTACCGATCGCTGCGAGTGCTTCATTTTTTCTTTCGCGCAGAAAGCTTGCGTACTGCTTTATAGCGTTACTGGAAAAATCCAGTTTGCGATTGTTTTGCGGTTTGGTGGCGGCAAGCCCCTGGATAGTTCCCTCGTAGGCGATCAGTGGTTTATCAACGAGTTGAACGATGTATGTTTTTTTATTGATGTCGTGTCGAACTGGCTGTTCCACATTTTCATTTGATTGTGCCTGCAGCGAAAAAATCAGGCCGGCAAAAACGCCCCCCAAAAAACCGGCGGTTTTTCCAGGGGAAAACCGGTTTCGAGATTTACTCAAAAAAATCATAAAAATTATGCCCCGTAAAATGCAATGCCCAACCACTCCCGCTTTTGGCGAGATGGTAAGGGCGCTTCCGTGAGATAAGTGGAAAAGATCGAGAATGGAGCGTGTCGCGGTTTTATTTTTCATTCCATGAACGCTGCGGCACCAGATCCCTCAAGATGGTTTCTACGGAAACCAAAGTGCGCGAGCAATAGGGTGGCGCGACATTCCTGTTAATAGAGAAGCAGTTTGCGAGCAGTCACAAAATTGTCACCGGGATCATTCTTGATGGGACACTTCAGTTGGTACGGGACAGCCAGTCAGAAAAAATCCGAGCAGGGAATGGTTGAGACGACCGGAGAAATACGCACAGGAGTACGTAAAGAAAGATGTACGGAATGATGTATAGAAAAGCGGGTAAAAAGAACGGGAAAAATACAAATAAATGCTAGCGAAAATCGGTGGAACTAACGCAGTAAAAACGCCGCAAACTCTGCAAGATCCTGCATAACACGGGTTTCGACCAGGCTCGGATCGGGATTTTGAATAAGTGTCATCAACGTCTCCTCCCCAAGCCCCGTTTTCACCAGTACCGGCTTGCAGCCTTTGGCAACCGCGCACTGTAAATCCTTGGTCTGGTCGCCGACAAAGTAGCAGTCGTGCAGGCTGGTATCGAATTCAGCCTCAATCGCGTCCAGCAATCCGGTCTTCGGCTTGCGACATCGACAGTTGTCTTCGTCGCTGTGGGGGCAGTAAAAGATACCGGCGACTTCACCACCGGCATCTTCCACCAGTGCGCGCAGCTTGGCGTGTATGGCTTCGAGATCGTCGAGATCAAACAGCCCGAGTGCGAGTCCATTCTGATTGGTGGCAACCACCAACTGATAACCCGCCTGGCTGAGCTGCGCCATGGCTTCAATGCTTCCGGGAATGGGAGTCCACTCGTCGACACTGGTCACGTGGTCACCTGGCTGGTGATTGATGACGCCGTCGCGGTCGAGAACAATGATGCTCATGGCGCTTCCGTTACTTGGCGGGTGCCAGCTGCGAGATATCCGCAACCTCGAGGAACAGCGCGCGCAGTTGCGCCAGAAGTGCCAGGCGATTGTTGCGCAGCTGTTCGTCGTCGGCCATGACCATCACGCCGTCGAAGAAGTTGTCCACGGTTTCGCGCAGCCCGGAAAGTCCCGCGAGGCCTTCGTCGAAACGCGCTTCCGCATACAGCGGTGCCACCGCTTCTTCGGCATCGCGAATCGCCAGGTACAGGGCCTTTTCTGCATCTTCCTGCAACAGCGCCTGATCCACTTCGCTCGGTGCCGGGCCGTCGAGTTTCGCCAGAATATTTGAAACCCGCTTGTTGGCCGCGGCCAGTGCTTCCGCTTCCGGCAACTGGCTGAAGTTGTGCACGGCATTGACGCGGTTGTCGATATCCAGCGGGCGCGACAGCTTGCGCGCGGATACGGCGAGGAAAACTTCTGCCTTGATACCGGCGTCTTCGTAACGGGCGCGGAAGCGCTCGATCATATACGCCAGAGTTTGCTCGACCACTTTGTCGTGCTCCGCCAGCGCGGTGCGCGGGTAACCATCGCGCGCGAGGGTGAGCAGTTCACGCAGGTCCAGATCGATATTTTTTTCCACCAGCAGGCGCAGTACGCCCAGGCTGGCGCGACGCAGTGCGAAGGGGTCGCGGGAACCGCTGGGCGGTTGTCCGATACCGAAAATACCGACGAGGGTGTCGATACGATCGGCGAGGGCGACAATGGTGCCGGTTACCGTTTGCGGCAATTCGTCGCCGGCAAACTTGGGCATGTACTGCTCGTACATGGCTTTGGCAACGTCCAGCGGCTCGCCGTCGTTTTCCGCATAGTAGTAACCGGCGATACCCTGCATATCCGCAAATTCGAACACCATTTCGGTAACGAGGTCGGATTTACAAAGTTGCGCAGCGCGCTGTGCCAGTGCCGAGTCGCCACCGATTTTTTCCGCGATAGCGGCGGCCAGTTTGGCCAGGCGTTCGGTCTTGTCGTACACGGTACCCAGCTTTTGCTGGAACACGATGGACTTGAGTTTTTCCCGGCGCGCCTCGAGGCTGATTTTTTTATCGGTGTCGAAGAAGAAGGCGGCATCGGACAAGCGAGGACGGATAACCCGCTCGTTGCCTTCGATCACCTGCTTGGCATCGGTACTTTCGATATTGGAAACGGTGATAAAGAACGGCAGCAGCTTGCCGTCTTCGTCGATCACGTGGAAATATTTCTGATGCTCTTTCATGGATGAGATCAGCGCTTCCGCGGGTACATCCAGGAAGCGTTTTTCAAAGCGTCCGGTCAGCGCCACCGGCCATTCCACCAGTGCGGTGACTTCGTTGAGCAGGTCGTCGTCGATAACCGCTTCACCGTTAACATTGTTGGCTTCCGCCTGCACCTGTTCGCGAATCATTTCGCGGCGCTCGGCGAAGTCCACAACCACAAAACCGGGATCGCGCAGCTGCTGCACATAATCGTTGGCAGAGGCCACGGTGAGTTCGCGGTTGCAGTGGAAGCGGTGACCGCGGGTGCTGTTACCGGCTTTCAGGCCGAGCACTTCTGCGTCGACCGTTTCGTTACCGAACAGCATTGCCAGCCAGTGTACCGGTCGCACGAATTCTTCTTTGCGCGCACCCCAGCGCATGCGCTTGGGGATCGGCAATTGAGCGAGGGATTTGCTAACGATACCGCCCAGCAGTTTCTGGGTGGCTTCGCCTTTCTGTTCGCTGATAAATGCCAGGCGCTCACCTTTATCGGTTTGCACCCGCGCGAGTTCGTCAACGCTGACGCCGGCACCGCGGGCAAAACCTTGCGCGGCCTTGGTGGGGTTGCCGTCTTTATCAAACGCAGCAGCCACGGCGGGGCCGTGCTTTTCAATCTGTTTGTCTTGTTGCTGCTCGGCGAGGTCACTCACGGATACCGCGAGACGACGCGGGCTTGCGTAAGCATTTACCACGCCGTACGTCAGCTCCGCGTCTTTCAGGCCCTGCTCGATACCTTCGGCAAAGGCCTGCATCAATTTGTTCAGCGCTTTCGGGGGCAGCTCTTCGGTGCCCAGCTCAACCAGAAAATCCTGAGCCATTACTTCTTCTCCTTTTGCGCGTCGAGTTGAGCCAAAACATCGTTGCGGGCCTGCTCGGTGGCGAGCGGGAAACCGAGGGCGTGGCGCGCATCGAAATAGGCCTGGGCCACAGCGCGGGCGAGGGTGCGTACACGTAAGATAAAGCGCTGGCGCTCGGTAACGGAAATCGCGTGGCGGGCATCCAGCAGGTTGAATGCGTGGGACGCTTTCATCACCTGCTCGTAGGCCGGCAGCGGCAGGCCCAGTTCGATCAGGCGCTGGCTCTCGCGCTCGCAGTGATCGAAGGTGTTAAACAGGAATTCCACGTCGGCGTGTTCAAAGTTGTAGTGGGACATTTCCACTTCGTTCTGGTGGAACACATCGCCGTAGGTGACGGCTTTGCCGTCGGCGTCGCGGGTCCACACCAGGTCGTAGATGGATTCCACGTCCTGCAGGTACATGGCGATACGCTCGATACCGTAGGTGATTTCACCGGTAACCGGGTAGCACTCGAGGCCGCCCACCTGCTGGAAATAAGTGAACTGGGTCACTTCCATGCCGTTCAGCCAAACTTCCCAACCGAGACCCCAGGCGCCCAGGGTGGGGGATTCCCAATTGTCTTCCACAAAGCGGATATCGTGCACCGCCGGGTCGATGCCGAGGGCACGCAGGCTGTCCAGGTACAGGTCCTGAATATTTGCCGGCGAGGGCTTCATTACCACCTGGTACTGGTAGTAGTGCTGCAGACGGTTGGGGTTTTCACCGTAGCGGCCGTCGGTGGGGCGGCGGCAGGGCTGTACGTAGGCCGCGTTCCAGGTTTCCGGGCCGATGGCGCGCAGGAAGGTGGCGGGGTGGAAGGTGCCAGCGCCCACTTCCATATCCAGAGGCTGTAGAATGACGCACCCCTGGCGCGCCCAGTATTCCTGCAGGGTAAAAATAAGGCCCTGAAAGGTGCTCAGGTCCTGCGCGGGGGCAGAACTGCTGGTTTGTTGCTCGGACACCACAATCTCCGGTTTCAGCTGGGTGGAATAGACAAGGGGCGCAATTATAGCGGCAGGTGGTTGCGCACTAAACAGCGCGCAGGGCATTTGATGGCCACAATGGGGCTATACCCCATAAAAAGATGAAACAGGGCGGAGTGCCGCTGCAGTGAGAAGGATGTAATCGTTGGATATCAAAGGGCAAATGGCCGCAGGGGCATTGAAATTGATCGGGCAATTGCCTTTGCGCTGGTCCCGCCGCCTGGGCAGCGTGGTGGGCTATTGCGCTGCGGCGACCGCTGGCAACAGCCTGCGTATCAGCCGTATTAACCTCGAACACTGCTATCCGGAAATGCCACAGGAAACCCGGGACAAGCTCGCCCGCGAGAGTGTTATCAGCACAGCACAGACCGGATTTGAGGTGGCGAGCCTGTGGCGCAAGCCCTGGAGTCAGGCCGAAGACAATATCGAGCGGGTGCGCAACCAGCAGCTGCTGACCGAGGGAGTCGATGAGGGCCGCGGTGTACTGGTACTGGCCCCGCACATCGGCAACTGGGAAATTTTCGGCCAGTTCCTTGCTACCGTCGGCCCCACCACCAGCCTGTACGCCCCGCCAAAAATCCAGGCGCTGGATCCGCTGATTCGCGCAGGCCGCGAAAAAACCGGCGCCAATCTGGTGCCCACCAATGTGCGCGGTGTGCGTGCGCTGTTAAAGGCGCTCAAGGCCGGCGGTATTGTCGGAGTTCTTCCAGACCAGGAGCCGGACCTCTCCGGCGGCGAATTTGCGCCCTTCTTTGGTCATCCCACACTGACCATGACCCTCGCCTACAACCTGATCCAGCGCACCGGCTGCAAGGTGGTATTCGGCTTCGCCAAGCGGCTGGAGCGGGGTTTTGAGTTGGTGTTCCTGCCGGCAGAGCAGGCGATTTACAGCGAAGAAACCAGAGTGTCCCTCGCCGCGCTCAATCGTGGTGTAGAAGCCTGTATCGCGGAAGCGCCGGCGCAGTACCAGTGGGAGTACAAGCGCTTTCGCAAGGAGCCGGAAGGCCGAACGGAACTATATAAGAAGAAATAGGATAAGAAGAAATAGGCCACTCCGCCGTCCGCTCTGTTGCAACCCCCCCCCTCCAATAATTTCACCCGGATGTAAATCATTTCTCGCCTTCCAGGTCCCAGCGGCGCTGGAGGGCCCTCCCTGTCAGATCTCCCAGCGCACTCGCATCCCACTGATGGCCGATCCGGTCAGGGAGGGTCCGGTGTGAGCGATAATTTTACCCAGGTAAAATTGACAGAATTTAAATGCAGGGTAATAATATTTTACCTGGGTAATAGTAAAGTTGAATATCATGACAAACGAGTATGTGGCGATTTATGAGCAGTCGCTGATAGCGCAGGGCCCGCTGGAGACCATTGTTCGCGAAACCATGGCTCGCGGTGATGGGATAGAGCCGATCGTGCTGGAGATCGAATCCTGCAAGCGTATGGAGATCGAATGGCATGGCGATCCTGACACGGTGCTCGCGCGCCTGCACGGGCACTCAGACTCTGCCCCGGGAAAGCGCGGACGACCCAAGCTCGGTGTGAAATCAAAAGAGGTAACACTGCTGCCGCGTCACTGGGAGTGGCTGGCGACACAGCGCGGTGGTGCTTCGGTAACACTTCGACGGCTGGTGGATGCCGCGATGAAAAATGCCACGCCGGAAGAGCGTATCAGCATGAAGCAGAATCAGCTGTACAGCCTGCTATCCGTGTTTGCCGATGCACCGGGATTTGAGGAGGCCGCGCGTGCGATGTACCGCAACAGCCGCATCGGATACGAAAAGGCGATTGCCGGCTGGTCCGATGACGTCAGGAGTCTTCTTCTGCAGAAGTTCGATGAAATTGCAGCCATACATCAGGGCGAGGATGTAGGAGCAGGCTGATTTTCCGTGCAAAAACCGCCATCGGCGGCTGGATCCACTTTCCCGCACATGCGGGGAATTTCTATTAAGCTCATAAGTGCGTCTGCTCTCTGACAAGAGCGCACTTAAGAGCTTTTATGAGACGAACCCGAAATACCGACACACCGGAGTCCGCAAACGGAGATCAATCTCTGTGGCGACACCTGCCCAACGGTTTATCGGTATTTCGTATTGCACTTATCCCGGTAATTTTCTGGCTTTCACTAACACATCAGCACTTTGCCGCGCTTGTGGCGTTTTGTGCGGGCGCGTTAAGCGATCTGCTGGATGGCTGGGTGGCGCAGCGCTTTCACTGGCAAACCCGCTTCGGATCCTTTCTGGACCCGGTTGCAGACCGACTGTATATCCTGTGCCTGATACCCCTGTTGTGGCAATTTGGCGCCATTAGTAGTGCTTACACCGGGTTGGTTATTGCGCGCTTCACGATTCAGTTAAGCGCATTTCCGGTGCTGCTTTGGTGGCTGAAAAAAGAGTTTTATGCGAAACCAGAATGGCTATCACGCAGCGCGATGGCGGTTGCCTTCATGGTGCTCGGAATGGGGTTCGCCGATCAGGTTGCCATCGAGCGATTCGATGAATCGTCGGGTGCGGAAAATATGTTTGATCACACCATGGATGCACTGACATTTATCGGATGTATTCTGGAAATATGGGTGTTGATTAAATTCATTCCGCGCTACTGGGATATTATTCGCGGGCGTGCCGATACCTTTGAATAAACCATCAAAAAATGCGCGCAACTAATGTCGCCAGAATGCCGGCGTCAGTAAAACCAGCAGTGTGAAAATTTCCAGTCGCCCCATCAGCATCGCCAGAATCAATAAACACTTGGCCACACCATTGACTTCACCATAGTGAGACGCTGCATCCCCCAGTGCCGGGCCAATATTGCTCAGGCAGGACGCCACAGTTGAAAACGAGGTGACAAAGTTTTCCCCGGTGGCCATGACCAGGATGGTCAGAATAAAAAACGAAAGTATATAAATCGCAAAAAATCCCCAAACTGCATCGGTTACCCGTGGCGGTACAATTTTCCGATTCACCTTGATCGGCACCACTGCATTGGGGTGCACCAGACGATTGAGTTCACGCATTCCCGATTTCACGATCAGCATAACCCGCACCGCCTTGATGCCACCGGAAGTGGAACCAGCACAGGCACCCATAATGCCGAGCAGCAGCAGAATATAGGGCAAAAACGCGGGCCAAATCGCGAAGGTCTCGGAGCCAAAGCCGGCAGTGGTACTGATGGAAACGACCTGAAATACACCGTGCAGGAAGCTGCCACGCATATCGAAGGTGCCGGACGCGTACAGATAGCTCACGATAATCGCGCAGGCTCCGGCAGTGACGATGATGTAGAAGCGGAATTCTGAATCCTTCCAGTAATGCTTTACCGTGCGATTGCCGAGGGCATAAAAATGCAGCCCGAAGTTGATCGCCGCGGTCAGCATAAAAATGATTGCGATCGCCATGATGGCGTTATTGTGCGCGTAAAAGCCCATACTCGCGTCGTGGGTAGAGAAGCCACCGTTGGCGACGGTGGAAAATGCGTGTCCAATGGCGTCGAACACGGTCATACCCGCCCACCAGTAACCGATACCGCACAGCACGGTGAGCGCGATATAAATCACGAACAACGCCCGCGCGGTTTCCGCAATACGCGGGGTCAGCTTGGTGTCCTTCACGGGCCCGGGCATTTCTGCTTTGTACAGCTGCATACCACCGATACCGAGCATCGGCAAAATCGCCAGCGCAATCACAATTACCCCGATACCCCCAAACCACTGCAGCTGCTGGCGGTAGTAGAGGATGGCCGGTGGCAGGGTGTCGAGACCGACAATGGTGGTGGCACCGGTGGTGGTAAGTCCGGAAATGGACTCGAAAATGGAGTCCACTACATTGAGGTCCGGTTCCGGGCTGATGATCAGGGGCAGCGCACCGAAACTGCCGAGGATCAGCCAGAACAGGGATGTCACCACGAACCCGTCGCGGGTGCGCAGGTCCTGCTTAAGATCGTGTACCGGCAGCCACATAAACAGGCCGGTCAACAGGGTGATGGCAAATGCGATGGTGAAGGCGACGTGGGTGCCGTCTTCGTACCACAGGGAGACACCGATCGGTGGCAGCAGCGTCAGGCTGAATACCGTCAGCAGAATACCGAAGACCCGCGCAATGACCGCTAATCGCATGAACTGAAATCCCGCCGTCAGAAGAAGCTGAAGCCGACCTGGAACAGTTGCTCCACGTGGCGGGTATGGCGGCGGTCGACGAGAAACACGATCACGTGATCATCGGACTCCACAATAATGTTGTCGTGGGCGATCAGTACCTGGCTCTCACCGTCCCGCTCTCGCACGATGGCGCCGATACTGGCGCCTTCCGGAAGATCGATATCCTCGATTTTTCTGCCGACGACTTTTGATGTGCGATTGTCGCCGTGGGCAATGACTTCGATTGCCTCGGCGGCGCCGCGGCGCAGGGAGTGCACATTTACCATGTCGCCGCGGCGGACGTGAGTCAGCAGGCTGCCGATGGTGTTTTGCTGTGGCGAGATGGCGATATCGATTTCGCCGCCCTGTACCAGATCGACGTAGGCGCGGTTGTTGATCAGCGCCATCACCTTGCGGGTACCGAGGCGTTTGGCCAGCAACGAAGACATGATGTTGGCTTCGTCGTCGTTGGTCAGTGCGAGGAATACGTCGGTGTCTTCGATGTTCTCTTCCAGCAACAGGTCCTGATCCGAGGCGCTGCCGTGGAGCACGATGCTGTTGCTGAGTTCTTCCGACAGGAAGATGCAGCGATCGTGATCCTGCTCGATGATCTTCACCGAGTAGCGGTTTTCCAGTTTGTGTGCGAGGCGCAGCCCGATATTGCCGCCGCCGGCGATGGTGATGCGCTTGTAGCCCTGTTCCAGTCTGCGCAGTTCGCTCATAACCGCGCGGATGTCCTGCTTGGCGGCGATAAAGAAGACTTCGTCGCCGGCTTCGATCACGGTGGAGCCCTGAGGGATGATGGGGCTGTTGCGGCGGTAGATGGCGGCAACGCGAGTGTCTACCTTGGGCATATGTTCGCGCAGGTAGCGAAGCTGGTGACCGACCAGTGGGCCACCCTGGACGGCGCGCACGGCGACGAGCTGAACGCGACCGTCGGCGAAGTCGAGTACTTGCAGTGCGCCGGGATGCTCGATCAGCCGGGCGATGTATTCGGAGACGATCTGCTCGGGGCTGATGAGAACGTCGATGGGGATGGATTCGGTGGAAAACAGTTCCGGATATTGCAGGTACGCGGAGGCGCGCACGCGGGCGATTTTGGTGGTGACCCGGAACAGGGAATGGGCGATCTGGCAGGCGGCCATGTTGGTTTCGTCGTTGTTGGTGACGGCTACCAAGATGTCGGCGTCTTCGATGCCGGCTTCCTGCAGGATGTCCGGATGGGAGGCGTGGCCTTGGACGACGCCGATGTCGATTTTGTCGCGGAGCTCGCGCAGGGTTTTCTCGTCGCTGTCTACCAGAACAATATCGTTGCGTTCCGAGGCGAGGCTTTCTGCCAGTGATCCACCGACCTGGCCGGCGCCGAGAATAATGATTTTCATAAAATGCGATTGGGCCCGTGGTTTCTGGCCTTTGTGCCACGCTCGGCAAAATGTTCTTTTGCGAGCGCGGTGGCGTCGAGGCACCAGGTGAGCGTTTTCAGGACCGGGCTAGGCGCCCCCCTTCAACCCATCCCTGGGCGCTTCGGCGCAAACATCCTGTTTGCGACGATCCTGAAAACCCGTACCCGGCACCCGTCCTTCAATTTTTACTATTGTGCTTCGTTAGTGCGGACGAACCATTCTGTAGGGTGGATAAGCGAAAGCGCATCCGCCAAAGAATTACGCATCCTGTGCCTTTTCGAGCTTCGCGTAATAAAACCCATCACCCGCATGGATTCCCGGCAGCAACTGCATACCCGCATCCTGCGGCAGCCCCCAGGGCTGCTCATTCAGCAATTGCGGCGTATTGTCCCTCGCATCCGGTGTCTCCGCAATGAAGCGCGCCACTTGAGCGCTGTTTTCCTCGGGGAGTATGGAACAGGTGGCGTAGAGGAGGGTGCCGCCGGGTTTTAACAGGCGCCACATTGCACGCAGGATTTTGCCCTGGAGTACCGCGAGCTCCGGGATGTCTTCGGCGCGGCGCAGGAGTTTGATGTCCGGGTTGCGGCGGATGACGCCGGTGGCAGAGCAGGGGGCGTCGAGGAGGATGCGGTCGAATTGTTCGCCGTCCCACCAGTGTTCGGGCTCGGCGGCGTCTGCGCAGATGATCTGGGCGCCAACACCGAGGCGTTCGAGGTTTTCGATCACGCGGTCGAGGCGGTCTTCTTCGATGTCGAGGGCGCTTACGTCGAGGTCCGGTTGGAGTTCGAGCAGGTGGCAGGTTTTGCCGCCGGGGGCGGCGCAGGCGTCGAGGATTTTCTCGCCCGGCTGCGGGTCTAGCAGGGTACCGGCCAGTTGCGCAGACTGGTCCTGGACGCTGACGAGGCCGTCTTCAAAGCCGGGCAGGCGGCTGACGGCGACGGGGTTTTCCAGCACAACTCCGGCCGGGGAGTATTCGCATGGCTGGGCGGGGATGCCGGCGTCTTTTAACTGCGCGAGGTACTCGTCGCGGGTGTTTTTGGCGAGATTCACCCGCAGGGTCATGGGCGGGTTTTCGTTGTTGGCGGTGAATACGGTGCGCGCCTCGGTGCCCCAGGCGGCTTTGATGGCCTGTTGCAGCCACTCGGGGTGGGCGGAGCTGAACTGGGGGTTGCCGGAGAGTTTGCGAGTGAGTGTTTCCTTATTGCGCAGGGCATTGCGCAATACGCCGTTGACGACACCGGTGGCGTGGCCGAGTTTGAGGGCGCGGGCGGCCTCGACGGTGGCGCCGATGGCGGCGTGGTCGGGGATGCGGGTGTATTCCAGCTGGTACAGGCCCACCAGCATCAGCGCGGCCAGTTCTTCATCTTTAATGGGTTTTTTCGACAGTTTGCCGAGGATCAGCTCCAATCGCGGCGCAAAGCGCGCTGTGCCGTAACAGAGTTCGCGCAGCAGCGAGCGATTCTTGCCGGTGCCTTCCGGGTCGTCCACCTGCTTTTCTGCCCACGGCAGCAGCCGCTGCAGCGAACCGCGGTCCTGATACAGGCGGGCGATCACACGGGCCGCCAGTGCGCGGGGATCATTCATGGTCAGTACCCAGTTTATTGCCTGCGGCGAACAGCTCGCGGTAGCCCTTCAAAATCTCCGCCACCGGCAGCGACTTCTTGCCCGGCAATTGTAGTTGAGTCAGACGCAACGCCTCGCGACCACAGGCCACCAGAATACCCTCATCGTCCGCACTCAAAATCGTCCCCGGCACATCGGTGTGACAGCCCTGTTCCAGCTGCGCAGAATAAACCCGCAAGCGCTGCGGCTTACCCTTGCCGTCCAGATATTCCGTCCAGCAAACCGGGAACGGATTAAACGCCCGAATCAGCCGCTCCAACTCCACCGCCGGCCGCGCCCAGTCCAGACGCGCCTCTTCTTTGGAAATCTTGCCCGCATAATTCGCCAGCCCATCGTCCTGAACCTGCGGTTGCGCAGCACCGCTCTCCAGCAACTGCAAAGCCTCCAGTAACGCCGGCCCACCGAGGCCTGCGAGCTTGTCGTGCAGGCTGCCGCCGGTCTCTCTGGCACTTATCGGAGTGCGAGCCTCAACCAGCACCGGCCCGGTATCCAGCCCCGCCTCCATCTGCATAATCGCCACACCACTCTCGGCATCCCCGGCTTCCACCGCCCGCTGAATCGGCGCCGCACCGCGCCAGCGCGGCAGCAGGGAAGCATGAACATTCACACACCCCAGACGGGGCGTATCCAGTACCACCTGCGGAAGGATCAGCCCATAGGCCACCACCACCATCAGATCCGCATTCAGTGCGGCAAGCTCCTTCTGCGCGGCTTCGTCCCGCAGGGACAGCGGCTGATACACCGGAATATCGTGCTCCAGCGCCAGCTGTTTCACCGGGCTCGCCAGCAGCTTCTTGCCGCGCCCCGCGGGACGGTCGGGTTGGCTGTAGACCGCAATCACGTTGTGGTCACTGTCGAGCAGCGTTTGCAGGTGTACGGCGGCAAAGTCGGGGGTGCCGGCAAAAATGATGTTCAGGCTCATGAAAATACTTTCAGATAAGAAGAGGTGGACTCGAATCGAAGTCCAGAAACAGATGCGAAGTCGGGGTGCCGGGTGTGGGTTTTCAGGATCGTCGCAAACAGGATGTTTGCGCCGAAGCGCCCAGGGATGGGTTTACAGCGGTCCTGAAAGCCCACACCCGGTGCCCCGACGCCACCGGGCTAACAAAAGAACCACGAAGATCAGGCCCGCTGACGGTGGGCTTTCTCCAATTTTGAACGAATGCGATTGCGCTTGAGCGGAGAGATGTAGTCGACAAACAGCTTGCCATCGAGGTGATCGATCTCGTGCTGGATGCATACCGCCAGCAGCCCCTCGGCCTCCAGCGCATAAGTTTCGCCATTGCGATCCAGCGCCTTCAGGCGGATCTTGCGCGGGCGCTGCACCGTCTCGTAGAAACCGGGAACCGACAGGCAACCCTCATCGTACTTGTGAATCTCCGGATCCAGCACCTCAACCTCCGGGTTGATCAGCACCAGCGGCTCACTCTGATCCTCCGACACATCAATCACCACAATACGCTCGTGGAAATTGATCTGCGTCGCCGCCAGGCCCACGCCCGGCGCCTCATACATCGTCTCGAACATATCATCGATCAGCGTACGGTGCTCATCCGTCACCTCAGCAACGGGTTCCGCCACCTTGCGCAGACGAGGATCGGGGAATTCTAGGATTTCCAGTTTGGCCATAACACCTGTGACAAACTTCTAGTCTTAGTGGAACTTGCGCTGATAACATAATGATCGCGCTTGAAATTTGCTGAATTGGGGGGCTGTATCCGCACACTGGCCGACAAGCCAGTTGGCGTTGTTTTGCTTCCCGTCCCGGCGACATCAGCCGCCACCGGTTCAGCGCTGTGAGATTATAGCGATATAAACCCGCAGTGATAGCCGTATAAAGATTCAGCAGATTCTTTAGCAGACAGTAAGGCCCCAGCGCTCGCGACAAAAAAAGCATAGGAATGCTTCCATGAAAAAAATAATCCTGGCCGCCGCCGCAACCCTGTTGGCGACCTTTGGCCTGCAGGCGCAAGACGCGCGCCTCAAGCCTGACCACCCGGACACCTATGTCGTACAGAAGGGTGACACCCTCTGGGACATCTCCGGTACCTTCCTCTCCCAGCCCTGGTACTGGCCAGAGATCTGGCAGGTGAACCCCCAGGTAGAGAACCCCCACCTTATTTTCCCCGGTGACCGCCTGAACCTCGTATATGTCGACGGCCAGCCGCGCCTGCAGCTGGATCGCGCGCCCACCGCGTACAAGCTGAGCCCCACCAGCAACAACCGCCTGGGCCCCGCCGTGCGCCGCGAGCCCATTGGCACCGCGATTCCCGCGATTCCGCTGGACGCCATCAACGCCTTCCTGTCCCGTACCCGCATTGTGGGTCCGGGTGCTTTCCAGGGCGTTCCTTACGTAATCTCCGGCCAGGATCAGCGAATTCTGATGGGCGCCGGCGAGAAGATTTACGCCCGCGGTGATTTCCGCGAGCCGCTGGCTTCCTACGGCATCTACCGCCCGGGCCCGGTTTACGCCGACCCTTTCACTGGTGAAGAACTGGGTCAACAGGCCCTGGATGTAGGCTCTGTGGACCTGCGCCAGTTGGATGCCGATAACGCCAACACCGAATTTGCTGTGGCCACCTTGGATGTCACCCGCACCAGCCGCGACATCCGTCTGCAGGACCGCCTGCTTCCGGTTGAAGAGCGCGCCATTGCTGCGCTGTTTCAGCCCGGTGCGCCGTCCGTTCCTGTGGATGGCATTATCCTCGGCGTTGAAGAGGGTGTTACCCAGGTAGCCAAGTACGATGTGGTTGCCATCAACCGCGGTCTGCGCGAAGGCCTGCAGCCCGGCCACGTGCTCGCAATCTATAAACGCGGCGCTACCGTGCGCGACCAGCTGGCCCGTCAGAACGTCAAGCTGCCGGACGAGCGCGCCGGTGTGCTGATGGTATTCCGCAGCTTTGAAAAGATGAGCCTGGGCCTGGTTTTGGAAGCCGACAAACCGCTGGCAGTGATGGATCTGGTACGCAACCCTTAATCGAGGGTTTGAACGAATAAGAAAAAGAATTTCGATGGAGGTACCCGCGCATGGATGCGCTGACCGCTACTCTCTCTTTATTAAGGCTCGAGGGCATTGGCCCCGGCCTCTACTGGCAACTGGTGGAGCGATTCGGCTCCGCCGAGGCCGTACTCGAACAATCCCCGCAACAACTCCCCCGCAAACTGCCGCCACGTGCCCAGGCACAACTGGCGGAATTCCAGCGCCGTGGGCTGGATAGCGAGCTCGGCCTTTGGGCCCTGGCCGAGCGCCAGCGCTGTGCCGAAGAGTGCATCTTTCTTTTACATTGCGAAGACGACAGTTACCCGCGGCTGTTGCGGGAAATCGACCGGCCGCCGCCGCTGCTGTATGTTGCCGGTGACCCGGGTGCGCTGTCGCTGCCACAGGTGGCGGTGGTGGGCGCGAGGCGCGCAAGCCGCGCGGGGCTGGATAACGCCGAGGCTTTTTCTGCCGATCTCGCCGCCGCCGGTTTCGCGATTGCCTCCGGACTGGCACTGGGTGTCGATGCCATGGCGCACAAGGGCGCCTTGCACGGTGAGGGTAAAACCGTAGCGGTGCTGGGCACCGGTGTGGATCGCATCTACCCCCTGCGCAATGCAGTACTTGCCGAACAGATTCTCGCCACCGGCGGTGCCATCGTCAGCGAAATGCCATTGGGAACGGCGCCGGAGGCGGGCAACTTCCCCCGTCGCAATCGCATCATTTCCGGCCTAAGCCTTGGCACCCTGCTGGTAGAGGCGGCGGTGCGTTCCGGGTCCCTGATTACTGCGCGCCTGGCACTGGAGCAGAACCGGGAGGTGTTCGCGATTCCCGGCTCCATTCACAACCCCATGGCGAAGGGTTGTCACCATATGATCAAACACGGCGCCCATTTGGTGGAAACCAGCGCGGATATCGTCGCCCAGCTGGGCGGCTTGTTGTCTGGCATGGTCGAGCAACATTCATTGTTTGAAGCGTCCGCAGCACCTTCAATTGATCTGCCCCAGGAGCAGCGAGGCATAATCGTTGCCCTCGGCGGCGATCCGCGCAGTATTGAACAGCTGGCGCGGGATACCGGTGGCGACACCGGCGATCTGATGGCGAGCCTGCTGCATCTGGAACTGGAAGGGCTGGTGGAACAGCTCCCCGGTGGCTACCAGCTCACCGGAAATGGCACCAAAGCCCTGTCCGGACTGGTGGAATAACCGAAAAGCCGTTACGGTCACTCCTTGAATCCGACCCCTGAATTCAACTAATTAGCCGCATGGAGTGACCACCCGATGGGTTTGTTCCGATTTCTCTCCCACGCTTCCCCCCTCAAGGCCGCCGTCGCGCCGATCGCCGCTGCGTTCGCACTGAGTGCGACGGCCACCACTCAGGCCGCCGACGTCCAGCTGGATAAGCTCAACCTGCCGGACGGCTTCAAAATCGAGGTTTATGCCGACGACGTCCCCAACGCCCGCCATATGGCCCGCGGTGACAAGGGCACCCTGTTTGTGGGTTCCCGCCGCGCCGGCAAGGTGTATGCGATTGTGGATAAAGACGGCGACCAGAAAGCTGACGAGGTAAAAGTGATCGCCGAGGGGCTCAAGATGCCCACCGGTGTGGCCTTCAAAGACGGTGACCTCTACGTGAGCGCGGTGACCAGTATCGTGCGCCTGGATGATATCGAGTCCCGTCTCGACAACCCGCCCAAGCCGGTCACCATTACCAGTCAGTTCCCGGACAAACACCACGGCTGGAAATACATCGCTTTTGGCCCCGACGGCTGGCTGTATGTACCCATCGGTGCCCCCTGCAATATCTGTGAGGAAAAGGACTTCGCCAATATTCAGCGCCTCAAGATCGAGGGCGACAAGGTGGTGAAAACCGAAACCTGGGCCGAGGGCGTGCGCAACACCGTCGGTTTTACCTGGCACCCGGAAACCAAACACCTGTGGTTTACCGACAACGGCCGCGACATGTTGGGTGACGACACCCCGCCCTGTGAACTGAACACCGCACCGGTAGCCGGCAAGCACTTTGGCTACCCCTACTGTCACGGCAAAGATGTTCTCGACCCCGACTTTGGTGAAGGTAAGCAGTGCAGCGCCTATGTACCACCAGTGCAGGAGCTCGGCCCCCACGTGGCGCCCCTGGGCGTGAAGTTCTACACCGGCGACCAGTTCCCCGCGGCGTATAAAAACCAGGTATTGATCGCCGAGCACGGCTCCTGGAATCGCAGTAAAAAGATCGGCTACCGGGTGACCATGGTGACCCTGGACGAGAACGGCAACGCCACCTCTTACAAGCCGTTTATCGACGGCTGGCTGCAGGGTGAAGAAGCCTGGGGCCGCCCGGTGGATGTACTGGTGATGCCGGACGGCGCTCTGTTGGTCTCGGATGATGTGGCGGGCGTCGTCTATCGCGTCAGCTACGAAGGCTAACCTGTCAGATGGAAAGTGCGCGCGAGCGCGCAAAATAGGCACGCGCGAGGCGCCGCCCCTCCTGTGCGGTTGAAGGTTTCAACCGCACCCCTTCCTTGTCTAGGCTGGTAGTATTCGATAAATTGCGGCGCAGCGACTGGCTGGATCAAGCTCAGCCTGTGCCCACCCCGTATCCCCAGCTTGCCAGACCCCAGTGAGTTCCTGCCTTGTCTGAACATATTGCACCAAGCGCCGTTAACGATCCGACCAAAACATTCCCCCCTGCAATCAGTGCCGGCTTTTGCCTGGCCAGCGCAGCGCGCATCCTGGCCGCCGGCGGCGTTATCGCCCACCCCACCGAATCCGTGTGGGGGCTCGCCTGCGACCCGAACAACCCCGAAGCGGTTGCGCGTCTTGTTGGCCTGAAAAACCGGCCGCTGGAAAAAGGGTTGATCCTGGTGTCCGGTGATGTGGAGCACTTTTCCGGCCTGCTGCACAACCTGTCTGGCGACCAGCGCGCGCGTATCGACGCAACCTGGCCCGGTCCCGTGACCTGGCTGGTACCGCATTTTGACCAGGTGCCGCCCTGGGTTACCGGCATTCACCACAGCGTGGCCCTGCGCCACACCAGTCACCGCTTTACCAGTGCGCTGTCCCGCGCCTTTGGTGGCGCCATCGTATCCACCTCGGCCAATCCGGCCGGTTGCCAGCCGGCGCGCCACAAGTTCCAGGTACTGCGCTACTTCGGCAACGACCTGGACTTTATTGGCGGTGGCAGCACCGGTGGGCGCGCCGCCCCCAGTGAGATTCGCGACGCCGCCAGCGGCCGCATCGTGCGCGCGGGTTAACCTTCTGGCCGCACCCAATTGAGAGAAGAAAATGAGTACCATTGACATCCAGGCCGTCAAAAATTACCTGCTGGGTTTGCAGGATCGCATCTGTGCGGCACTGGTGGCTGTAGACGGCAGCGAATTTTTTGAAGACAGCTGGGAGCGCGAAGGTGGCGGCGGTGGCCGCACCCGGGTGCTGGAAAATGGCAATGTGATCGAAAAGGGCGGAGTGAATTTCTCCCACGTATTCGGCGATAAACTGCCACCCTCGGCAACCGCCGCGCGCCCGGAACTGGCCGGCCGCTCTTTTCAGGCCATGGGTGTCAGCCTGGTGATTCATCCGAAGAATCCCTACGCACCCACAAGCCACGCCAATGTGCGCTTTTTTGTTGCGGAAAAAGACGGCGCGGAGCCGGTGTGGTGGTTCGGCGGCGGTTACGATCTGACCCCCTATTATGGCTTTGAGGAAGATGTGGTGCACTGGCACCAGACCGCCAAAGACGCCTGCGCACCGTTTGGCGAAGATATTTATCCGCGCTTTAAAAAATGGTGCGATGAATACTTTTATCTGAAACACCGCGACGAGTCGCGCGGTGTGGGCGGACTCTTTTTTGACGATTTCAGCGAGGGCGGTTTTGATAATGCCTTCGCGTTTATGCAGGCGGTTGGCGATTCCTATGTGGATGCCTATCTGCCGATTCTGAAAAAGCGCAAGGACACCGAATACGGCGAGCGCGAGCGGGATTTCCAACTGTACCGCCGCGGTCGCTATGTGGAGTTCAATCTGGTGTTCGACCGCGGCACCCTGTTCGGCCTGCAAAGTGGCGGTCGCACAGAATCCATTCTGATGTCCCTGCCATCGGAAGTGCGCTGGCGCTACAACTGGCACCCGGAAGCGGGCAGTCCGGAAGAAAAGCTCTATACGGATTTTTTGCCACACCGGGAGTGGGTGTAAATTAGCTCCGTGGCGGTGCCGCTACCGGGTGTCCCTTTGCGAGACACGAACTAGGCGTCCCCCCGGTAACCCATCCATGGGGGCTCGGCCGCGGCCGTCCTGGCCGCAGACGGTCTCACAAGGCCATACCCGGTATCAGCGCCTTAGCGCGTAGATCTGTGGAATTTTTCTAAAGGAAATAGCCATGCACAAGGCCCGTCTGGAAGATATCAACAAACTGTTCCTCGAATACCGTCGCCTGTTTGAAGCGCGCGACGCGGAGCAGATTGCCGATTTTTACCGGTTTCCGATTCACTACTATTTTTCCGACGGCAAAAAATCCCAGCTCAGCCGCGAGTACTTTATCGGCCGGGTAAAAAAGCTGTTAAACCTGTATCAGAAACTGGGCGTTACCCAGATCGTCGGTGCGGTTACCGATGTGATCGAGCTGAATGAAAATACCAGTCTGGCGACCCTGAACTGGGTGCTGCTGGATGCGAGCGGTGAAAAGCCGAAGCAGATTTACAGTGCGATTACGCGCTATATGGTGTGCGAATTTGGCGGTGAATTAAAAATTGATGGTTTGATCGGTGTGAATGAAACCAGCCAGATCAAACAGGCCCTTAAAAAATAAGCGTTAGCTAAAATAAACGGACGTTGAGAGAAGTAAAACAACATGGACAAATACGCTGTCATTGGTAACCCGATCAAGCAGTCGATGTCGCCGGTAATTCACACGGCCTTTGCAAAAGAGACCAATCAAGATCTGGAATACGGCAAGCTGTTTGCAGAAGTGGATGGCTTCAAGGCGGTGGTGGATGAATTTTTTTCCAGCGGCGCCAAAGGGCTGAATATCACCGCGCCTTTCAAGCTCGATGCGTTTGAATACGCCGATGAACTGACCGAGCGCGCGCGCACCGCGGGTGCGGTGAATACCCTGGCGCGGCAGCCCGATGGAACTTTGCTTGGTGACAATACCGACGGCCCCGGGCTGGTGTCGGATATTCGCGATCATCTGGGCTGGACCATCGCGGGCAAGAAGGTACTGGTGCTGGGCGCCGGTGGCGCTACCCGCGGTACTCTGCTGCCGCTGCTGAACGAGAAGCCGACGCAGTTGCATATCGCCAATCGCACCGCGTCCAAGGCACAACAGCTGGCCGAAGACTTTGCCCCATACGGCGAGCTGAGCGCCGGTGGCCTCGACGACATTCCCGCGGGCTTTGAGCTGATTATCAACGCTAGCGCTGCAGGTCTGTCCGGCGAGCGGCCGCAGATTAGTGAGGCCGTGATTGGGCCCGATTGCTGCGCCTACGACATGGTTTACGGTGCCGAGCCCACGGCATTTATGCGCTGGGCGGCGCCGCTTGGGGCGAAGACCGCCGACGGCCTGGGCATGCTGGTGGGGCAGGCGGCGGAATCCTTTGCCCTTTGGCGCGGGGTGCGGCCAAAGGTTGAACCGGTACTGGCAATGCTGCGAAACGAGCTCCGCCGCAAGGCAGCGACTAGCCCCGGTTGAGCCCTGTGTGAAGCTCGCAATTCAAAACCCTCCAATCGCTCCCGGTCACAGACAGGTGTCGTGACCGGCTCGCCACACTATTGTTTGCTCTGTTGTTCTCCTTAACACGCACCGGCAAAGCCGGTTCCCCGGTACTCAGATACTGCCGGTTGGGCTGCCCGCAGCAATAAATCGCCCAAAAAGCGGCGCCGAACCTGCCGGAGAGCCCCGTATTGCGTGCTTTCTCGCTGAGTTTTGGTATCCTTCCGCCCCTAATTTTTGGGGCCGGTGCCCGCCAAATTCTGGAGTTATGCGAAAGTGAAAGAGCTGCCCTTCGAAAAAGTCACCATCGTCATGGGCTCCCAGTCCGACTGGCCGACCATGGAAATGGCGACCAAGCCCCTCACCGAGTTGGGTGTGCCCTTCGCCACGGCGGTTGTGTCCGCCCACCGCACCCCGCAGCGCATGGTGGAGTTCGCCACCACCGCCCACGAGCGTGGTACCCAGGTGATCATCGCCGGCGCCGGAGGTTCTGCACATCTGCCGGGCATGATCGCCGCCATGACCCCGCTGCCGGTGATCGGCGTGCCGGTGGCGAGCAAGTTCATGACCGGTATGGACAGCTTGTTGTCCATCGTACAGATGCCCAAGGGTGTGGCGGTGGCCACTCAGGCAGTGGGTGCTTCTGGCGCATTCAATGCGGGCCTGATGGCAGCGCAGATGCTGTCTTTGACCGATCCGGAGCTGCAGAAGCGCCTGATCGCCTGGCGCGAACAGCAGAGCGCCGGTGTACCTTTTGAAGTCGAATAAGCGACGTTGATTCAACCTGTTAGCGATTACTGAACGAGTACGAGGTGTAGCGGAAATGACAGCCAGACGTGTAGGTATTGTCGGTTGTGGCCAGCTGGCGCAGATGATGGCCCAGGAGGCCCGCCCGCTGGGTATCGAGTTCAGTTTTCTCGCCGAGAATGGTGAAAATACCACCTGTGTGGAAGGGCTCGGCACCATTGTCAATCCAGGTGCGGTTGATGCGGGTGACAGCGCGAAGATCGAAGCGCTGTACAAAGCCATGGGCAGCCCGGAAGTCATCACCGCCGAACGCGAAGGCGTCGATGCAGGCCTGCTGCGCGCGCTGGAAAAATTCTGCCCGGTGTACCCGCGCCCGGATGCGTTTGAAAAAACCCAGCATCGCGTGCGCGAGAAAACCGCGATCACCGAAGCCGGCCTGCCGGTGGCCCCTTTCCGCCCGGCCAACAATTACGACGAAATCTGTACGGCGGTAAGAGAGCTGGGCTACCCGTCGTTTATCAAAAGCTGTGAGAACGGCTACGACGGCAAGAACCAGTGGCGGGTGAACAGCGACGAAGATCTGGCGGCGATCGCCGACCAGGTGCCCGCGCAGGAATACGTAGTAGAGAAGGGCATCAATTTCTCCCGCGAAGTTTCTCTAATTGGTGCGCGTACCGCGGACGGCAAGGTGGTGACCTATCCGCTGGCGGAGAACGATCATTACAACGGCACCCTGCTGGTTTCCACCGCACCGGCGCCCCATGTAGATGAAAAGCTGCAGACCACCGCGCAAGAATATCTCTCCACTTTGATGAACGCCTGGGATTACGTGGGCGTGCTGGCGATGGAGTGCTTCGTCACCGACGGCGGTCTTCTGATCAACGAGCTGGCACCGCGCGTACACAACAGCGGCCACTGGACCTTGGCCGGTGCCAAAACCAGCCAGTTTGCCAACCATGTGCGCGCGATTCTCGGTATGGAACTGGGTGACACCACGGCAGAGCGCCCGGCGGTCATGATCAATATGCTGGGTGTGGATAAAAAGCCTGCGCTGCAGAATGAAGGTGTCTGGTCCTACGGCAAGGAACTGCGCCCGGGCCGCAAGATGGGCCACGTAATCCTGCTGGACGAAAGCCAGGACGCACTGGCCTCCCGTATCGACAGCATACTGGAAGAACTCTACGGCCCCAGCAAACGCCCCGCCTGATTTCCAAACCCGTTAGCGGTGTTTTCCGCTAGTTCTGGCATACTTCCCCCATTACCCCGTCAGGATAAATTCCTGGCGAGGCGCAAGAAAATCGGGGGATGTTTATGCGCGAATTTATAAAAAATCTTTCCATCTGTTTTGCCGCCGGCGGTATAGCCGGGCTGGGTTACGCGCTCGGTCTGTGGGCGCTGGGCCACTATGGTATTACCCGCGCGCTGTCGGTCGATATCGCGCCGCACCTTTCCAACGCCTATATTTACCAACGGGTTGTGTGGGGCGGAATCTGCGGTCTGATTTTCCTGCTGCCCTGGCGCAAAAGCTGGATTACCCGCGGCTTTCTGCTTTCGCTGATTCCCGCGGGAATTCTGTTGCTGGTGTTGCTGCCGATGCGTGGTCTGGGTATCGGTGCGCTGGCGCTGGGTACCCTGACGCCACTGGTGATTGTTCTGGCCTGTGCGGCGGGGGGCATTGCCGGGTCGGGGTGGCTGCGCGCGCAGGGGAAATAATTCCGTAAAGTTTCTGGAAACAGGGTACTCCGTATGAAAGGCAAACGAACCATCGGTATATTGCTGGCGACCCTCTCGCTGGGATCCGTGGCCTCGGAGGAGGAGACCCGTGATCTGATCGGGCTGGGTGCGCTCACTTTTGCTGACAACTGCATAAAGTGTCACAAGATTGATGGCTATGGTGAGGAGGCGTTGTACCCCTCTCTGCACGATCCCGCTCTACTGGCAAATAAAAAGCTGCTGGTCGAGACGCTGCTGCACGGGCGTTCGGCACCGCGCCGCAATGGCGGTGAGGAAGATCTGATGCCGCCATTGGAATTTCTGACGGACCGCGAGATCGCGGCAATCATTGCGTTTATCACCAATACCTGGGGAGATCAGGTGTTGCTGGTAAGCGAAGAAGAGGTCAAGGCGGCGCGATGATTCCCGCTGTGCCGTCGGTGCAGAGTACGATGTTGCTGTGCAGATAGAAAAGGTCGGCCGTAGAGCCGACCTTTTTTGTGAGATCCGGGCGTTAAGCCGGCTTTCTGGCGAGCGGCTGGCACATGCAGTGTACACCGCCACCGCCGGCGGTGATCATGGAGATATCCGGGTCGATCACTTGCAGACCGTGGGCACGGCACTTTTCTTTCAGTTCGGTGTTGTCGGCGGGGAGCATGACGCGGTCGTTGCCCAGCGCCACCACGTTCACACCCAGTTCCATCACCTGCGGGTAGGAGATGTCGATAATCTCGAAGTTGCGGGATTTGAACCACTGCACCAGTTCCGGCTCCACCGCATCCACGCACACTGCCACGAGTTTTTCTGCGAGCGCCGCTACCAGTACGTCGATATGCAGGAAATAGGGGTCGAATTCGTAGCCTTTTACTTCCCAGCCTTCTTTTTCGATCCAGCTTTTCATCTGGTTGAAGCCCTGGGGTGAGGTGCGTTCGCCGCTGTAGCCGCACAGGATGACGCCAGGTTCGAGCACCATAAAGTCGCCGCCTTCGAGGCTGCCGGCGGTGATGATGTCGTAAATCGGAATATCCAGCTTCTGGTAGGTTTTGACCACGTCGACCCATTCGCCGCGGCGCCAGGGGGAGTACATCTGGGTGACGATGGGGCCCCAGGGGGTCATGACACTGCTGTCGCGGGCGTAGAGCTGATAGGGGAGGTTGCTGTCGGCGGGCAGCAGGTGGGTGGTGACGCCGGCGTGTTTGTAGGCGTCGAGCATTTCCTGGTGCTGGGCTTTGGCGATAGCGGGGTCGAACTGGCGGCCGAGGCGCACGGAGCGGCGGCTGGCGGCGTTGCCCATCTGCCAGGTGTAGTTGTCGATGGGGCCAACGAGCAGGTCGGTGAGAACGCCGTATTCGGAGTCGATGCCCCAGTTTTTCAGCGGCGCTGTGTTGCCGTTTTCGTTGCGGTGTTTGTAGGTAAATTCGGTCATGGTGGTTCTCGAGCTTTTACTGAACCCTGTTTAGGGCCCGGTGGCGCGGCCACTGCCGGTGACTATTTGCTAGACACGCCGTGAACCCATCCCTGGGGGCTCTTCCGCGAGGTCCCTCTCGCGGAAGGTCTAGCAAATAGTCACCGGCAGCAGCCGCTTCGCATTAAAGTTTCTTACTTCGTTAAGTCGCAGGGTGGATAAGCGCAGCGCATCCACCAATCCGGTTAGCCTGGGTTTGCCATTTTCAACATCGCGTGCAGCAGCACATTCGCGCCGGCTTCCAGATCTTTCGGTTCCGCATTTTCCGCTTCGTTATGACTCAGGCCTTTTTCACAGGGCACGAAGATCATGCTGGTGGGGGCTACGCGGGAGATGTACACGGAGTCGTGGCCGGCGCCGGAGACCATTTCCTTGTTGCTGTAGCCGAGATCGGCGACGGCGCTGCGTACGGCTTCGACGCATTTTGTATCGAAGGCGACGGCGGGGGAGCGCCATTCTTCGCGGATTTCGTGTTCGAGGCCGGTTTCTTCGGCGACGCTGGCGGCGATTTCGCGGAAGCGTTGGTCCATGGCGTCGAGGGTTTTCTGGTCCGGGTGGCGGAGGTCGACGGCGAGGGCGAGTTTTTCCGGGACGGTGTTGCGGCTGCCGGGCTCGACGCGGATGTCACCGAAGGTGGCTCTTGCCCAGGGGGCGTGTTCTTCGGCGAGTTTGTAGAGTTGGTCGAGGATGCGGTGCAGGCCCATAAACGGGTCGCGGCGGCCTTCCATGGGGCTGGGGCCGGCGTGGCAGGGTTGGCCGATCAGGGTGAGGTCGTACCAGTTCATGCCCTGGACGCCGCTCAATACGCCGATGGTTTTTTCTTCGGCCTCGAGAATGGGGCCCTGTTCGATGTGGACTTCAAATGCGGCGGCGAGGGGGCGCGGTTTGGCGGGGGCCTGGCCCTTGTAGCCGATGCGTTCCAGTTCTGCGCCGAACGTTTTGCCTTCCTTGTCCTGGCGGGCGTAGGCGTAGTCGAGGTCGAATTCGCCGGCCCAGACGCCGGAGCCGATCATGGCGGGAGAGAAGCGGGCGCCCTCTTCGTTGGTCCACACGGCCACTTCAATAGGGGCTTCGGTTTCCACATTGGCGTCGTTGAGGGAGCGGATGACTTCGAGGCCGGAGAGTACGCCGTAAACACCATCGAACTTGCCGCCGGTGGGCTGGGTGTCGAGGTGGGAGCCGGTCAGTACCGGGGGCAGGTCCGGCCCGTTTTTACAACCAGTGCCGGGGCGCTGGGCGAAGATATTGCCCATTTCATCGACGGTGACGCTGCAGCCGGCGCCTTCGCACCATTTCACAAACAGGTCACGGCCCTGTTTGTCGAGGTCGGTAAGGGCCTGGCGGTTGCAGCCGCCTTTTGGTGTGGCGCCGATCTGCGCCATATCCATCAGGGAGCCCCACAGGCGCTGGCCGTTGATACGCAGTTGCCGGTAGTCGTTCATCGAGTCGTCCAAAAGCAAAAGTTATTGTTTACGCGCGTTTTGTGTATCAGGTTCCGTACATCAGGTTTAGTACAGATGCTGAATACATTTTGACGCGGGGCAGAACTTCTGATTGTTGAACTCGGTCGACGCGCGCGGTGATCCTGCGGAATCAGCGCGCGCTATGTGCAGTTACTGCAGTATCAATCGGCGAGGTACTCGTCTTTGAGCTTCACATAATTACCGGCGGTATAGGTAAAGAAAGACTTCTCTTTCTCGGTCAGCGGCCGCGCCTGTTTCGCCGGTGAACCCACATACAGATAACCGCTTTCCAGCCGCTTCCCCGGCGGCACCAGCGCGCCGGCGGCCAGAACCACTTCGTCCTCGATCACCGCGCCGTCCAGCACGATGGCGCCAATCCCGATCAGCACCCGATTGCCCACGGTACAGCCATGCAGGCAGGCCTTGTGGCCGATGGTGACGTCTTCACCGATGGTCAGCGGCCAGCCGCCCTCGTTGAAATCACTGGCGTGGGTGATATGCAGTACCGAGCCGTCCTGCACGCTGGTGCGGGCGCCGATGCGCACCCGGTGCATATCGCCGCGGATTACGGTCATCGGCCACACGGAGCAGTCGTCGCCCAGTTCAACGTCGCCAATCACCGTGCACTGGGGGTCGATAAAAACCCGCTCGCCAAGCTTGGGGCTGTGGCCGCGGTGTTCGCGCAGGGTGTGTTCGGTTGAATCCAACTTGGACAAGGTTGACCTCCGGCTTTTGGTGCTAGGTGCTTTGATGCAAGGTGCTGTGGTGCAAGGTGTTCGCGCAATCCACTAGAATAATCGGCATATGTTAACCCGTCCCCGCGATCCATGCGCCGCTGCCGATCGCCCTGCGACAAGGAATCCCGATGTCTGATACTTCCTCCGCGAACCCGCTGCTGACCGCGCCAGTACTGCCTCCCTTCGATACCATCAAGCCGCAACACGCCGAGCCCGCGATTGCTGAACTGATCGCCAAATGCCGCGAACAGCTGCAATCCTGCCTGAATAATGCCGGTGGCGAGCCGAGCTGGGATGAAACCATGGCACCCCTGGAGGAGGCCCAGGATTCCCTGAGCAAGGCGTTTTCACCGGTTTCACACCTGAACAGCGTACTGAGCGGCGACTGGCGTGCGCCCTACGAGGCGTGCCTGGCGCAGGTGACCGAGTACTGGACCGAGCTGGGGCAGAACCCGGAGTTGTACGCGGTATACCGCGCCCTGGCTAAGTCCCCGGATTTCGCCAACTGGCCACAGGCGCGCAAGCAGGCGGTGCGCCACGGCCTGCGGGATATGCATCTCGGCGGTGTGGCGCTGGAGGGCGAAAAGCGCGAGCGCTACGCTGCCATCAGCAAGCGGCTGGCGGAGCTCAAGAGCAAGTTTGCCAACAACGTGCTGGATGCCACCAACGCCTGGAGCCTGACAGTCGCCGACGAGGCCGAGCTGGCGGGTATCCCCGAATCCGCGCTGGCCTCGGCGAAGGCACTGGCGGAATCAAAGGGCGAACAGGGCTGGCGACTGACGCTGGATGGCCCCTGCTTTCTGGCAGTGATGACCCACGCGGAGAATCGCGAGCTGCGCCACAAGATGCACTACGGGTTTATCACCCGCGCCTCGGATGTGGGTCCCAATGCCGGCGAGTTCGATAACGCCAATGTGATGGCGGAGATCCTGTCCCTGCGCGCCGAGCAGGCGCACCTGCTGGGTATGGCCAATTACGCGGAGCGCTCCCTGGCGAGCAAGATGGCGGGTTCGACCGACGAAGTGGAGACTTTCCTGCGGGATCTGGCCAAGCGCGCCAGGCCCGCCGCGGTGAAGGAGTTCACGGAGCTGCAGGCGTTTGCGGCCGATGAACTGGGCCTCGACAAACTGCAGCCCTGGGACGTGGCCTGGGCGGCAGAGAAGCTCAAGCAATCCCGCTATGCCGTCAGCCAGGAAGACCTGCGCCCGTATTTCCCCTATCCGAAGGTGCTGTGCGGCCTGTTTGCGGTGGCGGAAAAGCTGTTTGGGGTGGTGGCGGAGCGGGACGACAGCGTGCCCAGCTACCACGAAGATGTGCATTTCTACTGGCTGAAGCGCGGCGGTGAGCCCATCGCCGGCTTCTATCTCGACCCTTATGCCCGCGAGAAAAAGCGCGGCGGCGCCTGGATGGACGACGCGCGGGTGCGCCGCCAGACATTGGCGGGCCTGCAGTTGCCGGTGGCCTATCTGGTGTGCAATTTTTCTAGCCCATCACAAGACAAGCCGGCGCTGCTGACCCACTACGAGGTCACCACACTGTTCCACGAATTTGGCCACGGCCTGCACCATATGCTCACCCAGGTGGATGTGGCGGCGGTGTCCGGGATTAATGGGGTGGCCTGGGATGCGGTGGAGCTGCCCAGCCAGTTTCTGGAGAACTGGTGCTGGGAACCGCAAGCGCTGGCGATGATTTCCGGGCATTTTGAGACGGGGCAGCCCCTGCCGCAGGCATTATTGGATAAAATGCTCGCCGCAAAGAACTTCCAGTCCGCCATGTTCACCGTGCGCCAGCTGGAATTTGCCCTGTTCGACTTTCTGCTGCACTCGCGCCCGGAAGGCGCCAACGCGGATGAGATCCAGCGCCTGATCAACGAGGTGCGGGCCAAGGTGTCGGTGGTGCCGGTGTCCCCGGACAACCGCTTCCAGAACAGCTTCAGCCATATTTTTGCCGGCGGCTACGCGGCGGGATACTACAGCTACAAGTGGGCGGAAGTGCTGAGTGCGGATGCGTTTTCACTGTTCGAGGAGACCGGCATTTTCGATCCGGCCACGGGCAATAAATTTCTCGCCACCGTACTGGAGCAGGGTGGCAGTCGCGATGCGCAGGACCTGTTCACGGAATTTCGTGGCCGGGCCCCTAAAATTGACGCGCTGCTGCGCCACTCCGGTATCGAATAGCGCGGCAAGTAACGAGGTATATTTTGAGCGACGAATTTGAAAAGCCTGTGAAGCGCCGGTTTATTGCCGGCGCCGTCTGTCCGCGCTGTAGCGAAATGGACAAGATCGTCAATTACAAACAGGGTGACAAGAATTATCGTGAGTGCGTGGCGTGTGGTTTCAAAGATGAAATTCGGCTACAGGCATCACCGCGGGAACTGGATACCCGTGTAAATCAAACCGAAGACAGGGAAGTGGAAGTAACGGCAGTGAAAATCTTACTGCCCCCGAACGATAAAAAATAATCCACAAAATCACTTCTCAGAAGCCAGGCTCTTGAAAAAAATCTATCCCCTGATCGCCCTGGCGATCGTTCTCGTCATTGCCGGTCTCTATGGACTGGATCACTATCGCGAAGTTCGTGAACAGCAGCAGGCGACGACCGCGCATCTGATTACCCGCTGCGTCAATCAGGGCTTGCTATCACTGTATGCGTTGCAGGCAAATGACTGGAACAAAAAGCCCAAACTACTAGATAGGGAAACCGAGCGTTTGCGGGAGCGGGTGGCGGCATTACCGGATGCGGTATACGAGGGGAAACCCTATGCCGACTGGCAGGGCGCTCTGGAGGTATGTGATCGCCTGACGGTGAACAGTAATCGTCAACACAAAACCATATTCCGCTCACTTGCGGAAATGGCGAAAAAAGAAATCTGGGATCTGGATACGGCAAAAAGTGAGCCGTTTCAGGAGCGCCGGAAAAAAGCCATTTATCGTTCAAAGGTTGCCGCAGAAGCCGCGGACCGCTATCTCGATGATCTGCAGGCAGATGTAAAACGACTGCTGGACGTCAGCCGGGTTTCACCGGAAGCGCGCGCGCTGACCGAGCAGCAGCTACAGGAATATATATTTAAGAAATACCGCAAGGGTCGCTTCAGCAAACGCCGGGTACTGCAGTATCTGGAGCGACAGGAAGCCTTTTATCAATTGCTGACGGACAACCCGAAAGGGTTCACCTTGCGCGGTGGAAGTCTGTTTTTCTACAACAAAAAGTTGCACCGCAAGGCCGACGACCTGAATCGTTCCCTGCTGCACGGTGAGTCGGACTTTTTCGCCAACTGGCGGCAGATCGTAGAGCAGTAAAGATCGGCGACTGCAGCGGCAAGAAATAATAGACCCGGCCAGATGTGATCAGTGTGAAAGATCAATCTGTCGGTTCAGGGTGGGGGCACGCAATTCAATTTGCATGTGGTTGGCGAAATCCGGCCACTCACCGGGCACATCTTCAAATCGCTGCTTGTAAAGGATCATCGATACCAGCCGCGCGGGGTCCAGTTCGGCGGGTTCAAAACGCTGCAACAGCACTTCGGCCAGATCATCCAGCTGGCAGGCCAGGGTTTCGCCCAATAATTCACGCACAACCAGGTTCGCCACCATCGGGTCCATTGGCAGCAGCGGGGTACCGCATACCGGCTGCAGGATGTCGTTGATTTCTTCCATTATCCGGTGGGTGAGGTACGCCTCATCGAGAATAGAGCCGAGCCCGTGTTCCTGGGGCTGGCGCTCGGGTATTTCTCCAAAGCTGTGCACGATCAGATCCCTGACCGGGAGAAAGTCGAGCCCGCCGGCATCACACAGCTGCTCCATGCGCTCGAGCCACGAGGGAATCACCTGGATATAGCGGATCACAAAACAGGTAATGTGCAGCGGGGCATCCCGCTGCGGCAAATGGATGCTGCGGTGCAGGTTCGGCAGTGTGTTGTGCAGTGAGCGTCGAAAACGACTGCGGGCCTGCTCTGCGGCCACGGCCCGTTCGATGCACTGTTGGATCAGGTGGTAATGGTCGGACATACGTCAAAACGAAAACGGCGAAACCGCGTCCTCGTTTCTTTGTTCGCCATTCCCCCGTTTGGACCCGTGAGCGGGTTCAAATTAGTGAGCGGACAAGACTGCTTAACGATGGAAGTGGAATCGGTACCGTAGCTCCAGTTACAGCCAAACTTTGTTTTTAGTGTAGTAGTAAAAATAGACCATCAATCCGGTTGATCGTGCGCCAAACCACAAAAAAAGGCTGAACCAGATGCCAGCATTGCCCAAATGTCGAGTCATCCACCAAGTTGCTATGAACACCATCACGGAAGCGACAAACATGGTATTCCGCATCTGCCGGCTTTTACCTGCGCCGATGAAAACTCCGTCCAGCTGATAGCTCCACACTGCAACCAGGGGCAACGCACATAGCCACGGGTAGTAGCTTGCCGTTGCCGACAGTACCGCGGGGATATCGGTAAATAACGGCAAAATCCAGAACTTTCCGGTAACCAAAATGCCCGTGATTACCAGCGCCGTCACCAGTGCCCAGGTGCCGGCGGCGCGGTTGGTCCGCTGGAATTGCTCCATCGAACCACGCCGCACCGCGCGACCAACGAGGGATTCGGTGGCGTGGGCAAAGCCGTCCAGGGCGTAAGACGTGATCATCAGTAGCTGCAGAAGGATCGCGTTGGCCGCCAGTATGGTGTCGCCCTGGGCCGCGCCCTGGGCGGTGAAAAAGGTCAGGGTAAACAGCAGCAGGCAGGTGCGCACAAACAGATCGCCGTTGATGCGCAGCAGTTCCAACCACGGCGCCGTCTTTTGCCATGGCCAGAAGGCGGCGCTCCGCAATACTTCTCCCATCTCGTTGCGTGCATCCCGGTGGCGCAAACCCAGCAGCCACCAGCCCAGGCAGAAACTGCACAGGTCTGCGCAAACCGAAGCCCAGGCGGCGCCGCGCGCGCCCATCCCCAGCCCCAGAATCAACAGCAGATCCAGCGCGATATTCAGCAGGTTGGCAGTGACCAGTATCGCCAGCGGAGCGCGGCTGTCCTGGCGTCCGATAAAAAATCCCAGCAGGGCAAAGTTGGCAAGCGCTAACGGCGCGCTCAACAGGCGGATCTGCAGATAGTCGCGCGCGTGGGGCGTGGCCTCGGTACTGGCGTTCATCCACTGGGTGATCAGTGGCAGCAGCGGCGAGGCGAGCAGAAGCAACAGGGCGCCGAGGGCGAGTGCCAGCACCAGTGCGCGCAGTAACCACGCCGCGCCGCTATCGCTGGCGCGGGCCACCAGCCCGGTCGTGCCCATGCGCAAAAATCCAAAAGCCCACAGCAACATGGAAATCACGCTGGCGCCAATGGCGACGCCGGAAAGATATTCCGGGCTGGACAGGTGGCCGAGCACGGCGGTATCTACTGCGCCCAGAAGTGGCACGGTGATGTTGCTCAGAATCATGGGCCAGGCGAGATGCCAGACCCGCAGATAGGGAGCGGCGTTTCGGCGTGAAAAGACACTGGAGAGCGCCGATGAATTTTTCATGTAAGTTGGCGTTTCAATTGACTTTCTTCTGGCGATGTGTTTCTTTTGAAAGTGCTAGATGCGACAAAAAGACACAGGTTGTTGGTTGTACCTTCCGGGCGGCGACATCTGAAGTAAAAATAACAAGTTGCACTGACAGCAGTATCGCGCAGTTGAGGTCCTCGCCCGGTGTGCGAACAGTGTATGTAGTCTTGGTTTACTACAGCGTATCCACACGTTCACGTGTGGGTGTGTTCCCGATTTTCCGATCGGGGCAGTCTCCATCCTCGGAACAGCCAGCCGCTGTTTACGGGTTTTGCTATTTTGTGGTTTGCGATGCCGCGACCGCGCACGGTTATTTTTCCGTGGCGCAAGGCCGTAGCGATCAAACCGCAGGAAGCGGGCTCGCGAGAATAACAAACATGGAGATCTGCAGGCGATGTTGATGGGCTTCAAACGGCTGTTCGCCTTCCTGACCATCTCGGCAATTGCACCCGCTGCGCTCGCGCAGGAGGCTTCTGAGAAGGCCTCGGAGGAAGTGCAACGCTGGGGGGTCAATATGACCCAGGGGGTAACCGAGGTTTCCCGTACCACTTACGATCTTCACATGCTGATCTTCTGGATCTGTGTGGTGATCGGCGTAGCGGTATTCGGGGTGATGTTCTACAGCATGTGGCGTCACCGCAAAAGCAAGGGCTACAAGGCCGCACAGTTTCACGAAAGTCTCGGAGTGGAACTGGCCTGGACCATTGTCCCTACCCTGATTCTTATCGGCATGGCGATCCCCGCCACCAAAACCCTCTACGATATCTACGACACCAAGGAAGCCGATCTCGACATCATGATCACCGGCTACCAGTGGAAGTGGAAATACGACTACCTGGGTTCCGATGTCTCTTTCTTCTCCAATCTCTCCACGCCCCAGTCGCAGATTCAAAATCAGCAACCGAAAACGGTGAACTACCTGCTTGAGGTAGACGAGCCGCTGGTGGTGCCGGTGAATAAAAAAATCCGCTTCCTGATTACCGCCAACGACGTGATCCACGCCTGGTGGGTACCGGATCTGGCGGTGAAGAAAGATGCGATCCCGGGCTTTGTAAATGAATCCTGGACCCGCATCGATGAGCCCGGCATTTACCGCGGCCAGTGTGCGGAACTCTGCGGTAAGGACCACGGTTTTATGCCGATCGTGGTCAAGGCGGTGCCGGAAGATGAATACCATTCCTGGCTCAGCGACCGCGCTGCCGCAGCCGCGCGCATCAAGGAACTGACCAACAAAACGTTCACCTTCGACGAGCTGTACGAGCGCGGCGAGAAAATCTACAACAGTGCCTGTGTGGCGTGCCACCAGGCCAAAGGCCAGGGCATTCCCGGCACCTTCCCGGCCATTGCCGGTTCCAAGGTTGCTACCGGCCCCATGGACGGGCACATGAGCATGGTGGTGAATGGTTCCCCGACCAACCCAGCGATGCAGGCCTTCGGCGCGCAGTTAAGTGAAGTGGACCTGGCCGCGGTCATCACCTATCAGCGCAGTGCCTTCGGCAACAATATGGGCGACACCGTGCAGCCCATCGACATTCTCAATTTCAAGAATAAGTAAGCAGGAGCCGAGAGGAGTTTAGTTATGGCACACGGTCCCAAACCCGGTTTTACCCGCTGGCTCTACACCACTAACCACAAAGACATCGGCTCGATGTATCTGTGGTTCAGTTTTGCGATGTTCCTGCTAGGCGGATGTATGGCGCTGGTTATCCGCGCTGAACTGTTCCAGCCCGGCCTGCAGATTGTGCAGCCGGATTTCTTTAACCAGATGACCACCATGCACGGGCTGATCATGGTGTTCGGTGCGGTGATGCCCGCGTTTGTGGGGCTCGCCAACTGGATGGTGCCGATGATGATCGGCGCTCCGGATATGGCGCTGCCGCGCATGAACAACTGGAGCTTCTGGATTCTGCCGTTCGCCTTCGCGATGCTGGCATCCACGCTGTTTATGGAAGGCGGTGCGCCCAACTTCGGTTGGACATTCTATGCGCCGCTCTCCACCGAATACGCACCGCCCAGTGTGACCTTCTTTATCTTTGCCATTCACATCATGGGTGCCTCTTCGATCATGGGTGCGATCAATATCGTCGCCACCATTCTGAATATGCGCGCACCGGGTATGACCCTGATGAAGATGCCGCTGTTCGTGTGGACCTGGTTGATTACCGCCTACCTGCTGATTGCAGTAATGCCGGTACTCGCCGGTGTGGTGACCATGATGCTGATGGATATCCACTTCGGTACCAGCTTCTTCAGCGCCGCCGGTGGTGGTGACCCGGTACTGTTCCAGCATGTGTTCTGGTTCTTCGGCCACCCCGAGGTGTACATCATGATCCTGCCGGCGTTCGGTATCGTGTCGGCGATCATTCCCACCTTCGCGCGCAAGCCGCTGTTCGGTTACAGCTCCATGGTGTACGCCACCGCGTCCATCGCCTTCCTAAGTTTTATCGTGTGGGCGCACCACATGTTTACCGTGGGCATGCCGATTGCCGGTGAGCTGTTCTTTATGTACGCCACCATGCTGATCGCGGTGCCCACCGGGGTGAAGGTGTTCAACTGGGTGACCACCATGTTCCGCGGCTCGATGACTTTCGAGACGCCCATGCTGTTCTCCATCGCGTTTGTGATCCTGTTTACCCTGGGTGGCTTCTCCGGCCTGATGCTCGCCATCGCGCCGGCGGATTTCCAGTATCACGATACCTACTTTGTGGTGGCGCACTTCCACTATGTGCTGGTGCCCGGCGCCATTTTCTCGATTACCGCCGGCGTCTATTACTGGCTGCCCAAGTGGACCGGGAATATGTACAACGAGACTATGGGCAAGGTGCATTTCTGGATGGCGTTTGTGGGCCTGAACGTGACCTTCTTCCCGATGCATTTTGTCGGCCTCGCTGGTATGCCCCGCCGTATTCCGGATTACGCACTGCAGTTTGCGGACTTTAACCAGATCGCCAGTGTCGGTGCCTTCCTGTTCGGCGCCGCACAGATCGTGTTCCTGTTCAACGTGATTCGCACGGTGCAGGGCGGCAAGAAAGCCACCGATGAAGTGTGGGAAAATCCGGAAGGGCTGGAGTGGAGCGTGCCGTCACCGGCCCCGTACCACACCTTCAGCACGCCACCGGTTGTGCGTTAATTTCCTGTAAGAGTTGACGGTATGTCGCTGAGCGCAAACGCAAAAACCACAGCCAAGCTGCTGACCCTCGCGGTCGGCATGCTCGGCTTTGCGTTGTTCATCATGCCGCCGCTGTACGATGCTTTTTGTGAGATTACCGGCCTGAATGGAAAAACCGGTGGTCGCTACGAGGCGGTGCCTGCCGCGGTGGATACCGAGCGCACGGTGAAAGTACAGTTTGTTGCCAGCCATAACGAAAACATGCCGTGGGAATTCAAGCCCGATACGGTGGAAATCCGAGTGCACCCGGGGGAAGCGGTAGATACCGTGTTCCACGCGCGCAACCCCACCGACCGCGACATGATCGGTCAGGCGATTCCCAGCCTGGTGCCATTCAAGGCCGCCAGCTATTTTCATAAAACCGAATGCTTCTGCTTTAACCAGCAGGCGCTCGCCGCCGGCGAATCCGCCGAACTGGGTCTGCGTTTTATCGTCGATCCGGATCTGCCCGCCGGGGTAAATACCATTACGCTTTCCTACACGCTGTTTGATGTCACGGAAAGAATTGCCAAACAAGCGAACAACAAAAATACCGACTCCGAGCGAGAGGGATAAAAAACTATGGCCACCGAAAGCAGCTACTATGTTCCCGAGCAGTCCCGGCTGCCTATCTTCGCCACCATCGGCATATTCCTGACGGCCTTTGGTGCCGCCACCTGGGTCAATGGCGGCAGCTCGTATATTTTCTTTATCGGCGCCATCGCCATGGCCACGGTGTTGTGGTTCTGGTTTGCGGAAGTCATCAAGGAAAACATGCAGGGCCTCAACAGCGCTCAGCTGAAGCGCTCCTATGTGTGGGGTATGGGCTGGTTTATTTTTTCTGAGGTGATGTTCTTCGCCGCCTTCTTCGGCGCACTCTATTACATCCGCACCTTCTCCCTGCCGTGGCTCGGTGGTGAGGGTGACCGCGGATCATCAAATATGTTGTGGGAGGGTTTCCAGAACACCTGGCCGCTGATGGTTACCCCGGAGCAGGCAGTCAGTGGTGACGCGGCCAAAGTGGTCGGTCCCAAGGGAATTATCGATCCCTGGCACCTGCCGCTGCTTAATACTGTATTGCTGTTAGCGTCCAGTGTGACCGTACATATCGCCCATGTTTATCTGAAAAAGGGCAAGCGCCAGGGCTTTAATCTGTGGCTCACCGCTACCGTGGCACTGGGTATTGCCTTCCTGTTCTTCCAGGTAGAGGAATATCTCGAGGCCTACCAGCAGCTGGGCTTGACTCTGGAATCCGGAATCTACGGCACCACCTTCTTTATGCTCACCGGCTTCCACGGTGCGCACGTGACCCTCGGCACCATCATGTTGTTGATCATGTTGCTGCGCTCGGTGATCGCCCACCACTTCAAGCCGGACGATCACTTTGGTTTCGAAGCGGCCAGCTGGTACTGGCACTTTGTGGATGTGGTCTGGGTCGGTCTGTTTATCTTTGTCTACGTGCTGGGTGCGTAAACAAAAGCTGGCAGGTGGGTGCTTCTAGCATCCACCTGTCTAAATCGAACTTAATATTTATTTGCCCAGGGCGCGGTGTTGGAAAGGATCCCGCTATCAAATCCGTACCAAATAGCGATCAGTAACAATGCCGCCAGAGAGATGCGAATACCCAGCGCATAGAGGGTACGTTTGGATTGTGGCGCGCCCATATCGCGCAACAGGAAAATCAGCGCACTGGTCAGGCTGGCCAGTACGGCGAGAAACAACAACACGATTAGTGCTTTTAGCCACATAATAAAACGCCACTTATTGAAGTATTTATTGGCATGACAGCTCCCCATACATCGCAGCAACACCGCGATCACGCAGTAAAGACCGGGAACGCCGAAAAGGTTACGGAACACGCGGCAGATGGCAAGTCCTCATCGCGCGCCGCCAGTGTAGCATTTATTCGCAACTGGCCCGTCACCCTCCTCAGCCTGTGTTTTTTCCCCATCTTGTTGAGCCTCGGCAACTGGCAGCTCAATCGCGCGGCGGAAAAACAACAGATGCTGGAGCAGATCAATGGGCGACTCTCCGCACAGCCGGTAAATCTGACTGACGCGTCTGCACAGTGGGGAATCCTTAAAGCCTATACGCCCGTACGCTTACTGGGCGTTTATTCAGAAGAGTACTTTTTTCTCGATAATCGCACCCGCAATGGTCGTGTTGGCTACGAAATACTGCAGATTTTTGAAACCGGCAGCAGTGATACAACCAAATCACGCTGGTTGATCAATCGTGGGTGGCTGCCAGCTGGCAGTCGTCGAAGCGAGTTGCCCGAAGTGCGCTATCCACTGGCCGCGAAAGTCATCACCGGCTTTCTTTACCCCGCGCAGCTCAATGGGCAAGGTGGCACGACACCTCAAAGTCGAATTCAGTCCCTGCAAGAATTGAACCCACAGCAACTCATGCTTAACCAACCAATGTGGCAAGTGCGTCTCAGTGTTGATTCAGATACCGCGTTGGTTACTGACTGGCAACTGATCACCACAAGTTCGCCGAAGCACATCGGATACTCGATACAATGGTTCGCGATGGCAGCTACTCTGCTTGTACTTTGGTTGCTTACGGCGACAAACACGCGCCAAATACTGTGTGATAAGTTAAAGAAATCTTAAAAACAGATGTAGTTAAACCAAATCAATAATGAGTGTATTGTGGATTCCGGTCCGCAAATTGCTCCCAATAGTGAGGTACAAGAGGTGACGGAAAGAGTTCAGACCGATAAGGATTCGGAGGTCAATTCGGCAGAGCGTTCGCATCGAATGCTGTCAGGTTCGAGTCGTTTGGCCGGTATTGGTGTCGTTGCTTCTGTAGCGTTACCGATTCTTGCAGCTTACCTCATCTTTTATACCGGTTTAGGTATTCCATCCAACACGGTTAATCAGGGGGAACTCCTAAAACCTGCCAAGAGTGTGGCAGAAATCGAGCTACTGACCCATGATGGCAGTGAGTTGTCACTGGAGCACGAGGCGCTTAGGTGGCGCTACCTGATTATCGGTGATGCTCAGTGTAGCGTTGAATGCGAGAAACTTTTGTACACCACTCGTCAGGTGCATATCCGCTTGGGCGACAAGGCACGTCGTGTGGAACGGATCCTTGTCACTGCCGCGCCATTGAGCGGGGTGCGCCAACGAGATCTCGCCAGCCAACACCCCAAACTCCGCTTCTTCAGCGTTGACCCGCAACAACTGGATCTGTGGCTGGCTGACAGTGACCACGCCGGCCTCGCGCGTCCAAATGCGCTACTTGTGGATCAACAGGGTTACGCGATGATGGTGTACGATAATACCCATACTGGCAACCAATTGCTGAAAGATATCAAACGATTGCTGAAGTACTCCTACGAATAGTAAAGGCTAAAGGAGGGAGCGAAATGGATGTTGAATCCGATATCACTGAACTGAGTAAAAACTACAAGAGGGACTGGCGGTTTCGCCTGGCTTTGGCGGGCACCGGCCTCGCCCTGGTGGTGGTGGTGCTCGGTGCCTTCACCCGCTTGTCTGACGCCGGTCTCGGTTGCCCGGACTGGCCCGGCTGTTACGGGCACCTCCTGTGGCCGGATGAGCACCACGAAATTACCGCGGCCAACGCCGCCTTTCCGGACACCCCTGTAGAAACCGACAAGACCTGGCCGGAAATGGTGCACCGCTATTTTGCCGGCATGTTGCTGCTGCTGGTGGCGGGATTAACCTATCTGTTCTGGCGTCGCCGCGGGCATCGGGGGTTTATCCAGAGTCACATCCTGTTGGGTTTGATAGTCCTGCAGGCGGCTTTCGGTATGTGGACGGTCACTCTCAAACTTTGGCCGCAAGTCGTTACCCTGCACCTTCTGGGTGGTATGGCTACACTGTCAGTGCTATGGATGTTGTCCGAACGGTTACGCTACCGGAAACGATTGATACCAGCTCATGAGTACGCGGCACTGCAGAGGTTGCGTCCACTGGCGATTGTGGCAGTAATTGTTGTGAGCCTCCAGATCGCACTTGGTGGCTGGACCAGCTCCAACTATGCGGCGCTGGCGTGCCCGGATTTCCCTACCTGTCACAACGAGTGGTGGCCAGAGATGGATTTCCGACAGGGTTTTAATGTTGCACAACATATCGGCCCAAACTATTTAGGCGGGGCGCTGGAAAGCGATGCGCGTACCGCAATTCACCTGACCCACCGCATTGGCGCAATCATTGTCACGCTGATAGTGAGCCTGTTGGCGGTATTCGCCTGGCGGGCCGGCTCGCCCCGCTGGGGCCAGGGCCTGCTCGCCGTATTGGGCTTGCAAGTGGCTCTCGGAATTGCGAATGTGGTGATGTTCCTGCCGCTGCCCATCGCCGTGGCCCACAATGCCGGCGCAGCACTACTGCTGCTGAGTCTGCTGACCTTCTGCTATCGGATTAACACGGTGCAGCCGGCGATCAAGAATTTTCCGTAACGACGTTGAGATTGAGCATAAAGATGTAGCGTAGAGGGTTTTGCAGTACCTCAAATAGGGGCGCCTCAAGAATCGTAACGAGCGGGAGGCTGGTGGTGGGCGTCGGAGTGCAGGAAGCGGAGTGTTTGAGACTACATGAGCATTCTGACCGGGCTGGCGCACCAGCACCGCCAGACGCCGCCAGGCGCACGCGCAGTAGATTTTTGAGATACCCATAATAATGACAACGAGGTGGTAACCATGAGTACCCAGGCAGTAGCAGTCCAGCACGCCATCTGGCGTGATTACTATGAGCTCACCAAACCGCGGGTGGTGATGCTCATGATCCTCACCTCAGTGATCGGCATGTTACTGGCGGCCCCCGGCATGGTGCCACTGGATATATTGGTCCTGGGGAATGCTGGTATCGCGCTTTGTGCTGGCGGTGCCGCCGCGATAAACCATCTTGTCGACCGGCATATCGATATCAAAATGGCCCGTACCACCAACCGCCCGGTGGCGCGAGGCCGAGTCGAACCCCATAAGGCACTGTTGTTTGCATTGGCCCTGAGCTGTTCTGGTATGTCTATACTGCTCGTCTTTGTCAATGCACTGACCGCCTGGCTGACACTGGCCTCCCTGCTGGGTTATGCAGTGGTATACACCATGTTTCTCAAGCGCGCCACGCCTCAGAATATCGTCATTGGTGGTCTCGCGGGTGCTGCGCCGCCACTACTTGGCTGGGTTGCGGTAACCGGTGAGATACATGGCCACGGTCTGCTGCTTGTGCTGATTATTTTTGCCTGGACGCCACCGCATTTCTGGGCACTGGCGGTGCACCGTCGCGATGATTACGCAAAAGCAGAAATTCCAATGTTGCCGATTACCCACGGTGTGCAGTTTACGAAAATCCATATTCTGCTGTATACCATCATTCTTTTCGCCGTTAGTCTTTTGCCATTCGCAACCGCAATGCTGGGGTGGTTGTATCTACTCGGTGCGGTGGTCCTCGGTATCGGTTTCCTCTACTGGGCCATCGAGATGCTACGGGGCAGGGTTGCCAATGCGGGAATGGAGACGTTCAAGTACTCCATTGTTTATCTGATGGCGCTCTTTTGCATTATGTTGATGGACCACTATCTGGTGGCGCTGCCTACTAGCGGAGTTTGATATGAATGAAAATCTGCATCACACGCCGGCACAGAAACGCGGCATTTTTATAACCGTCGCTGTGTTGATACTGTTTATGACAGCCGTTGTGGTGGGATTTCTTAACAAGTTGAACCAGCCGCGGGTGATTACCGATGCGGAGTTGCGGGCTAACGGTGCATTCAAGCTGGAGCGACCGCGTATTCTGGATGAATTTGAACTGCTCGCCGACAGTGGTGACGTATTCAAAACCACACAACTGACCGGGCGCTGGACGCTGGTTTTCTTCGGCTTTACCCACTGCCCGGATGTCTGTCCCACCACACTGGCCACGTTGAATAACTTCTATAAAACCCTGGATGAAGACACTCGGGAAACTACCGATATTCTGCTGGTTTCCGTCGATCCACAAAGAGATCAACCGAAACAACTGCAGGACTACGTGCGTTATTTCAATCCGGATTTTTACGGAGTGACCGGAGAATTTATCAATCTCAAGCGTTTTGCCAATCAGCTCAACGTGCCGTTTAACAAGGTTCCACTGGAAGACGACCAATACACCGTAGATCACGGATCACAGGTGGTACTGATCAACCCCCGTGGGCATTACCACGGCTTTTTCAAAGCGCCGCTGGATCCGGCAAAAATGAAACTGACGTACCGTTCAATGCGCGCAACCTATAACGGCTGAGGGGACCGCGATCACGGCAGGGATGTGCAACAGGCGCTATGATGGCGCCTGTTCTCGTTTGCCTGATCTGAATTACAGGACCGAATAATTCGTCAAATTGTTGAAAATGGAATTTCTATGTTTTCACTCAATGTACAGCGGGGTGCGCCAGTGATTGCGGCGGATACTCCAATCGATGGTAAGTTTCTTTGGCTACCCGCGGCGTTTCTCTGCCTGCTGGCAATTCCGTTTGGTTGGATCGGTATATTCGCCCCCGCCATCTGGCTTGGTCTGGTGGCAATGGACAGTGCGCAGGGCTGGAAAAAAGCCGTCAGCTATGTGATTACCGGATTGTTGATGCTGGTGGTCACCAGCGGGGCCATTCCCGGAAACGACCATATCCTGCTGATGGAGCCGTATCTGCAAAACGGCAGCGAAATTTACGCGAGCTTTCGCCCGGCCAAAGCGGTTATTGCCGTGACGCTCGTGCTGTTTATGCTGCTGCGTCCACAGCCGCTGAAACGCAAAGACCTGCCGCTGATGGCCATCGCCATCGTCACCCCGATTGTCGCGGGTGCTTTCTTTCTCGACTTCCAGCCCAAGCTCACCGCCACCATCGCGCTCGCCGCACTGCTGAACCTGCTGGTGGTGTGTATTGCCGAGGAAGGTTTTTTTCGCTGGGTTTTACAGCGCGGGCTGGGCCAGTGGTTACATCGCTGGCCGTGGATTCCGACCATTCTGGTAACCCTGCTGTTCACCTACCTGCACACGGGCTGGGCTGTTTCCATCACCATGCTGTCGCTGGTTGGGCTCGCGGGCCTGGGTTACGCGCTGATCTGGCAATTGCGTGGCAGCTTCTGGGCCTGTGTGTTTACCCACTGGGGGGTAAACCTGTTGCATATGACCCTGCTGCAATACCCGGGTTGAGCCGTTGACATGATATGAATCAGGCAGTTGTTTCCCGGTGAAACAGCTGCCCAATCAGAAACAGGCAGCCCGCCGCCAGCACGATCGACGGCCCTGCCGGGCTATCCCACAGCACCGAAGCCGCAAGGCCGATTGCCACGGAAATACAGCCGATCAAGGAGGCGAAGCCGGCCATCTGCTCCGGGGTGGTCGAAATACGTCGCGCGGTGGCGGCGGGGATAATCAGCAGGGCGGTGATCAGCAATACACCCACCACTTTCATGGCGATGGCAATCAGCAGCGCCAGCATCAGCATCAGCGCCAGGCGCACCCTTTCTACCTTGATTCCCTCTACTGCAGCCAACTCCTCATGCAGGGTAAAGGCGAGCAATTTCGGCCACAGAAAAATCAGCAGCAACGCAATTACTACGGTGGCGATGGCCATCAATAGGAGGTCCTGAGTGGAGACTGCCAGCAGATCGCCCAGCAGCAGCGATAACAGGTCCACATTGATATCCAGCAGGCTGACGGTGACGATCCCGAGGGCCAGCATGGAGTGGGACAGTATGCCCAGCAGGGTATCCACCGACAGGTTCTGACGACGCTGGAAGTACACCAGCAGCAGCGCCAGCAAGCAGCTGCTCGCCACCACCGCCAGCGTCGGCTGAATATGCAGTACAAAACCGAGGGTCACACCGAGCAGGGCAGAGTGGGCGAGGGTGTCGCCGAAGTAGGCCATGCGCCGCCACACCGCAAAGCAGCCGAGGGGGCCGCTCACCAGGGCCACCAGCAGGCCGGCGCCCAGGGCGTACCAGAGAAACGTCGAGTGTAAAATCTGCGACCAGTCCATCAGTCTTTCTCCCCGGAGTCCTGCGAAGATGTGCGCGATGGCGGGGGGGTAATCGCGTGGTCGTGGTCGTGACTGCAGCCCTCGTCCACGATTTCACCGCCGATATCATGGTGGTGATTGTGATGGTGGGTGTAGGGCGCCAGTTTATCGCCGAACATCTCCAGATAAGCCGGGTCCTTGCTGACCTGCTCCGGGTGACCGTAGCAGCAGATATGCTGGTTCAGGCACAGTACGCGGTCCGTGGCGGCCATCACCAGATGGAGGTCGTGGGACACCAATAGCACGCCACACTTGAGTTCATCGCGCAGCTGAGCGATCAACTGGTAAACCTCACTCTGTCCGCCCAGGTCGACACCCTGGGTAGGCTCATCCAGCACCAGCAATTGCGGTCGGCGAGCCGCCGCCCGTGCCAGCAACACCCGCTGCATCTCACCGCCGGAAAGGTCCGCCAGGCGAGACTTGGCTAGATGGGGTGCGGCAACACGATCCAGCGCATCCGCCACTTCGACCCCGCTGATGCCCAGCTGCAGAAAGCGCGCCACGGTCATCGGCATGGTGGCATCGATCTGCAGGCGCTGGGGCATATACCCCAGGCGCAGGCCCGGCAGCCGCTCCACCCGGCCGGCAGTCGGCTTGGTCAGCCCCAGTAGCAGGCGCAGCAAGGTGGTCTTGCCGGCGCCGTTGGGGCCGATTACGGTAACGATCTCGGCGGGCTGCAACGCTAGGGAAATATCCTGCAACAACTGCCTACCGGCGATTTCCAGGCTGACCTGGTGAGCGCGGATAAGCGGCGTGGTTGGGCTATGGGGGCTGTCCTGCGGACTCTTCAAGGGATTTCCAGACTGGATGACTGACGGGTTTAAAAGGTGGGATTTGGCTGGCGAGTGTAAGCTGGCTGTGATTATATCGCATCCCCTAAATTGGGTGCCGGCACCGGCACCCGCGTCGTTTGAACCGATTTTGCACCGCTTGAGCTGCCAGTTGATGTCCGAAATAGCCCTTCGCCTGATTACCGCCCTGACCATTGTAGTGACCAGCATGTTCGCGGCGAGCGGCTGCAGTCCACGGGAGCAGGAAGCGGGAGAAGTGGGGCCCAGGGTTGTCGCCAGTATTGGCCCGCTGGCGATGATCGCCCGCGAGGTTGCCGGGGGCGACGCTTCGGTGCACCAGTTGATCCGCAACGGTGACCCCCACCACTTTGCCCCCAAGGTATCTGACCGCCTGAGGCTCGAGTCTGCACAGCTGGTGGTGTGGATGGGGCCGGCGATGGAGTCGGTACTGGCGCGGCAGATGGCGCTGGTGCCGGATGATCGACAGCTGATGCTGCTGGCCGAGAAAACTGCCTACGAATATACCGGTGCGGACGCCAGCGACCCGCACCTGTGGCTGCGACCGCGCAATGCTGCAGTCATGGCGGCGATGATTGCCACGCGCCTGGCCAGCACCGATCCGGACAATGCAGATGGCTATCGCCAGCGCGCGCGGGATTTCTCCCGCGCCATGTCCAACCTGCAAAAGGTGCAGGATCGTGCACTCTGGGCCTACAAAGATGCTCCCATCGTCACCACCCATCAGGCTTACAGCCACTTTTTTGGTGCAGCAGGGGTCGGCGTTGAGAGTTTGGGGGGAACGGCGGATCACCAGCACGGTGCGCGGACTTTGATGCAGAAACACCGCACCCTTGAGGGTGATCAACCGGAAACAACCGTCGCAGGTTGCCTGTTTGGTGAGGCTCCCGCCAATGATCGGGACCAACAGACCGCCGTCAATCTGAATCTCGGATATCAGGCGCTGGATCCGCTGGGGATTGCATTGCCGGAAGGCGCAGGCTATCGGGATCTGATGGAAAAGCTGCTGGCGGACGCGCGCCTGTGCCTTGCACGCATCCCGGACCGCAGCGAATAGAGCAGCCTCACTGCGGTTGCCTCAGGCCCGTATCAGGAGGGTTCCTGAGCCAGCTCGCCGGCCTGGTCCTCTTCGACCTGTAGCTCTTCCGCCTGCAACTCTTCAGCCTGATACTCGTCCATCCGCGCTTCTGCGGGTGCAGCGTGGCCGGCCTCTTCATTCATTGCTGGCAGTGTGCTCTCCAAAGAGGGTGTGGTGACCTCTTGAGGAAGCTGCGGCACCGACTCCTGCACCACCTGTTGTTCGCTTTCTCCTTCCTGCAGGAATACTTCTAGCTGCTGCATCTGCGTGCTGCGTACGTTGTGTAGCAGGGTGCGGCGATTGTGTTCCTGCAGCATCTCCTGCCGATACCGCTCGCGGTTCTGCTCTTCGATCAGATAGATGTTGGCGGCGGAAACTTTTTCAGTCGCCACTTCAGGCACCGTGTAAGTGCTTGTTTCCACATGTTCCATGGTTTCGGCGGCGTAGGCCGAGCCCGCGCTCGACTGTGCGCGCTGCTGTTGCTGATCGGCACCTTCGCCGAAGGCGGTACCGCTGAACCCCAGGGCCAGTGCCAGGGGAATAAATAGACGGGATTTCATGATTTTTTGCCTCGCTGCGACTTCCCTATACCAAGCCTAGAAGCTGCGGCCGAAACGGGGGTGACACTGCGATGACTGGCGCGGCGGTGACGATGGATTGAACGGCGCAGCGTCAAAATTCGCCGCCGGTGCACGAGCGAAATTCTTCCAAGGCGGGTATCCTGTCGCCCAACAAGTCCGACCCACGCAAATCGAATTCCCTACTGTCTATGAGCAACGCCAAGTCCTCTTCCGCACCACTGATCCTGGTGGACGGCTCCTCCTATCTGTACCGCGCCTTCCATGCATTGCCGCCGCTGCAAACCAGTAACGGCCAACCCACCGGCGCCGTGCGCGGGGTCATCTCCATGCTGCGCAAGCACCTCAAGGAGCACCCGGACAGCCCGGTGGTGGTGGTGTTCGATGCCAAGGGCAAGACCTTCCGCGACGAGATGTTCGCGGAGTACAAGGCGCAGCGCCCGCCCATGCCGGACGACCTGCGCGCACAGATCCAGCCAATCCACGACATCATCGACGCCATGGGGCTGCCGCGCCTGGTGATCGAGGGGGTGGAAGCGGACGATGTGATCGGCACTCTGGCCCTGCAGGGCGCGGAGCAGGGTATCGACGTCATCATCTCCACCGGCGACAAGGACATGGCCCAGCTGGTGCGCCCGGGGGTGACCCTGGTGAACACCATGTCCAACACGGTGATGGATGTGGACGGGGTGAAAGAAAAGTTCGGCGTGGGCCCGGAGCTGATCATCGACTTCCTCGCGCTGATGGGCGACAAGGTGGACAACATCCCGGGCGTCCCCGGTGTGGGCGAGAAAACCGCACTGGCGCTGCTGCAGGGTATCGGCAGCCTGAAAGACATCTACGCGGACCTGGATGCGATCGCGCCGCTGGGTTTCCGCGGTTCGAAAACCCTGGCCAAGAAAATGGAAGAGCACAGGGACGCCGCAGATATGTCCTATGTGCTCGCCACCATCAAGACCGACGTGGAAATGGACTACCGGCCCGAGAGCCTGAGCAACGGCGAGCCGGATACCGACAAGCTGCGCGAACTGTTCAAGCAGATGGAGTTCCGCAGTTGGGTGGAAGAGCTGGCCGGAGAGGGCGATGCCGAGACCGCAGCGGAGGCCATGACGGTCGAGCGCAACTACAGCACGATTCTCGAAGAAAAAGAGCTCGACGAGTGGATCGAAAAACTGAAGAAAGCCGATGTATTCGCCTTCGATACCGAAACCACCAGCCTCAACTACATGCAGGCCAAACTCGTCGGTGTGAGCTTCGCCGTGGAGGCGGGCGAGGCCGCCTACCTGCCTCTCGCCCACGACTATATGGGGGCACCGGCGCAGATCGATTTCGACAAGGCGCTGACTAAACTCAAGCCGATTCTCGAAGACGAGCAATACAAAAAAGTCGGTCAGAACCTCAAGTACGACAGTCACATACTCGCCAACTACGATATCGAACTGCGCGGTATCGCGCGGGACACCATGCTCGAGTCTTACGTACTGAACAGCACCGGCAGCCGCCACGATATGGACACCCTCGCGCTGAAATACCTGGGTGAGACCACCATCAAATTTGAAGACATCGCCGGCAAGGGCGCCAAGCAGCTCACCTTCAACCAGATCGAGCTGGACAAGGCGGGCCCCTACGCGGCGGAAGATGCGGATATCACCCTGCGCCTGCATCGGGAACTGAGCGGTCGGCTGGCCAAAGAGCCGACCCTGGAAAAAGTCCTCGACGAGATCGAAATGCCGCTGGTGCCGGTGCTCACTCATATCGAGCGCAACGGGGCCTATATCGATGCGGCCATGCTGAAAAAGCAGTCCGGCGAGCTGGAAGAAAAAATGCGCGCGCTGGAACAGCAGGCGTATGAAGAAGCGGGCGAGGAGTTCAATCTCGGCTCCACAAAACAACTGGGCACCATCCTGTTTGAAAAGCTGGAAATCCCGGTGATCAAGAAAACCCCGAAAGGGGCACCGTCCACCGCGGAACCGGTGCTGCAGGAACTGGCGCTTTCCCACAAGCTGCCGGCGCTGATCATGCAGTACCGCGGCATGGCCAAGCTGAAAAATACCTACACCGACAAACTGCCGCTGATGATCGACCCGGCCACCGGCCGCGTGCACACCTCCTACCACCAGGCGGTGGCGGCTACCGGTCGCCTGTCGTCCTCGGATCCCAACCTGCAGAATATTCCGATCCGCACCGAAGAGGGCCGTCGCATTCGCCAGGCATTCGTTGCCGACCCGCGCATCAATGGGGGCAGTGCAATCGTGGCCGCGGACTACTCGCAGATCGAGCTGCGCATCATGGCGCACCTGTCCGGCGACAAGGGGTTGCTGGATGCCTTCGCCGAGGGTGCGGACATTCACCGCGCGACCGCGGCGGAAGTCTTCGAAGTGCCCGTGGACGAAGTGTCTGACGAGCAGCGCCGCCGCGCCAAGGCGATCAACTTCGGCCTGATCTACGGCATGAGCGCGTTTGGCCTCGCCAAGCAGCTGGATATTCCGCGCGGCGACGCCCAGACCTATATCGACCGCTACTTCGAGCGCTATCCGGGCGTACTGGCGTATATGGAAAACACCCGCAAGCAGGCCGCGGACAAGGGCTATGTGGAAACCCTGTTCGGGCGCCGCCTGTACCTGCCGGAGATCAATTCCCGCAACGGCATGCAGCGCCAGGCCGCCGAGCGCACCGCCATCAACGCGCCCATGCAGGGCACCGCGGCGGATATCATCAAGCGTGCAATGATCGCGGTGGAGGCCTGGTTGCGGGACGAGAAACTGAAGACCCGCCTGATCATGCAGGTGCACGATGAACTGGTACTGGAAGTGCCGGCGGATGAGCGTGCGCTGGTGGTAAAACGCATTCCGGAACTGATGCAGGCCGCCGCGGAACTGGATGTGCCGCTGATTGCCGAACTGGGTGAAGGTGCCAACTGGGACGAGGCGCACTGATCGTGGTTTGTACTGTGCGGCGCGGCCGCACTGGATGCCGGATCGAGTCCGGCATGACGGAGCCTGTGTCATCCCAGCCACGACGTCATCCCGGGCTCGACCCGGGATCCAGAAGCTACAGCGTGCGAAGCCGCAGGGTTTCCTCCGAACCTGAAAAAATATCAGCGAAATTTTTTAAGTTTTTTTCGCAACTGGTGGAACCAACAGCGAAGGGGCCCCTCTAACTAAGCAAGATCGTTGGATTGCAACATCATCCCCCAAAGCTTAGTCAGAAGCCCCTCGCCCCGAAGCTACCCCCATCGGGGCTTTTTTTTGCCTGAAATTTGTACGGGCGAAAAAGAATGCCCCGGGAAATTTCTCGCAAGAGCTGACTATAAATTGCGCTTGAAGTGGGGTTTTTGAAGTGCCCTGTGGAATAAAGTCTCAGAAACAGAATTTTTTGCCCGCAAGGGCGAGATAGGTGGGATAGAGTTGCGGTGTCCGAACAGCGAAAAAAAGTGGGGAACCCTGGTGCCCCAGCTTAGTCTTTGTACTGAAGGAATTGGTGTCGAAGGAACCGCATCGGATGCAGTGGAATTTGGGTGAGAACCCAAGGTCGCGCCCGTCCCCCTGGGCGCGGCTCCCCAGTGTCCATCCCCAAGGACACTGACCCCTGGCCGGCAGCTGCAATCTGCCGGCTTTTTTTTGCCTGCTGCTTTCTTACCTGGCATTCGCGTCGCCAGTGCTGCGACTTATCCACAGCCTCCCCAACACACATCCCGCGTTAAGCCCAATAGACATCCTGTGAGACCGCCTTCGCCTTCGTAGTGCCTTGGAGCCGGGCGAAATAAGAGCGGCATGTTTTTAGTCTAGACGAATTCTGGCGGCGCAAATCACCCGGGGTGTAACAGAGGGCCTATCACTTAAGTTGTAAATGATAATGCTTCGCATTAGCATGAGTGGGTCGTTTGAGACGGCCCATGTGGGGCCTGCTTGTTCGAGCAAATGGACTTGTGTGTAAACAGGCCCGGAGACAGGGCTGATAATGGGAGAGTGCAGTGAATTTACGATTTTTATGTGCCAACCACCGCCAGTGGCTGATGGGTGATATCCAGCGTGCGGAACAGGCGTGGATGGAGTGGACAGAGCGCGCTGCAGTGCGGTGTGAGGAGGGTGACTACGCCCAGGCAACTCCCTATCTCGGCTGCGCGTTTGAACTGGCAGACTTTCTGTTGCTGAAGCGCTCGCCGGCGGTTTCGGTTGCCCTGTTGCGCTTTACCGACAGCGCCCGCCAGTTGATCGAGGCCTACCGCCAGCTGGGGGAAAGCGGACACGCGAACTATGTACTGGTGACCTCCAGCTCGCGCCTGGCCCGGGAACTTGCCGATAAGGCCAACTACCAGCTGACCGCGGACTGCATCCGCACCCTGTACACCGCCGAAGTCAGCCTGCCCGATGCGGTTGCGGAGCAGATGCGGGCGAGTGGCGGCTGGCAATCACCTGCCGGTGCCGCTGGGGCGGCGCCGCGACTGCACTGAGGGTGGACCAAATGGCCACGCGTGAACACTTTTTAACGGTGCAGATCAGTCAGCGCACGCTGGTGTCGCTGATTGCACGCCGCCAGCTCACCGCAGAACAGCTGCGCGGGTTGACGCCCACCGCGCGCCGCACCTTGCGGCGCATTCTTCTCGACAGTCTGCGCGAGGAAGAGCCAGGCGGGCGCCACTGACCCGCGCAGGTGACGTTCAGTCTTCGCCACTTTCCTCGGTGTCGCCCCCTTCGGAAACCTCTGCCAGCGACAGCCACTGATTCAGCTGTCGCTCCAGCTTGTCCAGGCCCTTGCGCTTGGGAGCGGAGAAAATCTGTACCGTCACGTTGCGGTCCAGCTCCAGTGCCTTCAGCTCCTTTTCTACCGCAAAGCGCGCGTTGTTGGCGGGGCCGTTTTTCAGCTTGTCCGCTTTGGTCAGCAGAATATGGGTGGGCAGGCCGGAGGTGGTGGCCCAATTCAGCATCTGCAGATCGAATTCCTTGAGCGGCTGGCGGATATCCATCAACAGCACCAGGCCTTTCAGGCAGTTGCGCTGCTCCAGGTAGAATGCCAGGTGGCGCTGCCACTCGTCCTTCATGGAGCGCGCGACCTTGGCGTAACCGTAGCCGGGCAGGTCTACCAGCCGCTGCTGTTCGCTCAGGCGAAAGAAGTTGATCAGCTGCGTCCGTCCGGGCGTTTTGGAGGTGCGCGCCAGCTTGCTGTTGTCAGTCAGTGCATTGATGGCGCTGGACTTGCCCGCATTGGATCGGCCGGCAAAGGCCACTTCGGCGCCGGAATCCTCCGGGCACTCTGCCAGGGTTGGCGCGCTGATAAGGAATTCCGCCTGGCGGAAATTGATTCGTTCTACATTGGATTCAGACATGAGCCTTCCCGGTACACTCAGATGGCGCGCAAGTATATAATGCCGCGGTTTTATCGTCGCTGATGGCTGCCGGGTCTTGATACCGTAAATGATTGGGGTTGCCGTCGACAGCGAAGATCGAATGCAAAACTTCAGCGCGCAACAGGACGACGTATGAACAGCATTATAAAGAAGGCCGCTCTGGCTTTGGGGATGGTAGCGTTTGCCCAGGTGGGACACGCTGCCGGTGACGCCAGTGCGGGGCAGGCCAAGGCTGCGGCCTGTGTAGCCTGTCACGGTGCGGATGGCAACAGCCCGGCGCCGACCTTTCCGAAGATTGCCGGTCTCGGTGAGAAATATCTGCTCAAGCAGATGCACGACATCAAGGAAGGCGCCCGCAAGGTACCGGAAATGACCGGTATGCTGGACAACCTGAACGATCAGGATATGGCGGATGTCGCCGCCTACTTCGCTGCCCAGAACATCCAGATCTCCGGTTCCGACAAGTTCACCGTCATGCTGAACAATGGCGACACCGTGAACGCACTGGAGCTCGGTCGCAAAATTTTCCGTGCGGGTAACGCCGAAACCGGTGTCGCCGCCTGTATGGGCTGCCACTCGCCCACTGGCCAGGGCAATGCGCCTGCCGGTTACCCGCGCCTGTCCGGGCAGTATGCCGAATATGTGGAAAAGCAGCTGAAGGCTTTCCGCGAAGGCACCCGCTCTAATGACGGCGACGCCCGCACCATGCGCACCGTGGCCCGCCAGCTGTCCGACGCCGAGATCAAGGCGGTGGCCAACTATGTGGCAGGCCTGACCGAGTAAGACTCGGATTGCCCTGCAGCAAGACAAAAAGACCGGTCGCTGACCGGTCTTTTTGTTTCGGGCCGGCGCGCCCGGGTTGCACCGGGCGTTGGGAACTTCAATAATTTCCGCGGTCTATATTCAGCCGGGCGACAGTTATCCCGAATTACACTGTGTACATACTGTCCCCGCCACCCAGAATAAAAGTTTGGAGTAAGAACCTATGAGAGCCGTCGTCGCACTATTTACCATGCTGCTGAGCCTTGCAGCCTGTGCCCAGGAAGCACCGGGCAAGTTCAAGGCAGGCCAGCACTACGAAGTGCTGCCCCAGGCCGTCGCCCAGGATGACGACAGCAAAATCGAGGTCACCGAGTTGTTCTGGTACGGCTGTGGCCACTGCTACCACTTCGAGTCGCCGCTGAAAAAGTGGCAGAAAACCATGCCCGCCGATGTGGCACTGAACAAGATTCCTGCAATCTGGCAGCCGGTGATGGAAGTGCATGCGCGCATGTTCTATGTGGCCGACGCCATGGGTGTACTGGACAAGGTACACGACCCGATCTTTGGCGCGATCGCCCAGCAGCGCAAAATGTTTGCCAGCCGCGATGGACGCGAGTGGAAGCCGGATGACGCCGCCATTGCCGAAATCTTCACCCAGGCCGGTGCCGATGGTGACAAAGCAGTGAAACTGATGAACAGCTTTGCCATCAACAGCAAGATCAAGCAGGGCCAGGCCAAGCAGCGTGCGTATAACCTGACAGGTACGCCGGAAATGGTTGTGGCCGGTAAATACCGTGTCAGCACCTCCCTGCCGGGCTTCAAGGGCAAGTCCAACGGTCAGCAGATGATGCTGGATGTGGTGGACTTCCTGGTAGAAAAAGAGCGCAGCGAAAAGGGCTGATCGCCCCCTGCTGTGCTACCCAAAACCCCGCAGACGCGGGGTTTTTTATTGCCTGAAGGCAAGCCATCGCCCCTAATTCCACAGAGTCGGAATCACTGCACCTGCCAGCACTGCTAGGCTGAAAACGGGTGCCGTCAAAAATCCGCCAGTATTGCAATGCGCCAAATTCCCCCGCTGCTACAGAGTCCTTCTTCAATCGCCTGCTGGTTGTGCGGTCTTTTCCTGATGTGTTCCACGGGGGTCGCTGTAGGCCAGGGCCCGGCCAGTGCCGATAGCGAGCAGCAGAATACTGCGGCGCGGGCGGTCAGCCTGCTGTCGTTTGTGGCGGTAGATTACCCGGACGCGGTACAGGACGGAGCGGTCAGTGACAGCAGTCTCTATCGCCAGACGCGGGACAACGCGGAATTCGCCACAGGCCTCGTGGAGCAGCTGCCCGAAAGGCCTGGTCGAACCCAGCTACTCGGCGCCCTGCAGGCCCTGAACAGTGCCATCGCCAGCAAGTCGCCCCCGGAAACGGTGCGCCGCCAGGCCAACAGTGCCGCCGACCGCCTCGCCGCCCTTTACCAGTTGCCGCGCTCGCCGGCCGAGTCGCTGCCGCCGGCAGCGGAGGCCCGTGCGCTCTACCAGGACCGCTGCCAGCACTGCCACGGTATTGACGGCGCTGCCGATCAGCCGGAGCGGGCGCTCAATGATCCCGCGCGTATGGCAAACCTCAGCCTCTACGATTTCTACAATGTGCTCGAGCCCACTCGCAACGACGCCCACGACGAGGCGGTAGACAGTGATCTCAGCAGCCGCGAGCGCTGGGCGCTTGCGGTCAAAGTCGCCAGTTTCAGCGCCCCGCAGATGGCACCGGCGCAGAAGCTTGCCAAGCGTTATCCCGCCCTCGTCGGGTTACCGGGCATCGCCATTCTGCGCCCCGCGACACTTCCGCAAGAGGCCAGAGATTCCCTTATGTGGTGGCGCGCCCACCCGGTGGAGACCCGCGCCCTGCAGCACCCCCTCGCCCGCGCCGCCGGTCTTGTTTACCTCGCGCAGACTACCTATCGCAGTGGAGATGCCGCCAGCGCCTATCACCAGATCATGCTCGCCCTGCGCACCGGCTATCTGCCGGCCCGTCCGCAACTGGAAGCGCGCAATCCGGCCCTTGCCAGCCAGCTTGATCAGCAGTGGCAGGCGTTGCGCAACGCCATTCTCGAGCGGGCGCCGTCGAATGAGGTGATTGAAAAGTTTCAGCGCTTGCAGGCCAATGTGGTGAAGGGCCGTGAGCTGTTACAGCCCACCGGTGGCAGTGCAGTTTATGGCTGGGCGGCGCTGATGTTTGTTGCGGCACTGGGGGTGGGGGCGCTGTTGTGGTTTGCATTGCGCCGCCGGCGTCGAAATTAGGCTCTTAGGCTGGCTTGGCGCAAAAACAAAGAAAATTGTCGCTTCCGCTGCCACTGTTGAGATTTACGACTAGTCTTTTAAGTAGGTTGTTCAAATAACCGCCAGTCGTAGAACCCAACAGAGAAGAGTGCCGCATGAAGTTGTTGCGTCAGTTGTCCTTCCGCCCCGTTCTTGAATCACTGCTGCAGGCATACGCCTTTACGTTTGCAGTCTTTTTAATTCTCCCCGCCTTCGCCGAAGCCCAGGAGCACACCCCCGATCAGGCCGCCGCCAAAAACTGGGTGGGCAACTGGCTGGTAGTGGGGCAGGGCGATGAACAGCTCGTGTGGCAACTCAAGGCCGACGGCACGGGCTTCGCCCACGGCTTCCGCAAAGACGGTCAGCTCACCCACGGGTTTGCCATTTCCTGGCGGTTCGAGGGAGATACCGTGCGTATCCGTACCGGTGGCACCCTGCACTGCAACAGCGGCATGGTGTATGCGCAATTTACCGGTTGGAGCCCTGTCACCCTAGACTTCAACGTGATCGACGGTCGTCACTGGCGCCAGCACAATGGCGGCATTCTGGCCTTCCAGCGCCGTCTCGCCGACTGGGAAACCCCCAACCACGGCGCCGAGTGCCCCAACCTGTACCAGCGCGACCGCAGTGATACCCAGCAGACTGCCTCGGCAGGGAACTGAGTGCTGAGTCCTGCAAGGTCTCACTCCCGGCCCATGAAGCTACAGGTACTGACAACACAGGTAGCAGCATCCGGACCAGCACCGACGAAGGGTCTCGCCGGTGCTGGTCAGCGGCAACGGCAATTCTCTCAGGGACGAATAAAGCGCAAGTGGAGTCTGGCAGTTATGCAGCCACGCTTTATTCCTACAATTCGCGTCGCGAGCCACAGAGCACTGCTGCTGGCAGCGCTTGCACTGGCGCCGGTAACTGTCTGCAGTGCCGCCACCGAGGACAAAGAACCCGGTGCCAAAGGGGCGCAAGCCGCCGAATCAGCAGAGGGAAAACGGAAAGAGGGGCAGTATCCCGGCTGGGACGTGGAGTCCCGTCTCGAGGCGGACCAGTGGGTGGGCAACTGGCTGATTTCCCGGGATGGTGAGGCCCAGCATGTGTGGAGCCTGAACAAGGATGGTACCGGTCGATCCTACGCCTTCAGTCGCAGCGGCGACAATATGAAGTTCTCCTACGGCTACGACATCAGCTGGTATTTCGATCCGTTTACCCAGATGGCCAATATCAAGACCGAGCGGCGCATAGTGTGCCGTGGTGGCCGTCTGTATCCCTATTTCCTCACCCTCAAATCCTACGAAAGCGATTACGCGGTGAAGGGCAAATACGCCTGGCAAACCACCTGGACCGAAGCGAGCATCGGCCGCAACTATCTGCACAAGTCTCTGGTGGTATTTGTGGCCCCGCTGTCCGGCTGGCACAACCCGGAGAAAGACGCACCCTGTCCCACCTTCCCGCGTATGGATATCGAAAAGGATATCGATATGGCTCTGGACCGCTGGGAGCATGAAGAGCAGCAGGCGCAACAGCTGGTGGACACCACACCGGTGGAAGGCGAGCCCGAGTTTGGGGGAGAGGAGTTCGGTCCCGCAGCGCAAGAGCCCAAGGGCAAGCTGCCAACACAGAAACGCAAAAACAGCGCCAAGGCGCGGGTGAAAGACAAATCCAGGAGAGACCGCCGATGAATGCCCAGGTGAAAATCGACCAACTGTTACTGCGCCTTACCCCGATTCTGGATCCAGAGCGTCTGGGCCTGTGTACCCTGGATGAAACACAACTAGAGAAGCTGTTGCCCGAGTGCCGGTGTATTTTTCGCGAGCGCGAGGGTATCTGTGCACTGCTGCCGCGACATATTGCCGAAGATGCAAAACTCCCCGTGGAAGACGACTACCGCCAGATTACCCTGCAGTACGCAGCCGGCGTACAGGTGCCGGGATTGACCGCCATTATCCTGAGAGAGCTGGCGGACGCGGGTATCCAGGTCAATGTGGTGTCCGCCCGCTGCCATGAACATGTTCTGGTGCGCGACTGTGATTCGGCCCAGGCCATGCAGATCCTCTACGGCATCAGCAATCGCCTGCAGTACAGCTGAGGCCGGCAGCGCAACATTTTCTGAAGAACCACTGATGGCAGGGAGTGCCGCACAGGAGCTCCTTGCCGACCATGCATATCGCCTATCCGCCGCCGCTTCCCCACGGACCCATTCGCCAGTTATTGCCGGATTTCTTTGTGGTGCGGGGCCAGGCCCGTGTTGCACCCGGGGTAATGGTCAATCGCAACATGGGCATCGTGCGCAGCGGCGATGAGTTGTTGCTGGTTAACCCGGTGCGTCTCAACGCGGTACAGGAAGAGCGGCTCACCGAACTTGGCACCGTGCGACAGGCCGTGCGCCTGGGTTATTTTCACGGCTGCGATGATCTCTACTACCGCGACCGTTTTAATGTCTTCTTCTGGCGCCAGTCCCACTCCGATCATTACCCGCTCCCTCCCGCAGACGAATTTCTCGTCGATGGTGGCACCTGCCCGGTCACCGGCGGCCGTGTGTTTGAATTCAGTAACAGCAGCGTGCCGGAAGCGGCACTGTTGATACCCCACGCCGGGGGCCTGTTGCTTACCTGTGACGCACTGCAATACTGGGATGGCTGGACCGCCTGCAACTGGGCCGGCAAGTGGATGTTGCGGTTGAGCGGTGTGCATCATGGTATGCAGGTAGCACCGGGCTGGTGCCGGCGCGCCACGCCAGAGGCGGAAAACAACCAGCGCTGGCTGGCAGCGGACTTCCAGCGCCTGTTGCAATTGCCGTTTCAGCATATGCTCGCCGGACACGGCGACTTCTGCGCCGATCGTGCCCACGAACTGGCGGAGCAGGCCGTCGCCGCCAGTTTCACCCGGCTGCAACCCGGCCACTGATCTCTCTGCTTCGTTCCGCAATTGTTCGCTCGTCGCCGGTGCCTCGCCGGCGGCCGTGGTAAGCTGGCGCCGATTCCAAAAACAGGTTTGAGCCCAGCATGTCCCGCGCCGATACCCGCACTTCTCCCATTGCTCGCATTCACAAACCCGCAGTATTCGCGCTGATCACCGCCGCCTTCAGCGCCGTAGTGATCAGCGCCTGCAGCACGCTGCAGCAATCCGGTGCTATCCCCAGTGCAGACATGGCCGCCATGCAGGCGGACGTGGATTATCTTGCGGCAGACGCCCTGCAGGGACGCCAGACCGGCAGCGCCGGTTATCAGCAGGCCGCCGATTTTGTGGCGGAGCGTTTTGCCCGGCTCGGGCTGGTTTCGGTTACCGGCGATGACTACTTCCAGCAGGTGCCTTTCCGCGAAGCGCGCTGGCCACAACGGGGCGAACATCACGCTACTCTGATGCTGCACGGTCGGGATGGGGACATCACCTTTGAGCTGGGCTCAGATTTTCTCGCCTCGCCACCAACCATCAGTGAAGACACCGCCACCAGTGGCGGCCTGGTGTTTGTCGGCTATGGTATCGAGGCTCCGGAATACGGCCTCAACGATTACGCTGGCCTGGATGTGCAGGGCAAAATTGCGGTGATACTGGACGGGCGACCGCAGCATCTGCCCAATGAGATGGGTGCCCATTTTGCCTCCGGTCGCACCAAGCGTGAAACCGCTGCCCGCCACGGCGCCGTCGGCTACATCACCCTCAACACCCCCGCCCGCGAAGCCCGCCGCCCGTTTGCCCGCTCCGCCGAGAACCTGCAAAACCCGAGTTTTGACTGGGTGCGCGCGGACGATATTCCCGGTAACGCCATTCCCGGGCTGCACCCCGGGGTAGTGCTGGACATGCCCGCGGCCAAGCAACTGTTTATGGGGGCAGCGCGCAGTCTCGACACCATCTTTACCGAGATGGAAAACGGCCTGGTACCGGCGGGTTTTCCGCTGCCCTACACCGTCACACTGACCAGCAGTGCCGAGCACCGGAAAATTCTCAGTCCCAACGTAGTAGGGTTGCTGCCGGGCAGCGATCCGGATCTCAAAGATGAATACGTGGTGTTCTCCGCACACCTGGACCATATCGGTGTGGATGAAAACGGAAGTCACGGTGATCACCAGGGGGAACAAGGCAGCCATAAACTGCTAAGCCCCGACCGTACCTCTCTCGATAACATCAACAATGGCGCCCAGGACAATGCGGCGGGGATCGCCGTTATGCTGGAGGTGGCGCGCCTGTTTGTGGAATCCGGCCGCGCCCCGCGCCGCTCCATCCTGTTTGTGGCGGTTACCGCGGAAGAGGAGGGGCTGCTCGGCTCTGACTATTTTGCCCAGCACCCGCCGGCGCCACCGAAATCCATGGTGGCGAATATCAACCTCGACATGCCGATGCTGCTGTATCCATTCAAGGACGTCATCGCCTTCGGCGCCGAGCACTCCAGCCTCGGCAAGACCGCGACCCGCGCCGCCGGGCACGCCGGCCTCAAGGTGAGCCCCGACCCCATGCCCGAACAGGTGATCTTTGTGCGCAGCGATCACTACAGCTTCGTCCGTCAGGGCGTGCCGGCGATCTACCTCATCACCGGCCGCGACGCCGTTGATAGCAAGATTGATGGCGCCGGCGCCCAGGTCGAATTCCTCAAAAGCCGCTACCACCGCCCCAGCGACGAAGCCGACGATCAGATCAACTACATCGCCGCCCAGCAGTTTGCCGAAGTGAATTACGCGATTGCGCGGGAAGTGACCGATGCGGATGAGAAACCCCGCTGGGATCGGGGAGATTTTTTCGGGGACTTGTATACGAATAAGTGAAGTTGGGGGTGTTGAAGGGGAATACCACCGGGAATATCCCGAACACCCTTAAATCCACATCGCCGTCAGGAAATTGTGTGCTTACTCAGCTGTTCCTGACAACCACAGCGGTGCGGAGTTTTTCCCTGCCAAAGCTCGACATCTGCGCGATATCTTCCCGTGCGATCGGCAGGTACTGACTGTCTAGCGGGTTGTCCTCGTCGTCCACATCCGGGTCGTGCACGTAGAAGCACACATCATCCATCCCGGTTAGCGTGACCCAGTGCGGTACCTTCTTTCCGTCCAGGCGATAGGTGCTGATCAATAGTAAAACCAGTGCGCCCTGCTCAAGCCACTGCTGGCACTGTTCCTGGGTAAAATCTTCGGCGATTACCGGTAAGCCCGATGTCTGTGCCTGTTCGCGGTAGTCAGTATCCACCTGCTCGATCACCCGTTTTTTCTCTTCACTGCGCACGCCGTTAATAAACAGCGGTCCGGTCAGATTCAGATAAACCTCGCAGTCAAAGCCTCGTTTCTGCAGCGCCAGCGCCAGGCCAATCGGGTGGCAACCACCGTGACCGGAAGTCATAAAAATGGTGGTGGCTTCCCGCCACAGGGCCAGTTCGTCATTGCCATTGGGTTCGTAACTGGAATCCAGTCCGGCCATCGCCATCATCGCCGCCGCCGGGCCACAGGTGAATTCCGTGCGCTGTCCGTACCAGGGCACCTCTGCGGTGTGCAGGTTCTCCGGGCGGTAGCGGATGCGCTTCTGCATCCGTAGTGCATTGCCCGAGTCTTCGTAATAGTTGGCGTAACTGCCGAAGGTGCGGTAACCCAGCTGCTGGTACAGGGCGATGGCCGCGGTGTTCTGCTCGGCGACTTCAAGGCGCATATACAGGCGGCCGCTGCGACTGCTCGCATCTTCCGCCGCGCTCAACAGCGCCTTGCCGATTCCCTTGCCGCGCCCGGCGGGCCCGACTGCAAGGGAGTACAGCCGCGCGAGCCGAGTTCCCCGGCGCAGCAGTACCAGAACATAGCCAAGCAGGATGCCCTCCTGTTCTGCCACCAGAAATACGCGGTTATCAGTTTTCAGCCAGTGGCGGAAGCGTCGGCGGCTGAGGCGGTCGCCACTGAAGCTGGCTTCTTCCAGTGCGCACAGCTGGTCGAGATCGGTACCGACGGCGGGGCGAATAGGGCAGCTCGAGCTTGAGGGGTTGGTCATTTAGGGGAAGGTGGGGAGCCGGAACTGGCCCGAGAGTTGAAGAGATAGTGCGATTAAAGCGCCGGTTGCGGGTTCCGGCAATATCCCTGCAAAAATATTTTTCTGCGTGGCAAAAAGCCCGGAGCGGCGGAGATGAAACGACACCGCTCCGGGAAGCTTCCGCTGAGTGACCCCTTCCTTAAAACTACCTTTTGGGGGTAAGAGCCACCCGCATCACGCGCTCGGGGAAAACTTGCCCTGGCAGCTAATCGTGCGACTGCTCCAGGGCATAGAAGGTCGCCTGTACGTAGTCGCTTCCATTACCGGTGTTGTTCTGGTTATACACACCGGCTTTGAAGTACTGGTACTGATCGGATACGTCGTAACCGCTGTTGCTCATATCCACTTCCTGTACCACGTCGTCTTTACCATCGCGCATGATGGTGACGGTGAGGGTGTTGCCCACCACCTTGACTTCGTAGCTCCAGATTTCATCCAGGGCGATGCCGTCGGAAGGATTGGAGGCGCTGCTGGAGCGGCTGCCGATCATTTCGTACCAGCTGTCGCTGCCACCGTTGGGCTCGTGGGCAATGTACACGGAGCCTTTGCTGTTACCCGGCAGTTTGCGGTAGTACAGGCGCAGGGGTTCGTCGTCATTTGCGTGGATTTGGCCAACAATAACCCGCCCAACCTGGCCGCTGTCTCCGGTGGTGGTGACATGGTTGACCGCGAGGGTTGCCCGCAGTACACCATCCACGCCGCCCGCTGCATTGCGCGCGGAGGAGGGGGCAGAACCGAATACCCAGTTGTTTTCATTGACACCCTGGGTGGCAATGCTGGTATCGCCGCGGCGCAACATCTCGCGCAGCTCGGTACGGGTGTAGGAGGTACCGGACGAGGTTTTGTAGCCATCTACCGGGCAGCGGAACACCATGCCGCCATCGGCTGCAGTGTAGAAGTAGCTGCTGTTGGCGTAGCCACCGTTCAGCTCGTCTTCCTTGATGGAATCCGCTTTGCCGTCGCCGTTGTCGTCACTGGGTACGCTGAGGTACCAGGCGCTCAAGTCGAAGTTGCTGGAAGGGGGCAGGTTGGGATCCAGTGTACCGCCAGAACCTGAACCACTCGAACCGCCACTGGAGCTTGAGCTGCTGGAACTGGACGAAGAGCTGGAAGAAGAACCGCCGGAGCTGGAACCGCTGCCGCCGCTGCTACAACCGATCACATCCATTTCCAGCATGCTGTTCCAGTTGTTGGCGGAGTTGCCGCTGCCGGTAACCCGCACGTAGCGCGCGCTACTGTCGGCCACGTCGTAGCTTTCCATATCCGCGCTGTTGCCACTGGACTGGCCGCCGGAAAGTACAACTGTCCAGTTGCTGTTATCGGTGGAGGTTTCCACAGAGAAGAAGCTTGCGCGCTGGTCGCCCTTGAACCAGGCGATATCCACACCCTCTACCGATTTTACGCTGCCGAGATCCAGTGTGATCCACTTGATACCCTGGGAGGACCAGCGGGATTCGTCGGCCAGGCTGCCGTCGAGTACATTGCCGGGGCCGTGGCCATCGTTGCTGCCGTCATCGGAGGCGGAAGCCACAGGCAGGTTGCTGCCGGACGTACAGGCGCTGCCACCGCTGGACGAGCCGCCGGATGAACTACTCGACGAACTACTTGAAGAGCTGCTGGAGGAAGAGGCGATACCGAGATTCTCCAGTGCAAAAGAATCAAAGCGCCCTTCGTCGCCATTGTAGGTACCGAATACGGTAATGCTGCTGGCGCTGCCGGAGTTGAACTCCACCTGCAGTTGATCCCAGTCACCGTCGCTGATGCTACTGTCGTAAGTGCTGCCGTTGACCACGGCACCGATGGTGCCCGCACCGCTCACATAGGCGGTCAGGCGATAGTTGGTATTGGTGCTGACGGAGACCTGCTGTTCCACCTTGCCACCACTACCGGAAATTTTTGCGGATTTGCTGCCGCTTTCGGCAACGCCGGAGATCGCCGATGGGTCGGAATCATTCCAGCTGTCCCAGTCATTTTCAAAACCGGGGTTTTGAATGGATGCGCTGGCGCTGGCCATACAGACCGACAGTGCGGCGGCGCAGCTGATTTTCATCGCTAAGGTTTTTTTATTGCTTTTCATTGAACCCTCTGTACTTATTTTTAGGGTGTTTAAGGGTGCAGCGATACCGTCTGCTGCTGTTTCTCTCTTGTTTCGATTTTTTTGTTTCACCCACGGCAATACCGCCGTAGACACGGTGTGTTGTTGTTCTGTTCAGGAATAATTTTTAAGAGCAAAAAGGCCGGCGGCGGAGTGCCGCCGGCCTTTGCGCCGGATTAGAACTTGGCGCGTACACCCAGTACGAAGCGACGGTCGTTTTCCATGATCTGGAATGCAGAGCCGTTGGTACCGGTGTTGATGGTGGGTTCTCCGGTCAGGTTGGAAACATTGCCGATAACGGTAATGTTATCGGTGACGTCGTAGCTGGCGGAGAGGTCCAGCTGCGACACTGCTTCGCGGTAGTCGTTACCCAGAGTTGGGTCGTCGTCCTGAGAAGCACCTGCCAGTACCAGTTCACCCAGTGGCAGTACGCGCTTGGTTTCTTCGTTGTCGAGGAAACGGTCGCGGTAGGTGTATGCCAGGCGGATACCCAGGCCTTCATACTCGTAGTACAGCTGAGTGTTGAAGGTGTTTTTGGAAATATCTTCCAGCGGGGTTCCGTCGGGATTTTCGCTGTCCGCGTAGGTGTAGTTGGCACTCATACCCAGACCAGACCAGCGGCCCGGCAGGAAGTCGAACGCCTGCTGGTAACCCAGTTCCAGACCCTGCACCTTGCCGTTTTCACCGTTGGTGATGAAGTCGGTCAGGATGCCCATCTCGGAGATCGGGGTATTCTCGTTGGCGTACTGGATGCCGTTCGCCTGCCACAGACAGATCTTGTCGTAGTCAGACACGTTGGTCTGGGTGCTGACAACTTCTGGCTGGTTTTCACACTCGTAGGTACGGGTCAGGAAGGATTCCACGTCCTTGAAGAACAGGGTGGCGGAAACCATGTTGTTGTCCCAGTAGTGCTCTGCCGCGATATCGTACTGCGTTGCACGGTAGGGCTCCAGATCCGGGTTGCCGCGGCTGGCGGCGATGTAGGCATCGCGATAGGCGTAAGCCGGGCTCAGCTCGTTGAAGTCCGCACGGCGCATTACCTTGGCAGCAGCAAAACGCAGCTGGGTAGCTTCGGTGAGGCCCCAAGTGACGTTCAGGCTGGGCAGGAAATCGTTGTAGCTGCTGGTGCCAGAAACGATCTCACCGTCCTGGTAGGCGCTGGTGCTGAGGTCGGTACCCACGTAACGGCCGCCGACAATCGCGCGCACGTCACCGAAGTCCAGCTCTGCCTGAATGTAGGCAGCGGAGGTATCTTCGCTTACTTCCGCGTAGGCACCTTCCTGATACTCCAGGTTGTCCGCCAGGCTGCCGTTGATTTCCATATTGGTACCGGCAAGCAGCTGCCTGACGATATCGAAGGTTGCCTGCTGGTTTTGCAGCAGCTTGGCATCGTAGGCAGTGAACTTCGCCAGATCGTAGGCACCGGCACGACCGGAGTGCTCAAACGCATCGCCGGTGAAGTCGTAATCGGTCATGGCATTAGGGAACTGAGCCACCACATCTTCCATCCAGATAATATCCGGATTGCCGTCGGCATCGGTCAGGTTTTTGAAGATGTTGGTGATACGGAACTGCTCGCGGCTCTGCTCGTAGTCACGGGTAGTCACGCGGACACCGGATTTGATGGCACTTACCCAATCCAGACCGAAGGGCTCCACGTACTTCACGTCAAAACGGAAAGCGTCTTCGTTGTTCTTAACGTACGTGCGGGTGTCTTCGTAGCGACGGAACGCCTGGTTCTGCTGGTCGGTGAATACATAGCCGTCGGCAAAGTCTACAACCGGTGCACCGCTGTCGTTACCGCGATAAGTTACCGGGATCAGCCATTTGTTCTCGCCATCCGCACCCTGACCTTCCAGAGAGCGATCAATACCGCGGAAGCGGAACTCGGAGAATGGCGTGTAGCTGTCGGATGAGGCGGTGGAGAATTCACCTTTAACGCTCAGCTGGTCAGTGAAATTCCACTCGCCACCAAACGCGTGGCTGAAGGAATCGCTGTGGCGGAAGCTGGAGCCGGTAGTCATCAGCGGCTGAACTTCGTCGTACATGAAGTTCTGCAGCTGGCCGTTTTCATCTTCGTAGGTATCTGCGGTAATGGTCGGATCGTCGAGGATGTGCAGCAGGGAGAAGGTTTCCTGTCCGCCAGCGCGCTCAACGGCGTTCAGGTCCAGGTAGAACTGGCCCTGTTCGGAAGCCGGCGCCCACTGGAACGCCAGGTTGAATGCGGTGCGCTCGCGGTCTTCGGTGCGCGGGTTGTAGGTGTGCTCACGGGCATACACATAGTTGCCGCTCGGGGTGTTTTGCGCCGGGCCCAGGCCTTCAACGGGACCTACCTGCAGCTGAACCAGAGATTCGTCGCGACGCAGGGTGCGGTCCTGATAGGCCAGAGAGGCGATTACACCGAAGGTGCCGGCGTCGCCCAGATCCCAGTTGTTGCCAACACCGGAGCTGATGATCGGCGCCCAGTTTTCTGCTTTGTCGGCGTACTCGCCCTGAACAGAAACCGCGGCCAGCGGTGCATTCAGGTCCAGCGGGCGCGCCATTTTCAGGCTGATGGTGCCGCCGAGCGCGCCCTCGGTCATCTCCGGGGTCGGGGACTTTACGACTTCGACTTTCTGCAGGAAGGCAGCGGGGAAATCCTGGAAGTCGATACCGCTGCGGGCATCGCCAATAACGGAGCGACCGTTTACTTCCACACGGTTCTGGGTGAGACCGCGAATGGATACCCCGGAGCCCACACCGAATTCACGGGTAATGGAAACACCGGTAACACGCTGCAGGGCTTCGGCGATGTTGTTGTCGGGGAGTTTACCGATATCTTCCGCAACCACCGCGTCGACAACACGGGCGTCGTCACGTTTGGCATCGGCGGCGGCTTCGAGACTGGCGCGAATACCCGTTACAGTAACTTCTTCCAGGGCGGCATCGTCAGTCTGGGCAAAAGTCATGGGGGTAAATGCCATAGCGGAGGCGGACAGCATCAACACGCTGAGGTCTCTCAGTGCGCTCTGCTTATCGAACTTCTTAAATTTTTTATAGTTATCCATATAACAGTTTCCTCTCATTGTAAGAACGATTTTATTTTTATTAGCTCGCAGCATGGCGAGTTAAACGCGTTCGAGAAAACCTGTCAATAATATTGGTTAACGGTATTGGTAAGATAGGTTGTTGCAGAATACAATTAAATAATTGTTTTATATGGGTTTTTCGGTTTTTTCTAAGGAAAAAGTAAATTTAAATAAATTTTTATGTTTTTTAATGCGACTCGTTATTTGCTCAGGGGTAAAGCCAATTGGTTTGATAGGTTGAGTTTCTTCTGTCATCTTCATTGATCGGCTACCCGCCTCGCAGACAAAAAAAGCGGCTAATAAGCCGCTCTTAGTCACCGAAAGCCCCGCGTTTTTTATGCGCTCTGCGCAGCTCCGGGCATGGCACTTTGCGCGATGATCGCGCCGCGATATTGAATAACCGTACTCGCAAGTTGGTGACCTTGCTGCGCTGCTTCCTCGGCACTCTGGCCCGACAAACGGCTGGCCAAATAACCCGCATTAAATGAGTCTCCCGCAGCGGTAGTATCCAGCGGCACCACTTTATTGGCCGGTACTAATTTCGGGTCGCGGTTTTGCTGAACCACAAGGCAGCCATCACCGCCCAGTTTCAATACGATTTCCCCCACGCCCCATTCCTGGAAGCGTGCCAGCGCCGCATCGGTATCCTTGTCTTCAAACAACATCTGTTCGTCTTCGAACGTCGGCAGTGCGATATCCGTTAGTCGTAATATCTGCTCATAGGCTTTGCGGGTAAGGGTCTCGCTGCCCCACAGGCGCGGCCGGTAATTACCGTCGAAAATTACCTTTCCGCCGTCCTGTCGAAATTCTGCGAGAAAGTCGTACAGGCATTCGCGCCCATAGGGCGAGAGAATGGCGAGGGAAATTCCGGAAAGATACACCGCGTCAAACTGCTTCAGTTGCGCAAACAACTGCTTCGCCGCTTGTGGGCTATCCAGCAGGCGTTTGGCTGGAGCGCGGTCTCGCCAGTAGTGAAAGGTGCGCTCACCAGTGGCATCGGTTTCGATCAGGTAAAGCCCGGGCGTTGCATTTGCCTCGCGCTTTACCAGATCGCAGCCGATACCTTCGGCCTGCCATTGGCGGATCATCCAGTCACTGAGGTGGTCGTCACCCAGCGCAGTCACATAATCGACGCTGGCGCCGAGCCGGGACATATACAGTGCTGTATTCAATGTGTCGCCACCAAATGAGAGCCCCGCGTTCAGGCGGCGCTCACTGTGATGGCTGCGACAGTCATTGTCCAGGTTCATTTCCAGCATACATTCGCCGATAACTGCAATGCGCTTGTGCATGATTTACCTCAAAGAGCTGAGTTTCTTTCCTTCCCCTTTAGGAGAAGAACAGACCGCCGTTGATGTCGATGTTGGTACCGGTGATGAAAGACGCATCGTCGGAAGCCAGGTAGGCAACGGCATCGGCGACTTCCGGTGCTTTACCTTCGCGTTTCAGCGGAGTGGCATTGGCAACGTTCTCACGCACGGCATCTTTGGTGAACGTATCGTGGAAGGTAGTGCTGATCATGCCCGGGCACAGGGAGTTGACGCGAATGTTTTTCGGGCCCAGTTCTTTCGCCATGGCGCGGGTGAAGGTCATTACTGCACCTTTGGAAGTGGCGTACGCGGAAGCACCGGGGCCGCCGCCGTCACGGCCAGCCTGGGATGCCAGGTTTACGATGGCGCCGCCGTCCATGTGCGGAACAACCGCTTTGGTCAGCAGGAAGGTGCTGTTCAGGTTCAGAGCAACAACTTTGTTGAAGAACTCTTCGTCCATTTCTTCCAGAGTTTTGCGCTCTACCAGACCGCCGGCGACGTTTACCAGTACGTCAATGGTTTTGCCGTAGGCTTCCTGCGCTGCAGCAACCACGCTCTCAACGTCCGCCTGCTTGGTCATGTCGCCTTTGGCGATGATCGCTTCACCGCCAGCCGCTTTGATCTCGGCCAGGGTTTCTTCTGCAGTCTGTGCGTTGCTGAAGTAGTTCACCACTACTTTCGCGCCTTCCGCTGCCAGTTTCAGGGATACCGCTTTACCGATGTCCCGCGCCCCACCGCTGACGATGGCTACTTTACCTTGAAGTTTCATATCTACTCCTAACTGTAATTTTGAATTCCGACTTTTGATCGAAGAGTTTTTCAGGTTTGTGTTAGCTCGCCGCTTCAGCGAGTTGCTTCTTTTCCTGTTTGCTACGTACCGGTGCGATACGTCCCCCAACAAACAGAACGGAGATCAACATCAGCGGTACCAGAGAAGCACCGAGAATGAAGAAGGGCGGGTAATAGGTGCCGTCGTTGGTAATGATCGGTACCAACTGGATAGCGGTAATCACACTGATTACACCAACAGCGCCGCTGATGCCGGCGAGGCTGGCAACGCTCTTGCCAGAGAAGTAATCACTGGGCAGCGTCTGGATATTGTTGATGGCGGCCTGGAAGCCGAACAGGATCACGGTAATCAGGGCCAGTGCCGCGGCTGGCGTTGCCGCAACGGTGGTTGCGAGCAGGGCCGGCAGCATGCAGCAACCGCCAACCAGCACAGCAAATTTACGGGATTTGTTCACGCTCCAGCCACTGCTCATCAGCTTGCCGGATAACCAGCCACCGAACAGGGCGCCGGCGGCGGCGCCGCAGTAAGGAATCCATGCGGACGCACCGATTGCCTTCACGTCAAAGCCGAATTTGTCGTTCAGGTACAGCGGCAACCAGGCCACAAACAGCCACCAGATTGGCTCGATAAAGAAGCGCGCGGAGATCACACTCCAGCTCTGACGGTGCGACAGCAGTTCGCGCAGTGTCGGAACATATTCGTCTTCGTCTTTTTCGGCAGTGATCTGTCCAGACAGAATCAGTTCGCGTTCTTCCTGGGTGATCCACGGGTGCGCATCCGGACCGCTCTTGTAAATGATCAGCCAGGGTACCAGCCAGATGAAGCCGAGCAGCGCAACAACAACGAAGGTGGCCTGCCAGCCGAGGAAGGCGTACAGGAAGGCAACCAGCGGAGGAGCGATGATGCTGCCCGCAGAGGCGCCGGCACCAAAGATCCCTTGAGCCAGAGCGCGCTCTTTTGCCGGGAACCACTCTGCGTTGGCCTTGGTGGCGCCGGGCCAGTTGCCCGCTTCACCGAAGCCGAGTAATACACGGAAGATACTGAAAGAGGCTACGGACGTGGCCAGCGCGTGCAGTGCGATGGAGATCGACCAGACCACAATCGACAACATAAAGCCGAGACGGGTACCGATGGCATCAAACACGCGGCCGAATACCGCCTGACCGATGGCGTAGGCAATCAGGAATACACTCATGATGTTGGCGTAGTCGTGGCTGTCCATGCCGAGGTCGTCGGCAATGCCCGGCCACATCACCGAGAGGGCAGTACGGTCGATGTAGTTGATAATGGTGGCCAGGGCCACCAGGGACACAATGGTCCAGCGTAAGTTCTTCATTATTATTTTCCTGTTTCGCTTTCCAGAAAGTCTTCCCGGTAGGGACTGAAGGTATCGAGCAGCACTCCGGCCTTTTTACACACGGCGCCGTGTTCCAGATGTGGCGCTATGTAGAAACTGTCTCCTGCTTTCAGCAGTTTTTTCTGGCCATCCACCTGTACTTCAAACTCACCGCTCTCCACGTAGCTCACCTGGGTGTGCGGGTGTTTGTGTACATAGCCGATACTGCCTTCCTCAAACCACACGCGCACAATCATGAGGTTGTCGTCGTGGCCAAGAATCTGCCGCTTGATACCACCGCCGAGATCTTCGACGGCAACATCCTGGGCCTGAACAAATGCATCAGTTGCGGGCATAACGTGTTTTGCCTTTCTCAATTTTTAATCTGAAAGAGTTTGGCGCGGCCGGTGAAACGGTATTCACTGCCGCCGAATTCAAACGTGTTCTGGATATCGTCCGCTGCGTCGGGATTTCCGTTGAACGCCAGCAGTTGTGTGGCGCCATTTTTGGTGCCAATGGAGATCAGTTCCAGATCGCCGCTGCGCTGATGCGCCAGAGCATTGACCTGGCTTTCCGCTCTCAAGGTGAATTCCTTGGCCGGGTTGTACTCACCGTGGGGCTCGAGCACGCTCAGGAAGCTATGTGCACGGGCATTGTCGCGACGGGCGATAAAGCCTTTTTCGGAACGCAGGTTAAAGTTCGGGTCGTTGGCACCGAGTTCGGTAAACAGCAGTTCGGTTTCCCCATCCACAAGGTTCGACTGGGTATAGAAGCGACCGTTGTCGTTCAGCCAGGTCACCTGGGCGAGGCCGGATTCGGGTTTTCCGCGGGCCTTCAGCCACAGGTGCTGATAACCATTTTTGCTGCCCAGCGCTTTCAGGCTGTCGGTGTAACCCTGCAAGTTGAAGCTGGTCTCCACCAGTTGGCCGTTGTAGTGCAGTGGCAAATCGAACTGGTGTTTTTTCGTGGCTTGCACGTCAAACAGGTCGATGGCGAAGGTACTGCCACTTTGCGGGTTGTTCACCAGTGCCAGGGTACGCTTGAGGGAAACACCAGGATAGGCGGAGTCAATTTCCGCCGCGCTGATTTTGACCTGATCATCCGCGTGGAAAAACAGCAGTTCCGGATGCTCCTGGTTGGCCACCTTCAGGCTGTTGTTGAAGTGCGAGGTCTCGTCCACCACAATTGTGTTGTGCGCGACGGTCTGCTTGGCCCAGGTTTCGTTTTCTTCCAGGTAACGGCCGCCGTTTTTCGCTTCCACATTCAGGAAGCGCGCGGCACCGTAGTCGGTAACAATCTCGGCCCCGCGGTCGTAAAACTGCCAGGAAAGCTTGTCGAAGTGGCCGTGGCCCATACCCTGGGCGGCGGGCTTGAACACCAATGCCTGATCGCCGGCAGTCTCCTGACGTAGAACCACCAGCGCGCCTTCGTCGCCGTCTTTACCGTCGCGGAACGCGAAGGATTTGAATTCGTAGGGCTGTTGCTCACCGGCGTCCAGCGCCTGGGCAACCTTGAGCCCATCGCCGCTCAGCAGGATCTGATCCTGACGCGCGGCGATGTCCAGCAGCTGTGGATTACCGGATTCACCGTAGGCGATGGTGACACCCAGTACTAGTTCTGACGTATCGATCCCCTTGCTCTTGATGGCATCGTTGATCGGGAAGAACAGATTGTTGTAGCTGAGCTGGATGGTGGTATCGATCGCTTTCATCACGATACCGTCGCGGTAATCGAAAATTCCGCGCTCCGGTTCGTTGTTTTCAATCGCCTTGGCAAAGGTCACGAAAGGCATCAGCGCGTAACGCTGGTAGTAGGGGCCTTCGTTATAGTAGCCGTCCGGCGAAAATAGGGTGCTCAGCTGGCGAAGAAATCCGCCCTTGCCGGATTTATCCAGGTCCAGCAGCGCCTGCTCCACCCACTCCGGCTCACCCAGTACATAGCCGGCCATACCCACACCGGCGGTCAGCCAGGTGCCGTGATTGTGTACCTTGTTAAAGGTCTTCGGCGAATCGACGGACAAAAATTTGGCCACCGGGCGCAGCGCACCCTGTTCAATTTTTTGTGCTTCCGCGTCAGTGAGAGACGAACGGATCAGATCGTAGGCCTGAATGGTGTACACCAGCCACACCGCTTCGTTCAGGCTCTGCCAGAACAGTTTCCCCGGATTCTCTGCACCGGGGCGACGCTTGGGGTGCAGTGGCAGCGTCGGGTACATGTCCGCATAGGCGAGCAGCATATCCCGTACGCGCTCCGCGTATTTTGCGTCTTCGGTCACTTGATACAGCACGCCAGCGTTGTACATCAGCTGGTAGTTCTTTTTGTGCTGCTCGTGGGTGTAGCCACCGCCGGCATCCGCTGGTACCGGCACCGCGATGGGCGCTTCCAGTGCGCGATCTACCGCGGACTGACTGCGGAGAAAGGCGCTGCGAAAGCGGCCGGGTTGCTCAACCGCGCCCTGCATGGCATCGACGTCGGCAGCGCTGATCACCAGATTTGGATGGTTCGCGCCGAATGCTGCAAGTGGGTTGAGCGCGAAAACTGCCGCAGATACCCCGGCCGCCAGAGCCACGCCGGCGGCGAGAGATTTACGCTGTTTAAATATTGAATTGCCAAACATCGTTTTCGTTCTTCTCTAAATCAGTTTTTCACGGTGTTGTTGGCAAGGGTTGCGGTGTGCGGGCCCTCGGCGACAAGTTCAGTGACTTCCGGCAGAGGGGCCTTGAAGAACTGATTGTTGGCAATATGGGTAACCGGCTCACCCACGGTATGTTCGACCACAATACCCGCACTGTCTTCGATGCGGTTTTTATGAATGTCCGCCACCTGGGTACCGTGCAGTTTGATCAGTGCCTGCGCCTTGTTGCGCTTGCCCTTACCGGAGCCGATAACCTCGTTGTTACTAAAGTCGATGTGCGGCCCAAAGGTGCTTTCATCGGTACCACCGCGGTACAGGTCTACCAGAGCGCCCTGAACGTTTTTGAAGGTATTGCCGGTCACAATCACATATTCCGCGTTGTACACACCGAGGTCATCGGTCTCTTTATTCAGCTTGAGCAGATCGCCGGTGATGTTCTCGAACGTGTTGTTCGCGAGGGTAATGGTGTCGGCAAAGGCGCGCAGGCCGGAATCGAAAACGTGGTAGGAGTGGTTGATATCCAGGTTTTCCACACGGCTGTTGGTCATGGAAAAACGGTAGTTTTTCAGCATGCCCCACACCGCGGTGCGGATAAGGATATTGCCTGCGTTGTCCGGGCTGTTGGAGCCGGAAATCACCAAGCCATCCAGCGACAGGCTACCGCCATCCTGTATCTCGAACATCACCGGGCGGCCGCTGGTCAGGGTTACTTTGCCCTGTTTTTTCGCTTTGATGGTCAGCGTCTTGTTGATATCCAGGCGCTTGGTCGCGTTGTAGACGCCGTTTTCCAGAACCAGGGTGTCGCCGTCCGCCGCACTGGCGATGGCGTCGAACAGAGCATTTTCACCGGGGCGCACGCTGATGGACTTGCCACTGTCGAACGGGGTAACCGGTTCTGATTTGGGATACCAGGAAGCGCCGGTCATTTCCTTGGTGGTAACTACCAGGTCTTTGCTCGCGCCCTTATTCGCTACGGACTTATCGGTCGGGTAGAGCAGGCCATTGTCGGCACGCTTCAGTTTGCCCACGCCTTTATCGATGCCTTCGTGAATCTTCTTGTCCACAAAGCCGTTGGAGACGTTGTTGGCAAAGGTAATACCGGAGATATCGTCAAAAATAGAGAAGGGAGACTTACCACTCTCGGTATAGAAAATATTGTCGGCAATCGTGGAGTCCTGCGGCGTCGCGCTGCGCTCCTGGTCACTACCTGCAGCCAGGTGGATGTGCTCCACATTGATGAAACTGTTGTTCTCGATCTTCGCGTTTACCACTTGGTGGTAGCGATTGATGGGAGAGTTGGGAACACCGTTCATCACGGTGAACCCACTCCCAAACCGATAGCCTGTGAGACCTTCGAGATAATTGTTGCGAATGACCTGGTCCGCATTGATCACACGAATACCGCCGGTGTGGTCCACGCCATTGCCCAGGAACACGTTGCCTTCGATCAGGTTACCGTTGCCGTGACGCATGGTCAGGGTGCCGCGGGATTCGAAAAAGGTGTTGTTGCGCAGAATATTTTTGCCGGATTTGACGGAGATGATTTCCACCTCGCCGTCGGCACGGTCGAAGAAGTTGTTTTCGACCACTGTCAGGGAATCGGTCAGAGAGTAGTGGCTGGTGCCGATACGCAGGGTCTCACCGCCGTTGGAACCCAGAACAGGGCGCGGGCCAAAATAGTTGTGGTCGATACGGTGGCGGTTTTCCTGGCTCGCTTCGGTGTTCAGGCGCACCGCCATGGTCACACCCTTGTTGCGTTTGCCCGCCAGGTGACTGTGATCGAAGCGGTTGTTCTTGCCGTAGATACTCACCCAGTAATCGGAGTCCATACGCTCCGGCTTGCTGAAGTCTTCGATCACCACTTCAGTCACGCGGGAATTGTTGGCCAGGTGGTCTTTGTTACGGCGAAAGGAGATTACCTCGCTGCTCGGCGTGTAGCCGTCTTTAAACACGAGGCCGGAAACCAGTAGATGCTCGCCCGCAAGGCGCAGGTTGGACTGGCCGCTCAGAACCACTTTTCCTTTTTCCTGCGCAGTCAGCGTAATCGGGTTCTCTTTTTCCCCGTTTCCGGTGAATAGAATTTCAAAATCTTTCCAGACGCCATTTGCCAGCACCACGGTATCGCCAGCTTCAAGGCTCTTGGCGACCTTAGCGTACTCCGTCTGATTGTGTACCAGGTATTCCTCGGCGGAAGCCTGAACACAGAACAGGGAAGCCTGCCCGGCAGTCAGCAAGGCGGCGGCCAGCAGTGGTTTGATTGCTGAAGTTCTCATGATCACCTGAATAGTTTTTCTGAGTTTTCGTTATCGCGGTTGCCAACCTGAAGCTCTATGGCCTCTTGCCGAGCTGCACCATATCGGGGCGTCTTTGGGCATCGCGGAGTTATTATGGGGCCAGACTAAATTGGTCAAAAATAATTGTCAACCAATCGGGCTAACCAGTTCGCCTCGAAATTTTGTGCAGAATTGGTGCGTCTCGCAAAATATTCCGGTAAAGTGCACAAAAAGCAGGCAGGGGTCAGTCCAAAATGTGAAGTTTTTCTGAAAATTGGTTGACTAGCTTGTAGGCAGGTGAGAATTTGTGCTGGCCAGATCGCGGACAGCCGACCGAAAGCGGTTGTCACTGGTCAAGAGGCTGATAATAAAAACCGCGATATGAGCGATGAATAAGGCGCCAGAACAGGGCGCCCTTGTTACTATCAACTAGCGCAGACTTCCTTGGGGGTAATCATGCGTGATAATAATAAAGACGCGAGAGATGTAATGGCTAACGAGAGAACGTTTAAGAAGTCGCTTCTTGTAAGCGCAATCGCCGCAGTAACTTATGTTGGTTATGTAGGTTCTGTTCAAGCACAGGAAGCTGCAATCGCAGAATCCGACCAGGCACTGGAAGAGGTTGTCGTAACCGGCACCCGCGCCACCATCCAGACCACTATCGATATCAAGCGTAACTCCACCACCATCGTAGACGGCATGTCTGCGAACGAAATTGGTGACCTGCCTGCGCTGTCCATCGGTGAAGCACTCGAAAACGTCACCGGTGCTTCTTCTCACCGCGAAAACGGCGGTGCTACCGAGATCTCCATCCGTGGCATGGGCCCTTACCTGAGCGCAACTACCATTAACGGACGCTCCGCTTCCAACGGTAGCGGTGACCGCTCGGTAAACTTCTCCCAGTTCCCCTCCGAACTGATGAACAAAATCGCGATTTACAAAACCCAGGACGCCAGCCTGATCGAAGGTGGTGTTGCTGGTCTGATCGCGCTGGAAACCCTGAAGCCGCTGGAATACGGCGAACAGCGTATCCAGATCGACGCCAAAGCGAATATCAACCCGAACCAGTTTAACGTCGAAGATTCCATGGCTGGCGATATGGGTTTCCGCGGTAGTGCCAGCTATGTAGACCAGTTCGAATTCGACAACGGCATGGCGTTCGGTGTGTCTCTGGGTGTGGAAAGAAGTGATATTTCGCAGCCGGAATCAGAGATGCGCTCTTCCAGCCCGAGTGGCACTTCACTGTGGGCGTGTCTGAACGACCCCAGCAACACTAATGAAGGTTTCTACCGTGGGTCTGCGGGTGACTGTGAAGACCAGATTGACGGTTCCAGTAACCAGGGCTATCAGACCGCTGTTGATCCGGAAACTGGCAAAGCCATTAGTGACGGCACTCCGTTTGCATTCGTTGGCAGCTCCAACGGTTATCGTCAGAACGATACTTCTGACGAGCGCGACGCGGTATTTGTAGCGCTGCAATTTCAGCCGAATGACAAGACCGACATCAACTTTGATCTGCAGCAGTCCGAGCGTATTCAGGCCGAGCAGCGTCACGACCTGAACTTCGCGAACATGAAGCGTGCCACTCCGGACGTCACCGGTGACAGCCTGGTAGTTACTGATACCGGTGCCGTAACGAGCTGGGCTGGTGAGACTGCGATTGAATCCAACAGCGAAACATACGAGCGTGCCGAAGACTACCTTGGCTATGGTCTGAATGTTTCCTATGAATTTACCGACAAGCTGACCGTATCTGCAGATTACTCCTTCTCCGAAACGACCCGTACCGAAAACCAGGTGCTGCTACGTACCCAGTCGGACAGCAAAGACATCTATGGCGAAAGTTCTAACTACCGCCCTCTGGTTTCCTGGGACTTTGACTCGGGAATCCGTCAGTACACCGTTACCGACTTCGATGTGACCGATCACACGCTGTTCTCCGATTCCTACCGTATCCGTGTGGACAACGATGTGGATCGTCGCAACACCAACGAAGCGTTCCGCACTGACTTCGATCTGGCGCTGGATCACAGTTTTATCACCGGTGTGAAAGGTGGTCTGCGTTTCTCCGAGCTCGAGTACGTGGATCTGGGGTCGGCTCGCGATGAGTTCAGCATCAGCCTGGGCAGCGACCAGGAAAAAATTGCCGAGATCAACCAGGCGTGTGCGCTTGAATTCGCTGAAAGCGATTTCCTGGCCAAAGAAGGTAGCGGCAACCTGATTACCAACGTTGATGAAAATGGCAATGTAATTGGCGGGTCCAATTCCTGGGCGACCTTTGATACCAACTGTGTGGCGGATATGCTGCTTGGACATCTTGGTGAAGACTTCGCTTACCCGGAACTTGAGCAGCAGAGCGGTGGTACCACTGATGTGACCGAAACCACGACCGCCGCGTATGTAATGGCAGACTTCGATACTTCCGTCTCCAGCCTGCCGGTACGCGGTAACTTCGGTGTGCGTGTTGTACAGACTGAAGTCGAGTCAGTGGCATACCGAACTCCTTATACCATTACCACCAACGACGATGGCACTCTGTCAATCGACGACGTGGAAGGTGCAGAGCTTGAGCGCGTATCCGCCGGAGGTGACTACACCGAAGTGTTGCCCAGCCTGAATGTTATCGCAGACATTCGTGACGATCTGATGTGGCGCGGTGCGGTTTATCGCGGTATGTCCCGTCCCGATCCATCCAACCTCGGCTATTCGCGCACTTTTGAAACCAACGGTTCCGACGAAATCACCGATATCGCAGATCTGCTGGAAGATGTGAACGGCGATGGCAACCCGAATATGCAGCCGCTGATGTCCTGGAGCTTCGATACCGCACTGGAATGGTATCCTAACGACGATTCCATGCTGACCTTCGGTATTTACCACAAGCGTTTCCAGGGTGGTTTCGAAACCGCACACGTAACAGAAATGCTGTCGGTTGACGGTCAGCAGATCCCTGCTTCTTTCGATATTACTCGCACAACCGAAGACACCAGCGCTCTGAGCGGTATCGAGATTACTGGTACTCACCGTTTCTCCTACCTGCCGGGCTACCTGAGTGGTCTGGGTGTGAAGGCGAGCTACAACTACGCCGACTCTGACTTCGAATTCGAAGACAGCCTGTATGGTGACTCTGTTGTGCTCGACGAAAGTGGCAACGTGACTTCCGAGAAGCAGGGCATTATTGCCCCAGGCAACCTGCCCGGCTTCTCCGAGAACGTATTCTCCGGTCAGCTGTACTATCAAATTGGTGATCTCGACACCAGTCTGATCTACAAGTACCGCAGCGAGTACTTCCAGCCGTACACCGGTAACGGTACCCGCCTGCGTTATGTCGGCGACACCGGTGTGTGGGAAATGAAAGCGTCCTACCAGCTGACCGACGCTGTAAAACTGAGCCTTGAAGCTATCAACCTGTTTGATGAGCCGAAGAAGCAGTACTTCTTCACCCGCGATAACCTGGGTGAAGTGAACAGCTACGGACCGCGTGTATTCCTTGGCCTGAAAGCCAAGTTCTAAGGTGCTATCCCCGAGCCTTTGGTTTTGGGCTCGGGATCCATGGCACAGAAGGGCCTGTAACCCAACCCCTCGGAGGGGCTGCAGGAACTTCGGTTTGTTTGATTGGTTGTCTCTTCTCCATCCGATAAGGTGCCGCCTGTCGGAGTTTATTCGCCCGCCTTTGTGCGGGCTTTTTTATGCCTGGAATTTTCTGTTCAATTTCGTTGCGCGAATTCATCGCGCATTAAAAAAGGCCATACCGCTTAGCGGTATGGCCTCTGAAAATCAGCGATTAAATTGACGGATCAGAATCCGGCGGTTTCCCCCAGACGGTCGATGGAGAAGCGCTTGCGGCGCTCGGAGACTTCACGGCGTACCACTTCTACCGCTTTCGCTTCCGATGCGTCGTGCAATGCATTCAGCGAGCGGTTGAAATGCAGGCGCATGGCTTTGCGCGCGGCACAGGGGTCGTGACTTTCCAGTGCCTGCAAAATGGCTTTGTGCTCGGCCAGACGCTTCTGGCCATCTTTCTTGCACACATTTTTGTGCACCGTCTGGATATCCGGTGAGTGTTCCTGAATATCCCACAGTTTGTCGATGGTGCTCATCAGCACGCGATTGTTGGTCGCGCGGGAAATCACTTCGTGAAACTTGCGGTCGGCGCGCTCGGAGGTGAGGTTGCCTTCCTCGTTCTCGCGCACCATATCCCGGTAGGCGAGACGCAGGTCTTCGAGCTGCTCTTCGGTGATCATGGTCGCCGCCAGCGCCGCCAGTTCACCCTCGATCAGCACCCGCGCCTCGGTGAGCTCAAACGGGCTGAAATCCTTGGTATCGGTAAAGGAGTTCACCGGTTCGATGACGTAAACACCGGATCCGGTGCGCACCGCAACCCGGCCCATTACTTCCAGGGCGATAATCGCCTCGCGGATGCTGGGGCGGCTCACGTCAAACATTTCCGACAGTTCCCGCTCAGACGGCAGGCGCACCCCGGGTGGGTACTCGCCGCTGTCGAGAAGGGTCAACATTTTTTCTACCACCTGCTGATAAATGCGGCGGCCAGTTCCAACATAATCGCTTTTCATGGCACTCATTTCTATCGTTGTTATGTGGGCTTCACCTCAAATAGAGGGGCCGAAAGTCACTCTTGAGTCTACCACAATTGGTCTTACAGGCAATGTTTATTGGTATGATGGCTGGTCGTGACAGCTTGGATTCTCCATCGCGTGGGCTGCCGGAAACAGGGCCGCAATAACCGCCAGAAAATAGCCGAATAGCTGTTGAAAAAGTATTAGGCAGAACCCCGCTTTTCTTCTATCTTTCGCACATTCAGCGGGCCAATTCTGACCCGCTATCCAGGCCCTCCCGAGATAGTGCATTTTCGTCTCCCGACGCCGCCCACCTTTTATTGAGGCAGACCCCCAACCGATGTCACAGATCCTGATCGTGATCGATGAGCCCGACGACTGGGCCCCCTATTACCCCAGCGAGCGGGTAATCACTTTTGCCGACTACCTGGCACTGCCGGCCCGTTCCCAGCGGGTGCGGGTGATCAACCTGTGCGCGGATTACGACTACCGCAGTGAGGGCTATTACTGTTCCCTGCTGGCGGAGGCGCGCAACCACAATGTGCTGCCCAGCGTGCGTACCCTGAACGACCTGGCGCTGCCGCAGCTGTACAAACTGCAGCTGTCCCAGGCGATTCCCGCCCTGGCCAAATTGTCGCTGCCGGAACCGGGTACCGGGCGGGTGGTGAAATCCTATTTCGGTCGCTGTTCGGATCCGGCACTGCAGCCGCTGGCGCGTGCGCTGTTTGACCGCTTCGCCTGTCCGGTACTGGAGATTCACCTGCGGGCGAACCCCCAGTGGGAAATCGTCGAGCTGAAGGTGTGTTCGCACCGGGATCTGGGTGAAGCGGAGGAGACCGAATTTGCCGAGGCGCTGGACAACTTCAGCAACAAGGTGTGGCGCCAGCACAAGAAGCCCAGCAACAGTCGCTACGACCTGGCGATTCTGGTGAACCCGGAAGAAAAACTGCCGCCGTCGGACGGTGCCGCGATCAAGAAGTTTGTCAGCGCCGGGCGCGAGTTGGGCCTGTCAGTGGAGTTGATCGGTCCCGGGGACTATATGCGCCTGTCGGAATTCGACGGCCTGTTTATCCGCGAGACCACGGCGATCGATCACCACACCTACCGCTTTGCCAAAAAAGCCGAAGCCGAAGGCCTGGTAGTACTGGACGATCCGACCAGTATCCTGCGCTGTACCAACAAGATTTATCTGGCGGACCTGTTCAACACCCACAAGGTACCGGCACCGCGCACGCGCATTCTGCGCCGCGGTGACGAGGACAGCCTGAAGCAGGCGATGGAAGAGCTGGGGCTGCCGATGGTGGTAAAAATCCCCGACGGTTCCTTCTCCCGCGGTGTGGTGAAGGTCAATTCGGAAGACGAGTTGCACCGCAAACTGGAAGAGCTGTTTGCGGAATCCAGCCTGCTGCTGGCTCAGGAATTTCTGTACACGGAATTCGACTGGCGCATCGGTGTGCTGGATAACAAACCCTTGTATGCCTGCCGTTACTATATGGCGAAGAACCACTGGCAGATCTACAACCACGGCAACAAGAAAACCGTGAGCGGTGGCTTTACCACACTGCCGACCTTTGAAGTGCCGAAGCCGGTACTGCAGGCCGCAATGAAAGCCACCAAGCCCATCGGGCGCGGATTCTATGGTGTGGATGTAAAGGAGTCGGCAGGTAAAGGATATGTAATCGAAGTGAATGACAACCCGTCCATCGATAGCGGCGTGGAAGATAAATACCTGGGCAAGGAACTGTACCGTTTGATCCTGCAGGAATTTATCCGTCGCCTGGATGCGCGCAAGGCGGGCCAGGAATAACCCGCCGGTTTGCGTATGTTCGCTAGTGGTCAATGCGGAAAGTTCGGTAACTATGGAGCACAGCCAAAGTGTTCAGATCAAGGCGAGAAAGCGCAGGAATAGTGGTTCTATTTCAAGCTTTCTCAACGCAGAGCTGGGCGCTTTGGCGAAGCGAACAGTTACACAACTTTCCGCATGGACCACTAGGGCGCTTGCCGACAAAGTTCCAGCCAGCGCTCGATCCCCGCGCTGCGGTATTTCTGCCGGTGCAGGGCAAAATAAAACTCGCGGCTAAAATCCCGCTGCGGCACTGGTAACTCCACCAGGGCGCCGCGGCGGAAGGCGTCTGTCAGTGATACCCGGGACAGACAGCTGATGCCGAGCCCGGCTTCCACCGCGCGCTTGATCGCCTCGGTGTGCTGCAACTCCAGTCTTATATTCAGCTCCGGCAACAGACCTGCCAGTGCCCGCTCAAACGTCTGGCGGGTACCGGAGCCGGTTTCCCGCAGAATCCATGTGGCCTCGCGCAGGTCTTCATCACCCAGCTGCGCGCGCTTTGCCAGCGGGTGATCCGGCGCGCAGAAAACCACCTGCTCGTCGTCCCGCCAGGGAATCATTTCCAGGTCCGGGTGATTGAGTTCGCCCTCGATCAGCCCCAGGTCCAGTTCGAAGTTGAGTACGCCCTGGGCGATGGCCGCGGTATTGGCCACTTCCAGTTCCACCCGCGCCCCCGGCTGTTCCTCCATATAGCGGGCCATGATGCCCGCTGCCATATAGTTGCCGATGGTCAGGGTGGCACCGATCTTCAGGCGGCCCAGATCACCGTGCACCAGTAAGGTGGCCTCCAGCTCCCGCGCCCGCTCCAGCAACTCCTCTGCCCGCGGCCACAACTGTCGCCCCAGTTCATTCAGGCGCAGGCGCTTGCCGGTGCGCTCGAACAGGCGCAGGTCGAACTGCTGCTCAAACTCCTTGAGCGCTGTGGACGCGGCGGATTGGGACATATTCAGGCTCTCGGCCGCACGGCTCACATTCTGGAAGTGGGCACAGGCCAGGAACACCTCCAGCTGGCGCAGGGAATAGCGCATGGCAAATATCCAGATAATAGATAACGAGTATCGAAATATCCCATTTTGCCAATAGATATGCCAGCGCTAGAATTCACCCAGCAAAAAGGTCAGGAATAAGTGGTTCTATTGTTATGTCAAATTTGAATAAGGAAACGGTGCTCGAGGTCCATCACTGGAACGAGACCCTGTTTAGTTTCAAGACCAGCCGTGACCCCGGTTTCCGCTTCGAAAACGGCCACTTCACCATGATCGGCCTGGAGCAGCCCAACGGTCGCCCGCTGCTGCGCGCCTACTCCATCGCCAGCGCCAACTACGAGGACGAGCTGGAGTTCTTCAGTATCAAGGTTCAGGATGGTCCGCTGACTTCCCAGCTGCAAAAGATCAAACCCGGCGACGAGATCTTCGTCAGCCGCAAGCCTACCGGTACCCTGGTGGCCGACCACCTGCTGCCGGGCAAACGCCTGTGGCTGCTGTCCACCGGCACCGGCCTGGCGCCGTTTATGAGCATCATCAAGGACCCGGATGTCTACGAGCGCTTTGACCAGGTCATTCTTACCCACGGTGTGCGCTTCAAGTCCGAGCTGGCCTATCAGGATTACATCGAGAAGGAGCTGCCGGAGCACGAGTACTTCGGCGAGATGGTACGCGATGGCCTGCTGTATTACCCCACGGTAACCCGCGAACCCTACCGCAACAACGGTCGCCTCACCGACCTGATGCTGTCTGGCAAGATGTTCAGTGACCTGGGAGTACCCCAGCCGAATGTGGAAGAAGATCGCTTTATGCTGTGCGGCTCCCCCGCCATGCTCAAGGATCTCACCAATATCCTCGACGACTGGGGCTTCAAGGAAACCCGCGCGGGTGTGCCTCGCGAATATGTGATCGAACGGGCCTTTGTTGAAAAGTAAGTAAAAAGTACGCGGATATTGCCTGACGCCCGGGCAGGGCAGCGGCGTCGGTACTTGGAGGTGGTCGCGTGAAGGATTGCGCAAGGACAGAAATGGCATTCTGCACTTCAAAGTGTCGACCCCGGTGCCCTGCCGATTGAACGGCAGCGCCTACCAGTGAAAGGGTTTAACCCTGTATTGATAACCACCCAACGGGTGGTTTTTTTTCGTCCATTGAAAATGGACAGGTCAGTGAGTGAGTATTCGCCGACTGTAATTGCCTGAGGTTGACCACACCACGGTAGCGCGGCAGGATTGATGGAGCACACGAATAGAACAACAAAGGTAGTCCTGAAGGAGGGACGGATGGAATTTCTACTTCAGGACGGCAATCAGCTGTATACCGGTGCGCTGGTACTGATGCTGATGATCGCACTTCTGGAAGCCGTGATGATGCTGGTTGGCGTCGGCCTTTCGGACTTTCTCGATAACCTCCTGCCGGATATAGAGCTCAGTGCCGATGCCCCCGACGCGGGTGCCAGCGGCGGGCTGACCAAATTGCTGAGCTGGCTGCGCTTCGGTGAAGTGCCGGCCTTGATACTGCTGGTTGCATTTCTGGTGGCGTTTGGGGTGAGCGGACTATTGCTCCAGATGCTGGCAGACGCCCTGCTGGGTACGCTCCTGCCCGGCGTGTGGCTGGCCATACCGGTTCTGTTGATCGCGCTTCCCCAGGTTCGCCTGTTTGGCAAACTCCTCGGTCACTTTGCCATGCGCGACGAAACCCAGGCTGTGAGTCGCGATTCATTTGCCGGCCGCACCGCGGTGATCACGATCGGTGAGGCGGTTACCGGTTCGCCGGCAGAGGCCCGCTTCAAAGACGAGTTTGGTACTACCCATTACGTCATGGTCGAACCCTATGATGAGGCCGAGCGCTTTGTTCAGGGCCAGGAGGTGGTGCTGGTGGAGGAGCAGGGGGGCAGCTTCCGCGCGATCCTGCCCGCGGGCCAGGTACCAACTACCTGAGTATTCAGAATTTTCAATTTCAGTACGTAACGAAACAGCAAAACAAAAAACACCCCGGAGAAAAAAATAGTGATTCAGAATCTTCACAGTATTGCGATTATGGCGGGGGCCGTGCTTGTCGGCCTGATGGTCATCGGCACCATTTTCGCGCGCCTGTATACCCGCGCCTCAAAAGAACGCTCCTTTGTGCGCACCGGTATGGGCGGGCAGAAGGTCATCATGAATGGCGGCGCGCTGGTACTGCCGGTGCTGCACGAAATCATCCCGGTCAATATGAACACCCTGCGCCTTGCGGTATCGCGCAAGGAGCACCAGGCGCTGATCACCAAGGACCGCATGCGTGTGGATGTGCTCGCGGAATTTTACCTGCGGGTAAAACCGGACACCGACGCCATCGCCAACGCGGCGCAGACCCTGGGTATCCGCACCCTGGATCCGGAAGCGCTGAAAGAAATGATCGAGGGCAAGTTCGTCGACGCCCTGCGCTCCGTGGCCGCAGAAATGGAAATGGCCGAGCTGCACGAACAGCGCAGCCAGTTTGTACAGAAGGTGCAGCAGGTGGTTTCCGAAGACCTGCTGAAAAACGGCCTGGAACTGGAATCTGTATCCCTCACCGGTCTTGATCAGACCGGCAAGGAATTCTTCAACCAGGACAACGTGTTCGATGCGGAAGGTCTCGCCAGCATGACCCGCTCGATCGAAGCGCGCCGCAAGGAAGTGAACGACGTCGAGCAGGAAACCCGGGTTCAGATAGAAACCAAAAACCTGGAAGCGGAACGCCAGCGCCTGGAGATCGAAAAAGAAAAGCGCTACGCGCACCTCGAGCAACAGCGCGAGTTGGAAAATCGCGAGGCATCTCAGAAGGCGGATATCGCTCGCGAAACCGCCGCTCAGGGTCGTGCGGCTCGCCAGGCAGAGATTGAAGCGGAGCGCGAGGTAGACCAGTCCCGCATCGCCGCCGAGCAGGCCACCCGACTGCTGGAAATCGAAAAGGAAAAGCGTCTGCAGGAGCAGGAAATCGAGCGCGAGCGCGTGCTGGATGAGCAGCGCATTTCCAAAACAAAGTCAGTGGAAATTGCCGAACAGGAACGCGCCATTGCGGTTGCGGAAAAATCCAAGGAGCAGTCCGTTGCCGATCAGCAGGCCAACGTGGCCCGCGCCGAAGCGGTAAAGGCGGAAGAGCAGGTGCGCACCGCCAAAGACGTGGAAGTAGCCGAGCGTGACAAGCGCATCGAGATTATCGAAGCGCAGAAGGAAGCCGAGCGTCAGGCAACCTCCATCAAGGTCGCTGCCGAAGCGGAAAAAGCCGCGGCGGAAGACAAGGCCGAAGCCCTGCGCCTGCAGGCGACCGCGGAAGCGGAAGCGGTGCGTATCAAAGTGGAAGCGGATCGCGAGAAGTACGCGGTGGATGCGGAAGGCCAGCGCCTGATGAATGAGGCCATGAACAGCCTGAGCGAAGCGCAGATTGCCCTCAAGCGCGTACTCAGTCTGCACGAAAACCTGCCCAACATTGTGCGCGAGAGCGTGCGTCCGCTGGAGAAGATCGAGGGTATGAAGATCATCTCTGTGGAAGGCCTGAACGGTGTTGGCGGTCGCGCCGGCGGCATCATGGATGCCGATGGAGAATCTCATGGTCAGAGCCAAAGCCTGCCGGAAGCACTGGTGGGCAGTGCGCTGAAGCACCGCGCCATGGCACCGCTGGTGGATTCTCTGCTAAAGGAAGCCGGTGTGGGTGATCTGACCAAGGTGACCGAGCCAGAGCTTTAAGTCATCATTATCCCCGTTTCCGGGCCCTCGGGCCCGGAATTTCCCGCTCCACCGCCTTTTTTCCTGTTTCACGCAGAATTTTCAAGACTCCTCCGGATTTCCGGTGGCACCCGCCATACCGCAAGTATTGGCACCGGGTTCTACTGTCCGGTCACCAATTTCCCACCTAAATCCACCCACTGGATCTATCACTAGTTGAGCTGCTTCAATCGCCCCTTGACATTAGTTTCACGCGTAACTAAATTCGTTGCACCTGAAACCAAGCAGACCTCCGCGGCCACAAGCGGCGTCGCAGGTCCGACAACGAATCCAATATAAATGGAGGATCACATGGCCGATTTATTTGAGAACCCGATGGGCCTGGACGGCTTTGAATTCGTGGAATTCACCGCGCCGGAGAAGGGCGTCCTGGAAACCGTGTTCGAGGCCATGGGCTTCACCAAGGTGGCGCGCCACCGCACCAAAGAAGTCGAGCTGTGGCGCCAGGGCGACATCAACTTCATCACCAACTACGAGAAAGGCAGCCACGCGGACTACTACGCCCGTGAGCACGGCCCCTCGGCTTGTGGCCTGGCGTTCCGCGTAAAGGACGCCACCTTCGCCTACAACGAAGCCATCAAGAAGGGCGCCCAGCCGGTAGAAGTGGAAACCGGCCCCATGGAATTGCGCCTGCCGGCGATCAAGGGCATTGGCGGCGCCACCCTGTATCTGATCGACCGCTATAAAGAAGGCGAGAGCATTTACGACATCGACTTCCATTGGCTGGAAGGCGTGGACCGTCATCCGGAAGGCTGTGGCTTCCACACCCTGGATCACCTGACCCACAACGTGTATCGCGGCCGCATGGACTACTGGGCCAAGTACTACGAAGACCTGTTCAACTTCCGCGAGATCCGCTACTTCGACATCAAGGGCGAGTACACCGGCCTGCTGTCCAAGGCGATGACCGCGCCGGACGGCAAGATCCGCATCCCGCTGAACGAAGAGGCGGCCGGTGGCGGCGGCCAGATCGAAGAGTACCTGATGAAGTACAACGGCGAGGGCATCCAGCACATCGCCTTTGCCTGCGATGACCTGTTGGCCTGTTGGGACCGTCTGAAAAAGCAGGGCATGCAGTTTATGACCCCGCCGCCGGATACTTACTACGACATGCTGGAAGAGCGCCTGCCGGGACACGGTGAGCCCACCGAAGAATTCCAGAAGCGCGGTATTTTGTTGGACGGCACCACCGAAGGCGGCCAGCCGCGCCTGCTGCTGCAGATCTTCTCTGCCAATATGCTCGGCCCGGTGTTTTTTGAGTTTATCCAGCGCAAGGAAGACGAAGGCTTCGGTGAAGGTAATTTCAAGGCTCTGTTTGAATCCATCGAGCGCGACCAGCTGCAGCGCGGCGTGATCGGCGGCGACAAAGGAAAGGAAGACGCGGCGTAATCGCAGCGTCTAAAGCCCGGAGGCCATCTATGGCAATTCAACGCATTCATCACGTGGCCTACCGCTGCCGCGATGCCAAGGAGACCGTGGAGTTTTACCGCGATCTCCTGGGCATGGATTTCCAGCTCGCCATCGCCGAAGACCGGGTGCCCTCTACCGGGGCGCCGGATCCGTACATGCACGTGTTTCTCGATGCGGGGCAGGGCAATGTACTGGCGTTTTTCGAACTGCCCAATTCTCCGGACATGGGCCGCGATGAAAACACCCCGCAGTGGGTGCAACATATCGCCATGGAAGTGGAGAGCATGGACGAGCTGCTGGCAATGAAACAGAAGCTCGAAGAGGCCGGTGTCGATGTGCTTGGTCCCACCGATCACACCATCTTTAAATCCATCTATTTCTTTGACCCCAATGGCCACCGCATCGAGCTCGCTGCCAATACCGCCAAGCCCGGTATGCACAAAGAGCTGAAGCGCGTTGCCGAAGATATGCTGGAAGAGTGGTCTCGCACCAAAAAGGCACCGCGTCACGCGGCCTGGATGCACGGCGAAACAGAGTTCAAAGCCGTAGATCCCTAAATTCATTTTTTCAAAGAGGAAGGCACAGTGAAGTTAGCCAGTCTGAAAAGCGGCCGCGACGGCAAGCTCGTCGTGGTCAGTGACGACCTGACCCGCATGGCGGATGCCAGCGAAGTCGCGCCCACACTGCAAAACGCCCTGGATAACTGGGCGAGCGTTTCTTCCCAGCTGGAAGACCTGCAGCAAAAACTCAACAGTGGTGACATCAAAGGCGAAACCTTTGATCAGGCCGGGTGTCACTCGCCGCTGCCGCGCGCGTACCACTGGGCGGATGGCTCCGCCTACGTGAATCACGTGGAGCTGGTGCGCAAGGCTAGAGGTGCGGAAATGCCGGAAAGCTTCTGGACCGACCCGCTGATGTACCAGGGCGGCTCCGATACCTTTCTGGCGCCGCGCGAGCCGGTAAAAATGCCGCAGTCCGAAGGCTTCGGTATCGACTTTGAAGCGGAGATCGCGGTGATCACCGATGATGTGCCTATGGGTGTCTCTCCGGAAGATGCGCTGCAACACATCAAACTGGTGATGCTGGTAAACGACGTATCCCTGCGCGGTCTGATTCCCAACGAATTGTCCAAGGGGTTTGGTTTTTATCAGTCCAAGCCGTCCAGCGCCTTCTCTCCGGTGTGTGTCACCCCGGAGCAGCTGGGCGACAACTGGAAAGACGGCAAGCTGCACCTGCCGCTGGTTTCCGAACTGAATGGCGAGAAGTTCGGTGAGCCGAACGCGGGCATCGACATGACCTTCCACTTCGGTCAGTTGATTGCGCACGCCGCCAAAACCCGCCCGCTGGGTGCCGGTACCATCATCGGTTCCGGCACCGTGTCGAACAAGCTCGATGGCGGCCCCGGCAAGCCGGTGAAAGAGGGCGGTGTGGGTTACAGCTGCATTGCCGAGATCCGCATGATCGAAACCATTAAGGACGGCAAGCCGAGCACCGCGTTTATGCAATTTGGCGACAGGATTGCAATCGAAATGCTGGATGAGAATGGAAAGTCTGTCTTCGGACGGATCGAGCAGGTTGTAGAACAGCAGTAAGTCCGCCTCACCCCTTGTAAATTAAAAAGGCCATCTGACGATGGCCTTTTTAATTTGTGTGGCTTAAGTTTGATCCGCCGATCGATTTTTCTCGATTTTTTTCTCAAACTATTCCAGCAATTGCTGGAGCATTCCCCTGAATACCGCCACTTCCTGCGCACCACTGATAACGTGTTCGCCGTTGAAGATGAACAGTGGAACAGCGCGTACCCCTTTGTCGACAATAGCTTGTTCCAGTTGGCGTACATCGTCGGCAAAAGCCTGCTTCGCCAGAACATCTCGCGCTGAATACGTGTTCATTCCCATCTTGCCCGCAGCGGCAATCAATATGTCAAAGCGGCTGATATCCTGTCGCTCGCTGAAAAACGACTCGAAAAGCTGCAAGCTCAGCGCGTTCTGTTTTCCTTCCCCTGCCGCCCAGTGCAGTAATTGATGGGCATGGAATGTGTTTACTATGCGCATATCGTCAAAGTAGTCGAAGGCGAAGCCCACATCCGCCCCGAGGGTAGTAAGCTGCTCCCGTGCGGCGATACTCTCTGCAGGCGTTGTGCCGTACTTTTCGGCAATGTGTTCGCGTAAATTCTGTCCTTCCGGCGGCATATCCGGATTCAGCTCGAAGGGCAACCAGTGGAAGGTCGGGACGATCGTGTCTGTGAAGTCATCCAGCGCTCTCTGTAACCGGTAGGTGCCGATCACGCACCAGGGACACACGACATCGGAAACAATATCGATACGTAGAGAAAGTTTCTGCATGTGCTTATCGCCTTTTTGCCGGCCTTTTCGCAACAAAATCTGAAAGGTAATGTAGAAGCCTAGCCGATGGCTTTCATAGCCGCCGCATCGACAATAACGGCATGCCGCGCCGCACTTTTTCCAGTTTTTCCGCGTGTAGCGTGGCGGTAATTACCGCTTCTCCCTCACCGGCCTCCGCCAGTACATCCCCCCAGGGATCGATGATTACCGAGTGCCCCCAAGTGCGGAGCCTGGGGGAGTGCTGCCCTCCCTGGTTGGCCGCGATCACGAAACAACCGTTCTCTATTGCCCGCGCTTTTAACAGGGTCAGCCAGTGGGCCTGCCCAGTCGTATGGGTGAACGCCGCGGGAACAACGATGACTTCGGCACCGGCAGTCGCAAGCGCGCGATAAAGCTCGGGAAAGCGAAGGTCAAAGCAGATGCTGAGACCCAGTTTCAGCCATGGCGTGTCAGCGATAGCGATCTCATCGCCCGGTTCAATACTGCTGGATTCCCGGTAACGGCCAGCGGCGTCATCAATATCCACATCGAATAGATGAATTTTGTCGTAGCGCGCGTGCAAGTGGCCGCCCTTATCGTAGACCAGGCAGGCAGAGCGGACGCGCTGTGCCTCGGTCGCACTTCCATCTGGCCTGTCCAACAGCGGGGTTGCACCGGCGATCACCCAAGTGCCCAGCTCCGCGGCCCAGCGTTGTAATGCGTGTTGTATGGGCTGGTCGTGGGGGCAGGCATTGCCCCTGGCGAGGGCTTCTGCCGCCGAGTAGCTGCCGGTATCGGCGAGATGTGCGAAGTTTTCCGGCAGCACAATCATCTGGGCGCCTTTATCCGCGGCTTTCTGTGCCAGCCTGAAGCCCTGAGCAAGGTTTGTTTTTACGTTTTCTCCGCTGATCATCTGCAGCGCAGCGACGGTTATATCTTTCAACAGCTCGTTTCCATGTGATTTGTTCCACAGCGGCACACTGCGCTGATAGGTGACGGCCCGGTATCTCACATCCTGGTTTAAAAGGGGCGTGAGTTTCTATGTTCTATGCTGTTCTGGTTCGATTTTTATAGTACAGGGTAAACTAGCTTGTTGCGAAAACCGCCTTTGCGTTGGATTGGTCTCTTCCTGTTGGTACTTGCAGCTGGCAATGCTTACGGCCAGTATGCTGCGGAAGTCAGGCAGGTAGATGTAGGTGTCTATTTGAGTCCGCCGTTTGTTATGCAGGAAGAAGAAAAACTTTCCGGTATGGCGCTTGACCTGTGGGAGGAAATATCCAGTAAACAGAATCTCGCCTCCGAGTATCGGGTCTATCCGGACATTAAGAGTCTGGTAGAGGCTGTGCAAAGGGGCGATATAGATGTGGCGATGACCAATCTGACCATTACCGAAGCCCGTGCGCGAAAAATTGATTTTACTCAACCGTGGTTTGACGCGGGCTTGCGGGTAATGGTGGGAAAAAAGCAGCGGACCAGCATTTCCGAAATACTGCAGGGCCTTAGAAAAACTGGAATGCTCGCAGGTTACCTGTGGATACTTGGGGTCATTCTTCTTGCCACACTTGTATTCACTCTGTTTGATCGAAAGTTTGATGCGGATTTTCCTCGACGCTGGCGCGATGGACTGGCCGAGAGTTTTTATGCAGTGATGTCGATTGCCACTTCCGGCAATACCCACCGTAAAAACCTGTTTGGTTGGGTCGGAAAAATCTGGGCGGGCATCTGGCTGGTATGCGGCGTTGCGGTTGTCTCGTTTGTAACCGCATCAATCACCAGCGTGATGACATCCCTGGCGCTCACCAGTCAGATCAATGGCCTGCGTGACCTTCCGGGAAAAACGGTGGGCGTGCTGTCCGGCAGTGTCGCCGAGGAGTATGTCCAGGAAAATGGTATCAGTAACCGCGCCTATGAAAGTACAGAGCAGACGGTCTCCGCACTGCGCGCCGGAGAGGTTGACGCGATCGTCGGAGATAGCCCGGTACTCGCCTACTTTGCATTTCAAAACCCCGAGTTGGGACTGCGCCTGGTAGGGAAGCTGTTTAATCCGGACAAGTACGCCTTTGCCGTGCCCAAGGGCAGCGCACTCGGCCGTCCCCTGAATGTTGAGATTATTGGCGCCCATGAAGAGGGGATAATCATGGATCTGCGGGAAGAATACTTCGGTACCCTGAAATAGCCGCGCGAGGACCGTCAGGACGCGACAGGTCTACGGATCAACCGGGTGACGTGCAATCTCGACGGTGCGATACCGTGATATGGTTAGCCGGCTAATCACTATCAAAGTACCACCGTTCGGGAGATCCTCGATGGCCAGCAATTCGACCGTGAAACCCGCGCTCATCCGGCGTGGACGTACCCTGTCTCTGATAGCCTGTTTCTGCGTACTGGCCGCGCCAGTTTGGGCCGCCTCACACAGCGAACAGTTGCAACAGGTGATCGACGATCACTGGCAGTTCTACCTGCAAGAAAATCCCACCACAGCCAGCCGTATGGGTGACAAGCGTTACAACGACCGGTTGCCGGGTGTATCCGGGAAAGACCGTGACCGCCGGCTGAAGGCAGAAAAGCAATTTGTTGCCCGGCTAGAGAATATCGATCGTGAGAAATTGAATGCGGATGCCAGGGTGAACCGGGATCTGCTGTTGTGGGTTCTGGAAAACTCTATTGAATCCAATGAGCTCTACCTGCAGCGCATACCGGTCAATACGTTTTACAGCTTCTGGAATACCGTGCTCAGTGCCAGCCGTGGACTGAATATGCCGCAGGTGTCGGACTACGAGGCGTACATCAGGCGGATTGAGCAAACCGGTCGTTTTTTTGATGAAAACATCGCAAATATGCGCAGGGGCATAGAGGATGGATTCGTCCTCCCAAAGATCGTGGTACAGGGAATTGCACCCACGGTACGCGCGCAGGTCTACGACGATCCCACCAGAAGCAGCCTGTACGATCCTTTGCGAAAATTCCCTGAGAGTTTTTCGAAAGCGGACAGGGAGCGACTGCAAAAGCGGGGCGCACAAGCGATTCGTGAGCAGGCGATCCCTGCATTCGATCGTGTGGCGACCTTTCTCGAGGGTGAGTATCTGAATGCCGCCACCGACAGTCTTGGTGCGGAGCAGTTGCCTGGAGGTAAGGCATACTACCGCCACGCCATTCGCACCTACGTCACCATGGATATGAACCCCGGGGAGATTCATAAAATCGGCCTCGCCGAGGTCAAACGTATCCGCGGTGAAATGCAACAGTTGATCGAAGACAGTGGCTTTGACGGCAGCTTTGAGGAGTTCACCGAGTTCCTGCGTACTGACCCGCAGTTTTATGCCAAAACGCCGGATGAATTACTGAAAGAAGCGTCCTATATCGCGAAGAAAATTGATTACCGCCTGCCGGAGTTCTTCGGCAAACTTCCGCGTCTTCCGTATGGTGTGGTACCGGTGCCCGACGAAATAGCCCCCAATTACACCACCGCTTCCTACAACCCGGCGGCGATCGGTGGAACCCGCGGTGGTGCCTACTGGGTAAATACCTATGCCCTGGATCAACGACCGCTGTACGAGCTGGTCGCGCTTACCCTCCACGAAGCGGTGCCCGGGCATCATTTGCAAGGCGCACTTTCACTGGAGCTGGAGAATGTGCCGGAGTTTCGGAAGAACCTGTATCTGAGTGCGTATGGTGAGGGTTGGGCACTGTATAGCGAGCGCCTGGGTGTGGAGATGGGCGTTTACGATACTCCGTACCAGCAGTTCGGACGCCTCAGCTATGAAATGTGGCGCGCGGCGCGCCTGGTGATCGACACCGGTATCCACTCCCAGGGCTGGAGCCGCCAGCAGGCGCTGGACTATCTCGCGGAAAATACCTCCCTGTCGGAAGGCAATGTACGCGCGGAAGTGGACCGCTATATTTCCTGGCCGGGGCAGGCGCTGTCTTACAAGATGGGCGAAATCAAAATTCGTCAGCTGCGCAAAAAAACCGAACAGCAACTGGGTAATCAATTCGACCTGCGAGACTTCCACGACGCGCTACTGGCGAACGGTGCCGTACCGATGGAGATGCTGGAACGGCAGATGGACCGATTTATTGCACAGAGCAGACAGTAACCTCAGCATCCAGGCCCTCGTGTCGCGGGGGCCCCAAATCACCCCGTGTACTGATCACCTACTTATCACCTACTTCCCGCAACCCACTTTGCCCACCTGAATACCTCGCTGGCGCCGGCTGGAAAGTTGACCCGTGAGACACGGGTTGCGCGCACCCATTTCATGTAATATTGTAAGTTACATGAAAAGAGACAGCAGATTGAGTGGAGTGCTGCACGTGCTCCTGCATATGGCGGAGTTTGACGGCCCGCTTACCTCCGAGGCCCTGGCCGGCATGATGCAGACCAATCCCGTGGTGATCCGCCGCATCCTGGCCGGGCTGCGCAAGGAGGGGCTGGTGCGCTCGGAAAAAGGCCACGGCGGCGGCTGGCGACTGGCCAGAGACCTGGAAGACGTCACCCTCTACGACATCCATCTGGCGCTGGGCGCACCCGGTGTTCTGGCCCTCGGGCACCGCACCGAAGCCCCCGGTTGTCTGGTGGAGCAGGCGGTCAACAGTGCCATGGGCGAAGCGTTTGATGCGGCCGAGGCACTGCTGCTGTCGCAGTTTCAGCAAATCACCCTGGCGTCACTGAGCCGGGATTTTCACCAGCGACTGGATCAGCGCGGCATTACCCGGCAGGCACTGAGCGAGGCCGCCCATATGAGGAACTGTAGTGATGGCGACGATTGATGGGACTGAGTTTGATGTAGCGATTGTCGGCGGCAGTTACGCCGGCATGAGCGCAGCCATGCAACTGGCGCGAGGGCACCGCAAGGTGCTGGTGGTGGATGGCGGCCAGCGACGCAACCGCTTTGCCGCACATGCGCACGGGGTGCTCGGTCAGGATGGTCGCGCACCGGCGGATATCGCCGAAGATGGCCGCGCGGAATTGTGGGAGTACCCCACCGTCAGCTGGGTGGAGGCAACGGTGGAGTCCGTCGACAAAGCGGGTGACGGTTTCCATCTGGTCACCCATGAAGGTAAGCGCTACCAGGCGGCGCGGCTGATTCTCGCCACGGGAGTGCGCGATGTGCTACCCGAGGTGCCCGGTTTACAGGAGCGCTGGGGCACCTCGGTTTTTCACTGCCCCTATTGCCACGGCTATGAACTGCAACGGCAACCCATCGGTGTGCTGGCGGTTGGTGAAGTATCCATGCATCACGCGCTGATGTTGCCGGACTGGGGACCGACGGTATTTTTCATCAATGAGTCGTTTGAGCCGGACGCGGAACAGCTTCGTCAACTCGCGAAACGCAATGTGTGTATCGAGCGCACGCCCGTGTCAAAAATTGACGGGGAACGAGCTAGCGTACACCTTGCGGATGGGCGCAAGTTTGATTTGGCCGGACTGTTTGTCGCTTCGCGACTAGAGCATCCGATGCCGCTGGCGGAACAACTCGGTTGTGCGTTTGAGGAGACGCCGGTGGGCCCGGTGATCCAGACCGACGCCATGCAGGCGACAACGGTTGCAGGTGTCTTCGCCTGTGGTGATGCAGCCCGCGGCGCGGGCAATGTGACTTTTGCCATGGCGGATGGCGCCATGGCCGGTGTAGCCGCGCACCGTTCGCTGATGTTTGAAGGTCTTTGACGAAACGGTTTTTACGCAGTGGAAAAACTAGCGCCTTCTACACGGATTGGATAAGTGCGCGTCCCAGGGCGGAAAAATACCGGCGGAAGGCTGCATTGATCCGCTCCCGCTGTGCTCCTCCGGGGTAAAGCCCCATCTTCGCCTCTTCCGTTGCCTTGGTGCCGGCCACCAGAAAATTATTGGAGATACTCGCGTCCTGCACAAAGGCCTCGAAGGCGCGGGCGCACATTTCCGCTGGGTCCGCGTAATAGATGCTGCCGTTGGCCCTGTCTGCGGCCCTGGATGCGCGAAACAGGTCGCTGGGGTTTTCCCCGCTTTCATCCAGCATCACCGCGCGGAAGCAGGCAAACAGCAGATCGTTGATCGGGTGGGGAATTGGTGTGGCGTCGCGCAGCCAGGCTTCGGAGGCAAACATATTGCCGGGTGTATCGCTGAAGGCTTTATCGGCCAGGTAGTGATCCAGTGCGTGAAACCACTCATGAGCAATGGCGCCGGGGCCGGCATTTTTTGCCAGGGCAAAGGTGCGTGAGCCGATTTCGTAGTGGGCTGAAATACCCGGGCGACCACCGCTGCCGTACTGAAACGCGAGGGTGCCGCGCAGGGATACCAGCAATTCCGGCCCCTGCAATATGGTCATCAGGTCCACCAGCGCATCGTAAAACAACCCTGCGGCACGGGCGTTTTCCGCCTCGGTCACCCAGCGCCCGATCTTGATACCGCGAAAGTCGAAACGCCTGCGCACATCGACAAAGCTCACGCGTTGCCCGCTATCCTGCTCGGTGCGCTGGTGGGGGCTGTGGCGATAAAATTTGCGGTCTAATACCATGGCGGATTAACGGGTTTTCCAGAATTGGTTGAGTGCGGCACCGAGCGCTTCGCCATTGTCGCAGATCCGGGGTTGCCAGTGTTGTGGATACAGGCTGCGATAAAACGGATCGGTAAAACGGTAGTCGGCCAAAATCACCACGCCGCGGTCACTCTCGCTGCGGATCACCCGCCCGGCCGTTTGCAGCACGCGGGTCAGGCCCGGGTATCGGTAGGCGATATCAAAACCGTTTTCTCTGCGCGCCGCACTGGCGCTGCGCAACAGTTCCTGCTCCTCGTTGACCTGGGGCAGGCCGGTGCCCACCACAATGGTACCCACCAGTTGCTCACCCGCGTAATCAATACCTTCACCAAAAATACCGCCCATAATCGCGAAGCCCAGACTTTCTCTGCCGGGTTGAAAACACTCGAGGAAACGGGCGCGCTGCTGTTCGGAACTGCCGGACTCCTGTTGTACCAGCGCAATTTCCGGAAAGCGCTCGGCGAAGGACTCGGCCACCTGCTGCAGAAAACGATAGGAGGGAAAAAAGACCAGATAGTTGCCGGGCCGGCTGTGAAAGGTGCGCGCAATCATATCCACCAGGGCACTGGTCGCGCCCTGGCGCGCGCGGTAGCGGGTATCCACGTAGGGACACACAAACAGCCCCATTTGCTCCGGATGAAACGGCGACGGCAGTTGCAGGTACGGCGATTCCGCCTGCAGGCCAAGCTGCCGGTACACAAAGTGCGCCGGGCGCAGGGTGGCGGAAAAGACGATTACACTGTGGAAAAGTCGGTAAGCCTGCTGCAAATATTCCGCGGCATTCAGGCACAGCCATTCGATTTCCTGTTCGTGCCAGCGGCTCTCGGGATTGCTGGAGCGCTGCGCGCGGGTGATATAGCGGTGTTCTTCGCCTGACAATTGTTCAATCGCCTGGAAGCGGAACAGGTTTTTCAGCCAGTCGGCGATGGCGTCCGGCGGCGGCTGTGCGGCCTCCCACAGCTGGTTGGCCACGGTCAGCACTTTCTGTATTGCGGTATTGATGGCCTGTGGCGTCTCGTCACTGGGCTGACTTATCCACAGCTCGGATTTTTCAGGTGCTGGCCCGGCCGGATGGTTTTGGCCTGTCCGAGATTCCCGCAGTTCGACAACCCATTTATCCAGCGCCCGTACCAGCGACTGTATCGCGCGGCGCAGGCTCGGGTGTGAACTTTTGCACTCGGCCGCCGCGCGGCGGCTGTCACTGCGCGTGAGCTTTGCGCTGTACATACCGCGCGCGCGATCCCCCAGATTGTGCGCCTCGTCCACCAGCAACGCGCGCCGCCGCAGTGTGTCCCGCAGATTGTGCATCTGCACCAGAGGGTCGAATACATAATTGAAATCACACACTACAAGATCCGCCCAAGGCAGCATCTGCAGCGAGAGTTCAAATGGACACAGCTGCAACCGGTCCGCTTCCTGTGCGATCACCTCGGGGGTGAGTAGCGGCTGTGCGAGCAGTGCCTGACGGGCTTCCGGCAGGCGATCATAGAATCCCCTGGTGCGCGGACAGACACCGTCCTCATCGCGGCTGCAAAGCCCGAGGCTGCAGGCGCAGGTTTTGTCGCGGGCCTGCAGTTCCAGCACGGAAAGTTTCAGTCCCTGCTGATGCAGTCGGCCTGCGGTTTCCCGCACCACCTGGCGGCCGGAATTTTTTGCGGTGAGATATACCAGCTGATCGAGACCGGTTTCTCCCATCGCCTTTACCGCGGGGAACAGGGTGCTGATGGTCTTGCCGATACCGGTGGGCGCCTCGGCCACCAGTTCACCGCCATCGCGCAGACAGCGGTAGGCCGCTACCGCAAGTTGCCGCTGGCCATCGCGATAGCGGCCGAATGGAAATTCCAGAGCCTGTGCCGATACGCGCACTGCGCTTTTATGTGCCTGCCAGCGTTGAAGCCACCGCACATATTGTGCAAGTGCCTCCCGGGAAAATTTTTCCAGCTCGCGCCAGGAAAATTCCTGTAACTCCGGATAGGTTTTTTTCTCTTTAAGGTTGTGCCAGAGCATCTGCAGCGCGACCGGTGTATCCGCGGAAAACTGCTGTTGCAGCCCGTAGCAGAAACCGTAAATTTTCAGCTGCGCCCAGTGCAGCGCGCGGGTGGATTCCGGCAACTTGTGCGGCGGCACATAGGTGGTTTTGATTTCATCCAGTTGCACTGGCCGGTGCAGGTCACTTTGCGGATGGAGAATATCCACACGGCCGCTGAGTACGACCGATACCCCGTCCTGTTCGATTTCAACCTGCAGGCGATATTCCGCTTCACTGCCTGCGAGGCGCTTTTTCTGCAGCTTCTGGTGTGCACGAATCCCTTCCTGAGCGGTGGGTCCTCCGGACTGGGTGGATACCAGGTCGCCATTGCGGCAGGCAAAATCCACCAGCTCGCCCACGGAAATCTGAATTTTTTCCGGTAGCGCTTCGCTCAAGGCTGTTTTTTCCGCGCTCAAGGCTGCCACTCCACATGCAGTACCCGGTGGGGGATCTGGTGTTTGGCAAAGTAGGCCAGCCAGCGCTGCTGGTTCTGCTGCAGGCGGTCACCGGGGCCTTTCACCTCCACAAGTTCGTAACCTGCGGACGCGGGAAACAGAATCAGGTCCGGCAGGCCACTGCGGTGGTGGGCAATATCGCCGAGCAGGCGACGAAAGATGGCCAGCCAGTGTTCCCTGGGAATCCGTTCCAGAGCCAGTGTCAGCAATGACTCTGGCAGCGCGTCCCAATGTATCAGCGGGTTGGCGATGCCGTATTTCTGGTGAAAGTGCTTCCATACCCATTTATCCAGGTCGCCATTTTCAAGTTCAGCGAGCCGCTGCTCGAAGGCGGCGCGACGCTGTGGATAGAAATCCGCGGTGCGGAAATCACTCGGGGCAATTTGAAAGGGATTGAAAAAGGCACCGGAAATCGGTGCGAACAAAATATCCCAGATGGCGAGGCCGAGCACGCCGTTAAACAGGGTATTTTCCACATAGTGACACTGACTCTCCGGCGCCGTTTGCGCCAGGTGCTCGGCGGCCAGCAGTTCGGCCCGCGCGCCGGTTTGTGCCAGTGCCACGGTTTCGGTGATCGGACTGTGCCGCCTTGGCGCGGGCCACTGATGGGCCGCGTCGGTCTTTTTTGCCGTGCGATGAGCAAAACTCTCGGCAAAGGTTCGCTCTGCCTCGTTGTACGGGGCAGTGAGAATTTCCGCACACAGTGCCAGGCCGCTCTGAATATCGCCGCGAGCCACCGCAATTCGTGCGCGCCGCTCCCGTGCCGGAGGACGATGGCACTGCCGGTATAGCTGGTCGGCTTCCTCCAGTGCCTCTAACCGCTCCAGCTGGCGCGCCAGTGTCAGACGTAATCTGTCCAGGCGCCGCTGCAGGGTGCCGTCACCATCTATCCCCCGAGGTAATTCGCCTGCAAGGATAGTGATGGCCTCTGTATCTGCCGCCAGCGCGGCCTCGGCCTGCTGCGCGCACTGGTAATAGCGCAGGTGCTGTTCCACTTGCGCCCGCGTCTGGAATGGCAGTTGCTCTCGTTCCAGTGGGTAGTGTTCGTAGCGAAAAAGTCCCAGGTCGCGCAACACATAGTCGGTCAGATCCTGGTTGAGGTTGCCGAAAAACAGCAGCTTGAAAGTGTCAAAGTGCTCCGCCGCTTGCACCGCCAGCAGAGGCTCCCTCGTCAATCTACGTTGAATTGTCGACGCGTCCTGCTTGCACAGAGCCTGCTCCACGGCCGGGCGCTTCAGGGATTTTGTCAGCGGCTCAAGACTGTGGGCGAGCAGCTCGTTTTTGGCAAACAGTGGCAGCAGTTCCTGCAATGGCAAAACCGGATTGCGCAGCAGCAGGCCGGCTTCAATCAATTCTTCGACGGCTGCGTCCAATTCACCGATCTCGCTGTAGGCAAGCTTGTGTTGCCTGAACAGGGCACCGGAAGAGGAAGGCACACCCTTGCGGGATAACAGCCGCACGTAGAGTCGCTGGCTATCCGGCTGCAGCCGTCGGAAAGCCTGGTAAAACCACTGCTCCTCCGCCGACAACAATTGCCCGTAGCGCGACACCACAAACTCCACCAGTGAGCGGAAATTGTCGAGGTAATAATCGGGTGTCAGTTCGGCAGGTTCGGCCATAGCGGAAGTGGGGTACTCGACGGGGGCGTTGCGTGATGCTGTATGGTTATACAGCATCGGCAGTGACGGGACAAACGTGGATGCGACCGTCTGGACATTCACCTTCTGCTGGTGGATATACCGATTGCCCGGTAGGCTGGGCGCTGGCCGAAAAGCAGGATTACACATGGCACAGACCGCTGAACAAGACACGATAAAAAGAAAGGTATGGCGCACGGATAAGGCCGGGGCCATCAATCGCCTGACCCTGCGGGAAGAGGCTCTGCTCCCGTTGCACGGAGAGCATATCCGTGTCGCGGTACGTGCAGTGGGCCTCAATTTCGCCGATATCTTCGCCCTGACCGGTCTCTATTCCGCAACTCCGCAGGGCAGTTTTATCCCCGGACTCGAGTTCGCGGGTGTTGTCACGGGCGTGGGTGCAGATGCGACGACGGAAATACAAGTCGGCGACCGGGTCTACGGCTGTACCCGCTTCGGCGGCTACGCCACCGTGGTAGATATCCCACCGCAACACTGCCGCAATATTCCAGATGACTGGAGCTTCGCTGAGGGGGCCGCCTTTCCGGCCCAGAGTCTGACCGCCTACTACGCACTGACCAGTCTGGGCGCGGTAAAACCCGGGCAGCAGGTGCTGGTACAGAGTGCCGCCGGTGGAGTCGGTTTGCAGGCCATGCGTATGGCGACAGCCATGAGGGCTGAACCTGTCGGCACGGTTGGCTCGGAAAGCAAACGGCAGTTTCTCGCTGAACAGGGGTTCAACGAAATCATCGTGCGCGGCAGTGACTTCGCCGGCCAGTTGAAGCGGCAATTAAATGGTCGGCCATTGCACTGTGTTCTTGACGGTATCGGCGGGGAAATTCAGAAACAGTCATTCGCCGCACTCGCGCCCACCGGCAGACTGGTGGTGTTCGGCGCAGCCGAATTTACCCCGGGTGACAAACCCAACTGGTTAAAAGCCGCCTGGTTGTTTATGAAGCGCCCCCGATACGATGTGATGGACATGATCAGTAGCAACAGATCCGTGTTGGCTTTCAACTTGATCTGGTTGTGGCAGGAACAGACACTTTTTGACGAACTTTTAGATGGTTGTGCCGCGCTAGGATTACCTGCACCCCATATAGGTCACGAATTTGCGTTTACCCAAGCCCATGCCGCGATCGAACAGCTGCGCAGTGGTCGCACTATGGGAAAGGTAGTGCTGAACATCGGCAAATAGTTTCCTTATCCGGGTACGCTTTCCATTTTATTTTTCCTTTTCTGTCATAAAGTTGCGCTAGGCTCGCGGGCCAGATTTCATCATCAGGGAGCCGTCATCGTGACCAACCTCAAGCGCCGCAGCTTTATCAAGGCAGCGCTCGCCACCACCGGCAGTGTTGCCGTATCCACACCACTGCAGGCCATGAGCCGGCCGGAATTACCGTCCAACATTTCCTTTGATTACGGCGTGGCCAGTGGTGATCCCCTGCACGACGCGGTGATCTTATGGACGCGGGCGACACCGCTGGATGCCAATCCCAGCGGCCCGATAAAAATTACCTGGGAACTGGCGGAAGACGCGAGCTTTATCCGCGTACTGCGTGCCGGCACAGTGGAAACCAACCTGGCCCGGGACTATACCGCCAAGGTGGATGTGCGCGGCCTGAAGCCGGATACCCGTTATTACTATCGCTTTAGCGGTGCCAGTGAGCAGAGCCCGGTCGGTCGCACCAAAACCTTGCCAGAGGATGATGTTGATCAGGTAAAACTGGCGATTTTCTCCTGCTCCAACTATCCCGCGGGCTATTTCAATGTGTATCAGCTGGCCGCCCAGGCGGATGACTGGGATGCGGTACTGCACCTTGGTGATTACATCTACGAATACGGCGATGGCGGCTATGCCACGCAGAACGCCGCAAAAATCGGCCGCGCGCTGCCGCAAGACAACAGTGGTGAGATCCTGACGCTGACGGACTACCGCAAACGCTACGCACTCTATCGCACCGATGCGGGCCTGCAGGCTTTGCACGCCGCCGCGCCGTTTATTGCGGTGTGGGATGACCACGAGGTGACCAACGACACCTGGAAAGACGGTGCGGAAAATCACAGTGCCGATGAGGGGGATTTCTATTCCCGTCGCGCCGCCGCGGTGCAGGCGTACTACGAGTGGTTGCCCATCCGCCCACCCATGGGTGAGACCAATCCCCAGATTTACCGCAGCTTCCAGTTTGGTGATCTGCTGGATCTGCATATGCTGGACACCCGGGTAATCGGTCGCGATCAGCAGCTGCAGTTTGCCAACTACATGGACGAGAAAGGGAATTTTGATACCCGCGCATTCAGTCTGGATGTGGCGAGTCCAAGCCGCACCCTGTTGGGGGAGGAGCAGCGCAAGTGGCTGCGCAAGACGTTGGCCCGCTCCAAGGGCCAGTGGCAGGTACTGGGCCAGCAGGTACTGATGGGCCGTATGCATTTGCCGGTGGAGCTGATGACCAGCTTCTACCGTGGCGGAGACAAAAACCTGACCGCGGAGCTGATTGGACTGAAAGCCGCAAGCCTGCGCGGTGAGCAGCTCAGCGAACAGCAGCAGCAACGGCTGCAAAACGCCGTGCCTTACAACCTCGATGCCTGGGACGGCTATGCGGTGGAGCGGGAAACCCTGTACCAGCAGGTGCGTGAGCAGGGTAAGAATCTGGTGGTGGTCGCCGGAGATACCCACAACGCCTGGTATAACCACCTGAAAGACAACGATGGCCGCATGGTGGGCCTCGAATTCGGCACGCCCAGTGTGACTTCGCCGGGTATGGAAACCTATCTGAAACTGGATGAACGGTCCGCGAAAGAGCTGGCGCGGGGCATGTCGGTGCTGGTGGATGATCTACAGTACTGCAACCTGCACCAGCGGGGTTTTATGGCGCTCACCTTCCGCCGCGATGGCATCGAAGCGGAGTGGAAATATATCGACAATATCGACAGCACCGAGTTTGCCGAGGTCGACAGCCACCGGGTGACACACAAACTGGTGTAGCTTCCCGATCGGCAATTTATTCTGTCGCAAACGAAAAAAGCCAGCACCGGGGTGCTGGCTTTTTTTGTGGTCTGGCGTCTGGACTTCGCCAGGCAGGGAATCAGAAAGCGCCGAAACGCTTGTTGAATTCCACACTGACCGTACGCGGTGCACCCTCGATGTAGGTGGGGAAGCCGAAGGCGCCGCCGGTATTGCCCGCGTCCATGATGTACTCCTCGTCCAGCAGGTTACTGGCCGCCAGGGTAAGAGCCCAGTTGCGATCACTGGCGGCAATGCCCGCGCGCAGACTCAGCAGATCCACCGCATCTTCCTCATATTGATTGGCAATATCGAAGTAGACGGAAGAGCGATAACTCCAGTTGCCGCTGCTGGTGAACAGCAGTGCGCTATTGATCGGTCTTTCATACACGTAGCCCAGTGCGGCAGTCAGCTCCGGCTGCAGGCGGAACTGGTTGCCGGCATAGGTCCCGTTGCCGGAATCGTCATCGATACCCGCATCAATCCACGCGGCGTTGGCCAGGACCTGCAGCTGATCGGTGGGGTACCAGCGCAGTTCCGCTTCCACACCGGTGTTGGTCGCGGAGCCCGCATTTTCCGTGCGGCTCTGGCCGCTTTCCTGATCCACCACGTTGACCTGAAAATTTTCGTAATTCTGGTAGAAAGCCGCCAGGGTGTAATCCAGTGGTGTATCGCCCAGGCGCCCCTTGATACCCAGCTCGTAGTTGTCGATCTCCTCTGAAGGCAGAATGCTTTCGCTACCGGAGGACATATCCACAATTTCAGAGCGTTCGCCGCGGGACACGGTGCCGTAAACATTCATGTTGTCGCTGACGCTGTAGAGCAGGTTGAAGCGCGGCAGCACGGCGGAGTTGTCGGTATCCCCCTGAATGAGGATGCCATCGGTGTTGGGCAGCAGGCCGAAGAAAAGGTCGCTGTCGATGCCCAGAGCTGCGAGCAGCATGGAATTGGGCAGGGTGCTGACATAGCCGGACTCGCGCTCTTCCTGCACCAGTCGTACGCCGGCGGTGGCCTCGAGACGTGGGTTGATCTGATAGGCGACGTCCGCGAACAGGTTGAGATTGCTGTTGTCGGCGGTATTGGTGAATTCGCTTTCATACAGCAGCTCAGACACAGCGCCGCCAGTGAGCAGGGCGGTGGTATCGGCGTTACACTCCGGAATGCCAGCAGCGGCGAGACCGCCGGAGCAGCTCAGGAAGGTGCCTTCGTCGCTGGCGTAACCCACCGACTGTTGCGCGCTCTCTGCGAAATAGCTGGCGCCGACAAAGCCGTTGATCTTGTCACCGCTGAAATTCAGGCGCAGTTCGTGGCTGGTCTGGTCACCGCTGGCGTCTTCGGAGAAGTTCAGCATCTCGAACCCGGTGCCGTCAGCATCGAAGGCTTCCAGGGAGTCGTAATCGCGCTGCGCGCCGATATAGGTGAGCGCGAGCTGATCGTTCAGATCCCAGCTGATCGTCGCATTGAAATCACTTACGGTGCGGTCCACACCCACGTCGTTCATGCCCAGTACGTTATTGTCCGGCACACTGAGGGCGGCGTTGTCGCTGAACAACAGCTCGCGGCTGACAAACGCCGTACCGGGATCGGTGGCTTTATCGTGGTTGTAGACCAGGTCAATGGTCAGATCGTCGCTGGGGGTGATGCGCAGGCTCGGGCGAAACGCCTGGCGTTCATAGCCGTTCAGATCCGCCTCGCCGCTGGTATTTTCCACGTAGCCGGCGCGCTCGCGACTGGAAAAGGCCACGCGCCCCTGAATTGTCTCGTTGCCGCCGGTCACCATGCCCTCGACCTTTTGCATATCGAAGTTGCCCGCTGCCACACTCAGCGACGAGGCAAATTCCTGCTGGGGCTTTGCGGTGATAAAACTCATGGCGCCGATGGAGGCCGCGGTGCCGAACAGAGTAGCCTGAGGGCCCTTCACCACCTCGATACGCTCCATGTCGTACACCTCGAAGTAGGAGGCGCGGGAGCGCGACACATCGGTGCCGTTCAGGTACACCGAAACCCGCGCGGCACCTGGCGCGCTGCCGTCGTCCGAGGTGAGACCGCGGATCACATAGCCGTTGTTGTTGACGCTCTGCTGCTGCACCACCAGGCCGGGCACCATATCCGACAGGGTGTCGAAGCGGTCGATACCCAGCGCTTCCAGGGTATCGCCATCCAGGCTGCTGATGGTTACCGGCACGTCCACAATGGACTGCGCACGTTTTTGCGCGGTGACAATCACTTCTTCAATTGCTTCCGGCGCAGTCTGCGCCAGCGACGGCGCGGCGGAGGCCGCGATCAGGGTAGCGAGAATGGAAACGGGAAATTTCTTCCTGAAAAGCTGATTCATGATAACTCCGGCTTTTTTCGTGAGTGTGCAAAAGCCGGATGTTAGAGAGGAAATGCGTCGGCGCTGTGACTGGAGCATGACATTCGTTCGCAGTAGCCGTGGTCCACGGCAGGGCGATGACTGGCGTTATTTTGATCGCCGCGCCCGTGGCGACGACCCCGTTGGGCTGGTGAGAGATATCCAGCAGATATTCACAGGTCTACCCCGGAAAACTGTGGGGAACTTCATTGTGGATAACTGTGTGCGCAGGCAGGGATAGGTTCTCGCTACCTTCGAATAGCCCGTATCTTCAGTCTGTTTGACCAGTGCGATGGGAAAGTCGCTGAACAGCCTGTCGACTGCCACTGCAGTCAGGTGGCCGTAAGCGCATTGAAAGGCTACAACGCCGTGTAGGGGAGTCGATACACTGAGGAGGCCGAAAGAATGCAGGTTGAAATATGTCACATATACGAAGACGGGACTTCCGGAGGCTATCGCGTCCTGGTAGACCGCTTGTGGCCGCGTGGGATCTCCAAGGAGGAGGCGAATCTGGATGATCACTGGAAGAGCCTGGCGCCCAGCGATGAACTCCGGCAGTGGTTCGACCACGATCCCGAGAAATGGGGAAGCTTTCGGAAAAAATATCTCTCTGAATTAAAACAGAATAAAGACGAAGTCAAAGCGCAGTTGGAAGAAGTTTCCGGTGAGCCGCTGGTACTGCTCTACGGTGCCAAGGATGAAGAACATAATCACGCGCGTGTTCTGAAAGAGTATATTGAGAAGCTTAAATTTGAGTAAGTGGAGCTGGCGGTAGTGGAGAAGGGGGTGAGTTTTGAATGTTGAACTGTCCGCACCGGTTTTCCGCTGTAGAGAGGAAGAGGCCATTTTTTATGAACGGCTATCGGCGCTTGCGGGCTGTGAGAAAGTTGTGGTCTGTACACAATGTGTCGCGGTAACGATAGGGGATGATTGTGCAGCTAGGGCACTGGATGAACTTGGGGAGATTTGTGCTATCTGGAATCTGAGTTTTGAAAGGATCAGTGAGCGGGAGGATTAGCTTCGCCCTTTGGGCTCGCTGCTCTCCGGCGCTGTGCGCCTGCGAGTCGAACCTGGGAATTGGGCAAAACCCTGGGACTTGGGACTATATAAAAGAAAGGCCACCCGTTGGGTGGCCTTTCTTTTATATGGCCCGCCCCAGAGGATTCGAACCTCTGACCTTCGCCTCCGGAGGGCGACGCTCTATCCAGCTGAGCTAGGGGCGGAAAACTCTGATTTTAAATTCGCGTCGTGCCTGAGTCAGGGCGGGAAGCCTGCGGCTTCCAGCGACGCTCCCCTCGCTTTGCTCGGGACCGGCCACCCATCACAGATGGGTGTCGTTCGGCTGCGCGCAAGGCGATGCCTTGCAAGCGCTTGCCTCACCCAGCTGAGCTAGGGGCGGAAAACTCTGGCCTTCACAGCCAAATCGGCGCCAAATCAATGAGTTAGACACTTTAGGCGCGGACGCGGATTATACAGAAGGGCCGTGGCAGGGCAAAGGAAATTGGGGGATTGGTCCGGTTATGGTGCACGGGCCTTCGCAGGGGGCGGCGCTATGCTTATAATGCGCGGCTGTTCAGAAGAGGTTTATGGCGAATTCGCCGGAATCTACGGGCCGGCTTGGGCCTTTAGGGGGAATGGATGAAAGGTGTAGTTAGTTTTATCGCGGCGCTGGCCGTAGCGGCTGGCGCGGCAATGGCTGTGGCCCAGTCTTCTGTAGATGAAGAAATTGCGCAGCGCATTGCACCGGCGGGCGAGACCTGCATGAAGGGCGATCCCTGTGCGGCGGCAGCGCCGGCGGCGGCAGCGTCTTCCGGTGGCGCGCGCAGCGGCAGCGATGTGTACAGCGCCCACTGCGCAGCCTGTCACGCAACTGGCGCGGCCGGCGCTCCGAAAATGGGCGATGCCGGTGCCTGGAGCCCGCGCGTAGCCAAGGGTATGGACACGCTCTACACCCACGCCATCAACGGCTTCAACGCCATGCCGGCGAAGGGTCTGTGTATGACCTGTTCCGACGATGAAGTGAAGGCTGCCGTTGACCATATGGTGGAAGGCAGCAAGTAAGCGACTGCTTGCTTACTGAATGAAAAAGCCGCTCACTGAGCGGCTTTTTTGTGTGCGTGATTTGGCGCTGTCGGTTCCCCCGCTACCGTCACACCGGCGCAGGCCGGTGTCCAGTGGCTGGATGCCGGATCGAGTCCGGCATGACGAGGTGAGTGTTTTTTGGTGAGTGCTCAGTCACTCGGGCCGTCCCTGGTCGGTGAGCCGCATCACCTCGCCCTTCGGGCAGCCTTCGGCTGTGCTAAACGGCGTTCCGGCCGCTCCAGGTATTCACGGCGCCTTCGGCCCTGCCGTTTAGTCAAACATGCTGAGCAGCGACCCCAGCGTCTCCGCACCCTTGGCCTGATTCTGCTCCGGGCTCGCCTTGCCAAACCCTTCAAAAATACAGTCCTCCTCTGGCAGCTCTTCGAGAAAGCGGCTGGGAGTGGTGTCCTGGTTTTCGCCGAACATCTTGCGCTTGCCCGCCAGGGTCATGGTCAGGGTGCGCTGGGCGCGGGTGATGCCCACGTAGGTGAGGCGGCGTTCTTCCTCGATGTTGTCGTCTTCAATGCTGTTGCGGTGGGGCAGCAGGTTTTCCTCCATGCCGATCATAAATACATGGGGGTATTCCAGGCCCTTGGAGGCGTGCAGGGTCATCAGGCTGACCTTGTCGGTGGCTTCCTCTTCTTCCTGGCGGTCGAGCATGTCGCGCAGGATCAGTTTGGAGATGGCCTGTTCCAGGCGCACGTCCTGCTCCAGCTCGTCGTCGGTGCCTTCCATGGTTTTCATCAGGCTGTCGAGCAGCCAGTAAACGTTTTCCATGCGCTTCTCGGCGACCTTCTCACTGCTGGCGTTCTGGGACAGCCAGCCGGCGTAGTCGATATCGTCGAGCATCTCGCGCAATGCGCTTTCCGGACTGTTGTCGCGACAGTTGCGTGCCACGCCGTCTAACCAGTGGGCGAAGCGGTTGAGGCGCTCGTAGCCCGCTTCGGTGATGTGTTCCTTGAAGCCCAGCTCCGAGCAGGCGCTCAACATGGAGATCTCGCGGCCCTTGGCGTAGTTGCCCAGCGCCTCCAGGCTGCTGGTGCCGATCTGTCGGCGCGGGGTGTTGATGATACGCAGGAAGGCGTTGTCGTCGTCCGGGTTGACCAGCAGGCGCAGGTAGGACATCACGTCCTTGATCTCGGCGCGGGCGAAGAAGCTGGTGCCGCCGGAGAGCTGGTAGGGGATCTGGTTTTCCTGCAGTTTCATCTCGATCAGGCGCGCCTGGTGGTTGCCCCGGTAGAGCACCGCGAAGTCCTTGAACTGGCAGCCGCGGCGGGCCTTCTGCAGGAAGATTTCGTTGGCGACGCGCTCGGCTTCCTCGTTCTCGTTGGCCACCTTGAGCACGCGGATTTCGTCACCCAGGCCGCGGTCGGACCACAGGGCCTTGTCGAACTCGTGGGGGTTGTGGGCGATCAGGTGGTTAGCCACCTTGAGGATACGGCTGGTGGAGCGGTAGTTCTGTTCCAGCTTGATCAGGCGCAGGTTGGGGTAGTCCTGCTTCAGCTGGCTCATATTCTCCGGGCGCGCACCGCGCCAGGCGTAGATGGACTGGTCGTCGTCACCCACCACGGTGAGGCCGCCGCCAGTGCCCACCAGCATTTTCACCAGCAGATACTGGGAGCTGTTGGTGTCCTGGTATTCATCCACCAGCAGGTAGCGGATCTTGCGGCGCCAGCGCTGCAGCAGCTCGGGATCTGTGTCGAACAGTTGCACCGGGATCATGATCAGGTCGTCGAAGTCGACGGAGTTGTAGGCCTTGAGGGCGTCGCAGTAGCGCCCGTAGGCCACCGCCATGGCCTGCTCGCCGGGGCTCTGGGCGGTTTCCAGGGCCTTCTTCGGCGGCAGCATGTCGTTCTTCCAGTTGGAGATCTGGTTCTGCACCCGGTCCAGCAGGTCGGTATCCAGGTCGCCGTCGCGCAGCATCAGCTCCTTGATCAGGCCGCGGGCGTCTTCCGAGTCAAAGATCGAGAAGCCGGGTTTGAAGCCGGCGGCGCGGTATTCCTTGCGCAGAATATTCAGGCCCAGATTGTGGAAGGTGGACACGGTGAGACCGTGGGAGGCCTTGGATTTTTTGCCGTCGGGGCCGGTAATCAGCTTGCCCACCCGCTCTTTCATCTCCCGCGCGGCCTTGTTGGTAAACGTCAGGGCCGCGATATTTCGTGCCTGATAGCCGCACTGTTCGATCAGATAGGCGATTTTCCGTGTGATTACGCTGGTTTTGCCGGAACCGGCGCCGGCCAGTACCAGGCAGGGACCATCGATGTATTTGACTGCTTCCGCCTGGCGCGGATTGAGTTTGGTCATGGGTACAACTGCAGTGGAAGAGACGGAAAAGGACGAAGGGCGGATTCTATCAGCCGGAACATAAATTGGCTGCGTCGCGCTGTGGGATAATATTGACTACACCGTCGATCAGCGCTCGCAAAACAGGAGGCTTTACCTCATGCGGCAGGCCATTACCGGTTATCATCGGGATGAAGAACACCACTGGGTGGCGCAGCTGGCCTGCGGTCACAACCAGCACGTGCGCCACGATCCACCCTGGCAAAACCGCCCCTGGGTGACCACGGTGGAGGGGCGCCGGGAAATGCTGGGTTTCGAGCTCGAATGCAAAAAGTGTGACCAGGGCGCGCCCGCCGACCTCCAGCCACCCTCACTATCAAGAGAACCCGAGTAATGCCAAAAATCTGGGTGGATGCCGATGCCTGCCCCACCGTCATCAAAGAAATCCTGTTCCGCGCCGCCGAGCGCACCGAAACCGAATTGACCCTCGTTGCCAACCAGCCTGTGCGGGTACCCCCATCGAAGTTTATTCGCGCCCTACAGGTCTCCTCCGGCTTCGACGTTGCCGACAACGAGATCGTTCAGCGCTGCAGCGAAGGGGATCTGATCATCACCGCGGATATTCCCCTCGCGTCAGAGGTGATCGACAAGGGCGCCACCGCGCTCAACCCCCGCGGTGAAAAGTACTCCAAAGCCAATATTCGCGCGCGCCTGAATATGCGCGACTTTATGGAGACCCTGCGCTCCAGTGGTGTGCACACCGGCGGGCCACCGCCGCTCGGGCAGCAGGAGCGCAAGGCGTTTGCGGATCAGCTGGATCGGTGGTTGGTGCGGGTAAACAATAGATAGTGTGATTTGGTGAGCCGATGAAAACCACATTGAGCCCTTTCCAGCGAAGCGATATGCCGGAGCTGATGGCGTGGATCGATAGCGAACAGGCCTGCCGAGTCTGGGCTGGAAGCTGGTTTCAATACCCATTTGATCAACAGACGTTCTCTCGTGATTGCCGGTGGCAGGATATGCCGACTTATGTACTACGAGACGATGACGGGCTGATGCTAGCGTTTGGGCAGTACTACAAGCGTCTGGATTGTTGCCACCTGGCGCGCCTGATCGTGTCTCCGAGGAACCGTCGACAAGGGCTGGGTGCGCAATTGGTCGTAAAATTGGTTGCTGAGGGCTCTCGCCGGCTGGGGCTCACCCGTGCGTCATTGTTTGTACTCAAATCTAACGCTGGGGCTCAAGAGCTGTATCAAAGCCTAGGTTTTCGCACCTGTGAATACCCGGAACCTGAGCCGAGTCTGGAAATCTGCCATTACATGGTGGCCCCTGTGCACCAGAATGAAGATATGAACGCTTAGGAGGTGTGAATGGTCAAGGTGATTGAACCAAGAACTGCACGCCTGCAGTTACGTCAATGGTGCGATGACGACCGCGAGCTTTTTGCCGCAATGAATGCCGATTCTGCAGTGATGGAATTTTTTCCGGCATTGTTGAGCCGCGAAGAAAGTGATGCGGGAATCGATCGGCAATTGGTACATTTTCAACAAAATGGCTGGGGGTTCTGGGCGGTTGAGAGGCTTGCCGATAATCAGTTTATCGGCTTTATTGGAATCAAACATGTCACCGACGATATGCCGTTTGCTCCAGCGGTAGAAATCGGTTGGCGATTGGCTCGCTCTGCTTGGGGAAAAGGCTATGCCAGCGAGGCGGCCAAGGCGAGTCTGCAGGTGGGATTTGAGCAATTGGGGTTGGACGAAATAGTTTCCTTTACCGTGCCCGATAATTTCCGTTCGCGCGCGGTAATGGAAAAGCTCGGGATGGTTCAGAGCGACAATTTTCTACATCCCGGACTGCCGCAGAGGCACCCGATGCAGGAGCATGTGCTGTATCGGTTAAGTGCCCAAGACTACCGGGTTGCTAGGCAGGCATAGTAGTTTTCCGGTCCAGATTGCGATAAGCCAGCGCTTCGGCAATCTGGCCGGTACCAATTTCTTTCTGCTCATTCAGATCTGCAAGAGTGCGCGCGACTTTCAATACGCGATGGTAGCTACGCGCAGAAAGGCCGAGTTTTTCCACAGATGCGCGCAGCAGTGCACTTTCGGATTTTCCCAACTGGCAGTGCTCATCCAGCTCACTACCCTGCAGTTCGCCGTTGATTTTACCCTGCCGCTGCAGCTGTATTTGCCGCGCGCTGTGCACCCGTTCGCGCACCACGTCTGATTTCTCTCCGGCCGGTGATTCCTGCAACTGCGCCGCGCTCATACTCGCTACTTCCACCTGCATATCAATACGGTCCAGCAGCGGGCCGGAGAGCTTGTTGCGATAGCGGTCGATCTGATCCGGGGTGCATCGGCAGCGGGGTTCACCCATATAGCCACATGGGCATGGGTTCATCGCCGCCACTAACTGAAGGTTCGCGGGGAATGTCACCTGAGCGCGCGCGCGGGATATTCGTACCTCGCCGTTCTCTAGCGGTTCCCGCAGTATCTCCAGTGCGGAGCGGGGAAACTCCGGCATCTCATCGAGAAACAGCACTCCGCGGTGGGCGAGGCTGATCTCTCCCGGGCGCGGGTTGCTGCCGCCACCGACCAGTGCGGTAGGAGATGCCGAGTGGTGCGGTGCACGAAATGGGCGCTGGCGAATGCGACTGAGCCCGGCGCTGGAATAGAGTGCTGCCACTTCAAGTAGTTCGCGCTCGGTCAGTGGCGGCAGTATGCCTGGCAGGCGGCTGGCGAGCATGGTCTTTCCTGTGCCGGGTGGACCATAAAAAAGTAGATTGTGCGAGCCCGCCGCGGCGACCTCCAGCGCCCGTCTGGCTTTTAGCTGGCCGCGCACATCTGCCAGATCCGCACACAGAACTTCTTCCTGAGAGTCATCGATCAACGCGTCGGGCAGCGGCTCGCGCCCGTGCAGCTGGGCGCAGACCTGAAGCAGGCTGGAAGCAGACTTCACCGGCGCCTTGATCAGTGCAGCCTCGGCAGAGGACTCGGAGGCGATCACCAGGGTACGGCCGCTGTCACTGCAGGCGATGGCTGCGGGCAGGGCGCCGGGGATGGGGCGCAAGCTGCCGGACAGGGCCAGCTCGCCGATAAATTCAAACTGTTCGAGGGTTTCCCCGGGAATCTGGCCGGAAGCGGCGAGTACGCCGAGGGCGATGGCGAGATCGTAGCGACCGCCGGCCTTGGGCAGGTCTGCGGGGGCCAGATTGACGGTGATTCGTCGCTGGGGGAATTCGAAGTGGCTGTTGACGATGGCGCTGCGCACCCGGTCGCGGCTTTCACGTACCGCGGCTTCCGGCAGGCCAACAATATTGAAGGCGGGTAATCCGTTGGCCAGATGGGTCTCAACGGTCACGAGTGGCGCCTGCACTCCCAGTTGGGCGCGGGCATAGGTTATGGATAGGCTCATTTTCTTCCCTGAAAATCGTCTTCCGTGATCTTTTCTGGGTCCTGCGGTGGACCCGCTGGTATTCAGTTGCCGAGCTTGTTTTCCAGCTCGCGCACCTGGGTTTCCATCTGTGCGAGTTTTTCTTCCGCACGGGCGAGCTTGGCGGCCTGGACATCAAATTCCCGCTGGCTTACCAGAGGCAATTTCCCCAGGGCCACTTCCAATGCGTCCCGCAGGTCACTGGTGATAACTGCCCCTTGTTGTTGCAGTTCATCGAGTAACTGTTGCAATTTTTCCGCTGCCAAGCGCAATTCTCCACTACGAAAACCCATTTCAATAGCGGTAAATAGTACCGCAGCCGGGTTTGACCACCAAGGCGTGAACACTGTGCGCTGAAATGGTTCGCGTCCGTGGGGTGTTCACCATGCCTGTGCCCGCTATCGGTGCAGGTTCCAAATTGGTGCGCACCGTAATCGGGCAGTGACCGAAGTGGTCTCGCTGAAATGCCTGGGCTCTGTCCTGTAAATCCCACCTAAACCGTTGAATTCTCAGCGCCTTTTCAAAGTTGGCACCATCTCTGCAAGTACCCCTGTGCAAATCGCCCTGGCAATGCAGGCAGGGGATAGGTCTTCAGTGAAGTGCCTGGGCGAGTGCGGCGAGTGCCGTATCCCCGGCGAAGTCGAAGCCGCGATAAATAAAAAAAAGACGAGTACTTCACACAGAGATCTAGGAGAACCAAAAAGTGGATTTTAATTTCAATAAAAAAGTTGCAGCGATCGTATCCGGAAGCGTTCTGGCGATGGCCATTTCCAGTGCGGCTACTGCGGAAGATACCGGCCCCAGTTTCAGTGCAAACGTTGGCGTGGTAAGTGACTATCGCTTCCGCGGTATTTCCCAAACCGACACCGGTCCGGCCATTCAGGGCGGTGTGGACCTCGACCTGGGCAACGGTGTGTATCTGGGTACCTGGGCTTCCCAGGTTGATTTCGCCTACGGCGCGGATGAAACCAAATTCGAGCAGGATTTCTACGGCGGTTACGCCGGTGAAACTGCCGGTGGCGTTGGCTACGACGTTGGCTACATTTTCTATGCGTACCACGGCAGCGACTGGGACGAAGACTACCAGGAAGTTTACGGCAGCCTGAGCTTCGGCGATGCCTCCGTAGGCTTTGCCTACTCCGACGACTACTGGCTGCAAAGCGGCGCTTTCTATTACCTGAGTGCTGGCTACTCCTTCGGACTGGCCAACGACATCTCCCTGGACCTGAGCGCCGGTCTCAATCTGTTTGACGAAGAAATTTTCCTGGACGGTTCTGATTCCTACATCGACTACTCCGTGTCTGTCGGCAAGGAGTTCGGTGGCCTCGCGCTGAGTGCTTCTCTGGTGGGAACTGACGTAAGCGACAAGGAGTGTTTCTACACCGACTGGTGTGAGCCAACCGTACTGGCTGGTGCTTCTTACAGCTGGTAACAGCAAAACGCATTGAGCCCACCTTTGCGTGGGCTCTCATTTTAGGGGGGAGACCATGAAACTGGTAACCGCAGTCATTAAACCATTCAAGCTCGACGCAGTGCGCGATGCGCTGGCAGAAGCCGGCGTCAGCGGTATTACCGTGAGCGAAGTCAAAGGTTTTGGGCGGCAGAAAGGGCATACCGAGCTCTATCGCGGAGCGGAGTATGTGGTGGATTTTCTGCCCAAAACCATGTTGCAGATCGCCGTTGAAGACAGCCAGGTCGATGCCGTGCTGGAAGCTATCGGCACTGCGGCGCAAAGCGGCAAGATCGGCGACGGCAAGATTTTTGTTGCAAACCTTGAGCAGGCAATCCGCATTCGCACCGGTGAGACCGGCGCGGAAGCGATCTAATTAATAGAACAGATTGCCAGAACGATTCTTTGATCAATAGACAATAACTACCGGGGCGACTCGGGATAGTTTGGGTTAAACGGAGCGAAAAATGGAAAATCAAATTTTTCAATTGCAGTACGCAATTGATACATTTTATTTCCTCGTGTGTGGTGCACTGGTTATGTGGATGGCAGCGGGCTTTGCCATGCTGGAAGCTGGCCTGGTGCGCTCTAAAAACACCACAGAAATTCTTACCAAAAACGTAGCGCTGTTTGCGATCGCGTGCACCATGTATCTGGTAAGCGGCTACGCGATCATGTACGACGGCGGCTGGTTGCTGAATGGCATCGAAGCCTTCGATCTCGAGGGTGTTCTCACGGCATCTGCAGAAAACGGTTTCGAAGGTGACTCCGTTTACTCCGGTGCTTCCGACTTCTTCTTCCAGGTTGTGTTCGTCGCTACCGCGATGTCCATCGTTTCCGGTGCGGTTGCCGAGCGTATGCGCCTGTGGAGCTTCCTGGTGTTTGCGGTTGTGATGACTGGCTTCATCTATCCGATGGAAGGATCCTGGACCTGGGGCGGTGCGGAAGTATTCGGCCTGTACAACCTGGGCGACCTGGGCTTCTCCGACTTCGCCGGTTCCGGCATTGTGCACATGGCGGGTGCTGCCGCTGCCCTGGCTGGCGTACTGCTGCTGGGCGCACGTAAAGGCAAGTACGGCCCGAACGGCGAAATCTACGCCATCCCCGGTGCCAACCTGCCGCTGGCGACCCTGGGTACCTTTATCCTGTGGATGGGCTGGTTCGGTTTCAACGGCGGTTCTGTGCTGAAACTGGGCGACGCTGCCAACGCGCACTCCGTGGCCATGGTATTCCTGAACACCAACGCCGCTGCCGCGGGCGGTGCTGTTGCCGCTCTGATCACCGGCCGTATCCTGTTCGGCAAAGCCGACCTGACCATGCTGCTGAACGGCGCACTGGCTGGCCTGGTAGCGATCACCGCTGAGCCTTCTACCCCGACTGCCCTGCAGGCAACCCTGTTCGGCGCCCTGGGCGGCATCCTGGTGGTATTCTCCATCCTGACTCTGGACAAGCTGAAGATCGACGATCCTGTTGGCGCCATCTCCGTGCACGGTGTGGTTGGTCTGCTGGGTCTGCTGCTGGTACCGGTTACCAACGACGGTTCCTCCTTCAGCGGCCAGCTGATCGGTGCAGCCACCATCTTCGTATGGGTATTCGCCGCCTCCTTCGCGGTCTGGTATGCCCTGAAGCTCATCACCGGTATCCGTGTTACCGAGGAAGAAGAGCAGCAAGGTGTTGACTTGGCCGAGTGCGGAATGGAAGCTTATCCGGAATTTATGAGCAAATAAGCGCTCATAGGTAGCCGCCAGTGTCGGGACCACTCCCCGCTGGCGGCAAAATAATCTTCCGGTACCGGTTTTCGGGCCGGTACCCGCAAGAACCATAATCAGGGGATAAGCGAATGAAATTGATTACGGCTGTGGTTAAGCCATTCAAACTGGACGATGTGCGCACCGCGCTGTCCGAAGTCGGCGTGCAGGGCATGACCGTGACCGAGGTGAAGGGCTTTGGCCGTCAGAAGGGTCACACCGAACTGTACCGTGGCGCCGAATACGTGGTGGATTTTCTGCCCAAGGTAAAACTGGAACTGGCGGTGGACGACAGCATGGTCGACAGCGCCGTTGAGGCCATCACCAAGGCGGCTCAGACCGGCAAAATCGGTGACGGCAAAATCTTTATCACTGCGCTCGAAGAAGTTATCCGTATTCGTACCGGGGAAACCGGCAGCGAAGCGGTCTGATCAAAGAATCGGACACAGTGTTTTCTAAGCCCCGCTCTGCGGGGCTTTTTTGTGCCCGGAATAAATCGCTCGGTGGACTCAGGTTGTAAGGCGCAAAAACCCCCTCTGTCCCGGGTGTGGCGCCAAAAGTGTGGCGCCCAAAAAAGCATAACCAACAGCAATAAATCGGGTGAAAATCGCACAAAAAAACTCTACCGGAAATGGGAACCTTTTCTGGCAGGCTGGTTGGACAGTGCCTATAAATATTTCGCCGCAGGAAATCTTCTGCCCGGCGGATTTTATTTGCCGTTCTCGCAGTGGCTGATGTGTCAGTGAGCGTGAATGGTGAATGGGCCGCCGGTGGAACAGGATGTTCGCCAGACGGTTACTGCGGCAGCAGGGGTATTCCCTCTGTAACAAGGGGTATCAAGTTACAGGGTAAATGACATGAAAGACGACCAATCCAGTGCTCGAGCGAAAGACACCGAGGATTTCGCAGAAGAGCGCACGCTTTCCTCCCGCCAGCGGGCCCGCAGTCAACTGAGTGCCGAAGTCGAGGCTTTCCTCGCCCAAGGTGGTGCCATCGCCGAAGTGGCGCCGGATGTAACTGCAGACCCACCGCGCAAGCCGCAGCCGAAGTACGGCAGCCGGCCCATCTAGTTTGAACAACTAGGCGCGCTGAACGAAGGAAAACACTGGGTGCCGGCACCGCCGGCAGGGCGAAGAAATCGAGGGCGGTGCTCCGTCAGGAGCGCCACCAACAGATGGAATCCGTCACCCCGGCGAATGCCGGGGTCCAGTTCTTCTCTCCAGACCCGATTCCAGGGTGTACTCTCAAGCCTGACGACAAAGACCGAACGGGATCAGCTGCGTGCCAACAGGTCCGGCAGCAGTCGTTCCAGCACTTCACCGATATACGACAGGAACATGGTGCCGAGGCTGGATCGGTAGTGATTGGGATCGCTGGAGCCGACCGCCAGGATACCCAGCTGGCCCGCCAGCGGTACAACCGCAGCGGAGGCCACCTTGTCCGCCCCGTCGCCGAACAGGTAAGCAGTTTCCGTGGGGCGCAGGGTGCCGCACACGGTGCGGCCGTTGCGCAGAATGGAGCCGATGGCGTTTTCCGCGCTGGCGCGGGAGCTGCTGCGTACCCGGCCCAGTTTGCTGCCGGAGCCGGGCAGGGGACCGAACAGGGTCAGCGCCGTGGACTCCACCTTGAAGTCTTCTTTGAAGCTTTTCAGTAAGGCATCGCCGGCTTCCGCCACGGTGCGGGCTTCCAGCAGTGCCAGTACCAGCTGGCGGCTGTGGGTAAACAGCTGATCGTTTTCCCGTGCGGCCTGCAGCAGCTGGTCGAGGCGCTGGCGCATCTCGATATTGCGCTCGCGCAGCAGGTTGGTCTGATGTGTCATCAGCGACACGGTTTTGCCAGACTCCCTGGGCAGCTGAATGGTATCCAGCAGCTCCATGTTCTCGGCAAAAAAGTTGGGGTTCTGGATCAGGTAGCGGGCCACCTGCCGCGAAAGCAGCTTCTTGTTGCGCTGGTTTTCGCTGTCGGCGGCTTCCTGGCGGTCCAGGTTGGCCTCGACTTCGCTATCGAGCAGGGGGGCATCGCTGTGATCGGTCATGGTCCGGGTCGTTATCTGGATTTATCTGGGTGCGCTCGGTAGGTCGTTGCAAAGCAGAGCCTCAGAGCATTATCTGTCCGTGATATACCGCCGCGGTGGGCCCGGTCATGGTAACCGGCTCGCCGGGTCCGGGCCAGTGGATCGTCAGGGTGCCACCGGGGAGGGTGATCTGCAGCTCCTCGTCCACCAGACCGCGCAGGCGCGCGGACACCATGGCGGCGCAGGCGCCGGTGCCGCAGGCGCGGGTCTCGCCCACACCCCGTTCGAATACCCGCAGGCGTGCCTTGCCGCGATCTTCGATTTGCAGGAAGCCCACATTGACCTTGGCGGGGAAGCGCGGATGGCACTCGATGACGGCGCCGAGGGTTTCTACCGGCGCCTTGGTGACATCTTCCACCAGCAGTACCGCGTGGGGGTTGCCCATGGACACTGCGCCGACGTTATACATCTCGCCGTCGACTTCCAACGGGTAGCTCTCGGCCTGAATGTCCGCCTGAAACGGTACTTTGGAGGGTTCCAGAATCGGCTCGCCCATATCCACGCTGACCTGGTCTTTCTCCTGTACCTTCAGCTCGAGGATGCCGGCAGCAGTCTCTACCAGGATCTGTTCCTTGCTGGTCAGGCGGCGGTCGCGCACAAAGCGCGCGAAACAGCGCGCGCCGTTGCCGCAGTTCTCCACTTCGCTGCCGTCCGCGTTGTAGATGCGGTAGCGAAAGTCGACGTCCGGGTTGCGCGGGGCCTCCACCAGCAACAGCTGATCGCAACCGATGCCGGTGTGGCGGTCGGCGATCTGGCGGACTTTCTCCGGTGACAGCTTCACCCGCTGGGTGATCCCGTCGACCATGACAAAATCGTTGCCGAGGCCGTGCATTTTGGTGAATTTAAGCCGCATTCTGTTTCTCTTCCATGCCTGGATCCCGTACCGGATCAAGTCCGGCATGACGCCGCCGGGATGACGTAGTGAATTGTCAATCCGGCGCGGGCCGGAATCCAGTGCTACATAGTGGTGCCTGTGACAGTCCCACGAATAGTGATTAATCCTTCGCGGGTACCGTAGTCTCGCCGCGCACCAGGTCCGCGAGGGTTTCCCGCGCGCGCACCAGGTAGGTTTTGTCCCCATCCACCAGCACTTCCGCGGCGCGGGTGCGGGAGTTGTAGTTGGAGCTCATGGTAAAGCCATAGGCGCCGGCGGACAGCATGGCCAGCAGCTGGCCCTGTTCCAGTGCCAGCGGGCGGTGTTTGCCGAGGAAATCGCCGGTCTCGCACACCGGGCCGACAATATCCCAGCTCTCAGTGTCGCCATTGGACGGGGTAACCGCAACGATATCCTGCCACGCCTGGTACAGCGCCGGGCGCAGGTTGTCGTTCATGGCGGCGTCGACGATGGCAAAGTTGTGCTCGTCGGTGCGCTTCAGGTATTCCACCCGGGTCAGCAGGGCGCCGCCGTTGGCAGCGATGGAGCGGCCGGGTTCCAGCACCAGGGCCAGATCGCGGCCGGCAAGTTTTTCTTTCACCGCACCGAGGTAGTCGCTCACTTCCGGCGGTTCTTCACCGCGGTAGCGCACACCCAAACCGCCGCCCAGATCCAGGTGCTTGAGTTTGGTGCCGTCCTCGGCCAGCTCGTCAATCAGCGCCAGCAGGCGGTCGAGAGCGTCGAGGAAAGGGGAAATCTCGGTGAGCTGGGAGCCGATATGGCAGTCCACGCCCACCGCGTCGAGGCTCTCGGAATCGGCAATGCGCGCGTACACCGCGCGGGCGCGCTCGATGGCGATGCCGAATTTGTTTTCCTTCAGGCCGGTGGAAATATACGGGTGGGTCTTGGCGTCCACATCCGGATTCACCCGCAGGGATACCTGCGCGCGCGTGCCCATCCCGGCGGCGACGGCTTCCAGCCGGTCCAGCTCGCCTTCGGATTCCACGTTGAAACAGTGCACGCCGACGGACAGCGCGCGGCGCATTTCATCGGCGGTCTTACCCACTCCGGAAAATACCACCTTGGCGGGGTCACCACCGGCCATCAGTACCCGCTCCAGCTCACCGGCGGAAACGATATCGAAGCCTGCACCCAGCTGTGCCAGCACGGACAAAATACCGAGGTTGCTGTTGGCCTTGATGGCGTAGCAGATCAGGCCCGGGTGATCGCCCAGGGCGTCGGCATAGGCCTGATACTGGCGCTCGTAGTGGGCGCGGCTGTAGACGTAAGTGGGGGTGCCGAACTGCTCGGCAATCTGTTCCAGGCTTACGCCCTCGGCCCACAGGCTTCCCTGCTGGTAGGAAAATTCGCTCATTTGGTGACTGCTTCTGCTTCCGTGTGTTGCTCGGCTGGTTGTTCGGGTTGTTGTTTGGATAGTGCTTCGGTCTCGGCCGTTTTTCCACCTGCGACACCGCCCGCTTGGCCGTGACGGTGGCCGCCGCTGGTGGCTGCTGCACCGGGTGCGGCTGGATCCTGGGGCAGATAGAGCGGGCCCTTCTGGCCGCAGGCACTCAACGCCAGGGTGACGGCCGAGAGAGTAACCAGTGAAATCAGGGGCGTGCGCATCGGAATCTACCTAGGGTGCTCGGGTTTTAGTGCCGCATTCAAGCGAGACGAGAAGACCGGAAAAGCCTGCTAGTATAGCGACCCCAGCTTCCCAACAACACCGTAACAGTAGTAACGAGATTATGACTCAGCCGGCCTCCAACGCGGCCTACAACGCCGCTATCGAAGAAACCCTGATTGCCGTCGAGGACGCCCTCGATGAGTGCGATGTGGACATGGATTACGAACGCGCGGATTCGGTGTTGACCATCACCCTGGAGGACAACGGCACCCAGGTGATTCTGTCGCGCCAGAGTGCGGTACAGGAGTTGTGGGTGGCGGCGCGTTCGGGCGGTTTCCACTTGAGCTTCCAGAACCCAGGGTGGCTTTGCTCCACTACCGGTGAAGATCTGCCGACGCTGTTGGATCGGGTGCTGAGTGAGCAGCAGGGAGAGGCAGTTTCTCTGGGTCTCTAAGTCTTCCTCGTCATCCTGGCCCCGTCATGCCGGACTTGATCCGGTACGGGATCCAGGTTGCGGACTCCGCTGCTACCTGGATGCCGGATCAAGTCCGGCATGACGACTATTCGCGATTATTTCTGGCCCGTGAATTTCTGCTTCGCATAGGGCCCGATCACTTCAATTTTTTCCACCCACAGCGCGCCGCGATAATCCGCCGGTAGAAAATCGATCTGCTCGGCTTTGTAGATGCCGTGCACTCCACCCGGACTGCGGTGTTTGAAGTCCAACACCATCACCAGACTGTTCGCGTCTTCCATGCGCTGAATAAAACGATTTGGCCAGCCCCACAGTGCCCAGTGCCATGTATTCGGCGCGACCACGGCGCCATTGCGACAGGCCTCGGGCACATACCCCGACCAGCCGAGGATCAGGTAGCGATAGGTGCACTGCTTGACGCTGTCGCGGCTGAAGTTCCAGGATTCCGGGCGCAGTTCGCGCATTTTCACCATTACTTTCTCGCCGCCATAAACCAGCAGGTTTCCCTGTGGAGGCAGCTGGCGTTCGCGCAGGTATTTGTGGAGTTTTATGGCTTCCTTGGGGCGATTGCTTTTGATGTTCACCAGGAATTTTTTATCCGGGAATGTCCGGTAAACCTCCTCCAGCGTGGGGATCAGACCCACGCCCTTGCCGCGAAACGGAAATGTCTCACCGCCGTCCGGCGTATAGCCGTAGCCGATATCCAGGGTCTTCAGGTAACTCATCGGGTGGTCGCGGGTGGTGCCCTGGCCCTCGGTGCGGCAGTCGATGGTCCAGTCGTGGAACACCGCGAACTCGCCGTCGGTGGTGGGATGCACATCGATCTCGACGATATCCGCCCCGGCATCGAAGGCGGCCTGCATGGAGGCGATGGTGTTTTCCAGGTATTCATGTTCGGGCTCGAACACGCGGATCGCGGTGCAGTCGTCGCGGCCGAGGTTTTCGCGGTTGTAGGTCTGGTAGACGCCGCGATGGGCAATCAGCGTCGGTTTACCCGGGCGCTGTTCCGCCAGCCAGGAGGCGTTGGTGAGGTAGAGGGCGATGACGAATGCGGTGACGCCGAGCAGCAGATATTTGCGCATGGCTGGACTTTCCCTGTGATGGTTATTTTTGCTTGGAGGGAGTCTAGCGGGTCACGGAAAGGAGAAAGTGGCGGTCGGGGGATGAATTATGGCGAATTGTGGCAGGCGGAGCAGTTTGCAGGTTGGTGCTGGATGCCGGATCGAGTGCGGCATGACGAGTTTCAATGCCCCCGTCATCCCGGACTTGATCCGGGATCCAGCGCGTGGCTTTCGCCACGCAGCCGGGCGTTGCCCGGCCTAAACCGCGAAACCTAAACCACGCAAACTTAGCGCGAGGCAATCAACTTGCGCGCACGCTCACAGGCGGCACGGACCTGATTGGGCGCGGTGCCGCCAATATGATCCCGGGCGGCCACGGAGCCTTCCAGGGTCAGCACGTCGAATACATCCTCCCCGATCACATCGGAAAACTTCTGCAGTTCCGCGAGGCTCAGATCCGCCAGATCGCAGTCCTTTTCGATGGCGAAGGCCACAGACTGGCCGACGATCTCGTGGGCATCGCGGAAGGCCACGCCCTTGCGCACCAGGTAATCGGCCAGGTCGGTGGCGGTGGAGAAGCCCTTGCCGGCGGCGGCGAGCATGTTTTCTTTCTTCGGCTTCAGCGCCGGCGCCATATCCGCGAAGGCGCGCAGGCAGTCCAGTGCGGTATCGGCGGCGTCGAACAGCGGCTCTTTGTCTTCCTGGTTGTCCTTGTTGTAGGCCAGCGGCTGGCTCTTCATCAGAGTCAGCAGGGCGATCAGGTGGCCGTTCACGCGGCCGGTCTTGCCGCGTACCAGCTCCGGTACGTCCGGGTTCTTCTTCTGCGGCATGATGGAGGAGCCGGTGCAGAAGCGGTCCGGCAGGTCGATAAAGTCGAACTGGCTGGAGGTCCACAACACCAGTTCTTCACTGGCGCGGGAGAGGTGCGTCAGCAGCAGGGCGCTGAAGGCGCAGAATTCGATGGCGAAGTCGCGGTCGCTGACGGAGTCCAGGGAGTTCTCGGTGGGGGCGTCAAAGCCCAGCAGCTCGGCGGTGCGCGCGCGGTTGATCGGGTAGCTGGTGCCGGCCAGCGCGGCCGCGCCCAGCGGCGAGCGGTTAACGCGCTTGCGGCAGTCCATCAGGCGCTCGTAATCCCGGGTCAGCATCTCGTTCCAGGCCAGTAGGTGATGGCCAAAGGTGACCGGCTGCGCGGATTGCAGGTGGGTGAAGCCGGGCATGATGGTGTCCGCTTGCTGCTCGGCCAGGTTCACCAGGCCGGTCTGCAGGCGGGTCAGCTCAGAGGCTATCTGGTCGATGCGGCCCCGCAGCCACAGGCGGATATCGGTGGCCACCTGGTCATTGCGGGAGCGTCCGGTGTGCAGCTTCTTGCCGGTGGCGCCGATGCGATCGGTCAGGCGCGCCTCGATGTTCATGTGCACGTCTTCCAGTGCCACGGACCAGGGGAATTCGCCCGCCTTGATCTCATCACTGATGTCCTTGAGGCCGCCCTCGATCTGCTTGAACTCGTCCTCGGTCAACACGCCCACTTCCGAAAGCATCTGCGCGTGGGCCAGAGAGCCCTGAATATCTTCCAGCGCCATACGCTGGTCGAACATCACCGAGGCGGTAAAGCGCTCCACGAACGCATCGGTGGCTTCACTGAAGCGGCCGCCCCACAGCTTGGCTGCCGGGTTCTGTGCATTGTTTGCGGAGGAGTTATCGTTGCTCATGCTGCCTCTGGTCGAAAGTGGATTGGGTTTGTGAATGGTGATGTGGAAGTCGATCCGGGATGGCGGTATCTTCTCTTTCCTAGAGCGAGTCCAGAATAAAGATAACGCAGTATGACATCTTCCCGGCCCGCGCAAGCGGCGGGCATTATAGCGCAGCAAATTCGCGAAATTGCCCCCGATGGCAAAGATTCTGCGCGCCTGGACTCCGGGAACACATCTGCTGACGAATCCCCGCATTTCCTTCCCGACCTGTGTAGCGCGACTGGTGTGGCCGCACTGGTGCTGATGGGTGAGCTGCTGGCGCTGGTGCTGGTGCTTGCCACCGATGGGCTTGCGCCCTTCAACTGGCAGCGCCTGGGGCTGGTTTCCCTCACCGTGCAGTGGGCGATACTGCCGTCTGCCGCGATCCTGTGCCGTATGCGTCCCATTCTGGCGCGCCTTTCCCACAAGGTTGCCGCAGCGCTCAGCTATTCCACTGTGCTCGCGGTCTTGCTGGGGGTACTGTTGGCGCAGCACTGGTGGGCCGCGGATATGACCGGTATGCCGATCGCCTGGCTGTCGCTACTGGCCAATTTCCTGGTCGGCGCCATCTGTGCGGGAGTGGTACTGCGTTACGCCTATGTGCAGCAGCAGTTGCACAACCAGCAGCAGGCGGAGCTCGGCGCGCGTATCGAGGCGCTGCAGTCCCGCATCCGCCCGCACTTTCTGTTCAACAGCATGAACAGCCTCGCCAGCCTGATCGCGGTGGATCCGGAGCGCGCGGAAAAACTGGTGGAAGATCTCTGCGTATTGTTTCGCGCATCCCTGGCAGACTCCAAAATGGTGCCCCTGGAGCAGGAAATTGCCCTGGCGAAGCATTACCTGGAAATTGAATCCCTGCGCCTCGGTGATCGCCTGCAACAATCGTGGCAGGTGGATGTTTTTTCCGGGCCAGCGGAATTGCCTTCAATGCTATTGCAGCCACTACTGGAAAATGCGGTGCTGCACGGTGTCGCGCGTTTGCGTCGCGGCGGCGCCATCGAAATTTCTATTCAGGAAATATCTTCCCCCAACAAATTCGGTCGTCGTCAAAATGTCATTGGCAGAGCGTCTCGCGAACTGCTATTGTCGATTCATAATCCTATTGCAGAGTCTGACGGAAATACTGCGACGGAAAACAACCGCAATGCCCATGTCGGCAACGGTATGGCGATGGAAAATATTCGCCAGCGTCTCAGTGCGTTTTACGGTGAGCGCTTTCGCTTTACTGCACAAGAGTGCGAAGGCGAGCGAGGTAGAAAATATGTCGTAGAAATACGGCTGCCGTTAAGCGCCCGTGCAGAAGCCAGAACAACTGAGCCAGTAGCAGTGCCTTCCGGCGGAGTCGTTACCGAGGTGGTCGAATGAGTACCTCTGAACGCCCGCTGGGTGTGCTGATCGTCGATGACGAGCCGCTGGCACGGGCCAGATTGGCCCGACAGTTGCAGACTATTCATGGTTGCCAACTGCTGGGAGAAGCTGCCGATGGGGAAAGCGCGTTACAACAGCTGGATTCACTCGACCCGGACCTGTTGTTACTGGATATCGAAATGCCCGGAGAAAACGGGCTCCAACTCGCCACCCAAATTACCAACCGACCCAACCCGCCTGCGATCATATTCTGCACCGCCCACGACGAGTTTGCGCTCCCTGCCTTTGCGGTTGCTCCATCGGGTTACCTGCTCAAGCCCGTCAATGTGGAACAACTGGCACAGGCGATTGCCCAGGCGCGAAGACTGAGCAAACCGCAACTGCTGCAAGCCGAACCGAAATCACCACCTGCCAGCAGCGGCCGCCGCCAGATAAAAGCGGTGAGCCGCCGCGGTGTGCAATTAATTGATGTGGACGATATCCGCTGCTTTATCGCCGAAGACAAATACGTTATCGCCCATCACTCTGGTGGCGAAACGGTGCTGGATGAATCCCTCAAGGAACTGGAAGCTGAATTCGGCGAGCGCTTTGTGCGGGTACATCGCGGCGCGATAGTTGCGGTGGAGTATATTACCGGCCTGCGCAAGCAGGCATCCGGGACGGTGGTCACGCTCGGTGGCACCGAGCAGACACCACCGGTATCCCGTCGCCTGCTAGGGCCGGTGAAAGCCCTGCTGGAAGAAATGGTCTGATATAAGCGGGTGCCATCGGTATCGGTTTACAGGCTACGCAATACCATCCACAGGCCACTGCCCACCAGTAGCGCCCCGCCCACCTTATTGAGCGCTTCTCCTGCGCCGCGCTGCTGTACGCGAGAGTGTGCGTGTACCGTAATCCAAGCGTATATCAGCATGACGCCGACCACACTGACCGTAGTGATGGCAAAAATGATCACCATATCGGTAAGCGTGATTTCCGCCAGCGGCAGAAACGCGGGGAAGAAACTGAGGTAGAAAAGAATCGCTTTGGGATTCCCGAGGGTGATGGTCAGCCCGATCAACACACTGGAGGCCAGTGAGTTTGTCGACGTGGGCGCGACCCTGGCCTTTGTAGACCGCGCCCGCAGCAGGCTGACCCCCAGCCAGATCAGGTAGGCCGCGCCGAGATACTGGATGGTGGTAAATACACTCCCCATCATATCCGCGACATAGGCGAGGCCCGAAAGGCACAGCGCAATAAAAATATAGTCACCCAGTACGATACCAGCGGAGGTGGCCATGCCGTGCGGCATGCCACCACTGGCCGAGCGCGCCATTACTGCAAAGATCCCGGGACCGGGAATGGCCGCCAGCACGACCATGGCGCTGAACAGGGCGAGGGTACTCAGTAGTGTCAAAGCGGTACCTCTTCGGGGGATCGATCAATAGATCTGCGGGCCGCTGCCGGTATCGGTGTCGCTGGCGAGGCTCAGTCCGTCGGCGGCACTGTTGAGGTACTCGGCGTCGGATTCGGATTTGAGCTTGATCATCAGGCGCAGGTCGTTCGCGGAATCCGCGTGGGCGAGGGCGTCTTCGTAGGTGATTTCGCCGCGGTCGTAAAGCTCGTACAGGGCCTGGTCGAAGGTCTGCATGCCCTGCTCGACGGAGCGTTTCATCAACTCCTTCATCTTATGCACCTCACCCTTGCGGATCAGGTCCGACATCAGCGGGGTGTTGATCATGATCTCAAGACAGGCGCGGCGGCCGTCGCCGTCCGGGGTGGGCACCAGCTGCTGGGCTACCATGGCCTGCAGGTTGAGTGACAGGTCCATCCACAACTGCTGGTGGCGATCTGCCGGGAAGAAGTGAATGATCCGGTCCAGCGCCTGGTTGGCGTTGTTGGCGTGCAGGGTACACAGGCACAGGTGGCCGGTTTCGGCGAAGGCGATGGCGTGGTCCATGGTTTCGCGGGAGCGAACCTCACCAATCAGGATCACGTCCGGCGCCTGACGCAGGGTATTTTTCAGGGCGGTTTCAAACGAGTCGGTATCCAGGCCCACTTCGCGCTGGGTGACGATGCAGCCGCGGTGCTGGTGGATAAATTCGATGGGGTCCTCGATAGAAATGATGTGACCTTTCGAGTTCTCGTTGCGGTGGCCGATCATGGATGCAAGCGAAGTGGATTTACCGGTACCGGTCGCACCCACAAAGATGATCAGGCCGCGCTTGGTCATCGCCAGCTCTTTGAGCTGCTCCGGCAGGCCGAGGCCGTCAATGGTGGGGATCTTGGTTTCGATACGACGCAGTACCATGCCCACCAGATTGCGCTGAAAGAAGGCGGACACCCGGAAACGGCCAACGTTGCGCAAAGAGATGGCGAAGTTAAGCTCTTTGGTCTCGGCGAATTCTTTTTTCTGGCGGTCGTTCATGATGCCCACGACCATTTCGCGGGCTTTTTCCGGGCTCAGAGGACTGGTGGTGACCGGCACGATCTTGCCGTGCAGTTTGATGGACGCGGGTACACCGGCGGTGATGAACAGGTCGGACGCGCCTTTTTCGGTGACCAGTTGTAGGAGTCGTTCGATTTCCATTTTTATTTACCGCCTGGGGTAGTCGTTTTCTTCGAATCGTATGTAATTACTTCGTAGCACTGGATCCCGGATCGAGTCCGGGATGACCAGGCTTCGTCATCCCGGCCTTGAGCCGGGATCCAGCTTGCGGAGGTTTAGAAATTCTCCGGCATTTTCGCTTTTTCGCGCGCGACTTCGCGGCTGATGATGCGTTTTTCTACCAGGTCCTGCAGGCACTGGTCCATGGTCTGCATACCCACGTTGGCGCCGGTCTGGATGGCGGAGTACATCTGCGCGATCTTGTCTTCGCGGATCAGGTTACGAATCGCCGGGGTACCGCGCATGATCTCGTGGGCGGCGACACGGCCGCCGCCGTTGCGCTTGAGCAGGGTCTGGGAGATTACCGCTTGCAGGGATTCCGACAGCATGGAACGCACCATGGCTTTTTCTTCCGCGGGGAACACGTCCACAACACGGTCGATGGTCTTGGCCGCGGAGGTGGTGTGCAGGGTACCGAATACCAGGTGGCCGGTTTCCGCGGCGGTCAGCGCCAGGCGGATGGTCTCGAGGTCCCGCATCTCACCCACGAGGATGATGTCCGGGTCTTCACGCAGTGCCGAGCGCAGGGCTTCGGAGAAGCCGTGAGTGTCGCGGTGCACTTCCCGCTGGTTCACCAGACACTTTTTGGATTCGTGCACGAATTCGATGGGGTCCTCTACGGTGAGGATGTGCTCGTACTTGTTGTCGTTGATGTAGTCGATCATCGCCGCGAGCGAGGTGGACTTACCGGAGCCTGTAGGGCCCGTCACCAGTACCAGGCCGCGCGGGGTGTCGGAGATCTGCTTGAACACCTGGCCCATCCCTAAGTCTTCCATGGTCAGTACCTTGGAGGGAATGGTCCGGAATACGGCGCCGGCACCGCGGTTGTGGTTGAACGCGTTCACACGGAAGCGGGCCACACCGGGGACTTCGAAGGAGAAGTCGGTCTCCAGGAACTCTTCGTAGTCCTTGCGCTGCTTGTCGTTCATGATCTCGTAGATCAGGCCGTGCACCTGCTTGTGCTCCATGGGCGGCAGGTTGATACGGCGCACGTCGCCGTCCACCCGGATCATCGGCGGCAGGCCCGCAGAGAGGTGCAAGTCGGAGGCGTTCTGTTTGGCGCTGAAGGCGAGGAGTTCTGTAATGTCCATACTGCTACCCTTTATTCTTCTCTTACGCTGCTCTCGTTGTGATATGACCGTCGATATGACGTGCGGGCAATGAGCGCATAGAATGCCCGCCGAGCAAAAGTTGGGTCCCAGTATATGCGCAAAGGGTCAATCCCCGAAAACCTCAATTCCGTCACTGAGCGGATCGTCACAGCCTGCGGTAGTTGTGACCGGCAGGCCGATACTGTCACTCTGCTGGCGGTGTCCAAAACCCGCCCCGCGGAAGACCTGCGAGCGGCCTATAACGCCGGCCAGCGCCACTTTGGCGAGAATTACCTGCAGGAGGCGCTGGAGAAACAGGAGGCGCTGGAAGACTGCGAGATCACCTGGCACTTCATTGGCCCGCTGCAATCCAACAAAACCCGGGATGTGGCGGAGCACTTTCATTGGCTGCACTCGCTGGAGCGGTTAAAAATTGCACGGCGATTATCTGAGCAGCGCCCGGCACATATGCCGCCGTTGAATGTGTGCCTGCAGGTGAATATTGATGGTGAGGACAGCAAGTCCGGGGTCAGCCCGGAAAAGTTGCCGGAACTGGCGGCCGCGGTGGCGGCGCAGCCCAATTTGCAGCTGCGCGGTTTGATGGTGATCCCTGCGCCCCGCAGCGCTCTGGACGACCAGCGCACGCCTTTTATACAGCTGGCCGGTCTGTTGGAGGATCTCAGGGCGCAGCTGCCGGAGCAGCCGCTGGACACCCTGTCCATGGGCATGTCCGGGGATATGGAGGCGGCGATCTTCAGTGGTGCCACCATTGTGCGGATTGGCACCGATATTTTTGGGGCTCGGAAATAATTCAGAGGAGCTTATGGCTGACCAACAAAACGCATCTGATCACAAAATGGTCTTTATCGGCGGCGCTGGCAATATGGCGGGTGCGGTGATTGGTGGCATGGTGGCCAGTGGTTACCCCGCCGACAAGATTGTCGCCACCGGCCGCAACGAGCAGAAGCTGAAAGACTTCTGCAAGCGCACCGGCGTCCACGGCAGCACCGACAATCTGGCGGCGATTGAGGGCGCCGATGTGGTGGTGCTGTCGGTCAAGCCACAGATGATGAAGGAAATGTGCGAGGCGCTTAGGGAGACAGTGAGCGCTCGCAAACCCCTGGTGATCACCCTGGCGGCTGGGATCCCACTGGCGGCTTACCAACGCTGGCTGGGTGCCGGTGTGCCGATCGTGCGCGCCATGCCCAATACGCCGGCGCTGGTGGGCACCGGGGTGACCGGCCTGTATGCCGGCGATGTCGTTACCGACGAACACAAGTCCGTGGCCACCCAGATGGCCGATGCGGTGGGTATTGCCCTGTGGGTGGAGCAGGAGTCCGGCATCGATCAGGTAATCGCGGTGTCCGGTTCCGGCCCCGCGTACTATTTTCAGTTTATGGAATCCATGATCGACGCGGCGGAGAAGGCCGGCATGGACCGCGCGGATGCCGAGCGCCTTACCTTGCAAACCGCACTGGGCGCGGCGAAACTTGCGGTGGCCGCGGATGTGGATGTGGCGCAGTTGAAGCGCAATGTCATGTCGCCGAATGGCACTACCGAGCGCGCGGTAAAGCGTTTTCAGGAGGGTGGCCTGCCGCAACTGGTGGAGCAGGCCATGAACGATTGCGCGGCGCGTGCCGCGGAAATGGCGAAAGAACTCGACAAATAACAGACTGCAAAGAAAGGACGTTTGATGGTCAACACCTTCAGCAATATCGGCGTATTTATTCTCGCCACCATCGGTATTCTGTTTCTGTTCACGGTGCTGCTGCGCTTTATGCTGCAGCTGGCGCGCGCGGATTTTTACAACCCACTCTCCCAGGGTATCGTCAAAATCACCAACCCATTACTGCGCCCTTTGCGCAAAGTGGTGCCGGGGCTGTTTGGCATTGATATGGCCTCTCTGGTACTGGCGCTGCTGGTTGCCTGGGTGATGATTATCGGTGCGGGATTCCTTGCCGGTGCCGGTATGCTCAACCCCCTGAGTGCACTGTTGTGGGCATTTCTCGGTGTGTTGATGACGCTGATCGCGATCCTGTTTGTGGGCATGCTGATCTCCATCGTGGTCAGCTGGATTGCCCCGCAGAGCTCCCATCCCGCGCTGATGTTGCTGCGTCAGCTGCTGGAGCCGGTCTACGCGCCGGTGCGCAAGGTGATCCCGCCGCTGGGGGTGATCGATATCAGCCCGATTTTTGTCTTTATCCTGCTGACAGTTGTGGATAAGTTGCTGGTTGGGTTCGCGCAGAGTGCGAATATGCCGCAGTTGGTGTACAACCTGTTCTGGCACATCCCCTTCTAATCGGGACGCCCGAAAACTACTGCGCGTGCGCCTGGCGGCGGTCGGCAGTGCGCGCAATGCTCATGTACTGCGTGTACATTCCGCTTGCTGTGCGCTGGCGCCCACCACCAGCCACCCGCTCGCTACGTTTTCAATCGCCCCTATACATCTCTCCAGCTGTCTTAACTGTCATCTTTTTCGCTTCCCGCTCACTCCCCTTCTTTATTTCTTCTTTCTCTGTCTATCCAGTTCGCGTCAGTTCTCGAAAATACGGTGACAGGGTTTAACTCCATGGCGGCTTGCTGGAAAATGGCTGTCAAATCCGTAAGTAGTACCAACAAGAACTTATAAACATGGAAGATGCGACCTTGCGCCAGCACATTGCCGATTACGACCGTTGGAAGAAGGGGCTTGATACCCAGTTCAACCGGTTCAGCCACTGGTTGGAACAACACTTCCCCAACTCCGCCGGCGCCCGGCAGGTGGTTCAGCAGGCGCGCCAGTTGCTGGTGGAAGATCAGTTTACCGTTGCGCTGGTGGGCGAGTTCTCCCGTGGCAAGACCGAGCTGATCAACGCGCTGTTGTCGCACACTTACGGCAAGCGCCTGCTGCCGTCGCGCCCCGGTCGTACCACCATGTGCCCTACGGAAATCTTCAGCGATGGCACCGAGCAGGCCTCCGTGCGCCTGCTGCCCATCGAAACGCTGGCCACCAATACCAGCCTCGAGAGCTTCCGTCGCATTCCGCAGAAGTGGGTCAATTTCGACTTTGACCCGGACGACGCCGATGCCACCCGCGACGCGTTGATGAAGGTCGCCGCCACCAAAGCGGTCACCCCGGAAGAGGCCGCCCGCTACGGTTTCGATCGCCGCCATCTCGACGGCAACGGCAACCTGGTACAGATTCCCGCCTGGCGTTACGCGCTGATTTCCCTGCCACACCCGCTGCTCGCCCAGGGCCTGCGGATTATCGACACCCCCGGGCTGAATGCCCTCGGCAACGAGCCGGAACTGACCCTGTCCACCCTGCCGGGTGCCCAGGCGGTGGCCTTCCTGCTCTCCGCCGACGCCGGTGTCAGCGGTACCGACCTGAATATGTGGGAAACCCACCTGGTGCCACTGAAAGAACACCGCGGTACCGCGGTCATGGCGCTGCTGAACAAGATTGATGTACTGTGGGACGATCCGGACGAAGACGCGGACCAGATGCTGCGCAAGATGCGTGCAGAAGTGAGCAAGCTGCTGGCACTGCCGCAGGAAAATGTGGTTGGTGTGTCCGCGAAAAAAGCCCTGCTGGCGCGGGCCGAGCGCGATCCGGTATTGCTACAGCAGAGCCGTTTTGGCGACTTTGAACAGCTGCTGGTACAGCGCCTGATGGAGCACCGCGACAAAGTCGCCAACCACCGCTCCCTGCACCAGGCCCTGACCCTGATGGCAGATACCCGCGATCTGCTCAAGCGCCGCCTCAACAGTGGCCGCGCCACCCTTGAGCACCTTAAGCGCCACGGTGCTACCAGCCCGGACCAGGTGGAAGAGCTGAAGCAACTGCATGCCACCGCCAAGGAACAGCACAAATACTGTCACCAGGAACTGCTGACCCTGAAATCCAGCCAGCGCATGCTCGCCCGCCAGCGCGCCTCTCTGTTGGCACCGGTCTCCAGCCAGCAGCTGCAACAGCTGATCGACGAAACTCGCAGAGCGCTCAACGAGCGCTGGTCTCCCCTCGGTCTCGCCCGCGCCATCGACGGATTTATGGGTGGCGTGGAACACCAGCTGGGCAATCTCGAGCGTGAAGTGGACCAGGCCAACCGCCTCGTCGACGCCATCTACGACCGCTCCACCCTGAGCAATATCATCTCCGCCGAGCAACACTTCGACATCGCCGGCTTCCGCGCCGCCCTGCGCGGCCTACACCGCCAGGCCGCCCAATTGCGCCGCTCGCCACAACTGCTGCTGGCCCGCCGCAACCGCCTCACCGAACGCTTCGTAGCTACCCTCGCCAACGAAGTCGGGCGCATGTACAGCCAGATGATCTCGTCTGTGGACGGCTGGCTGGATCAGGTGCTGGAACCGCTGAAGCAACACGTTCAGTACCAAAAGCACCTGCTCAACCGCCACCTGATCAAGCTCACCGAGCTCAAACAGAAAACCCAGACCAAGCGCACCGACCTGCGCGCACTGGAAGAAGAGCTGGTGCGCAACCACAGCGCCCTCGGTGCGCTGGAAGACCTGCTCAAGCACACCCACGCGGCCCCCCAGCCGATTCCGCCGGCGCCGGTAGCGAACAACGTGACCCCACTGAAAGCCCCGGCGACCACCTAAGTGCGTTAGTAGTAATACGGATGGGCGGTGTACTACCGCCCCCAGCTTTCGTAAACTTGGCGCCCCGCCCAGTAACCACATGCGAAAGATTTTGACCACGGAAGCGCACACTCCCCAATCAGGAAAACCGGCAGGATTGCCCGCAAACTCTGTCGGCATCGTCGAGCCGAAAAGCCACACCTTCCCCGGCCCCTTCAAACTGGCCTGCGGCCGCGTACTCGACGAATACACCCTGATGTACGAAACCTATGGCACCCTCAACGCCGACAAAAGCAACGGCGTACTGATCTGCCACGCGCTCTCCGGCCACCATCACGCCGCCGGTTACCACAGCGAAAGCGACAAGCGCCCCGGCTGGTGGGATCACTATATCGGCCCCGGCAAACCCATCGACACCAACAAATTTTTCGTGGTGGCTGTCAATAATCTTGGCGGCTGCCACGGTTCTACCGGCCCCGCGTCCATCAACCCGGCCACCGGCAAAGCCTGGGGGCCAGACTTCCCGCCGCTGCGCGCGCGGGACTGGGTGCACAGCCAGGCGCAACTGGCGGACTTTCTCGGCATTCGGCAGTGGGCCGCGGTAGTCGGGGGTAGTCTCGGCGGCATGCAGGCGATGCGCTGGTCGCTGGAATATCCGGAGCGTCTGCGCCACTGCGTGGTGATTGCCTCGGCGATGAAACTGTCTGCGCAGAATATTGCGTTTAATGAAACCGCCCGCCAGGCCATCACGTCTGACCCGGATTTCCGCGACGGCCGCTATCTGGAAGAAGAAACCCTGCCGCGCCACGGACTGGCCGTGGCGCGTATGATCGGGCACATCACCTATCTGTCCGACGACGGGCTCGGCAAAAAATTTGGCCGCGAACTGCGTTCGGGTACCTTCAGGCAGGGCGTGGAAGAGCTGGTGGAATTTCAGGTGCAGAGTTATCTGCGCTATCAGGGGGATTCCTTCTCCGGCAGTTTCGACCCGAATACCTATATCCTGATGACCCGCGCACTGGACTATTTTGATCTTGCGCGAGAGTACAACGACGATCCGGTGGAAGCGTTTTCCCACGCACGCTGCAAATTCATGCTGGTTTCTTTTACCTCCGACTGGCGCTTTGCCCCGGAACGTTCCCGGGAAATTGCCGATGCACTAATACACGCAAATATTCCGGTGACCTACGCCGAAGTGGAATCCCCCATGGGGCACGATGCGTTTCTGTTACCCAACGAACGCTACGAAAATTTTTTCGCAGCCTATATGAACAATGTGGCTCGGGAACACGGCCAGCAAGCGAGCAGCGAGGTGGCGGCATGATTCGTCAGGACCTCGATATTATCGCCAACTGGGTACCGGAAAATTCGCGGGTGCTCGACCTCGGTTGTGGTGACGGTGCGCTGCTGGAGCGGCTGGAAAGCGAAAAACAGGTTAGCGGTTACGGTCTGGAGATCGACCCGCAACAGATCCAGAAGTGCGTCGAGCGCGGTGTGAATGTGGTGGAGCAGAACCTGGACAATGGCCTGAAGAATTTTGCCGACCACAGCTTCGATACCGTGGTAATGACCCAGGCGTTGCAGACATTGCGTTTTCCCCATCTGGTGGTGGAGGAAATGCTGCGGGTCGGACGGGAGTGTATTATCACCTTCCCGAACTTTGGTCAGTGGAAGGCGCGCTGGCACCTGGCCGTGTCCGGGCGTATGCCCGTATCGGATTTATTACCATATGAATGGTACGACACGCCCAATATTCACTTTTGTACTTTCAAGGACTTTGAAGTGCTCTGTCGCCAGCACAGCTGGAAAATACTGCACCGGCAGGTGGTCTCAGAATCCACAGTATCCGGGGTTTTGAAGGATTTTTTGCCGAACCTGTTTGGTGAAACAGCGATTTACCATCTGACTCGCTAATATTAGTAGCAGAAGGTTGTTTCTGGCGCCGCCGGGAAACGAATCAAACCGATATACAGGAGAACGCCGTGAAACGTTATTTTGTAGCATTTATTTCCATAGCCCTGTTGCTGTGGGCCACTGCCGCTGCGGCTCAGGGTGCGAAAACTATTGAAAACCACAAAGTTTTCGGTGATTACCGGGTGTCGTACTCGGTGTTCAACAGTGACTTTATTTCCCCGGATATTGCACAGCATTACAACCTGGTGCGCGCAAGAGACCGCGCGTTCGTGAATATTTCGGTCAGCAAGGTTGGCGATACCAAGGGCAGTAGCGTTGGTGTGTCAGGTAATGCCACTAACCTGATTCAGCAGTCCCGCCCGCTTGAGTTCAAGGAAATTCGCGATCAGGGTGCGGTGTATTACCTGGCGCCGTTTCGCTTTGAGCACGAAGAAAGCCTCACCTTCAATATCGACCTGGTGATGCCCGACGGCAGCACCCAGGAACTCACATTCCGTCGCCAGTTGCACAAGAATTGATGGCTGGATATTGGATACGCGGTAACGTCAGAAAAATACTGAGTTCTCATGGATAAAATCGTTCTCGCCAGTGGTAACGCCGGCAAGTTGAAAGAGTTTTCTCAGCTTTTTTCCGGCTGGCAGATTGCCGTACTGCCTCAGTCCGAATTTCTACAGCAAGAAGCGGAAGAGACCGGGCTCAGTTTTATTGAGAATGCCCTTATCAAGGCGCGCCACGCCAGTAAGGCCAGCGGCCTGCCGGCGCTGGCGGATGATTCTGGACTTGCGGTGGATGCGCTCGGCGGTGCGCCCGGAATTTATTCCGCGCGCTATGCAGGTGCCGGTGCCAGTGATGCCGACAACAATCAGAAATTACTGGAAGCCCTGGACGGTGTACCCATGGAAAAGCGCGGTGCCAGTTTCCACTGCGCCCTGGCGTTTGTGCGCACGGCAGACGACCCGGTGCCCCTGGTATGTACCGCGCGCTGGGCAGGCCATATTCTCAGCCGCCCGGCAGGTGAGCAGGGGTTCGGCTATGACCCGCTTTTTTACGTCGAGTCCGAAAAGCTCACTTCTGCACAGCTGCCCCGCGAAGTAAAAAACCGGCTCAGTCATCGCGCTTTGGCGGTGAAAAAATTTGAACAGCTGTGGCACGAAGAAATGGTGCTGCCGCAGCGCCAGGTTGATTCCGGCAAAAAGCTCTTCTGATTTTTTTGATGAGCCCTCAACGAGCCTCTCTCCAGCGAGCCCCTCTCCCGCAAATGCAATTACCCCCCCTGAGCCTGTACGTGCACATCCCCTGGTGCGTTCGCAAATGCCCCTACTGCGATTTCAACTCACACCAGATCGCCGCGGGCGCTCACGAGGTCGCCACCGGCGCTCACGAGGTCGCCACCGGCGCGATCGAGCATGCCAAGGGGGCGGCTGCCGGTGACCGGCATCTGCCGGAAGCCGAGTACGTCGATCAGCTCGAGCGGGATCTGCGCAGCCAGTTGCCGTGGATTCAGGGGCGCAAACTGGGCTCTATCTTTTTCGGCGGCGGTACGCCGAGCCTGTTTTCACCGCTCGCTATTGGGCGGATTCTGGATCTGGCGGAATCCCTGGTGGGGTTTGAAGAGGGGATAGAAATCACTCTCGAGGCCAACCCGGGTACCTTCGAGCAGGCCAAGTTCGCTGGCTATCACAGCGCCGGGGTCAATCGCCTGTCGATTGGCGTGCAGAGCTTCGACCCGCTGCAGCTGCAGAACCTGGGCCGGATCCATAGCGGTGACGAGGCGCAGATCGCCGCCAGCCAGGCGCGGGCGGCGGGCTTCGAAAATATCAATATCGATCTGATGCACGGACTGCCGGGGCAGAGTGAGCGGGATGCCCTGAGGGATCTTCAGCAGGCGGTAGACCTCGGGGTCGAGCATATCTCCTGGTACCAGCTCACCATCGAGCCCAATACTGCGTTCTATTCCGCACCGCCGGTGACGCCGGGCTCCGAGCAGATTGCCGCTATACAGCGGGCGGGGCGGGCCTACCTGGCCAGCGAGGGCTATCAGCGCTATGAAGTGTCCGCCTATGGTCGCGCCGGACTCGCCTCCCGTCACAACCTGAATTACTGGTCGTTTGCCGACTATATCGGCATCGGCGCCGGTGCCCACGGCAAGTTCACGCTTCCCGAGTCCGGCCGTATTCTGCGTACCCAGCGCACCCGCGCGCCCAAACACTATCTGGCCCTCGGTTGCGAGACCGGAGAGGGTGGAATCGAGTTTCCCCAGCCAAAAACCAAAGAAGTGCCTACAAAGGAGCGCCCGCTGGAGTTCCTGATGAACGCCCTGCGCCTGGAGGACGGGGTGCCGTCAGAGACATATCCCGGCTACACGGGGTTATCCCTGGAGAGTCTGGGCCGGGAATGGCGTCACCTGGAAGCCATGGACCTGGTACTCCCGCTTGGCCCTTCCATCGCCACGACGGCTCTCGGATATGACTATGTGGACGATATTCTGCAGCGCTTTCTGCCAGAGGAGGATTAGGCTGGCGCCGACCCCTTGAAATGGCGCCCGGGGCCCTCATATAGGGCGCAATGCCAATCTGTTGTAATGACGCGCCCGTACAATGGGACGAATTGCCAGTGGCAACGAGACCATTTGCCTTGCGAGGCCTGCGGGCGGTACTTATGATGACTTCCGGCGCGGCCGCTTCATGTCTGCCGGCGCAGTCTGTCATCTCTGCCGGCACAGCCGCTGGGCCCAAAGAAACCGAATCACAGGAAAGCACTATGAGCGCGAACATCGTCAACGTAACCGATGCAGAATTTGAAGCCGAAGTACTCAAGGCGGACGGCCCGGTACTGGTGGACTTCTGGGCACAATGGTGTGGCCCCTGCAAGATGATCGCTCCTGTTCTGGAAGATCTGGCGGGCCACTACGGCGAAAAGCTGAAGATCGTTAAAGTCGACGTGGATGCCAACAAGGAAGCTGCAGCCAAGTACAACGTGCGCGGTATTCCGACCCTGCTGCTGTTCAAGGGCGGCAATGTGGAAGGTACCAAAGTCGGCGCACTGTCCCGCGCCCAGCTGACCGAATTCATCGACAGCCAGATCTGATCTCCGCGAGTGGGGCGCCAATGCGCCCCACCTGCCGTTTTAAGGGCCGGAATGTATAAGAATTAGGCCTTGCAGGATGTCGAACTGCGGTTATACTGCCTAGTAATCAAATTAACTGTTCAGTCCAGACCTGAGCCAAGTCGCCAACCCCGCTGCTGACGCAGCCTCTCCGGCGCAAACTCCTCAAGTTGAACGATTCCCCTCCTGGCACTTCTGCCGCATCCGGTGTGCCCTTGTGAGCGGTCATTCGTATTTAGCGAGTCGTTGAATTCGTGACGAGTCGTTTAATCTGTGAAGAGTTGCGTGCGGTCAGTCAAACCGTCGGCATGTCGAACCGGGCAATATCACCATCGAAACTTCAACTCCCTCCGCAGAAACGTCCGGCGCGTCCGCGCCAACCGACAGAAGAAACCGTAATAAAGCAATTGGTATGAACCTTTCTGAATTAAAAACCAAACCCATTGAAGAGCTGATCGAAATTGCCAAGGGCATGGGGCTCGAAAACCTCGCCCGTTCGCGCAAGCAGGACATCATTTTCAATATCCTGAAACGCCACGCCAAAAGCGGCGAAGATATCTACGGCGAAGGTGTATTGGAAATACTTCAGGATGGCTTTGGTTTCCTGCGGTCTGCGGATTCCTCCTATCTGGCCGGCCCCGATGACATCTACGTATCGCCCAGCCAGATTCGACGCTTTAACCTGCGTACCGGCGACTCCATCTCCGGCAAGATTCGCCCCCCCAAAGAAGGTGAGCGCTACTTTGCCCTGCTGAAAGTCAGCGAGATCAACTTCGACAAGCCGGAAAACGCCCGTAACAAGATTCTTTTCGAAAACCTCACCCCGCTGTTCCCCAACGACCGCCTTGGTCTGGAATGTGGTAACGGCTCCTCCGAAGACCTCATCGGCCGTATCATCGACCTGGTTGCCCCCATCGGCAAAGGCCAGCGTGGATTGATCGTGGCACCGCCCAAGGCCGGTAAAACCATCATGTTGCAGAACATGGCCCAGGCCATCACCCGCAACAACCCCGAGTGCCACCTGATCGTACTGCTGATCGACGAGCGCCCGGAAGAGGTTACCGAGATGCAGCGCTCCGTGCGTGGTGAAGTGGTTGCGTCCACCTTTGACGAGCCGCCGGCGCGTCACGTACAGGTTGCAGAAATGGTGATCGAAAAGGCCAAGCGCCTTGTCGAACACAAAAAAGACGTGGTGATCCTGCTGGACTCTATTACCCGTCTGGCACGTGCGTACAACACCACCGTGCCGAGCTCCGGTAAAGTGCTCACCGGTGGTGTGGATGCCCACGCTCTGGAGCGCCCCAAGCGCTTCTTTGGTGCAGCGCGAAATATTGAAGAAGGCGGCAGCCTTTCCATCATCGCTACCGCATTGGTTGATACCGGGTCGAAGATGGATGAAGTGATCTTCGAAGAGTTCAAGGGCACCGGTAACATGGAGCTGCAGCTGGACCGCAAGATCGCTGAAAAACGTGTATATCCCGCAATCAATGTGCGCCGATCCGGCACCCGCCGCGAAGAGCTGCTGATGCCGGAAGGCGAACTGCAGCGCGTATGGATCCTGCGCAAGCTCTTGCACGATATGGAAGACCTCGCCGCCACCGAATTCCTGATCGACAAGCTCAAGGACTTCAAAACCAACGACGAATTCTTCCTGTCCATGAAACGGAAATAATTCCGATACAGAATAAAGGCCTGCGCAATATGCAGGCCTTTTTTGCATGGAATGGACAATTTTTGCAATGCGATAAAACAGGCGTGAAATTACGCCGAATTCAGTTGAAAAGGCATTGCGATAGGCATATAAAGGCCATCAATAAAGTGTTGAGCAGTATTTCAACACTACCCGAATTGATCCCGCGCGGCTGGGAAGTCGAGCGACTCTGGATCAATCTCAAATGGTGAACTCGGTGGAGCTGGTTGCCATTTGTGAATTGCTCGACAGCCCACTGACTCTAGTGAGACTTTTTTGTGAATATCTATATCGGAAATCTGGCCTACGGCGTAACCTCTGACGAACTGCACGAAGCATTTGGTGCGTTCGGTGAAATCTCCCGGGCTACTGTAATCACTGACCGGGAAACTGGCCGTTCTAAAGGTTTTGGTTTCGTAGAAATGCCGAACGACGACGAAGCGCGTAAGGCTATCGAAGAAATGAATGATCAGCCGCTGTCTGGCCGTAACATCCGTGTTAACGAAGCCAAGCCGCGCGAAGACCGTCCGCGTCGCCCCCGCTTCTAAGATCTCTTAGAAGTTCGGCAGCCCGCAGCACAACTGCTGCGGGTTGTTCATATCCTCCCCCCTTTCCTCTCCGCCTTATTCAAGCGCGGCGTTATTTTTTTGTTCTGTCTGTTTTACACTGGCCACTGTCTATCAGTCACCGACCGGTAAAACATGAAATACAAAGACCTGCGCGACTTTATCCAGCTATTGGAAAAGCGCGGCCTTCTCAAGCGAATCAAACACCCTGTCAGTCCCGTGCTGGAAATGACAGAAATTGCCGACCGCGTTCTGCGTGCCGGTGGCCCGGCCCTTCTGTTTGAAAACCCCACCGGCTACGACACCCCGGTCCTTGCCAACCTGTTTGGCACACCTGAGCGTGTTGCCCTCGGAATGGGCAAAGAGTCCGTTAGTGAATTGCGTCAGGTCGGTGAGCTCCTCGCCTTCCTGAAGGAGCCGCAACCCCCGGAAGGCTTCAAAGACGCCTGGCAAAAGCTCCCCATCTTCAAGCAGGTCATGAACATGGGGCCCAAGGTGGTGAGCAAGGCCGACTCCCAGCAATTTGAAATCGACACCGCCGATATCGATCTCACCAGGTTGCCGATACAGACCTGTTGGCCCGGGGATGCCGCGCCTCTGGTCACCTGGCCGCTGGTGATTACCCGAGGCCCTGAAAAGAAGCGCCAGAACCTCGGTATCTATCGCATGCAGCTGATCGGTAAAAACCGCCTGATCATGCGCTGGCTCTCCCACCGCGGGGGCGCTCTGGACTTCCGCGAATGGCAGCAGCAGTATCCGGGCGAGCCGTTCCCGGTCGCCGTCGCGTTGGGTGCGGACCCTGCGACCATCCTCGGGGCGGTCACCCCGGTGCCGGATACCCTCTCGGAATACGCGTTTGCCGGACTCCTGCGCGGCAGTAAGACCGAAGTGGCAGACGCCAGGCTCAGTAACCTGCAGGTGCCGGCCAGTGCCGAATATGTGCTCGAAGGCTACATCTACCCGGATGATATGGCCGACGAAGGCCCCTATGGGGATCACACCGGTTACTACAACGAAGTCGATCGCTTCCCTGTATTTACCGTGGAAAAGATCACCCACCGCAAAGACCCCATCTATCACAGCACCTACACCGGCCGACCACCAGATGAGCCCGCCGTACTGGGTGAAGCCCTAAACGAAGTATTCGTGCCGATCCTGCGGAAGCAGTTTCCCGAAATCGTGGATTTCTATCTTCCCCCGGAGGGCTGCTCCTACAGGCTCGCCGTTGTCACAATGAAAAAGCAGTACGCCGGCCACGCCAAACGGGTGATGATGGGGGTCTGGTCATTTCTGCGACAGTTCATGTACACCAAATTTGTCATCGTCACCGACGACGACGTAAACGCCCGGGATTGGAAAGATGTAATCTGGGCCATGACCACCAGAATGGACCCCGCACGCGATACGGTAATGGTGGAGAATACCCCGATCGACTACCTGGATTTCGCCTCTCCGGTCTCCGGCCTCGGCTCGAAAATCGGCTTCGACGCGACCAACAAATGGGAAGGTGAGACAACCAGAGAGTGGGGGCGCCCCATCGTAAAAGATCCGGAAGTCACTAAGAAAGTTGACGATATCTGGAGTGAGCTGGGCCTTTAAGTAACTGACAATGAAAACGCCATGGAGGGCGTATGGAAATAATAAAAACAATCAAACCGGGCGATGATGGCAGCAAACGCTATCACGACAAATACGGCGAACAGCTGTGCGCCGTACGGTATCGGCGATCGCCGTGCAAGAAAACCGTATATACCACGGTAGAAATCATCGTCGCGCAGCGCGAGGCCTACCAAAAAAACCAATCGAAACGCGTCGACACAACCCACCCCGTACATACCAGCGAGTGGGTGGCGGTAAAAGTTGCCTACGATGAGACTGAGCTGCGCGCCGCCGTCCGGAGAATGGGCGGCCGATGGAGCAACCGCGCGAAAGCCTGGGTGGTAAAACGTAGCATGGCGATACGTCGAAATATAAGCCATCGGATCGTCGAAGGCCTGATTGACGAATGCCTAGATATAGACATATAAACCTGTAAAGGACATGCCTAGATATAGACATAATGGGCATATATAGACATGTCATGCCTATATGTAGCCATTATGGCTATATCTGGGGCTTTTGAATAAAACTGTTAAGCATAGAAACGATGAATCTAGTAAAGCGCTGGTGGAAAAAAAGGAGAAAGCTTCGGAAGATTCGCACTGTGTTTGTCTCCAAATTGAGAGATGAATATGGAAAGAGTAGTAACTTGAAATTCAATCAAGTAAAAACTGCTCTTTCAATCACGGGGCTAGAAGGTGAACATGAGGAATATGCCTACGCCCTCGCGTTATCTCCTGCGCAGTACAAGTATTATCAGAAAGTAAGTTCTATCGAATTTTCGCAGGAGGCGCTAAGAATTGATCTCGGGGTGAGTAGTGCTCTTTTAGGTGTGGGCTCTCAAGGCGCTGGCCCATGGTCCGAGTGATAAGCTTAACAATCACGGGCAGTGAAGCTCCGGCCCTTCGGGCCTCCGCGGGACGGCTTACCCTATGCACGTTTTGTGCGGTCGCTTCGCTCCCATTTTCGCGCAAAACGCGCATAGGGTAAGCCGCCCCTGCCGTGGGCGTTATGCGTCATCAAGGATCGAACATTGAGCAAGGTGATTTTAGAGGGATACATTGTTGTTCCCGAGCCAGATCTTGAGAGCATTAAGAATGAACTGCCCAGCCACATCAAACTTACAAGAGAGGAGGCTGGGTGCCTAAAGTTCATCGTGAATCAAGATCAGAGTGATAGTTGTCGCTTCAACGTATACGAAGAATTCTCAGGCAAAGAAGCATTCAGTTTTCATCAGAGTCGAGTTAGAAGTTCGTATTGGGGTGAAATCACAAAAAATGTTGAGCGTCACTACCAAATTTCTGAACAAGGTTAAGTGAAAGTTTTTACTTTCGTCTGGAAGTTGGCGGTTCTTCGGTGCCTCCAACGCATAACAATCAGCGGCAGAGCGACAGCCAACGCTACGCACCTTTTGTGTTACTCGCTGGCGCTCAAACATTAACACAAAAGGCGCTCCGCGCTGGCTGCGCCTGCGCTGGGCGTTATGAGTCAGAGTAGTAGTGCCATAAGGAATGCATATGTGGGATATAAAACCGTGGGGAAATGATGGGGCGGCAGATTGGTACGGAGATGTTATGGACGCTACCAATCTTCGCAAACATTGGTTAGCTGGTATCAAAAGTGACCCCGTAGAGTCCCCGGATGTCGTTCGAGCAGCAGCTGGGCTCTTTGTAATGCTCGGCAGAGTCTATATATGGCCAATTAACGCTTACGATGAAGATTTAGAGCTGGCTATTAGTCAGCTCAAGAAAATTCTTGAGAGTGGCGAGTATGAAGAGTTACCTGAGCTTGTCAGCCTTATAGAAATGGAAATTACGGAGCTTGAATCACGCCGGAAACCTAAAGGTAAAAAATTCAGTCCTTCTATTTCAAAGCCGTGGTGGAAAATCTGGTAGTTCGCAGTGCGCCCACTCATAACAATCGCAGGCAGTTTGCTCCGGCCCTTCGGGCCTCCGCGGGACGCCCAACGCTATGCACATTTTGTGCTGGTCGCTGTGCTCCCAGTTTCGCACAAAATGTGCATAGCATTGGTCGCCCCTGCTGCGGGCGTTATACATATTCATTGACATAAAAGGAAATAGAAAAATGAAGAAAACATTAATGCTTGCTGCAGTTGTAGCAGTCTCTGGTTGTGAAACCATGTTTGCACACTATCGAATGAATGATTTTGCTGTAATGGAGTACGCGAAGAGAAATGTAATTTCCAATACCTGCGTTGATAAAGGGTTTTATGACCCCTCGCTTGTTTATGAGTACAACTACGTTGCAGCAACATTTCTTGATTTTGCTGTGATTAATGAAGAGTTGTATAAGAGTGAGTATGCGAGGCTAGCCGAGCTAACGGCTGCCGTTCCTGATTATGAAATTGAAAGTGGTTGCGAGCAGGCTAGATCACAGTGGGCTCCATTTACTGAAAAGATGAAGTCAGAGTATGCAAACGCAAGGCGGAGCGTCACGATGGCACGTCAAGCAGAGCTCTCCAATATAGGGGCGTCATTGGGGCAGTTTGGCAACGCAATGAGTAATTCCGCTTCAGCTACAAGCCAAAACACATTTGTGCCACCACCTGTAAAATATACCGAGAATAATGAAACGAGTGGAAATCATTACCTTATTAACACGAGCAACGGTATGGTGCAGTGTAAAACAACCAGTAAGGGATATGTATTCTGCTTTTGACAAATACCAAACTAATCACTTCGTAGCTGTATAACAAACAGCGGCAGAGCGACAGCCAACGCTACGCACCTTTTGTGTTACTCGCTGGCGCTCAAACATTAACACAAAAAGCGCTCCGCGCTGGCTGCGCCTGCGCTGGGCGTTAAGAGTCATGAAAGTTCAGATCCCTAAAAAATTAGCTTTCAAAAAAATCGCGATTCGACTTCCGATGTTTTCGCTGGGTGGATACTTTGCATATCATGTTACAGGTGTAGCATTGGTTGGTGTTGCTGCATTTTTATTCATATTTGTTTTTTCTGCTAAGCTCGCTCGATATAAAATAAATGCTGAGTTTTCGCAGCATCTGAATAATTTCGGCTCTGATTTCACTAGTAGACTTTCAGATGAGTTCTATGAGTCCTGCTTAATGGGGTTTATCCCATTTAATGGAAAAAGTGTGGTCTGCACAGTTTTTGCTAATGAATCAGGAATTTTTATAAAAAAACGACGCACAAAGAGATATATCTCCTGGAGCACTGTTATTGATTACAGATCATCCACTTACTTGGGGCATCCTGTGCTAGAGCTAAACCTTCATAACTACGAAAAATTAAATCGTTTAGTCATTCCATGGTCGGAAAAATTCAGAGAGTTTGCCCCATAGAGTCCATGTGCCAAGAACTCTTAACAATCGCAGGCAGTTTGCTCCGGCCCTTCGGGCCTCCGCGGGACGCCCAACGCTATGCACATTTTGTGCGGGTCGCTGCGCTCCCAGTTTCGCACAAAATATGCATAACATTGGTCGCCCCTGCTGCGGGCGTTATGGAGGTTAGTAGTTCAGAGAAGAAGATCAGATTAGTAAGAAAGACTATAAAGGCAATGAGCAGAAAATGAGCTATTTAAGAAAACTATACGCACTTAAAGATAGTGAGGGGAACCTTCCATTTGATACATGCCAGAAAATTAATATAGAGCTGGCAAGTACGGAAGTCTCAGAAATACCAATTGACCAGCACCAAAACGTTGAAGAGTACATATCTAAGTCTTTAGCGCTAGAATCAGTAAATCCAGAGTTGATCGGTGATTTGGAAAAATTGCTCTCCGAATTAAATAAAAATAAATAGGTTGAAATCATGATTAAACAATTTTTCTTTTCCATCGCGGTAGCTGGAGGGATTTCAGGTTGTGTATCGCAGTTCCATGATTACGATGGAACTGCAAAACGAGTTGCTTTAGCAAATTTATGCTACAAGGAAAATTATCTAGATTTCCAGCAGTTCTCCCATTATGCAACTTTTCAATTTGGTACTTATGCACATCAATACATTGTTGATGATGAGTTATTGCGTGCAATGTACGAAGAAGAGGTTGCGCGATTGAGTCAACAAGATCTGACTCCGTATCAGGAACAGTTTATGTTGGAATGTGGAAAAATAGCTACAGTTGCGGAGCGAGTTAGACCCAAAGGAAATGTGAATATTCAGGGTGCTTCTGGAGGCGTGAGCAATACTTTTTGTAATACAGTTGGAACAACAACTTTCTGCCAAACCCGCTAGAGCGTAGATCCCATAACAATCAGCGGCAGAGCGACAGCCAACGCTACGCACCTTTTGTGTTACTCGCTATCGCTCAAACATTAACACAAAAGGTACTCCGCGCTGGCTGCGCCTGCGCTGGGCGTTACATGCCTGAAGGAAAATCATGAGAATCATCTATATCTCTATAATAATTCTTGGCCTTGCTGCTTGTGCGGGGCCAAATCCAAATCCTGGTGAGCGCACCGTTGATGTGGCTTGGGAAAAGTATGATTACGACACTGCTTTTGAAATTTTAATGCCCGCTGCTGAGCGCGGTGAACCATGGGCACAGCTTCGAGTTGGTGTCGCCTACGAGCTAGGTTCTGGTGTAGCTAAAGATATCCCCACTGCAATAACGTGGTACGAAAAAGCTGCATCCCAAGAGTCAAAAGGTAATTGGGCAAATGGTCAGCTTGTTGGGGCTGCCGGAAAAGCTGGCTATTTTAATCAAAACAGCGATGCATTAATCGCTAAGTATCAACTAGCTAACATTTACCTACGTGGTGAAGGTGTCGCTAAAGACCCAGCAAAAGCACTTGAGTTAGCACAGTATGTATCAGATAAAACGCAAGGTAATAGCATATTCTACTGCTGTGAGTTTTCGGGCGGCAGGTATATTGCTAATACGGCAATTGCCGAAACCCTTGCTAAAGCAAAGGCAGCACAATGAACATCGCGCAACGGCATGTAACAAGTTGCGCAAGCGGGACAAAGTGCTGCGCACTTCGCCCCTTCGCAAGGCGTTAAGTTGCAAGAGAAAGTATGAAAAAGCCTTCCAGGTTCATGCCAAAATATTCCAGCTCAAAACTAGGAGTTTTGGGCTGGATGGTTTTATGTGGAATTTTTAGTGTCTTCATATGGCTATTATGGTCGGCGCCAATTTTATTGCTAGCTCTCCCATTTTTAGCGCTCTTTACTTTTTTAGAAAATCGGAGGGAAAAGAGGCATTTCCAAGAGTTGCTGTCTCAGAGGCAAGGTTACTCTATATGTGAATTTGCACGGCACTTTGATTGTACGGAAATAGATACTTGGATTATACGTGCAGTCTATGAGCAAATTCAGAACCGCTTGGAATCACAAAGTACCAATTTTCCAGTTCTTCCAAAAGATGACATATTTACAGATCTAAGGATTGATGATGAAGACTTTGAATGTGATATCGTGGAAGAAATTGCTTTTCGCACTGGCCGTAGTCTAGATAACGTAGAAAGCAATCCATATTACGGTAAGGCAAATGTGGTTGAAAACCTCGTTTACTTCTTTAGTGGGCAGCCAGTAGCAAAGCCAACTTAACAAACAGCGGCAGGGCGACAGCCAACACTACGCGCCTTTTGTGTTACTCGCTGTCGCTCAAATATTAACACAAAAGGCGCTCCGCGTTGGCTGCGCCTGCGCTGGGCGTTACATGCAAAGAAGCATATGAGCTCTACATTGAGAACAATTGGGATCGTTGGGATGCTTCTATTCGGTTTCCTATTTTCTGGAACGTTTTTGTCGCCGGAGAAAATTGAAAGTTCAGCTAAAGGTTTTGTTAGGTACCAAATTGAAAATGAAATTCGTGAAAGTCAGAAAAAACTTAATGAATCATCAGTGACGAAGTCGGCACTGAAAGCTGCTAAAAGACTGGGGCTGGAAAGAGAGCAGCTTCAATCTAGTTTAGAGAATGAACTTCCCGAAAAAATTGCAAGCGTAATCGCTTCCATGTGTGGTTATGATTGCGAAAAGAAGAGGGTGATAGCAAAATCAATAGCTTCCAGCTATGTAGATCGAATTAAAAGTATCAAAGTTGCCGAGAATACTTTGGCTTCTGTAGTTAAAGGGAAGTATCTTGAGATTATAGGTAACCTGAAACTTGATCTTAGAATATTCCTTGGTTCAAATTTTTTAATGTTTTTACTTTTGCTGGCTGTATCATTCGCAAAGCCAAGTTCGATGCAGCATTTATTCTTGCCCGGAATATTGCTTGTGCTGGCAACCACAGCATCTTCTTTAATCTACATTCTTGGCCAGGATTGGTTCTATACAATCTTGTACAACGACTATATGGGTTTTGGCTACTTAATTTATGTAGCTGTTATTTTTTCACTTTTAATGGATGTAGTATTGAACAAGGGTAGGGTCACAACTGAGATTATTAATGGTATCGCCAACGCTGTCGGTTCAGCATTCTCGGTGGTCCCGTGCTAGAAGCATGTAACAAGCAGCGGCAGAGCGACAGCCAATGCTACGCACCTTTTGTGTTACTCGCTGTCGCTCAAACATTAACACAAAATGTGCTCCGCGCTGGCTGCGCCTGCGCTGGGCGTTAACCTAAGAATCAACCCAGCATATTTAAGGAGAAAAAATGCAACCGTCACACAAGGAAACGTTAGAGCGGTATGACGTGTTTCGAGCGCAGGCAAGAGATATTGCAAAAGAGAGCTTACCCTCAAATTTGAAGGGAGTTCTTAATATTGAGGGTATTGATCATAAGGCGTTGAACGCTTTTCAAGCTTGGAAAGATGCGGGCGAGAGGAAAGTATCTTGGGACTGGGCGTTCTCTCGAAGCTATAAAGTTTTCTATCCAAAGTCATTTGATATGTCGGTATGGCTAGGGAATACTCTTTGCTCTATGTCTCTCGGGCGTCCTACATTTAGAGGCACTGAAATGCGATTGGATTTCATAGAGCGAGCCCCGAAAAATTGTCCGTATGCTGGTGAGATGTTCAATATATCTTTGCTGGCTTACGAAATTTATGGTGATCTGATTGGCGCCAAAACAATCCGGATCATGGAGCCAATGAATGAAAAACTCATCAAATACTACATGTCGCACGGCGGTTTCAAGTTAGTGGGACCAAAGAAAGGTAATCCACATTACCTGGTGAGAGATTTATGAACGATAGAGAAAGATACGAGCAGGCTAAGAGAAAAGCCGAAGAGCGAGCAAAAGAACTATTCAAGCCTCTTCCTGAAGATATTAAGGAAGAGCTTGAGAAAGATAGCACTCTTGGTTCCCCTGAAAACCTCATTGATCGTAGTGACGAGCAAGAATAGGTTAACAATCAGCGGCAGAGCGACAGCCAACGCTACGCACTTCTTGTGTTACTCGCTGCGCTCAAACATTAACACAAAAAGCGCTCCGCGCTGGCTGCGCCTGCGCTGGGCGTTAACCGGCATCAACTACGTACGGATCTCGTTGATAAATTTCAGAAGACGGAGTGTCTGAATTGAATAAATATAATTTTTTGGTTAATCGGACTTGTAAATAATGAAAAGGTTATTGGTCGTATTTTTTCTGTCGGCTTCATTTTGTGTAAGTGCTGAGTATTATCCGGTAATGGATCACAGAACCTTCGGAGCACCTGCGTCAGAAGAAGATAAGGAGGCGATTGATCAGTTGATGGATGATTTGTGGTCCGCCTGGTCTGAACATGATGCTGTTACGTTTGCGAAGCTGCATTCGGCGGATGCAGAGTGGACCAATGCGTTTGGGCGCACTTTTATCGGCTCTCAGGCGTTGGAAGAGTTTTTGGCACAGAGGCTGTTTGTCGGATTTTCCATGGATATCGCTGAGGGCGAAGCGGCTTCCTACAGTGAGGTGTCGCGTCGATACATAGGTGCAGATTCCGTGGTGATTACCGGTAGAACGGAAAGTAACCGGGGCTCTTCCGTCGGCTCGTCAAATCGTAAAATTGGTTTTACGTTCGTTCTGGGGAAAATAGACGGTGAGTGGAAGGTGGTCAATCAGGTGATCACCGATATTCGAGAGCGGCGCGGCTGATGTAGGTAGCCGTAATTGACGATCAACACAGGGCGCCTCTGGCGCCCATTGTTGTTTTAAAAATCAGAAATTCAGCATTCGTGCTCTACGCTGGGTTTGTGCGCGCAGGCTGTCGGGGACATGCCAGGTCATGAATTCCTGAATCGCGTTACTCAGCTGGTTCGGGTTTACATGTACCTCTTCAAAGTAGCGGTTGTAGATCGCGTCGGGCCTGTTTTCATCGAGGAAGAGTTGAGCAAAGCGGGAGAACTGTTGTTTGATCTCTGGCGTAATATCGATATTGCCGTAAGCGCCATAAGTGGTCTCTGTTGGGCGCTGTGCGAGTGCGATCAATTTCTCCCGCACTTCGCGGTTGGTTTTCGTTGTCCATTCACCGGTTCTGCTCATGGAGAGTACATTGAGCATATCGCGCACGGTGCAGGTGGCTTTTGCGCTTCGCACGGCTTTCAGACTGCTGGCTGTTGTTGCTCCATCGCGGCGACGTGCACCGAGTTGTTTCAGGAACGCCTTATAAGAGTTGCTGAAGTTTTCTGCACCGCGCGCAATGATTGGAGAGTTTCCGCCGGTCAACTGATGGAGATCTTCGTTGGCTCGAAGGCCCTCCCCGGTTTTGCGTTTGTGATTCCAACTCTGTAGGTGGGGGATGATCCCAGATAGCCCCGTGGTGTGCCCTTCGGCTTTCAGCATTAAATACGTACGGTCATTTGTTTGCTGCCATTGCACCAGAAGCTCGCGGTATCCCACCAGAAAGTTCCAGCCTTCGTGTGCTGATCTGCCGGACTTGCTGAGGTGGCTACTTTTGCGTGTGGGCAGCTTTTCAAAACCCGCGCGAACTTTGTTGGCTTCGCTTGAGGTCATACGAATGAAGTAAGTGCCCTTTTCCATGGGTTTGTAGATCCAGCATGCAATATAGAGTGCGTGGAAATCTACCGCGGACCAGTTATTTGCGATGTTGCCTTTGGCATTCCAGGTATTGTGGATATCGTGCTGTTGACCAAAGTGCTGGTCGAAGTAGCCACAAAAATCGCCGTAACTCTGGAAGTTGGGGCTGAAGATTCGCGAGCTGTGATTGCCCTCGATCAGGGCGTAGAGAAACTGACTGATTTCCGTTGGTGAATTAGGCATGGGCCGTCCTTGAGCTGAGTCTGGTTAGAATCGAGTAGCGGGTGAGTATTGTTTGCTATGTTGCAGGTGGTACCAGCGTGCCGCTTGCGATGGCTTTCCGCATGGTGCTTTCTGGTAATTTGTTCCGAAAAATTAACCCCGGTAGGAATTTATGTCTAGCTGAAACTACCGGTGAGAATGGATATCGCGATAATAGTTTCTGTACGAGCGTACTAGCTGGTGCGAGCCCGTCGTGATTGGGCGCAGGCGGTTCAGCGGTGATTTGCGCTGGCGTTCTTGCATTCGCATTCACTTTCGATAGGCGAGTGAGCGCGCAGGCGCGATTCTATACTCTGATTTCTATTGTGATTTGGGTGACACACCCTGAACTACTTTTGGGAGGAGTCTGAAATGGAAGGTGTTTTAGGGCTTATTATTCTGATTGCTGATATCTACGCGATCATCAAAATTTTGCAGAGCTCAGCCAGTGGGCTCAAGAAGTTGGTTTGGGTACTGGTGGTGCTGATTCTGCCGGTAATCGGGTTGATCGCCTGGTTTCTTGCGGGTCCGGGCGGCAAGTCTGGCTGAGGGCAGATTCGTTTGCTTGAAAGCTTTTGGTTACACAGGAATTGCGGGCCCTGATTGATCAGGATGCCCGCGTGGTTAGTGTGCCGCTTTGTTGCCCGGGTAGTGGCAGCTGCGGTAGCGATGAAACCGCTTGTAACAGTCCCTGTTCATAAAGCCGTGCGGCCTGTTCTTTTTCTCCGAGTGCGAAGAGCAGGCGTGCCAGTTCTGCAGAGGTGACGGGGTCTGAACGGAGCAGCAGGCTCTTTTCAAAGTGCTGCCGCGCTTTGCCCCAGATCTCGTTGCGCAGGCAGAGCCTGCCGAGGCAAGTCAGCAGGTCAGCATTTTCCCCGTATTCTTTTTGCCAGCCGTCCGCAACGGAAAGTTGCTGACCGGCATCCGCGCCGGTGAGATGGCCATACAGGCGCACTGTGTCGGCGCGCCACTCGCGATTTAATATCCAGCGCAGATGCTTCTCTGCTTCCAGGTCATCGCCGACTTGATGCAGCATTTCTCCGTACAGGTTGCGCAGTTCGATATTGCGTTGCCAGCGCCCGTTCAGGCTTTGCCAGGTTTCCCGCAGTTTCTGTTTGTCTTTGCGACTCGCCGCATCGCGCAACAGATTTTGATATACCTCGAGCTCCAGCTGCTGTAACTGGGACTCCGGCATTGTGCCGTGTTTCTCGAGACGCGGGAGGAGCTCGCGCAGTCCATGCCACTCGCCGATATGGTAGTAAGCCTGGCGCAGCAGCTGTAACAGGGCGGGGTGATTGGACTCTTCCTGCATGGCGCGTTGCAGGCTGGCGATACACTGTTCGTAGTGTTTATCCAGTAATTGCATGCGCGCCTGACTGATGGCGACGGCCAGCTGCGTGTCATCACCGGTTGCTTCTGCTTTGGCCAGGAGCTCATTGGCTTCATCCCGGTAGCCCAGCTCGAAAGCGCTGCGTGCGGCGGCGAGGTAATTGATGATGGGTGCGTCGGAACGCGCGGCGCTTTTGAGAAGCAGACGCCGGGCCCGGGCCCAGTTGCCCTCCATATATTCCACCAACCCGTTGGTCAGGCGCCGGCGCGCCATGCGGCTGCGGCCAAATCGGATACGGCTGACGCTGCCGCCAATGGCGCGGGCAAGACTGCGCAGAAGCCAAATGAGCAGGAACAGTGTGAGAATGCCGAGGGCCAGGCCGCCAACGGCAACCCAGAGATTCATTTCAATGCGTTTGCCACTGTCTCCGCCGACCATCAATAACAGGTAGCCGGGGTAGGACCGCATGGCTTCCGCCAACAGGGCACCGCCCAGCAGCAATACCAGAGTAAAAAAGAGGAAGCGTTTCACCAGTTGCTACCTCCGGTCTCGTCGCCGCTCGTCTGTCCAGACGACACTTTGTGCATCTTGTCGATAAAGTTGCGCAGTGCGCTTTGGGAGGCGCTGAGGTCGGGCAGTTCCGCTTTGACTTTTGCCTGACCGAGCGCGTCCAGCTCTCGCAGGATGACCTGGCGCTGTTGATTTTCCACTCCGTAGTCGAGCATCAGCTGGCGGGCGTGGTTGATGGCATCTTTATACACGGTGTCATCTGCGCGCAGTACGGCGAGCTCAGCCTGTTCCATGTTAAGGCGCAGGCTCTGGCGGAAGCGGGTTTCGCTTTGTGGTGACAGCAGGATGGGATCCACTTCGCCATCGCGGATACGTACGGATCCCTTGATGAAATTGACGAAGTTTTGCCAGCTGGAGCGGAAATGTGCTTCGCCGGTATCGGTGTTTTCTGCCTGGTTTTCGGCCGCGGCAGCATCCCGCTTGGCGAGGTCAAACTGCGGTTGAATATTGAGCTTTACCATCTGCTCTTCCAGCGCGCGCAGGCGCAGGTAGAGTCCTTCGCGATCTACGGTTTCTGCCAGTTTGAGTGCGGTGATATCACGAGCGATCTGCTGGCGCACACCGTAGAGATCTGGCATATCCACGTTGCGAATTATCTTGTCGACCTCTTGCAGCAGACCGAGGGCGGCGCGGTTGTCCTGTTCGAGTATCAGGCGCTGGTTGGCCAGGCGCAGCAGGTAATCGGCCTCCGCCAGTTGCCAGTCTTCACGGCTGGCGTTGCCCAGTTGGCTAAGGCGGTTGCCCTGGGCGGTTACATTGCGTTGCAGGCCGGCGATCTGTTGCTGCAACTGAGCAATGGTCTGGTTGAGCTGTTCCACGGTCTGGTTCTGAGTGGCCAGCTGTTGCCGCAGATTGTTGATCTGCTCCAGGTTCTGGTGCTGCGGCGGAACCGGAGAGGTGGCGGATGGCTGGCTCGGCTGCGACGCGTCCGGTTGCAGCATCGGCTGCTCCGGTACCGGTGTTGGTGATTGGGTATTGAATGCGCTGCCGCTTTCGGTGCTGTCCGGTGTGGCCGCCGTATTATCCGAGTCCGCTGTGCTATTGCTGGCAGTGGAGGGCGTGCTGCCGTTGCTTTCCTGCGGGTTGCTGGTGCTATCGCTCGATATACCGGCGGTGGAACTCGCAGCGTCACCAGTGCGTTGAGCACCAGTTCGGCTGCCAGAGGAAAAATGCTGGCCGACGAGGGGAAGCTCCTGCAGGCGTGTATTCACTTCAGTGCGTACCGTGGGAATGAAGTACCAGGCGGCAACCGCGAGTGCGACCAATGCGATCAGTAACAGCCAGAACCAGAGCCAGCCGCGGCTCTTTTTGGCTGTGTTTTTCTTGCTGGGCGCGCTCTTTGCGCCGGCGGCCGCTGTGTTGGCGCTGGCTTTTCCCTTGGCTTTATCGCTGCCCGGACGACTTTCTGCGGCCTTGGCAAAGTTACTTTTGGGCTCCGCTTTTTCGGTCACCATCGGCACGTCTTTATGTTCGTCATTTTTGGGGCCGTCGGGGTTGGAGGAAGCTGGGGCTTTTTTATCGCTCATGGGCTCGCTTGCTCAGGGTGAGTGCGTTTGGGGGCATGGACCACTAGCGGTAGTCAGGTCAATCGCGGGTGCGGCTACCGATAGAAAATTTGTCGCCAAATTATAGCGACTGCAGCCGCTCTTTATACGAAGTCTGGCGCGGAAATAAAATTTTTTACTGCTGCGGGCGAGATTTCAGCAATCGTGGGCGGATAGTGCATCCTGCAGTGCTGCGAGCATGGCCGTGTCCCCGGCATTGGTTGCGGCAAAAACATCTTTGAAGCCAAGGGCGCGGGCGCGATCGGCGACGCGCTGGCTGGGCAGGATCACCGGTTGGGCCATCAGTGCGCTGCGCTGACCGGGGGCGAGGGGCGTCAGAGCCGTGTGGAAGTTCTCCAGTGTCTCTCCGCTGTGCAGGGTGATTGCGTCGGGGACTTGCCGGTAACCCTGCAGTTGTTGCCCGGCCTGTGCGGGCAGCAGGCGCTGATAAAGCTCACAGTAATCGAGGCGTGCGCCGCGCTCTGCGAGTGTGTTGCCGATCAGCGGTCGGCCGCCCTGACCACGAAAAATAATCACTCGCTCTCCTTGAGGGTGCTGCAAGGAGGGAAGGGAGAGCAGGGCCTCGGAATCCATGGTGTCGCCGGCACAGGCTTCGGGTTCGGCCCCGCGTTGGCGAATGGCGCGGGCGGTGGCAGCGCCAATGGCGTAATAGCGGGGGCCTTGTGGCAGTTGCGGCCAGTAGTCATCCAGCCAGTCGAAGCCGAACTGAACGGCGTTCTGGGATACAAAAATGGCGTGTTCGAACTGGTCGAAGTGCATGACGAGACTTTTCACCGCCTGTTTTGCCGCTGGCTCCTGTACCGGGGCAATTTCCAGTAGCGGAATGCTGTCCACCCGCGCCCCCTGTGCTTCCAGCACCTGGCGCCAGCCTGCGCTTTGGTGGTCGGGGCGGGTAATCAGAATGCGCCGGCCGGCCAGTGCGGAAGACAGGAGCTTATTCATAAGTAGGCTGCTCGAAAGGCGGGCGAAAGGCCCGATCACGAATCCGGTTTAGATGGCCGCGAGAATCTTGTCGGCACCGGCCTGCAGGAGTTGCTCCGCCAGGCGGATGCCGAGCGCTTCGGCTTCCTCGATACTGCCGTGCACCTCGGCGCTCAGCATTGTTTCGCCATCGGGACTGCCCACCAGACCGCGCAGATAGAGCTGGGTTTTTGCATCGTCATTGAAGATTGCGTAGCAACCGATGGGTACCTGGCAGCCGCCGTTCAGTCGGCGCACCAGGGAGCGCTCGGCAATCAGCCGGTGACTGGTCTCGGTGTGGTGCAGGGGAGCAAGCAGGGCTTCCAGCGCGGGATCGCAACGGCACTCGATACCCACGGCGCCCTGTCCGCCCGCCGGCAACAGGACTTCCGGTGCGATAAAGTCGGCGATGCGCTCGCGCATTTCCAGGCGCAGCAGGCCGGCGGCGGCGAGGATGATCGCGTCGTACTCACCGGCGTCCATTTTCGCCAGTCGGGTGTTCACGTTGCCGCGCAGGAATTTCACTTCCAGGTCTGGGCGAACCGCCAGTAACTGGCACTGACGACGCAGGCTGGACGTGCCCACAACAGCGCCCTCTGGCAGGGCCTCAATGGAGGCGTACTGATTGCTCACAAAGGCATCGCGCGGGTCTTCCCGCTCGCAGATGACCGGCAGGTGCAGGCCTTCCGGGAATTCCATGGGTACATCTTTCATGGAGTGCACGGCGATATCCGCGCGGCCTTCCAGCATCGCCTTTTCCAGTTCCTTAACGAACAGACCTTTACCGCCCACCTTGTTCAGGGGGATGTCCAGCAGCTGATCACCGCGGCTGGTCAGCGGTAGCAGTTCCACGGTGAGATTCGGGTGGTGCAGCTCGAGTTGTTGCTTGACGAAGTTGGCCTGCCACAGGGCGAGGGCGCTCTCACGGGTAGCGATGCGGATGGTGGTAATCGGTGCGTCGGTGGTATTGGAAGTTTGGGACATGCGAGGAACGGGACCAGCTTGAATTTCGCGCAAGTCTACCAGTTTGCCCGGCGGATTAGCGAACGCTGTACTTTTGCCCTGCCGGACTATTGATCCGAATAGCCGCGCAGCCAGTCTTCGAGAAAGATGCGTGCGGCAATGGAGTCCACCGGCTGACTGGCGTAGTTGCCGCGGTGCCCGCGTTCACGGGCCTCGTCTTTGGCGGCGCGCGTGCTGAGGCGCTCGTCCGCGTATTCCACCGGCAAGCCCAGGCGGCCGTGCAGTCGCTGGCCGAATTTGCGCGCGCGGGCGCCGAATTCGCTTTCACTGCCGTCCATATTCAGCGGCAGCCCCACCACCAGTACCTTGGGTTTCCATTCATCAATGATGCGCTGCACCCTGTCCCAGTCCGGTTTGCCGTCTTTTGCCGGTAACGGATCCAGTTCGCGGGCACTACCGGTCAGGCTCTGGCCGTAGGCGAGCCCGATGGACGAGGTGCCGAAGTCGAAGGCGAGTGCGGTGACAGCACTCATTACGCGTGTCCCGACTGGGACCCGATCCCGCTCAGGTCGATGCCGTGGCGGGCAGCTGCAGATTGCCAGCGGTTTTCCCAGGGGGTGGCAAACAGGATTTCCGGCTCCGCCGGCAATGTGAGCCAGGCATTTTCCGCAATCTCCTGCTCCAGTTGTCCCGGCCCCCAGCCGGCATAGCCCAGGGCCAGCAGTACGTCGTCGGGGCCGCGGCCGGCGGCCAGGGACTCGATGATGTCTTTGGAGGCGGTGAGGCTGATGTCTCCTGAGACCTCGGCGGTGGAGGCGAACTGCATGCCGCGGCCGTGCAGTACAAAGCCCTGCTCCTGGGCCACGGGCCCGCCGATCAGTACCGGCTCCTCTCCGCGCAGGCTGGCGTCATCGAGCTCCAGTTGGGTGAAGACCTCTTTCCAGGTCACCTGACTGGGAGCGTTGATGACTACGCCCATGGTGCCATCGGCACTGTGTTCGCAGATAAACGTGACCGCGTGAACGAAGCGGGGATCCTGCATACCGGGCATGGCGATCAGGAGTTGGCCGCGCAAGCTGTTGTGGGTCAGGTCGCTATCGATTTGGGAGGGGCTGTTTGATTGCATGGCTGTAGTTTAGGTCCTGTCAGCCGCGGCCGGGAGATTTGCTGGCGGCAGTAGAGAACCCGGTCATTTCAAAGCGCCAGGTGCGAATGATTTCCAGGCGGTCTGCCTGCTGGCGAATTTCCGCGGGGAAGGGGGCAAACGGCGCGGCGAGGCGCACAATCTGCTGTGCGGCATCGTCGAGGATGCGCTCACCGGAAGATTCCAGAATGACCACTTCCTCTACCGCGCCGGTGGGCAGCAGGCGCACCATCATGCGCAGGTCACCGGTTATCTGTCGCGCCAGTGCCTCTTCGGGGAAATTGTCGTTGCCGATGGCTTCCACTTTCTGACGCCAGTCGTGCAGGTAGGCGGCATCGGCGGAGGCCTTGGTGGCTACCGACGTCAGTCGGCGCACCCGCGGGCGCTGGGCGATGGTCTGGCGAATTTTGTCCAGGCGTGCCTGCAGGCTGGCGATTTCCGGGTTGCTGGGAGGCAGGTCGGTAGGTGCGTCGCCGCGCTTCTCTTCCGAGCGCTTGTCTTCCGCCGGCAGTTCCGGGGCCTGGGTTGGGCTATCGCCAATCGTCGTGATCAGTTGTCGCAACTGGTCCGCAGGGCGCGCGGCCTGCTGCTGGGGCAGGGGGTTGACCTGGCGAATGCTGGTGTCGGCGATCTCCGCCTGGCGGTCGGTGGACAGTTCCTTGGGTGTCTCGGCGGTGCCGCTGGCCTGCTGGTTGTGCTGGGCCAGGTAATCGGCGTCGTCCGGCGCATCGACGGATTTGTGCTGGGCGAGGGTGACCTCAAGAGTCGGTGGAGCCTCTCTGGCCTCAGGCGCGGTAAAGGCGACACCAAAAATAAACAACGCGTGCAGCGCGCAGGCCAGAAACAGGGCAAAGGTGAAGCGGTCTCCCGAAGAGGGCTGGCTGCCCGGGAATGACGCGGGTGCCGGTGGGGGGCTCTGTGATTGGCTGGCGACTGCGTTCATTGTGCTTATTGTTCTGATACGGCTTGTTTTACTGCGGTTTCTGTCTGTGCAGCCTGTACCTGCACACTTTGGGTTGGCTCCAGCCTGTTCTGGAGCCGCAGAAAAATTTCGAGGCGCCAGTTTATCCCTTTTTCGCCAATCGGTCTGTGATCGCGTGCATCAGCTGGTCGCCAATATTGGTGCCGTAGGCTGCGTCAATTTCCCGTACGCAGGTGGGGCTGGTGACATTGACCTCGGTGAGATAGTCGCCGATCACATCGAGGCCGACAAACAGCAGCCCCTTTTCTTTCAGGGTCGGACCGACACGGCGCGCGATTTCAAGATCGCGCTCGTTCAGGGGGCGCGCTTCACCGCGGCCGCCGGCAGCCAGGTTACCGCGAGTCTCGCCGCCCTGGGGGATGCGCGCCAGACAGTAGGGAACCGGTTCCCCGTCCACCATCAGAATACGCTTGTCGCCGTCCTTGATTTCGGGGATGTAGCGCTGGCCCATGATCTGGCGTTTGCCGTTGTCGGTGAGGGTTTCCAGAATCGCGCCAATGTTTCCTCCATCCGGCTTGACGTGAAAGATGCCGGCACCGCCCATGCCGTCCAGGGGTTTGAAAATGACATCTTTGTGTTCGCTGTGGAAAGCGCGCAGCTGCTGCATATCGCGGCTGACAATCAGCGGCGGAATGCAATCGGCAAAGTGAGTGGCGAAGATCTTTTCGTTGCAGTCGCGCAGGGACTGGGGCTTGTTGGCGACCAGGGTGCCGGTGCGTTCTGCCGCTTCCAGGATATAGGTGGAGTAGATGTACTCGTTGTCGAAGGGTGGGTCCACCCGCATCAACAGGACATCGAGGTCCCTCAGGTCTACCGGCTTGCGCTCTCCCAGTTTGAACCAGTTTTGCGGGTCGTCGAATACCTGCAGCGGGGAGCCGTTGCCCATGGGCTTGCCTCCGTCCAGATATAGATCCGTCTGCAGGAAGTACTGCAACTCGAAGCCCGCGCGCTGGGCCGCCAGCAGCAGTGCCAGGGTGGTGTCTTTCTTGAAGCTGATATTGGCGATGGGGTCCATGACCACGCCGAGAGTCTGGCTCATAGGGATTCCGTAAATCTGAATGTTGAATCGGATCTGTGTCGGGTGGGGGCGGTGGCCTGGGGGCCTGTGCAAAGTGGCTAAGGTAAGAGGCTGCGACCCGCTTCGCAAGATGCGGTTTGAAAACGCGTGTCCAACAAAGTGCGGCATCGCTCACAAAATGACCATTGGGTGCGACCCGGCTTGTACGTCGCTAGATTCACTTTGGTATCTGTGATACAAGTTTGCATCTGATCTGCGCCCGCCGGTCACCGGGTTTGTGAGACGGCTCGAAACCCGCCCCAGGTGGCTGTCCACAGCGACGATCGGACCCCGTAATGAGGTTGCACAGACAGGCCCGGCGCATTTTGCCGGCAAGCCTGAAAATAAGTAAAAGGGGATTTGGGAACACACTATGGAGCTCAACTGGGAAAGTCTCACCGTGATGGTGATTGACGACAGTAAAACCATTCGTCGCACCGCGGAAACGCTACTGCAGAAAGCAGGTTGCGCGGTGGTGACTGCCACTGATGGATTTGACGCACTGGCAAAAATTGCCGATTCGCGTCCGGATATCATTTTTGTGGACATCATGATGCCGCGTCTCGACGGCTATCAGACCTGTGCACTGATCAAGAACAACAGCGAGTTTCGCAGCACGCCAGTCGTCATGCTGTCCAGTAAGGACGGCTTGTTCGACAAAGCCAAGGGGCGCGTGGTGGGCTGTGATCAGTACCTGACAAAGCCGTTCAGCAAGAGTGAGTTGCTGGGGGCAATCTCCGCCCACGCCAAGCCGCATCACGCCGCCTGAGAAGAAGTTCTCGCTGGGGGCGTGAAACCCTTGGCAAAAATGGCGTAGACTATGGCGTCCTGCGTTGCTGATGTGAGGAAACAGCCACTTAGATGGTTGAATGTCACAAAAGTCAGTGCGAGCCATTGGTAACCGCAGTAACTTATAACAAAGCGTAAGGTCGCGCTTCCCAGTGAGGGGCGATCGGTGCCGACAACATTCACCCGGCAAATATTGCGATGGCCGGAGTGGACAACACTATCTCGGGGGACAAGATGGCCAGAGTGCTAATCGTCGATGATTCACCAACCGAAACTCACAAGCTGACCACCATTCTGGAAAAGAATGGTCACGCTGTAATCACCGCCACCAATGGCGAGAACGGCGTGGATGTGGCGCGCGAACAGCGCCCTGATGTCATTCTGATGGACATTGTGATGCCGGGCCTGAATGGCTTCCAGGCGACCCGCCAGCTCAGTAAGGGCGACCAGACTGCCGGTATTCCGATTGTCATCGTCACTACCAAGGATCAGGACACCGATCGGGTTTGGGGCATGCGCCAGGGCGCGCGCGCCTACCTGACCAAGCCGGTTGATGAGGGCAAGCTGCTCGGAACCATTGAGGAGGTGTTGGCCTGAGGCCGACGTTGAGTCTCCGTGCAACCAACGCTTACCCCCTACCTCGCACTCGTCGATATAGCCAAGCGCGCCAAGGCGCAGGCTAAGGGGCTGCCTGCCCGTCAGGAAGTCAAACCCTACTGGACGGGCATCGGATTCTCTCTGCTTGGGCATCGCTTTGTGGCCGCCATGGAAGACGTGGTGGAATTGCTCGAAGTGCCCCAGTACACCTTTGTTCCAGGCTGTCAGCCCTGGGTGCGCGGCGTGGCCAATGTGCGTGGCCGCCTGCTGCCGCTGTTTGATATGGCCGCTTTTTTTGGCGGGCATCTGGTCAGCCCGCGTCAGCGCCGCCGCGTGTTGGTACTGGAACACGAAAAAATTTATGCCGGCCTGATTGTCGATGAGTTGCACGGGATGCAGCACTTGGCGTTGGAGTATGGCCAAATGCCGCCGTCCGACTTGTCAGAGCCGTTCGCGCCCATGGTGGGCGGTCAGTTCGTGCTGCAGCAGGATCGCTGGCTGGTGTTCGATCTGCAGGCATTGATTCACGATTTTCAATTTGCGGATGCCGCGGCTCACTGAGTTGCGGCATTCTGCGTTCAGGCGGGAGCAAATGCGCTCGCGCTGAGGTCTGGCGTGCGCTGTGCGTCAAACCATTGTCCGGTTGCGGATTTGTCTTTGAGGCAACCCGTTAACGCAGGGCGCAAACCGCAGTCGGTATTTGCCGGTTTTGGGGGTGTCCACCTTGTGGGCAGACGGGGATCTGAGGCCATGCGGCCTCAAACAGTGGTGATAACAAGAATTGGCCTGAGGGACAGGTCCGCCAGGAGTAAATTATGAAAACAGGCTCCCAGAGTTCATTTTCCGCGCTGCGCAGTAACCCTGCCGCGCTGTTTATGGGTTTCTTGGTACTCGCCACACTGGCGGGGCTGATCGTCAGCATCTATTTGGTGCAGAGCCACGCTGACCGGGATCAGCAGTACCTGGAAGACGTAGCGGAACTGCGCGCACTGTCATATCAGGTAGTGTCCTACGCGCCGGCGGCCACCGCGGGTGACGAACAGGCGTTCGCCAACCTCGAGCAGGTGGTGAACCAGATGACGGCTACCTGGAGCGAGTTGCAGGGCATGGAGCCGGGCAGCCGCCGTGCGCTGGAAGAGGAACTGGCGGTGTATGGCCAGGTCTGGCGCCAGATGCGCGAGCAGGCCGACACCATTATCGGTAACAAGGATTCCATTATCTTCCTGAACGACGTGGCGAGTACCCTGAACGACTCGCTGCCGGAACTGCAGGCAGAGCACAACAACATCGTGGAAATCCTGCTCTCCAACAACGCCCCGGCGAACCAGGTAGAGCAGGCCCAGCTGCAGGTGTGGCGCGCCGAGCGTATCGGCCGGAACATCGACAAGATGCTGCAGGGTGGTGACGACGCGGAATCTGCGGCGGACCAGTTCAATACCGATGCCAGCCTGTTCGGTAAGGTGGTAGAGGGCATGAAAGGCGGTGACGTGGTGATGGGTATCTCCCGCGTAACCGACAGTGAAGCCCGCGAGTCCCTGGAAGAAATTACCGAGCTGTTCGAGTTCGTAAGCTCCTCCGTACGCGAGATCTTCGAAGCGACCCCCGCACTGTTCGCCACCCGTCAGGCGGCGGACGGTATCTCCGCATCTTCTCCCCAGCTGCTGGAAGCCCTGTCGACCCTGAACGACCGCATCGCCAGTCTGTCCAGTGAGCGTCAGCCAAACAACCAGACCATCGCGATTGTTGCCGGTATTTTCGTACTGTTGATCTTCGGCATGATGGTCACCGCCTTCTCCGGTACTCGCCGAAACCTTCGTGAAGAAACTGAAACCAACGAGCGTAACCAGCAGGCGATTATGCAGCTGCTGGACGAGCTGGCCGACCTCGCTGACGGTGACTTGACCACCTCCGCCACGGTAACCGAGGCCTTTACCGGTGCGATCGCGGACTCCATCAACTACACCATTGACCAGCTGCGGGTGCTGGTATCCCGAATCAACGGTGCGGCACAGGAAGTATCCTCCCTGTCCCAGGAAACCCAGCAGACCGCCCTGCATCTGGCCGAGGCCTCCGAGCACCAGGCGCAGGAAATTGCCGGCGCATCCGCAGCCGTAAACGAAATGGCCGTGACCATTGACCAGGTATCTGCGAACGCCGCCGAATCCGCCCAGGTAGCAGAACGCTCGGTACAGATCGCGAGCAACGGTGCCAAGGTGGTACAGAACACCATCAAGGGTATGGATACCATCCGCGAACAGATTCAGGACACTTCCAAGCGAATCAAGCGACTGGGTGAATCTTCCCAGGAGATTGGTGACATCGTAAGCCTGATTAACGACATTGCCGATCAGACCAACATTCTGGCACTGAACGCCGCGATCCAGGCCTCTATGGCCGGTGACGCAGGCCGGGGCTTCGCGGTGGTTGCGGACGAGGTTCAGCGCCTCGCAGAGCGCTCCGCGGCGGCAACCAAGCAGATTGAAGGCCTGGTAAAAGCGATTCAGTCAGACACCAACGAAGCGGTTGTTTCGATGGAATCCACCACCACCGAGGTGGTGCGCGGTGCCCGTCTGGCCCAGGACGCGGGTGTTGCCCTGGAAGAGATCGAAACGGTATCCACCAACCTCGCATCCTTGATTCAGAACATCTCCAACGCGGCACGCCAGCAGGCCTCGTCCGCGGGTCACATTTCCAACACGATGAACGTGATTCAGGAAATTACCTCGCAGACTTCTGCCGGTACTCAGGCTACCGCACAGTCCATTGGTAACCTGGCACAGACCGCTTCCGCGCTGCGCGATTCCGTTGCCGGCTTCAAGCTGCCGCAGGAAGACGAAGTGGAGTCTGAAAGCGATCTGTACGACGGCGATCTGGCCGAGCTTTCCGAAGAGTTCCCCATGCTCGAGGACGAGACCGTTGAAGGCGTGGCGGCTGAGGAAGACAGCCTGGCCGCACTGTCTGGAGAAGAGCGCGAAGAGCGGGCAATGGCCTGATTTACCGCAGATATTCATAACGACAAATAGCGGGCATTTCCGCCCCCTGCCGGTGAGAGGTTTACCGGCAGGGGGCGGAAATGAAAAGCAGCCCAGCAGCGGCGTTCGCGCCGTATGGGCGGGCAAACTGAATTACTGAGGACTTGGCGTGCGTCACGACAATCCCAACTTTGTGGCCCTGGACTGGCTGATCGGTGAAATCAACGAAACGTTGGCCCAGGCGCGCCAGCAGTTGGAAACTTTTGCCTCGGATTCGTCCTCATCTGATGCCGCTGGCGGATCCGCGAATAGTGATGCGGATAACCTGCTGAAAAACTGCCTCAACCTGATCCACCAGGTCCACGGCAGCCTGCACATGGCGGAGCTCACCGGCGCGGCCATGCTCGCCGAAGAAATGGAGCAACTGGTCCACGCTCTCGCCAGTGGTGAGGTGGAAAACAGCGATGAAACGCGCGAGTTCCTGATGCGCGCGTTGCTTGAGCTCCCTCTCTATCTTGAAAAAATTGCCTTCCAGCGCCGCGACAACGCGGTGTTGCTGCTTCCCCTGCTGAACGATCTGCGCGCGGTGCGCCGCGAGCGCCTGATTACAGAGGGCGCCCTGTTTGCGCCGGATTTGTCTGCGCTGGCGCACGCCAGCGGCAATCGCCAGCCCCTGCTCGGCAACAATGCCAAATTACAGGAGCTGGTGGGCAAGCTGCGCAAGATGTATCACGTGGCGGCCGCATCGCTGATTCGCGATGTAAACAGTGGCGAGAGCCTCGCTTACCTGAACAAGGTCAGCGAAAAAATGGCATTGCTGTACAGCGGTAGCCAGCGCCAGCACCTGTGGGAAATCCTGCAGGGCCTGCTCGAAGGCATTGCCGATCACCGAGTCAATGTATTGCCCGCGCTGCGTCAGCTGTTGCGTCGTATCGATGTGGAATTCCGCCTGCTGGCAGGCCAGGGGGCGCGTGTGCTGGATGCGCGCCCGGATCGCGATCTGATCCGCAACCTGCTGTTCTATGTTTACCTCTGCGGCCCCAACGGTCCGCGCACCACCGCGCTGTATCAGAAATACGCACTGGACAAGGCGGTTCCCGGCACCCCGCGCCCGGATACCGAAGATGCCCTGGCCATGGGGCCAGAAGCCATGGGCACCGCAGTGGCCGCACTGCGTGAAGAGCTGGCCAGTGTTCGGGAAGCGCTGGACCCCAGTATCACTACCAATGAACGGGCGCCGCTGTCTGATACGGCGGTCGTTGCCAAGCGTATAGCCGATACGCTCGGTGTACTTGGCCTGGAAAATCAGCGCACTCGTGCGCGCAGCATTTACGAATACCTCCGCGACGCATCTCGCAGTGAAGTGCCCGATGACCTGCTGATGCAGGCCGCCGCCGAACTGGTCCAGCTGGACTCCGGCCTGGCCGCTGCCGCTGAGCGCGATCGCAAGATCGACAGTGAATCACCGCTGATGGGTGAAGCCACCGAGCAGGTACTGCGTGAAGCGCGTATCGGCCTGGAGACTGTCAAAGAGGCGGTGGTGGAATACATCGCCAGTCACTGGGACGCCGGACATCTGTCACTGGTACCCAAGCGCTTGCAGGAAGTCTGCGGTGGCCTGGATATGGTGGGTTACCAGCGTGCGGGCGAAATTGTCGGCGCCTGTCGCAGCTATATCGAAGAGCGCCTGATCAATGCCGGTGATCAGCCGGACTGGAAACTCCTCGATACCCTCGCGGATGCGGTAACCAGCGTCGAATATTATCTGGAGCGCCGTGCCGACGGCATTGAAGACGCCGATATGCTGCTTGCATTGGCGGAAGAAAGTGTCGCGACCCTGGGCTATGCGGTCGCCAACGGCGAAGGTGCTCTGCCGCAAACTGACCAGGCCGATACCGGGGAATCCCCCGAAACCCCCGGATTTGATTCTCCAGCCGCAATTGATGGTGTGGAGCTGTTTGACGAGGCCGGGCAGGCTTCCGCCAAAGATGCGGACGAAGAACAGCAGGCACTGGACAGCTTTGAATTTACCCTTGATCTCGATGAAGAAGAGACGTCCGCACCGGTCGAACCCGCCGATCCGCTGGCAGGCCTGTCGCAATCCGTGCTGGATGATACGGTTGAAATAACGCATGCACAGCCGGTTGTCGAAACTGTCGCGGAAACTGCACCTGAGCAGTCTGTCGATGAGCCTTCGCTCATCGAGGAGAGCTGGTTCGCGGAAGAAAACACCGCGTCTGAAGAGACTGCTCCAGCTGTCGCGTCCGAAGAAATCGATGCCCTGCCAACCCGTGATGAGGTACCGGCTGCCGCAACGCCCGCGGTTCTGGACGAAGACGACGATACCAGCATCATCGACGACGAAATCGTGGAAATTTTCCTCGAGGAAGCCGGTGAGGTACTGGAAACCATTAATCACTACTTCCCGCAGTGGGCCTCGAATTTCGCCAATCGCGATGCGCTGGTGGAATTCCGCCGTGGCTTCCACACCCTGAAAGGCTCTGGCCGTATGGTCGAAGCGCTGGAAATCGGTGAGCTGTCCTGGGCCGTGGAAAACATGCTCAACCGGGTTCTCGACGAAACGGTTTCCCCTGTACGGGCGCATGTACTGCTGATCGAACAGGTGATCGCCAAGCTGCCATCCATGATCGATGGGTTCCGCACGCGTACCGGTGACCCGGACCCCGCGCGCACCGCGGAGCTGGACGGGTGGGCGAAACAGCTTTCTCATGGTGAAGTGCCTGAGGCGCTGATTCAGTCTGCACCGGCACAGGTTGGCGAGCCCGCGAGCAACCTCAGCGAAGACAGCCTGTCAGACGCCGATGACAACGCTCAATTGTGGGAAATTTTTGCCCAGGAGGCGGAGACCCATCTGGCAACGGTGGCGGAATTCCTCCAAGAAATGGATCGCCTGGCGCCGGTGTATGGAATTCCCTCCGATCCGTTGCACCGGGCACTGCACACCCTGAAAGGCTCTGCGCACATGGCGGAAGTCACTCAGGTGGCTGAGCTGATGGCGCCACTGGAGCGGTTTGCCAAGGAGCTGCGCACCTATCAGGTCGCTATCGACAGCGATATTTACGATCTGATCGCTGATGGCGCCAGCTATGTGCGCGACGTGCTGCAACAGATTTATCGCAATGAACCGCTGGCGGTTGAGCGCAGCGGTCAGTTCCTGGCGCGGGTTGCCGAGCTTCAGGAGCGGGCGGTGGGTCATCTGATCCGCGAGCGCGAGGCCAACGAGCCAAAGGCTGTCGACCCACAGCTGCTCGCGGTGATCATGGCCGACGGTATGAAGGTGCTGCTGGACGCCGATCAGATGCTCAACCAGTGGCGCGCGCAGCCGGGCGACAAGTCGATATTACTGCCGGTGGCGGAAGAGCTGGATGTACTGCAGCAGGCTGCCGGTCAGGCGCAATTGCCGACTTTGCAGGAATTGTCACAACTCTTGCTGGCGGTCTATCGCCAGGTTATTGATGGTCACCTGGAAGAAGAGCCGGCTTTGTGGGCCGCGTTAGAGCAGGGGCACAACGAGTTGTTGGACCTGGTGGACGCGGTGGCTGCCTCTACCGACCTGCCTCAGGTTAGCGACGCCGTCGGCGAAGCCCTGCGCACGCTGGCTCAAGGCGATGACAGTGTCGATGAGGAAGACATCGACCTTTCTGAATACGGTATCGACAGCAGCGAATTCAGTTTTGCTGATGTTGACGAGGTCTCTGCAGAGCCGGTTGCGGATCAGCGCGAAGATGTTGCCGATGAGTCCGCAACTACCGAAAATCCGGTGCTGGCGGATCTTGGATTCGACGATCTGGTTGCAGAGGAAGCGGCGGCAGATCTGGTTGTCTCAGAAAGTGATGACAGTAAAGGCCGCGTCGAAGACGTCGTCCCAGAGTTTTCCAAACAAGCACCGGAAACCTTTGGGTCGATTGACGAGCGCGTCATCGAAACCGCTGATGCAGAGGGCGACGCGCCAGAGCTGACCGTCGAATGGCTGGAGGCGGAGCTGTCCGCCAGTAGCGCAACCGCTGAATCCGCGACTATTGAAGGTGCTGCGCCGCAAGAGCTGGACGATACCGACGCTGCACCGGCAACTGCTGTGCAGGCTGAAAGCGCAGACTCAGCTGTACAGTCCGGCGACCAGATCAGCGAAGCCCAGCGTGCGCTACTCACCGACATCGACCCGGACGTGGTTGAGGTGTTCCTCGAAGAGGCCGTCGATCTGATTGACGAGCTGGAAGAATTGATCCAGAGCTGGGAGCAGTCCCCGGACGACCGGGCCATGCCGGAAGCGCTGAAGCGTGTGCTGCACACTTTCAAGGGTGGTGCGCGTATGGCCGCCTTGATGGGCCTGGGTGAGGTGGCTCACCGTTTCGAGACCGATATCGAAAACATGCAGAGCGGGAGCTCGCCATCTGCGAACTTCTTCGCCGACGCCCACGGTATTTACGATCGCATGGCCGCGGGGGTGGAAACTGTACGTGCCTGGATGGGTGGTGATGAGTTGGCCGCCTTCTGTGCACTGTTGGAAACCCAGTGGGCGGATGCGCACACCGGGGCCAGCTTGCCCGCCGAGCAGGAGCCGGTGGCTGCTGAGGTGGTCATCGACGTGCCAGTAGTCGACGACGTCGTTCAGACTGAAGTGGACGAGCAGCTTCCGGTTCCGGTAGAGCCGGAGCCCACTGTGCCCGCAGAGGTGATTCCCGCTGCGGACAAGAGCAATGTTCTGCCGTTTGTGCGCAAGTCGAAAAATGTCGGCGAGCGTGACGGCGGCCAGCCGCGCAACCAGCCTCAGGAGATGGTGCGGGTAGCATCGGAACTGCTGGAAGAACTGGTAAACCTGGCTGGTGAGACCTCGATTTCTCGCGGCCGACTGGAAGAGCAGGTCGGCGAGTTCGGTTTGGCGCTGGACGAGATGGACTCGACCCTGTCGCGCCTGAACGAACAGTTGCGCCGCCTCGATAAAGAAACCGAAGCCCAGATCCAGTTCCGCCAGGAACAGTTGGCAGAGCAGGACGTTGATTTTGACCCGCTGGAGATGGACCGTTACTCGTCCTTCCAGCAATTGTCGCGCTCGCTGCTGGAGTCCACTTCGGACTTGCTGGAATTACGCCAGACCCTGGGCAACAAGGCCCGGGATACCGAAACACTGCTTCTGCAGCAGTCGCGGGTAAATACCGAATTGCAGGAAGGCCTGATGCGCAGCCGCATGGTGCCTTTCTCCCGTCTGGTACCGCGCCTGCGTCGCATCGTGCGCCAGGTCAGCGCGGAGTTGGGCAAGCAGGTGGATCTGGTGTTCTCCAACGTGGAGGGTGAGCTGGACCGTTCCATGCTGGAGCGCATGGTGGCACCGCTGGAGCATATGCTGCGCAACGCCGTGGACCACGGTATTGAATCTCCGGAAAAACGCCGCGACGCAGGCAAGCATGAGCGCGGTCGCATTGCCGTGGCTGTGGCCCGGGAAGGCAGTGAGGTGGTGCTGACCATCAGTGATGATGGTGCCGGTATCAACCTGATGCGCGTGCGCGAAAAGGCCATCGAAAGTGGTCTGATGCGCCCCGATGCGGAGCTGTCCAACAACGAGATCATGCAGTTTATTCTGCAGGCGGGCTTCAGTACTGCCGATCAGGTGACACAGATTTCCGGTCGCGGTGTGGGGATGGACGTGGTATCTGCCGAGATCAAGCAGATCGGTGGCGCCGTATCCATTGATTCCCAAGCTGGTGCCGGGACTGAGTTTGTGGTGCGCCTGCCGTTTACCGTGTCGGTCAACCGCGCTTTGATGGTAAAGGTCGGCGACGATCTGTTTGCGCTCCCGTTGAATACCATTGAGGGTATCGTGCGTCTGAGCCCGTTTGAGCTGGAGCACTACTACCGCTCGCCGGAGGCGCGCTTTGAGTATGCGGGTGAGCCCTATCAGGTAAATTATTTTGGCAGCCTGCTGCAGTCCTCCGCCCAGCCCCGCCTGGCGGTGGAAGATATGCAGATGCCGGTGCTGCTGGTTCGCTCGGATAATACCGCCATGGCCCTGCAGGTGGATGCCATTATGGGCAGCCGCGAGATCGTAGTGAAGAGCCTCGGGCCCCAGTTTGCGACGGTCCAGGGGGTCTCCGGTGCCACTGTGACCGGTGATGGTACCGTTGTGGTGATTCTCGATGCCCACGCGTTGTTGCGGAAACACTCTGCACTGCTGGCGCGCCCGGATACGCCGCTATTGCAGGACGTGCCGGAAGTCAGTGCACGTGAAGAGCCGGAAACCCAAAAGCTTGTTATGGTGGTGGATGACTCGGTTACCGTGCGCAAGGTGACCACACGCTTCCTCGAGCGAGAGGGGTTCCGTGTGATTACCGCCAAAGACGGTCAGGATGCCATCATCCAGCTGCAGGATGTGATTCCCGATGTGATGCTGCTGGATATCGAAATGCCGCGTATGGACGGCTTCGAAGTTGCGCGCAATATTCGCTCCAGTAGCCGTCTGCGGGATATCCCGATCATTATGATTACCTCCCGTACCGGTAAGAAGCACCGGGATCACGCGCTGTCACTGGGGGTAAACCACTACCTGGGCAAGCCCTATCAGGAAGAGGTGCTGCTGGAAGCCATTCGCGATTTCACGCTCGCAGAGTCGGATGTTTGATGGCGGTGAATAAGTACAACTTTGAGACGCCGGTGAACGGCGGAGAGCACACAGCATGAGCGGAAATGGCATAGAAGCCCTGCCCACCACCGAAATGCCCCAGGAGGTCAGCAGTCTGCTGCTGCCGCTGGCGGACGGTCAGTTGCTGGTGCCGGTAGATACACTGTCGGAAATTATTGCATTGCAGAGTCCGGTTTCGGCGTTCGATGCGCCGGACTGGTATATGGGGGAGTTGCACTGGCGTGAGCTGCGGGTGCCGCTGGTTTCCTTCGAGGCAATGCGCGGCAAAGCAATGCCGACCCTGCGCAGCAACTGCCGCATTGCGGTACTGAGCAGCGGGAACCCCGAGGGCGACCTGCCATTTTTTGCGGTAGTTCTGCAGGGCACTCCGCGCCTGGTGCGGGTAACTCCAGAAGAGTTATCCGGTCGCGAAGGTGAGTGCGCCATGGGGGAGTTGATGCACGTGGCCCTGTCCGGCGAAGCGGCTGTGATTCCCGATCTGGCGACCCTGGAGGAGGCATGTCTTGCCTACCGCAGCGCTCGCTGACTTTTCTCTCGACCTGAAAGAAAAACAAAAACGCCGCCCCTTGGGGCGGCGTTTTTGTATTTCTGGCGAGCAGCCTGTTTAGAACAGCTCTTCCGGCAGCGATTCCTGGGCCTGGTCATTTCCAGTTTCAGGCGTGTCGGGGCCGTCGGAATATATGGATGGGTAATTGCTATAGGTCTCCCGGCCGGGTGCCCGACCGGCGCGAAAAATTTCAAAGATGCCGCCACGGGAGGTGCGCAATCCGGTGCGCGGGTTGATGCGCATGGTCACAATCCCGTCCGGTTGTGGCAAGTGGCGCTCCGGCAGGCCATCCAGGGCGATAGACATAAAGTCGATCCAGATTGGCAGCGCCGCGGTGCCACCATATTCATTGCGTCCTAGCGGGGTGTTGGCATCAAAGCCGACCCATGCACTGGTGGCGAGGTGTGGACTGTAGCCGGAGAACCAGGAGTCGCGAGGTCCATTGGTGGTACCGGTCTTACCGGCGATATCGCCGCGGTTCATCGCCAGTGCCTTGCGGCCGGTGCCGCGTTTGACCACGTCCTTCAACATCGAGTCCATGATGAAGGCGGTTTCCGCCGACATGGCGCGAGGTGCGCGCGGACGCGCCTGCTCGTCGGCACTCAGGGGCGCCACCGGCAGGGTGCGGAGCTCCAGTGGCTCTTCCTCGTGGGCGTTCGCAACGGCTTCGTGCTGTACCGACTGCAGGTCAATGGGCTCCGGCGCAGGACCGCGTTCTTGGCCCATTTCCGGGCAGTCCCGACACACGGTCAGCGGCAGTGCCTGATATACGGTGTCGCCGTGCACATCCAGCACCTGATCCAGCAAATAAGGCTCCACGCGGAAACCGCCATTGGCGAATGCTGCGTAGCCGCGCACCATCTCCAGCGGTGTCAGTGCCGAGCTACCCAGGGCAATCGACAGGTTGCGGGCCAGTTTCGAGCGCTCGAAGCCAAAACCTTCCGCGAAGGCCAGCGCGCGGTCCAGGCCCAGCGATTGCAAGAGCCGGATGGACACCATGTTGCGGGACATATACAGCGCCTTGCGCAGGCGTGTGGGCCCCAAAAAGGTGCCGCCGTCGTTCTCCGGTCGCCACACATCTTCCAGATTGGTCTGTTCAAAGATAATTGGCGCATCGTTGATTATGCTGGCGGCTGTATAGCCATTTTCCAGCGCAGCAGAGTAGATAAACGGCTTGAAGCTGGAGCCCGGCTGGCGCGCGGCCTGGGTGACTCGGTTGAAGTGGCTCTGGCGGAAGTCGTAGCCACCCACCAGTGCGCGGATAGCACCATCTTCCGGCTCCAGGGAAACCAGTGCGCCCTGGGCTTCCGGGATCTGAGCCAGGTGCCATTCCTCTCGCGCCTGGGGTTGTTCCTGTGCTTCTTCCTCGTCGAGACCTTGCGGGCTGGCGAAGGGGTCATCGGTGACGTCGGCATTTGCCCGTTCATCGGCAGCGGAAGCCAGGGTGGCCTCGCGGGCTGCTTTCTGCTCTTCGGCGACCTGTTCTGCGCTGACCAGCACCCGGCGCAGGCGCACCACATCGCCTGGCGCGAACATCTCATCAGCGGACTTGAGGCGCGCGCCGCGGGCGTTTTCGGAAATATACGGGCGGATACTGCTGAGGCCGTTCTCCCAGGGAATCTCGATTACGCGGCGGTCGCGCAACTGAACGCTGAGACTCTGTGGGGCTACCACAGTCACCACCGCTGGCTGCAGGCCGCCCAGTACCGGAATTTCCTGCAGCAGATCTACCAGCTGGTCGTTGTCTGCAAGCAGCTCGATATCGAGACGTTGCTCCGGGCCCCGGTAGCCATGGCGGCCGTCGTAGGTTTCGAGGCCATGTTGCAGGGCCTTGCGCGCGGCGTCCTGCAGCTTGCTATCCACGGTGGTAATGACCTGATAGCCGTCGGTGTAGGCGGCGTCGCCAAACAAGTCTACCGCTTCCTTGCGCGCCATCTCCGCCACATAGGGTGCGCTCAGATCCAGATCGCGGCCGTGGTAGCGGGCGGTAACCGGCGCAGTAATCGAGTTCTTGTAGTCGTCCTGGTCGATGTGACCCAGATCCAACATTCGTTTCAGAATCCAGTTCCGGCGCACCAGAGCGCGAGACGGGTTGGCGATGGGGTTGTAGGTGGAGGGCGCTTTGGGCAACCCTGCCATCATCGCCCACTGGGCCAGGTTCAGTTCGTTGATGTCCTTGCCGTAATAGACGTGGGCCGCGGCCTGGAAGCCGTAGGCGCGATTGCCGAGAAATATTTTGTTGATGTACAGGGCGAGAATTTCGTCCTTGCTGAGTTCCTGCTCGATCTGCAGTGACAGCAGGATCTCGTTGAATTTGCGAATAAAGCGCTGTTCCCGGCTCAAGAAGAAATTGCGCGCCACCTGCATGGTAAGGGTGCTGCCGCCAGACTGGATGGAGCCGCTGGCGACCAGCTGGCGCACCGCGCGCATCAGGCCTTTGATCGATACCCCGCTGTGGGAGTAGAAGCCGTCGTCTTCCGCAGCCAGTATGGCCCTGATGAACATGTCGGGTGTTTGATCGATGGTTATAGGGCTGCGGCGCTTCTCGCCAAATTCACCGATAAGCTTCATGTCTCTGGAGTAGATGCGCAGAGGCGTCTGCAGTCGGATGTCGCGCAGGCTCTCCACCGAGGGCAGGCCCGGTTTCAGGTACAGGTAGATGCTGGAAAACGCCATTGCGCCGGCGGCGGCGCCGGCCAGAGCCAGCCACAGCAGTGACAGCAGGCGGTTGCGGGCTTTTTCGGTCATTGAGATGCTTCTGTATACGTCTTGATCAATTTTTCGGGCACTGTTCGACAATTATACGAATAATGTGCACTGATACCTATGCAAAAGGCGGTTGCGACGGTAATTTAAAGTGCTATACCATCAAACCTCCATAACCCACGGAAAAGATAAGAAAAATGGGGATGCTCCCTTTTCTCAACAAGGGCCCGAAAGCCATGCTTGGGCTCGATATTAGCTCCACCTCGGTCAAGTTGCTCGAACTGAGTCGCAGTGGCGACAAATACCGCGTGGAAAGCTATGCAACCGAGCCTCTGCCTCCGAATGCGGTAGTGGATAAAAATATCAATGATGTGGGTGCGATTGCCGAGGCTATCCGCAAGGTGGTGCGTCGGTCCAAGACCCGCCTGCGGCAGGCTGCGGTGGCTGTTTCCGGTTCTGCAGTCATTACCAAAACCCTGGATATGCCTGCCGATCTCTCCGATGACGCACTGGAAGCCCAGATAGCGCTGGAGGCGGATCAGTACATTCCCTATCCGCTGGATGAGGTCAACCTGGACTTTGAGGTGCAGGGGCCGTCCGAGAAGGGTGAGGGTCAGGTGGAAGTACTACTTGCTGCCTGCCGCAGTGAAAATGTTGAACAGCGAATTTCCGCGTTGACCGAAGCCGATCTGCAGCCCGGAGTTGTGGATGTTGAGGCTTACGCCATCGAGCGCGCTTACACCCTGCTGGACAACCAGTTTCCGGCGCAGGAGCAGTTGGTGGTCGCGGTGATCGATATCGGCGCCACCATGAGTGCTCTGTCTGTGATGGTAGACGGGCGCACCGTGTACACCCGCGAACAGCTGTTCGGCGGTCGTCAGCTCACTGACGAGATCCAGCGGCGCTACGGTCTGTCCGCGGAAGAGGCCACACTGGCCAAGCGCCAGGGCGGCAGTGGGCTGCCAGACGATTACTACCCGGAAGTGCTTGAGCCTTTCCGCGACGCGGTGGTGCAGCAGGTTACCCGCTCGCTGCAATTCTTCTATTCCTCCACCTCTTACAGTGACGTTGATTACATCCTGCTGGGTGGCGGCGTTGCTGCGATGGAGGGGCTCGCCGAGCTGGTGGGTGAAAAACTTAACAAGCCCACCCTGGTAGCCAATCCCTTCCGGGATATGAGTGTTGCCTCCCGGGTCAATCGCCAGGCGTTGGCGGGCGAAGCACCGTCGCTGATGATTGCCGCCGGCCTCGCGATGCGCGAAAGGGAGTTCTGATCAATGGCAAAAATTAACCTACTCCCCTGGCGCCAGGAATTCCGGGCGCAGAAGCAGAAAGAGTTCCAGCAGGTTGCTGCACTGGTGGTGATTGCTGCCGGCTTCTCCGTGTTTATGTGGATGAAGACGGTGGATGCGCAGATCGTCAACCAGAACGAGCGCAACCAGTTGTTGAACACCGAAATCACCGCCCTGAACAAGCAGGTCAAGGAGATCAAGGATCTCAAGAAGCGCCGCCAGGAGCTGATCGATCGTATGCGTGTGATCCAGGAGTTGCAGGGCAATCGTCCTTTGGCGGTGCGCTATTTCGATGAGATGGTGCGCTCCACGCCGGAAGGCCTGTGGTTGACGAACGTTAAGCGCATCGGAAAAACGATAAGTATTTCTGGCGTGGCGGAGTCGAACAACCGGGTTTCCTCGTTTATGCGCAGTCTGGATCAGTCCGAGTGGTATCAGTCCCCAAACCTTACCGGTGTGACAGCCAAACCCGAGTTTGGTGAGCAGGCCAGCGCATTTGAGATGACGGTAAATGTCAGCGGTCGAAAAAAAGAAGAGAGCGCTGATGGCGCCAATGATGGAGCGTAATCGTGGCGCTTGAAGATACTCTAAAACAGCTGAATGAATTGGACTTAAACGACATCGACTTCTCCCGTGTCGGTGTCTGGCCCGTTGCCGGCCGTATCGCGTTGTTAGTTGTGATTGCCGCGGTACTTGTTGGTGGCGGCTACTTTTTCATGATCAAGGACCGCTACAGCCAGCTTGATTTTGCGGCAAACAAAGAACGCGAGCTGTTTACCCAGTTCGAGCGTAAATCTTTTGAAGCAAGCAACCTTGAGGCTTACCGCGAACAACTGGTGGAGATGGAAGAGACCTTTGGCGCACTGCTGAAGCAGCTCCCTAAGGATACCGAGGTTCCCGGGTTACTCGAAGATATCGATGAATTTGGTCGCGGCAGTGGGCTGACAATTCAGAAGGTGGCTCTTGAGGGCGAGCAGGTGGGCGAATTCTACGTGGAGCTGCCAATTCGTATCGAAGTGCAGGGCGGATATCACGAGTTCGGTGCCTTTATTTCGGGTGTTGCCGGTATGCCGCGAATCGTGACCCTGCATGACTTCGATATCAACACGAGTAAGGACAGTGCGGCGCTGCTGAACATGGTGGTGAACGCCAAGACCTATCGCTATAAGGATCAGGGAGAGGAAGGATGAAAAAATACTTCGCTCTGACCGCGGCCCTGCTGGCACTTTCCGGTTGTAGTCTCGATGGTAATCACGGTGACCTGCGCCAGAAAATGGCCGCGGTAAAACACAAGCCGAAAGGACAGATAGAGCCTATCCCCACATTCACACCGTACAGTCCCTACGTCTACAGTGCGGCAGCTATGCGCAGTCCATTTATCCGGCCGGTTTTGGAGGCTGATCAACGTTTGGTGGGGCGCAAGCTGGATGTGGCACCGGATATCAATCGGCAGAAAGAGCTGTTGGAACGTTTCCCGTTCGATGCACTTTCCATGGTGGGTACCCTATCGCGGGGTGGCCAGCTCTGGGCCTTGGTAAATGATGGTGATGGGGGAATCCATCGCATCACCATTGGCAACTATATGGGTAAAAACCACGGGCGTGTGGTCAACGCCTCATCGTCACAACTCGATGTACTGGAAATTGTGCCGGACGGCACCGGCGGCTGGATTGAACGGCCGCGGGCTCTGACTTTGGAAGACAAGGACAACTAAAAATGATCACCAAGCAACTCGCCAGTGTATTGGCATGGGGAGCCAATAGGCTGCCGCGCGCGAAAGCGTTGCTGCTGGGCCTGCTGATTCTGCCCCTGGCGGCGCCGGCCCTGGCCAGCCAGTTGAATGATATCCAGTTCTCCGAACTGCCGGGCAGTCGCCTGCAGTTGCGCCTCACTTTCAGTGATGTGCCCCCGGAGCCCACGGGCTACACCATTGAACAGCCCGCACGTATTGTGATGGACTTTTCAGGTGTGGAAAGTGTATTACCGCAGAAAAAGTACACGATGGATATCGGTGCCGCGCGTAGCGCGGTGATCGTGTCCGGTGAAGACCGCACTCGCCTGATTTTAAATTTGGATGAGCTCCCGGTGTACACCAGTGAGCGTGTCGGTAATCAGGTTGTTCTGGAGGTCGGGGCAGACACCGCAACCACCGCAGCGGTTGCGACGGCACCGGTGCACAGCAGCACAAACATCGGTGGCAATGCGCAGTTTAAGCCTGCCGGTAATGTCGGTATCAATAATGTGGATTTCCGCCGTGGTGAAGGCGGTGAAGGCAAGGTCATCGTTAGCCTTAGTGATCCGGCGGTAAATATCGATGTTGAGCGCACCCGCGGCAAGATCGTGCTGACCTTCCTTGGTGCCGAGCTGCCCGCTTCTCTGCGTCAGCGTCTCGATGTGACTGACTTCGCTACGCCGGTAAATGCGATCAGTGTCGACTACGACGGCCGCAACACCGTGATCACCGTGGACCCACATGACGGGGAGTACGACTACCTGGCCTATCAGGCGGATACAGAGTATGTCCTGAGCGTTAAGCCTCTCACTGTGGCGCAGGTGCGCGAGAAGCAGAAAGAATTTGCGTTTACCGGCGAAAAGCTGTCGCTGAACTTCCAGGATATTGAAGTGCGCTCGGTACTGCAGTTGATTGCAGACTTTACCGATCTGAATCTTGTGGCCAGTGATACCGTGCAGGGCCGCATTACCCTGCGTCTTGACGGTGTGCCCTGGGATCAGGCGCTGGAGCTTATTCTAAAAGCGAAGGGGCTCGACAAACGTCAGGACGGGAATGTAATCATGGTGGCGCCGGCCGCTGAAATTGCCGAGCGAGAGCGACGCGAGCTCGAAACCCGCAAGCAGCTGGAAGAGCTTGCCCCCCTGCGTACCGAATATATTTCTATACGCTATGCCGACGCGCGTGAAATCTTCACCTTGTTTGTCGGCGACCGCATGAGTCAAGGGCAGGGTGCTGGCGGTGGCTTTGGCCAGGGTAACTTCGCCGGAGGTCGCGATGATCAGGAAGGCCGCAGTATTTTGTCTCCGCGGGGGAGCGCCATCGTGGATGAGCGTACCAATACGATTATTCTCACCGATACGGACGAAAAAATTGCTCAGTTCCGCGACCTGATTAATGCAATTGATATCCCTATTCGCCAGGTCATGATCGAGGCTCGCCTGGTGACTGCAAATACTGGCTTCCTGCGTGATGTGGGCGTGCGCTGGAACTACATGGAAGACCACAATATCAGCGACGATGCCATTGGTATTGGATCTGGCAGCCAGTTTGGTCAAATCTCTGATGGCGATGGAAATGGCCCGGATTTGTCTGCTCCAACAACGTTGCATGACCCTATGCTGGTTGATCTTGGAGTCACCAATGCAGTTGGCAGTGTGGCCTACGCCATTCTGAAGGATGATTTTCTGCTTGGATTGGAGCTCTCTGCGCTGGAAGATGTGGGCAAGGCGGAAATCGTGTCCCAGCCCAAGGTGGTTACCGGGGACAAGCAGGAGGCGAGCATCCGCTCTGGTGTGGAAATCCCATATTTGGAGGCGACTTCTTCTGGTGCGGCGTCAGTAACCTTCAAAGAAGCTGTATTGCTGCTCAACGTAACCCCGCAGATTACACCGGATGACAATATCATCATGAATCTGAACATCGATCAGAACAGTGTCGGTGAATTGTTCACCAATGTGATTACCGGTGCGCAAATACCGGCAATCAATGTGAACTCACTGCAGACCAAGGTTCTGGTTGCCAACGGGGAAACTATTGTCTTGGGTGGTATTTTCGAGGCGCAAACTATTGAAGGTGAAAGCAAGGTGCCATTTTTGGGAGATATTCCCTTCCTCGGCCACTTGTTCAAGCGGACCAGTCGCGAAGAGGACAAGCGCGAACTGCTGATCTTTATTACGCCCCGCATCATGCAGGACGAGTTCCTCTCCTTCAGCAAGTGATTACCCAGCCCATCTTTCTTGTCGGCCCCATGGGGGCCGGCAAGTCCACTATCGGCAAATTGCTGGCAGCCCAACTCGGGCTGCCTTTTGCCGATTCGGATAAAGTACTTGAAGACCGCACCGGTGCCGATATTCCCTGGATTTTTGATGTGGAGGGGGAGGCCGGTTTTCGCCGACGAGAGAGCGAGGTGCTGGCGGATTTGTGTAACGGCGAAGCACAGGTGGTTGCTACCGGCGGCGGCATTGTGCTGATGCCTGAAAATCGCGCATTGCTTAAAGGGCAGGGCTTTGTGGTCTATCTGCGGGCGAGTTTGGATCAGCTCGTAGAGCGCACTTCAAAGAACAGCAACCGACCACTGCTACAAGTAGATGATCCGCGGGCCAAGCTCGCTGAGATTCTGCGGCAGCGCGAAGCGTTTTATGCGGAAGTGGCGGATCTGGTGTGCGATACCGACCACTGTACCCCCAAGCAGGCAGCGCAACTGGTGACAGACCGTTTGCAAGACGAAGCTGTCGGTTAATACGCTTCTCTAAAAACCCCGAATTCAATATCCCTCCTTTTATTCCGTGCACGTTAGGGAGTAACCATGCACCGTCTAAACGTCGACCTGGGCGAGCGCAGCTACCCGATCCTGATTGGCTCCTCGCTGTTAAATAATCCATCCCACTTTGAGCAGGCCATTCGCGGCAAGCAGGTACTCGTCGTCACCAACGAGACCATCGCGCCGCTGTATCTGGAAAAAGTGCTCGAGGGGCTGAAAGGTTTTACCAAGGTTGATTCCATCCAGTTGCCGGATGGTGAGGCGTTCAAAACCCTGGATACGCTCAACCGGGTATTTGATTCCCTGCTGGAAAAGCGCCACGATCGCTCCACTACCATTGTTGCCCTCGGCGGCGGTGTCGTTGGCGATATGAGCGGTTTTGCGGCTGCCTGCTACCAGCGCGGTGTGGATTTCGTGCAAGTGCCTACCACCTTGCTGTCCCAGGTGGATTCATCGGTGGGTGGAAAGACCGGGGTCAATCACCCGCTCGGCAAAAATATGATCGGGGCTTTCTATCAGCCGCAGCTGGTACTGATCGATATCGATACCCTGAATACGCTCCCTGATCGCGAACTTTCCGCGGGTATCGCGGAGGTTATCAAGTACGGCATGATCTGCGACAAGCCATTTTTCCAGTGGCTGGAACAGAATATGCACAAGCTATTGGCGCGGGATCCGGAAGCGCTCGCTTACGCGGTGGAACGCAGCTGCGCGGACAAGGCGGCAGTGGTTGCGGATGATGAGCGCGAATCCGGCCGTCGTGCCATTCTCAATTTTGGTCATACCTTCGGTCACGCCATTGAAGCGGTCCAGGGCTACGGCAAGTGGTTGCACGGCGAGGCGGTTGCCGCCGGTATGGTGATGGCGGCGGAGCTGTCGCGCCTGCGGGGCTGGATCGATGATGACGAGGTGCAGCGTTTACGTGCCCTGCTAAGTCAGGCGAATTTGCCGCAACAATCCCCTGCGGATATGACGGTCGACGACTATCTGACGGCAATGTCTGTGGATAAAAAGGTGCAGGATGGCAAGTTACGTCTTGTGCTGCTGCATGGGCTGGGCGACGCGCAAATAATCGACGATACGCCCAAAGAGCAGCTGATAGAGGCTTTGCGCGCCTGCGGCGCACGGTGACAGTTCTGTAGTTTTACTACCAAAGTGAGGATTCTTTGACGGCAGTGGGTGTCAAAAGAAGATAAATCGGTTAAACCTGCCGCCAACAGCGGAAAAAACTGACGAATCTTGCAATTGCAGGGGGGCACGAGTAATATTGCGCGCCCCCTCGGTGAAAGCCGGGGATATGAGCCGATAACAACAAGCGCAGGCTCGCATAAAGCGAGTAACCCCAAGCCCCTCACGCGGGCTTTTTTTGTCATTGGGGTACAGAAAATTCAGTGACATCTGCGGCACTTTTGGCTTGAGAGTAGATAAATATACCCCCTGGGATAGCCGTCCGGCTGTGAACTGATTGTCAATGCGCGCAAGCGGGCGGTCAGGGCGTACGGGGGAGCGATAACACTTTGAGGAATTCTATGGGTAGCGGTCTGTATCGATTGGATGAGTTCAAAGATAACTGTGGCTTTGGACTGATCGCCCACCTGAAGGGGCAAACCAGCCACAAGTTACTGCAGACAGCGATTGAGTCGCTGACCTGCATGACTCACCGCGGCGGTATTGCCGCCGATGGCAAAACCGGTGACGGCTGTGGCCTGCTGCTGCAGAAGCCGGACGGCTTCCTGCGCACCGTGGCCAAAACGCAATTTGGCCAGGACCTGACGGACCTGTACGCGGTCGGCTCCATCATGTTGCCGCTGGACGAGGTGGAAGCCGCCAGCGCGCGCGCCATTCTCGAATCTGCGGTACAGGAGCAGGGCCTGCAAGTCGCCGGCTGGCGCGTGGTGCCCACCAATGAAGAGTGCCTTGGCCCAATTGCCAAGCAGTCCCTGCCGCGCTTCGAGCACCTGCTGATTAACAACGCGGAATCTGCGCTGGAGCAGCAGCAGTTCAATGCGCGCCTGTTTGTTGCGCGCCGCAAGGCCGAGCAGCAGCTGACCGATGCTACCTATATTGGCAGCCTGTCTACCTCGGTACTGTCCTATAAAGGCCTGATGATGCCGGCAGACCTGCCGGCCTTCTTCCCGGATCTTGCAGACCCGTCCCTGGAAACCGCCATCTGCGTGTTCCACCAGCGCTTCTCCACCAACACTATGCCGCGTTGGCCGCTGGCACAGCCGTTCCGCATGCTCGCGCACAACGGTGAGATCAACACCATTACCGGTAACCGCAACTGGTCCGTGGCGCGCACCAACAAGTTCATCACCGAGCTGGTACCGGAGCTGTCCGAGCTGAAGCCGCTGGTGAACCGTGTGGGCTCTGACTCCTCCAGCCTGGACAATATGCTGGAGCTGCTCACCGTGGGCGGCATCGACATGCACCGCGCGATCCGCATGCTGGTACCGCCGGCGTGGCAGAACGTGGACACCATGGACTCGGACCTGCGCGCCTTCTATGAATACAACTCCATGCATATGGAGCCCTGGGACGGTCCCGCCGGACTGGTACTGACCGACGGTCGCCACGCCGTGTGTACCCTCGACCGCAACGGCCTGCGTCCGTCCCGCTGGGTCATCACCAAGGACGACTTCATCACCGTTGCGTCCGAAGTGGGTACTTACCAGTACGACCCGGCGGACGTGGTTGCCAAGGGGCGTCTGGGGCCGGGTCAGATTCTGTCTGTGGATACCCTCAAGGGCGAACTGCGCCACACCGCCGAGGTGGATGGCGAGCTGAAAAAAGCCCAGCCCTATAAAAAGTGGCTGAAGGAAAAGGCCCGCCGTATCCGCTCTACCCTGGTGACTGCACCGGTGGACAACAACTTCTCCCTGGACCAGTTCAAGGTTTTCCAGAAGCTGTTCAGCTCCTCCCTGGAAGAGCGCGACCAGGTGATCCGCCCGCTGGCGGAAGCCGGCCAGGAAGCCGTGGGTTCCATGGGGGACGACACCCCGATGGCAGTGCTGTCCGAGGGCAACCGCTGCCTGTATGACTATTTCCGCCAGCAGTTTGCGCAGGTGACCAACCCGCCCATCGACCCGCTGCGGGAAACCATCGTCATGTCCCTGGAAACCTGCCTGGGCCGTGAAAAATCCGTTTTCGAGGAGACCGTCGAACACGCCGACCGCGTGATCCTGTCTTCCCCGGTGCTTTCGCACATGAAGTACACCGCGCTGCTGGATCTCGGCCGCGAGGAATTCACCGCGAAAGTTTTCGATCTGAATTACGACCCTGCGAAGCTGGACCTGAAGAGCGCCATTGAAAAGCTGTGCACTGATGTCGCAGATTCCGTGCGCAAGGACGGTACCGTGATCGTGGTGCTGTCGGATCGCGAAATCGAAGAGGGCAAGCTGCCCATCGATGCGCTGATGGCGACCGGCGCGGTGCACCACCACCTGGTGCACAACGGTCTGCGCTGTGACTCCAATATCGTGGTGGATACCGCCACCGCGCGCGACTCTCACCAGCTGGCATGTCTGATTGGTGTGGGCGCCACCGCGGTGCACCCGTACTTCTCCTACAGCATCATCAATCACCTGATCGAAACTGGTGAGCTGCTGCTGGACGCTGCCACCGCGCAGAAAAATTACCGCAACGGCATCATCAAGGGCCTGCTGAAGATCCTGTCGAAGATGGGTATCTCCACCATCGCTTCCTACCGCGGTGCACTGCTGTACGAACTGGTGGGTCTGTCCCAGGACGTGATCGACCTGTGTTTCCCGGAAGCGCCCGCCCGGGTTCTGGGTGCCGGCTTTAAAGAGCTGGAAGACGATATGCGCGCGCGCGCGCAACTGGCATGGAAACCGCGCAAGAAAGTCTCGCCCGGCGGCCTGCACAAATTTGTTTACGGCGAGGAATACCACGCGTTCAATCCGGACGTGGTGAAGGCGCTGCAGGAAGCGGTACGCACCGGCGACTACGGTGCCTGGCGCGACTACGCCACCCTGATCAACCAGCGCCCGGTGGCCACCCTGCGCGACCTGCTGGGGCTAAAAAAAGACGTGCAGCCGGTGCCGCTGGAAGAAGTGGAGCCCGCGGAAAATATCCTGCGCCGCTTCGATTCCGCTGCCATGTCCCTAGGCGCCCTGTCGCCGGAAGCCCACGAGGCCCTGGCTCAGGCCATGAACCGCCTCGGTGGTCGCTCCAACAGTGGTGAAGGTGGTGAGGATCCGGTGCGTTTTGGCACCGACAAGGTCTCCAAAATCAAGCAGATCGCCTCCGGCCGTTTCGGGGTGACCCCGCACTATCTGGTAAACGCCGAAGTGCTGCAGATCAAGGTCGCCCAGGGCGCTAAGCCCGGTGAAGGCGGCCAGCTGCCCGGCGGCAAGGTCAACGAACTGATCGCGCGCCTGCGCTACTCCGTGCCCGGTGTGACCCTGATCTCGCCGCCGCCGCATCACGATATCTACTCCATCGAGGATCTGGCGCAGCTGATCTACGACCTGAAGCAGGTCAACCCGGATGCGCTGGTTTCCGTGAAGCTGGTTTCCCGTCCCGGTGTTGGCACTATCGCTGCCGGTGTGGCCAAGGCCTACGCGGACCTGATCACCATTTCCGGTTACGACGGCGGTACCGCGGCGAGCCCGATCACTTCCATTCGCTACGCCGGTTCCCCCTGGGAGCTGGGCCTGGCGGAAACCCATCAGACCCTGCGCGCCAACGATCTGCGCGGCAATGTGCGGGTACAGACCGACGGCGGTCTGAAGTCTGGTCTGGATGTGGTCAAGGCGGCCATGCTGGGTGCCGAGAGTTTCGGCTTCGGCACCGCGCCCATGGTGGCGCTGGGCTGTAAATACCTGCGTATCTGTCACCTGAACAACTGCGCCACCGGTGTTGCCACCCAGAACAAGGATCTGCGCGACGAGCACTACATCGGCACCGTGGAAATGGCGATGAACTTCTTCAGGTTTGTAGCCGAAGAAACCCGCGAGTGGATGGCGAGCCTGGGTGTGCGCACCATGGACGAGCTGGTGGGCCGCGTGGATCTGCTGGAGACGCTCGAAGGCCGCACCGCCAAGCAGAAGACGCTGGATCTGTCACCGCTGCTGCACTCAGATCCGCTGCTCGACAGCAAGCCGCAAACCTGTCAGCTGGCCAAGAACGAGCCCTGGGACAAGGGTCTGCTTGCGGAGCGCATGGTGAAAGAAACCCTGCCCGCGATCGAAAACCTGGCCGGTGGCGAGTTCAGCTTCAAGCTGACCAACTGCGACCGCTCCATCGGGGCGCGCCTGTCCGGCGAGATCGCCAAGCGCCACGGCAATCAGGGCATGGTGGACGCGCCGATCAAACTGCGTCTTTCCGGTGTTGCCGGTCAGTCCTTCGGCGTGTGGAACGCCGGTGGTCTGGAGATGTACCTGGAAGGCGACGCCAACGATTACGTGGGCAAGGGCATGGCCGGCGGCAAGCTGGTGATCCGCCCACCCAAGGGCAGCGAGTTCGCCTCCCAGGAAACCAGCATTGTCGGTAACACCTGTCTGTACGGCGCCACCGGCGGCAAGCTGTTCGCTTCCGGCTGTGCCGGTGAGCGTTTCGGTGTGCGCAACTCCGGTGCCTTTGCAGTCGTGGAAGGCGCGGGTGATCACTGCTGTGAGTACATGACCGGCGGTATGGTCGCGGTGCTGGGTAAGACCGGGGTCAACTTCGGTGCCGGCATGACCGGTGGCTTTGCCTATGTGCTGGATATGGATCGTGACTTCTTCGACAAGTGCAACCACGAGCTGATCGAGCTGCGTCGCATCAGCAGCGAGGCCCTGGAGGAATACCAGAGTCACCTGCGCGAAGTGATCGAAGAGTTCGTTGCCGAGACCGGCAGCGCCTGGGGTGCGGAGTTGCTGGACAACTTCGACGACTACCTCAACAAATTCTGGTTGGTGAAGCCGAAGGCTGCCAGCCTCGCCGGACTGCTGTCCGATGTACGCAAGCGCGGCGAATAAGGGGGATATTTACTTATGTCACAGCGTCTGAACAACGATTTTCAGTTTATCGACGTGGGCCGAGTGGACCCCGCCAAGAAAGACATCATCACGCGCACCAACCAGTTTGTGGAGATCTACCAGCCGTACACCGAGAAGCAGGTGGCCAGCCAGGCCCACCGCTGCCTGGATTGCGGTAACCCTTACTGCGAATGGAAGTGCCCGGTACACAACTACATCCCGAACTGGCTACGCCTGATCAGCGAGGGCAACATCATGGAAGCGGCGGAGTTGAGTCACCAGACCAACTCCCTGCCGGAAGTGTGTGGTCGCGTGTGCCCGCAGGATCGCCTGTGTGAAGGGGCCTGTACCCTGAACGACGGCTTTGGTGCGGTGACCATCGGCAACGCCGAGAAGTACATCACCGATACCGCCTTCGCCCTGGGCTGGCGTCCGGATCTGAGCGCGGTGAAGAAGACCGACAAGCGCGTCGCCGTGGTCGGTGCCGGCCCCGCGGGCCTCGCCTGTGCGGACGTGCTGGTGCGCAATGGCGTACAGCCTGTGGTATTCGACAAGTACCCGGAAATCGGCGGCCTGCTGACCTTCGGTATCCCGGAGTTCAAACTGGAAAAATCCGTGATGCAGCAGCGTCGCGCGATCTTTACCGAGATGGGCGTGGAGTTCTGTCTGGAAACCGAGATCGGCAAGGACATCACCTTCGATCAGCTGATGGCCGATTACGATGCGGTGTTCCTGGCGATGGGCACCTACAACTACATGAAGGGCGGTTTCCCCGGTGAGGATCTACCGGGCGTTTACGATGCGCTGCCGTTCCTGGTGGCCAATGTGAATCGCAATCTGGGCTTTGAGAAGAAGCCGGAAGATTTCATTTCGGTGGAAGACAAGCGCGTTGTGGTTCTGGGTGGTGGTGACACTGCGATGGACTGTAACCGTACTTCCATTCGTCAGGGGGCCAAGCGCGTGACCTGTGCTTACCGTCGTGACGAGGAGAACATGCCAGGTTCCCGCCGCGAGGTGGCGAATGCGAAGGAAGAGGGCGTTCGCTTCCTGTTCAATCGCCAGCCGGTAGAAATTGTCGGCGACGGCAAGGTGGAAGGCGTTAAGGTGGTAACCACCAAGCTGGGTGAGCCCGATGAAAACGGCCGCCGTCGCCCGGAAGTGGTCCCCGGATCCGAAGAAATCATCCCTGCAGATATTGTACTGGTGGCCTTTGGCTTCCGCCCGAGCCCTGCTGAGTGGTTCGGTGACCACAATATCGAAGTGGCCGACTGGGGTGGCGTTGTTGCGCCTGAGAAGCAGGAATACAAATTCCAGACTTCCAACGAAAAAGTCTTTGCCGGTGGCGATATGGTTCGCGGTTCTGACCTCGTTGTTACTGCTATCTGGGAAGGGCGTCAGGCTGCCGAGGGAATCCTCGATTTCCTCGAGGTTTAATACTGGATTTGTGGTCCCGATAGTTGGGTTTTGTGGCGGTGCTGCTACCGAGAAAGGTTTGCCAGACACGCCGTGAACCCATCCATGGGGGCTCTTCCGCGAGGTCCCTCTCGCGGAAGGTCTGGCAAACCTTTCTCGGTATCAGCACCTTCGATTCTGGCTGCAATGTTTAACCCGAGCCACGGACGGGTTTCTCCGTGGCTCCAAACGTCTCAATAGTCTGATGCGAAGGTTTTGATACCGGGTGCACCTACGCGGGACCGTCTGCGGCCAGGACGGCCGCAGCCGAGCCCCCAGGGATGGGTTTACGGCGTGTCCCGCGTAGGTGCACCCGGTAGCAAAGCCGCCACTGGGCCACCCGAATAGGAACCACCAAGCTCTAATAGGGCAGCCCAATCACCCACATAAATCTGGAGTCAGGCGAGTCTCTGTCCTAAAAGAGGCCTCAAGAGTACAATGGCCGGCCATTTACCCAGCCCTTGTGATCATGTCTGATACCCAGTTCGCCCCCCTCCAAAACGACCGTTTCCTCCGCGCCCTGCTGCGCCAGCCCGTCGACCGCACACCCATGTGGATGATGCGTCAGGCCGGCCGCTACCTGCCCGAATACCGCGCTACCCGTGCCAAGGCCGGCACCTTTATGGACCTGTGCCGCAACACAGAACTGGCCTGTGAAGTGACCCTGCAGCCGCTGGAGCGCTATCCCCTGGATGCCGCGATCCTGTTCTCCGACATCCTCACCATCCCCGACGCCATGGGCCTCGGACTGTATTTTGAGGAGGGCGAAGGCCCCAAATTCAAGAAGCCCGTGCGCACCAGTGCCGATATCGCCACGCTGGAAGTGGTGAACACAGCCAAGGACCTCAGTTACGTTACCGACGCAGTCACCACCATCCGCCGTGAACTGAACGGCCGCGTGCCGCTGATCGGCTTCTCCGGCAGCCCCTGGACGCTGGCCACCTACATGATCGAAGGCGGTTCCAGCCGGGATTTCGCCCGCGCCAAAGAGATGCTCTACAACCGCCCGCAGGATATGCACCAGCTGTTGAGCGTGCTGGCGGACTCGGTGATTAATTACCTGAACGCGCAGATCCGTGCCGGTGCTCAGGCGGTGCAGATCTTCGATACCTGGGGAGGGGCGTTGAGCCATAGTGCTTACAAAGAATTCTCGCTGGATTACATGGCCCGCATCGTGCAGGGACTGATCAAGGAGCAGGATGGCCGTCAGGTGCCGGTGATTATGTTTACCAAAGGCGGAGGGCAGTGGCTGGAGGCGATGGCGGATACCGGTGCGACGGCACTGGGGCTGGACTGGACCACCGACATCAACAAGGCCCGCGCCCGGGTGGGTGACAAGGTTGCGCTGCAGGGCAATATGGACCCTTCCATTCTGCTGGCGAGCCCTGAGCGGATTCGCGAAGAGGTAAAGGCGATTCTTTCCGCTTATGGCAAAGGCAGCGGGCATATTTTCAACCTTGGGCATGGCGTTACCCCTAAGGTCGACCCGGCCCATGCCGGTGCCATGTTTGATGCGGTGGTAGAGTACTCCGGGCAATACCACGGCGAATAAATACGGTGCTAGGAGGGGCAATCGGACCGCTTCTGGATCCCGGGTGTTGATTTGCGCGTCAATCTGGAAGCTTGTCTGGCGAAAGGTTCCCCGCGGGCTGGTGTTTGGGTGCTAATCCGTGATATTCATCACAATTAAAGTGTCTACTAGAAAGTAGACTTGTGTGACAATTCACTCCGCATTGGCTCTCCCACGGCGGGGTACTGTCTGTGTCAGACAAATTTAATTTGTCGCGCTATTCAGCACGCACAGGCCCGGCTGTGAAGAATATTTAAAACAAAACTCAAACGGTTAACTCGGCACTCATCTAGTGGCAATCCAACAAGCGAAGGTATTCGTTGAAGACCTGCAGCGAGGCATGTTTGTGTCTCGCCTGGATCGCCCGTGGACGCGGACTCCATTTGCCCTGCAAGGCTTCTATATTCGGGACCTGGAAGAAATCCGACAGCTGCAGAAGTACTGCCGCTACGTGTATGTGGATGTGGTCAAAACCGTGGGTGATGTTGGCGTAAAACTGCGCAAAATCACCCGCGCCGCCGCTGAATCGACGGCAAAAGAATCTCCCGCAAAGGGCTCCCCGCGCCGCATTCCCGTCGCCATCAACTGCAAGCCCGTGCATGTTCGGCACAACAGCTATGCTGCCCCGGAGTCAGTGCGCAAAGAGGCGCCAAAGGCACGACAGCTGCACGCGCGTATTATCCAGGGCATGCATCAGGTAATGGTGCAGCTGAAGTCGAATCAGCCACTACCGACCGCTCAGGTCAATCACACCGTTTCGCAGATGGTCGATAGCGTGCTGCGCAGCCCGGATGCTTTCTCCTGGCTGGCACGGGTGCGGGAAAAAGATGAGCACACCTACAGCCACTCGGTTCGCGCCAGTGTATGGGCGGTGGTATTTGGCCGACATATTGGTTTGCGGCGGCAAGAGCTGGTGCAATTGGGTGTTGCCACGTTGCTGAAAGACGTAGGCAAGCTTTACCTGTCCGATCCTGTGTTAAAAGCCGAAAAACGCGACCCGCGTGCAGAGCTGGAATACCGAAAATTTGTCGATTACAGCGTAAAGTTGCTCTCGGCTGACCCGAATATCGATCGTAACGTGCTGACCATTGTGCAGTGTCACAAGGAGCAGTATGACGGTAGCGGCTATCCCAAAGGCTTGCGCGGTGGCCAGATTCCGGTGCTGGCGCGCATGTGTGGAATCGTGACCTTTTACGATGAGGCCACCAATCCCCGTGGTGCCGAATTCCCCGTGCCCCCCTCCAAGGCGGTGGCGCAACTCTACGACCTGCGCAATTCTGCGTTCCAGGAGCAGCTGGTGGTGGAATTTATCCAGTCTATTGGCCTGTATCCGACGGGCACTCAGGTCGAGCTTTCCACGGGAGAAATCGCTGTGGTGGTGGAGCAGAGCCACCAGCGCCGTCTGAAACCCAAGGTGATGCTGGTCACCGACGCGCAAAAAAAATTGCTCGCCAAGCCTCGCCTGTTCGATATGGCTGCGGATGACGATCGCAAGCAGGCATTGGTGAAGAAAGGCAAAAAGTCACTCGCCGAAGTCGGTCTCATCACCATCACCCAGGATATGGATCCGTGCCGCTACCCAGGAATTGATGTGGCCAAGGTGCGCGACCAGTATCTGTACGAACAGCGCCTGCCGGCATTCGTTGCCCGCTTCCTGCCGGCACGCCTGTCGAGCTGAGCCAGCTAATCTGTTTGTTGCTTTGCTGTCGGCGCAGCGGCAAGTGTCAGCAGGCTTGCCAGCAGCACGATAAGCGCAAGCGATAGCGCCACACCCATCACATCTACTCCCCGATCCAGCATCATTCCGATCAGCAGCGGCGAAGCTGCCGTTGAAAACACCATGCTCGCCTGAGAAATCGATCGAATTGCCCCCAGATGCGTGCTGCCATAGCGCTCCGGCCACAGTGCACTGCCCGCGGTACCTGTACCCGCCTGGGCAACACCAATCATTGCCAGGTAAACATATGGCACCCACGGCGCGTCACTAAATGCGAGCAGCACCAGCGCGGCAATCATTGGTGTCAGCGCAATGGGCAAGCTGCGCTGTGCGCCAATGCGGTCAACCAGACTGCCTGCGAAAAACAGCGCAAGTAGGTGCCCAGCCGCATAGCCCCCAAAGGCGCCAGCCAAAACCGAAAGTGACCAGCCCCGCTCATCGGCAATGGCACCCTGGTGAAACAGCACCGCGGTCACCACAAAAGGCGTCATCAGCGCGGCGGGAAGCAAGCAATAAAATCCGCGATCGCGAAGTACCTGCGCACGGGTGTAGTCGCCTTCATTTTCCGAAGTTGCCTGGGATGATTGCGGGCTATCCTCTCCGGCATTGCCGGCAAGCCAGAGCAGCAAAGGCAGGATCGCGAGCAGTAACAGTCCTGCAGACAACAGCCATACACTGCGCCAGCCACTGTGCTGGATAATCAGCGAGCCACTGGTGGGCAGTAGTGCCTCGGCGATGGGGAACCCCAGTGCGGCTAGTGCAATCACCTTGCCGCGATTGGCGGTGAAGTAGCGTCCCGCGGTTGTCATTCCCATATGGGTCATAAAGCCCTGGCCGGCGAAGCGCAGCAGGAAAAATCCCGGTAGCAGCATCCATGCGGATTGCGCGAATGCTAGTACCAGGCAGCCTCCACACAATAGTAAAACACCGAGCGCAGCCACTCGCTTGAGGGGCCAGCGATCCACCAGTGTGCCCGCTCCCAATAATACGAAGGCAGATAACAGAGTGGCGCCGCTGTAGCTTGCGCCGTACCAGCTGTTGCTCAGATTAAATTCTTCCCGCAGTGCACCGCCGAAAATCGCGATGAAAAATGTCTGGCCAAAGCCGGAAGCGGCGACGGCAAGCAGTGCGAAAAAGGCGAGTTTTGGGTTGGTGCGAATGAAGGCTGGTACTGCGGGCATAGTTTATTTGGCAGGTTGAGTGGGTCGCTCGATCAGGACTTGGTGGCGGCGCCGCTACCGGGTACTTGTTGGCGAGACACGCCGTGAACCCATCCCTGGGGGCTCTTCCGCGAGGTCCCTCTCGCGGAAGGTCTCGCCAACAAGTACCCGGTATCGCCACCTTCGCCCGAAATGACGGGCTTCGTAATGGCTTTCGAGAAATTCGAAAAAAGGATCTAAATCAGATCCCCAAAATGTTCGCCCATTTTCACCGGTGTTTCCGCAGCCAGTTCTTCCAGCCAATTTACCTTGTCGGCACCAAACAGCAGTACCACGGTAGAGCCGAGCTTGAAGCGACCCATTTCCTCGCCTTTTTTCAGCGCGATGGGTTTTTGCTCGTCGTAGCGGGTGGTGCGAATCTGACGCTTGATGGGTGCAACCTGTCCGGCCCATACGGTTTCGATAGCGGCAACAATCATGGCGCCCACAAGAATCATCGCCATGGGGCCAGCCGCGGTGTCGAAGATGCACACGAGGCGTTCGTTGCGGGCGAACAGGCGCGGGACATTTTCTGCAGTGGTGGTGTTTACCGAGAAGAGTTCGCCGGGGACGTAGATCATGCGCTGAAGAACGCCGTCTAACGGCATGTGCACGCGGTGGTAGTCTTTTGGTGACAGATAAACGGTTGCGAATTTACCGCCGGTAAATTGTGCGGCTACTTCGGGGTCGCCACCGACCAGTTCGAGCAGGCTGTAATCCTGGCCTTTGGCCTGGAAAATTCTGCCGTTGTGGATTTCGCCAAGCTGGCTAATGGCGCCATCGGCGCAGCCGGCAATGGTGCTTTCACCTTCGACGATGGGGCGGGCGCCTTCTTTTAGGGCGCGGGTGAAGAAGTCGTTGAAGCAGGTGTAGGCGGTGTAGTCCTCTTCGAGTGCTTCACTCATGTCGACTTTGTATTTTTCCACGAACCATTTGGTGAATGGATTTTTGATGCCGCCGATGCGGGTTTCCGCGAGCCATCCTGCTGCGCGCGAGAGCAGGTGCTGGGGAGTGATGTATTGCAGGAAGATAAATAGTTTCGGGTGCATGTAATTTCTGTGGTCCCGTTTATTTGGGTTTGGTGGCAGGCTCAACAGGAGCTCTGCTTGTCGTTTTGTGGCGACAAGGCACCGGGTATGGCTTTGTGAGACACGCCGTGAACCCATCCCTGGGGGCTCTGCAAAAACATCCTGTTTTTGAAGGCCTCACAAAGCCATACCCGGCACCTTGTCTTCGGTTGGTATTTCTCTACTTCGTTAGAAAGTATGAATCCGTCATTCCCGCGTAGGCGGGAATCCAGTGAACAATGGCACTGAATCAAATTTCAATCGGCGTATCCGGTAAATTTCCCCATTCACTCCAGGAGCCAGGATACGCCTTGATCGGGTACCCGAGGGATTTCCCAACCAGCCAGGTAAACGCCGAACGGTGGTGACTCTGGCAGTGGGTGGCGATTTCTTTTTCACCGTCGATACCAAGCGCCGCGAGAAATGCTTTCGCGTCGGTGCGGATACGCATGTCTCGTTGCGGATCCATTAGCTGCGTCCATTCGCAGTTGATCGCGCCGGGAATATGCCCCGCGCGCATGGCGACAGCACGCTCGCCAGTATATTCGGGGGGGGAGCGGGCGTCCCAGATCTGCAGGTCGTTTTGCTCTAGGCGCTGCTGGATTTGTTGCGCGTCGATCATTGGGGCATCGCTGGCTATTTGAACATCGATGCTGCTGGGGGTAACAGATACGTCTTCATTGGTAAGCGGCAGGCCCGCATTTTTCCAGGCAATCATGCCGCCGTTGAGGTAGCTGTATTTCTTGTGGCCAATCACTTCCAGGGTCCACAGCAATCGCCCGGCCCAGCCGCCGCCTTCGTCGTCGCAGGCGACCACATGGGTTTCAGGAGTGAGGCCGATGGCGCGCATGACTTCGGTGAGGCGCTCTACCGAGGGCAGTTTGCCCGGCGCGGGTGGGGTGCCGGCCATGAGGGCCTGGAAGGGGAGGCCGATGGCGCCGGGGATGTGGCCGTTGAGATAGTTGGCGGGCGCGCTTAGATCGATGACACGGATTTCTTCGTGTTCCAGCAGGGGTGCCAGTTGTTCCGGTTCGAGGATCAGGGGTACATCGCTCACGGAAGATTCCTTGTTAATGTAGCTTCTTTGTTCGGCCTGTCGTTTGGGCTTAATTGTGTTGGCTCAGTCGTTTTCCAGGCTGTTGCGCAGGTGCAGGTAGCTGTCCATACGGCGCTGGCTGATGTCGCCGCGTTCCAATGCTTCCTGAATGGCGCAGCCGGGTTCGCCTTGGTGGTTGCAGTCGCGGAAGCGGCAATGGCCGATAAACGGGCGGAATTCCACGTAGCCTTCCAGCAATTCCTGTTCGCTCATGTGCCAGATGCCGAACTCGCGGATGCCGGGGGAGTCTATCAGATCACCGCCACTGGGCAGATGAAACAGTTCCGCGGCGGTGGTGGTGTGGGTCCCTTTGCCGGTGGCTTCCGACAGCGCGCCGGTGCGGGCGTCGGTGCCCGGTAACAGGCCGTTGATCAGGGACGACTTGCCGACGCCCGACTGGCCGACAAAGACGCTGGTGCCCTGGGCGAGGGTTTCCAGTAATCCATCGAGGCCTTCACCGGTCTTTGTGGATAACTTGAGTACTGGGTAGCCTAGATCGGGGTAGGGTGCGAGCAGCTCTTCGAGCGCTGCGCGGTTGCTGTCGTCGATCAGGTCGATCTTGTTTAGCAGCAGCAGCGGCTGGATACCGGTGGTTTCTGCGGCCACCAGATAGCGGTCGATGGCGTTGGCGAAGGGTTCGGGATAGGGAGCGATGACGATCAGGATGCGGTCGATATTGGCGGCGACGGTTTTCATGTCGCCATAGCGGTCCGGGCGCTGCAGCTCGGAATGGCGCGGCATGCGCGCGCCGACAACACCGAGGCCACCGGTGGATTCGCCGGTGGCGGGGTTCCACGCGACCTTGTCACCGGTGACCAGGGTTTCGATATTGGCGCGTATATGGCAGCGCTGTCGCAGTGTACTGTCGGCATCGCTCTCTACCAGCACCTGGCTGCCGTAGTTGGCAATGACCAGCCCGGTCTGCTCCGGCCCCAGGTCGCCCTCTTCCGCGGCCTGGTCGAGATTTTCCTCCCGCTTGCGCGCGCGGGCTTCCCGCTCCTGCTGGATTTTGGCGATACGCCACTGCTGGCGGCGGTTGAGTTTGCGCTTGCTCATGAGGATTCGGGTTGTGGAAAGCGGCGGATTATAACTTGCATCGGTGGATGGTTGCGGTAACTTGCCCGCTATCCTCATGTTAACCAGTGGGTCACTGCCGTCTGCGGCTGTTAAGGAGACTATTGTGGATCAGAATAATCTGATCTGGATCGATCTGGAAATGACCGGCCTCGATCCCGAGAAGGAGCGCATCATTGAGATTGCGACGGTGGTGACGGATTCCCGCCTGAATGTGCTGGCGGAGGGGCCGGTGATGGCGATCCACCAGAGTGATGCGCTGCTGAATGCGATGGATGACTGGAACACCGAACAGCACGGTGGTTCTGGCCTGGTCGCCCGGGTGAAGGAGTCTCAGATCAGTGAGCATGAGGCGGAGCGGGAGACGATCGAGTTTCTCGGCCAGTGGGTGCCTGAGGGTGCCTCGCCCATGTGCGGCAATTCTATCGGTCAGGATCGCCGTTTCCTGGTGAAATATATGCCGCTGTTGGAGCGCTATTTTCACTACCGCAATCTGGATGTCAGCTCGGTCAAGGAGCTGGCTCGTCGTTGGCGGCCCGATGTGTTGGATGGGGTGAAGAAGACTTCATCACATCTGGCTTTGGATGATATTCACGATTCTATCAACGAGTTGAAGCACTATCGTGAGCACTTTTTTCGTATGAGTTGAGGTTTGGTGGTTTCTTGGCGCTCTGTTTTTACTTGGGTGGCGGCCGGGCACCGGGTGCGGGTTTTCGGGACCGCTGTGAACCCATCCCTGGGCGCTGCGGCGCAAACATCCTGTTTGCGACGCTCCCGAAAACCCGCCCCCGCCACCCGTCCTTCGCATTGAAATTTTTTACTTCGTAAGCGGCAGGTGGCTGGTTGCTAACGAAGTACCACACTTAAAATCGAAGATGGAGTGACGGGGATCTGTTTCCAAAAGCGTCGGCGACAGGGACGTCGCCGACGCAGCGTACAGGGATGTATTCACAGCGGTTTTGGAAACAGATACCCGGCGCTTCAGCGCCACAAAACTGGCAACAGAGCACCCTGAGCCACCGAGCCAAGAAGATACTAACAAGCCCGTTTAATCTTCCGTTTCCGCCGTCGCCCGCTGCGCAGCCGCTCCAAAGCCCACTCAATATGCTCTGCAACCAGCGGTGTTGTGGAATTTAACGCGTTCTCTAAAACTTCGAAAATCTCCGGCGCAGGATCGGCATTGCCAAGGGCAACCGCAAGGTTCCGTTGCCAGCGCTCAAACCCGATCCGTCGAATCGCAGAGCCCTCGGTTTTCTTCAGGAATTCTTCCTCGGACCAGCGGAATAGATCCGTCAAAGCACCACTGTCCAACCCGTGTCGGGGGTGGAAATCTTTTTCACTGGTGGGGGTGGCGAACTTGTTCCAGGGGCAGATGATCTGACAGTCGTCGCAGCCGAATACCCGGTTGCCCATGGCCTCGCGGAATTCTTCCGGGATGGCGCCCTTGTTTTCGATGGTCAGGTAGGAAATGCAGCGGCGGGCATCCAGGGTGTAGGCATCGACAAAGGCATCGGTGGGGCAGACCTTCAGACAGGCGGTGCACTCGCCGCATTGATTGGGCTCTTCGCTTACATCCACCGGCAGCGGCAGGTTGGTGTAGATCTCGCCGAGGAAAAACCAGCTGCCTGCCTGGCTGTTGATCACCATGCAGTTCTTGCCGATCCAGCCCAGTCCCGCCTTTTCCGCCAGGGCCCGCTCCATCACCGGAGCACTGTCGGTAAATGCCCGGCCGCGGGAGGCGATGCCGCGCTCCTCGCAGTAGCGGTCAATCTGCTGCGCCAGTTGCGCGAGCCGCTTGCGGATCAGTTTGTGGTAATCGCGGCCGTTGGCGTAGCGGGAGACGTACGCCTTGCTGGCGTCTTTCAGAATCCGTACTGGCTGGGTATCCGGTGGTAAGTAGTCCAGGCGCACGCTGATTACCCGAATGGTGCCTTCTTCCAGCAGTTCCGGTCGCCAGCGCTTTTCCCCGTGGGCGCCCATCCATTCCATATCCCCCTGGTAACCCGCATCCAGCCACGCCTGCAGGCGCTCGCCGTGCCGGGTCAGTTCGCAGTCGGTGATCCCCACCTGCTGAAAACCCAGCTCCTGCCCCCACTGGCGAATCTGCGCGGCGAGATCGGCCATGGTCTCCGGGGAGGGCTCTGGGATGTAGGGAAAGGCGGAATTGGTCATTCAGTGCTGCTTGTGCCGGAGTGATCCTGAAATTGGCGGTGGCCGCGTGCGGCGGTTCCGGGGTTGAGGCGGTATAATTGCCGGTATTTTGCCACAGTTTAAAAATTGACCACAGTCGGAAGCAGTACGGATTTTATGGATAGCCAAAACCCAATGACCGCGGAAGGTGCTCGCGCGCAGAAGCCCTCGCAGAAGTTAGCGCAGAAACTCTACAGCGCCGAGGCCGTGCGCCAGCTGGATCAGCTGGTCATCAGCCAGCAGCAGATCCCCGCCATCGCGTTGATGAAACGCGCCGGTCGCGCGGCTTTCGACTGCCTGCGCGGCCGCTGGCCTGAGGTGAGTGGGATCCAGGTGTTCTGCGGCGGTGGCAACAATGGTGGCGACGGCTATGTGATCGCGGGGCTGGCCGCCCAGCGTCAGATCCCGGTGACGGTGTTTGTGGGTGTGCCCGCGGACAAGCTCAAGGGCGAGGCACTGGAAGCCTACGGATTTGCCGAGCGCGAGGGAGCCGCGCTGGTAACAAGCCTGGGTGCAATGCCCGCAGTGGAAAAGAACACCGTGCTGGTGGATGCCTTGCTGGGTACCGGTTTCAGTGGTGCGCTGCGCGCGCCCATGGATGTGGCGATTGCACATATCAACAACGCCGACGCGCCGGTGCTGGCCGTAGACCTGCCATCCGGGCTGAATGCGGACAGCGGATTTGTCGAGGAGAGTGGAAGCGCGGTGCGCGCCGATGCCACCGTCACCTTTATCGCCCGCAAGGCAGGATTGTTCCTCGGGCGCGGCCCGGCGCTCACCGGCGAGGTGATTTTTGAAGATCTGGGCGCAGCTGCGGAGATTTATCCACAGGTACCGGCGCTGCTGACCCGCCATACCGGTGAGAGCCTCGAGCGACTGCCCGCCCGCGCGGTAGACAGTTACAAGAACCAGTTCGGTCATGTGATGATCGTCGGCGGCGACCACGGCTTTGGCGGCGCGGCGATGATGGCCGCAGAGGCAGCGGCGCGCTGTGGCAGCGGCCTGATCTCTCTGGCGACGCGCCCGGAACACGTGATGGCATCGCTTACCCGCCGCCCGGAAGTGATGGCACACCCGGTGGTGTCCGGCCAGGAACTGGAGCCGCTGCTGGAAACCCCGGACGTGATCGCCGTGGGCCCGGGCCTCGGCCAGTCTCCGTGGAGTGAACAGCTGCTGGCCCGCGCCGGTCGCGCCAAAGCCTCACTGGTGCTGGATGCCGATGCGCTGAATATCCTTGCCGGTGGCCGCGTGCTCGCCGGTATCAAACGCGATGACTGGGTGCTGACCCCGCATATCGGCGAGGCCGCGCGCTTGTTGGGTATCTCCAATGCCGAGGTCCGCGCATACCCGGTAGCCGCCGCGCGCAATATTCAGGAGAAATTCAGCGGTGTGGTGATATTAAAAGGCGCAGGCACCGTAATCGCCCACGCCGATGGGGTGGATGTGATCAATACCGGCAACCCGGGTATGGCGTCCGGGGGTATGGGAGACCTGCTCACCGGAGTGATCGCCTCTTTGATTGGTCAGGGTATGGATCTGCCCGCAGCCGCGCGCCTGGGTGTCTGGTTGCACGGCGAAGCCGGCAACCGCGCCGCCGCCGATGGCCAGCGCGGATTGCTGGCCACAGACCTTTTGCCACATATTCGTGGGCTTGTGGATTAAGTCGGGTAGATAGAGGTCGAAGCAGTGAGCGAGCAGCCTGTGGAGAAAATGCTGTACCTTGCCGGCGAGGCGGCTACCGTCGCCGCCGGTGAGGCGCTGGGACAGGCGTGCCTGGATACCGGTATGGCCGATGGCCTGGTGTTTTTTCTTGGTGGCCAGCTGGGCGCTGGTAAAACCACCTTCAGCCGCGGCGTATTGCGCGCATTCGGCCACCGCGGTGCGGTAAAGAGCCCGACCTACACATTGGTGGAGCCCTACGAGTTTTCCACAGAGCGGGTTTACCACTTTGACCTGTATCGCCTGGGCGATGCGGAAGAGCTGGAGTACATGGGGGTGCGGGATTACTTCGGCCCCGGTAGCTTGAGCCTGGTGGAGTGGTCGGAGCGGGGCGCGGGTATATTGCCGGCGCCTGATCTGCAGATTGAAATTCAGCTGCAGGACACGGGCCGCGCGCTAAAATTGATAGCAGTCAGCGAAGCTGGCGCTGCGTTACTGGCCGGGGTCACTTTTCCCGAGAGCTGAAAGCTTTAAAGCCGTAATAAAGAAAAACCGAAAGCGCGCAGACGATTTTCAGGGCAATAATAATGATCGGAGCAGGGTTGCCGGTGGGACAGAAAACGTATTTATTTTTCCTCTCGTTGTTGGCAATGCTGGTCGCACTGCCGGTATCCAGTGCGGAAGTCGAAGGCGTGCGTCTGTGGCGCGCTCCGGATCACACCCGTCTGGTGTTTGACCTGGATGGGCCGGCGGAACACAAGCTGTTCACCCTGCAGAACCCGGATCGGGTCGTAATCGACGTGAGCGGTGCCAAGCTCTCCGCCGCCGTGGATAACCTGCCTCTGGCGGATACCCCCATTGCCGGCGTGCGCCACGCCACCAAAAACAAGCGCGACCTGCGCGTGGTGCTGGATCTCAAACAGCCGGTCAATCCCCGCAGCTTTGCCCTGCGCCGCCACGAGACCCTGCCGGACCGCCTGGTAATCGACCTGCACGACCGCGACAAGGTGGAAGAAAAAACCATTGAGCAGGTACAGGTCAGCGGCAAGAAAGACATTGTTATCGCTATCGATGCCGGTCACGGCGGCGAAGACCCCGGTGCCCTCGGTCCAGGTGGGCTGCGGGAAAAAGACGTGGTACTGGCAATCTCCAAATACCTGCAGAAATCCATCGACGGCAAGCCGGGCTTTTCTGCCAAGCTCGTGCGTACCGGCGACTACTACATTCCTCTGCGCGAACGGGTGAAGAAGGGCCGCCAACTGCGAGCAGACCTGTTTGTTTCGATTCACGCGGATGCCTTCACCCGTAAAGATGCCCGCGGTGCGGGTGTGTACGCGGTTTCTTCCCGCGGTGCCACCAGTGAAACCGCACGTTTTCTCGCTCAGCGGGAGAACGAGTCGGATCTGATTGGTGGTGCGGGGGATCTGAGCCTGAGTGATAAGGACGATACCCTGGCGGGGGTGCTGCTGGATCTGGCGATGACGGCGACCATGAATGCGAGCCTGGATATCGGCACCAGTGTGTTGAGCTCCCTGGGCAGTTTTACCCATCTGCACAAGAAGAAGGTGGAGCAGGCGAACTTCTCGGTGCTGCGCAATCCGGATGTGCCGTCGATTCTGGTGGAGACCGGTTTTATCACCAACCCTCAGGAGGCTCGCCGTTTGCGCGACCCGATGTTCCAGCGGCGCATGGCGGAAAAGCTCAGCGAGGGCATCGTCGCCCATTTTACTTCCCGCCCTCCGGCGGGCAGCTGGCTTGCGGCCAATGCTGACCGCATAGACCGCAAGCATACGATTTCCCGAGGTGATACCCTGTCGGGCATTGCGGCTCGCTACAACATTTCTGTTGCGGACCTGAAAAAGGCCAATGGGATGCGGACTTCCATGATTCGGGTGGGGCAGACATTGACTATTCCTTCGGGTTGAGCACCGTGGTCCCGGCCTGCAGTAGCTTGGCTTTAAAGGTCCTCCGGAGGCGCCAAAACACTGGGGATGGGTTTTCAAAACCGCTGTGAATACGTCCATGTACGCTGCGTCGGCGACGTCCTTGTCGCCGACGCTTTTGAAAACCCATCCCCAGCATTTTGGCTTCGTATATGCCCCGCAGGTAGCTTCATCCTTCCGCTAACGAAGTAGTGAGATTCGAATTTAAGCGGGAGTGCTGGGGTGTTGTTTTTGGAAACGTCGCAAACAGGATGTTTGCGCCGCAGCGCCCAGGGATGGATTCACAGGGGGGCGCCTAGCTCGGTTCCAAAAACTTATACCCGGTGCTCTGGCGCCACGGCCTATTTTAGAACTCCGACCTGAGTGGCAGCGGGGTTAGACAAAACACCAAGATCCAATGCCAGAAAATATCCAATTACTCTCCCCTCGACTTGCCAACCAGATCGCCGCCGGTGAGGTGGTGGAGCGCCCCGCATCGGTGATTAAAGAGCTGCTGGAAAACAGCCTCGACGCCGGTGCCACCCGCCTGGAAGTGGATCTGGATGCGGGAGGCACCAAGCGCATCATGGTGCGGGACAACGGCAAGGGGATTGAGAAAGACGACCTGCATCTGGCCCTGGCCCGCCACGCCACCTCGAAAATCCACGCACTGGAAGACCTCGAAGCCGTCGCCACACTGGGGTTCCGTGGCGAAGCGCTCGCCAGTATCTCCTCCGTCGCCCGGCTCACCATGACCAGCAGCCGCGACGAAACCGGCAAAGGCTGGGTTGTGTCCGCAGAGGGGCGCGAGATGGAAACCCAGCTGGCGCCAGCAGCCCACCCCCGCGGCACCACCGTGGAAGTACGGGATCTGTTTTTTAACACCCCCGCACGCCGCAAATTTTTGCGTACCGAAAAAACCGAATTCAATCGCGTCGACGAGACCATCAAACGCCTCGCACTCTCCCGCTTCGATGTCTCCATCAGCCTGCGCCACAACGGAAAGGGCGTGCACAACCTGCGCGGCGGGACCAGCCGTGCAGAAATGGAGCGGCGCGTTGCGCAGTTGTGTGGCCCGGCGTTTATGCAGAATGCGCTGCATATCGAAATGGAGCGCAGCGGCCTGCGCCTGTGGGGGTGGGTGGCGGAACCGGCGTTTTCGCGTTCCCAGGCCGACCTGCAGTTTTTCTATGTGAACGGACGCGCGATTCGCGACCGGGTGGTGAGCCATGCGGTGCGCCGGGCGTTTGCCGACGTGCTGTATCACGGTCGCCATCCGGCGTTTGTGTTGTACCTGGAACTGGACCCTGCCTCGGTGGACGTGAACGTCCACCCCACCAAGCACGAGGTGCGCTTCCGCGATAGCCGCCTGGTGCACGACTTCCTGTTCGGCTCCCTGCACCGGGCGCTGGCGGATGTGCGCCCGGGCGCTCGTGAAGAGGGCGAGGAGCAGATTGCGTCGCCACAGGTTTCCGGCGTGGCCGCGGGAGAATTTTCCGGGCAGGAGCGGATGCCGCTGTCGTCGGCGCCATCCCAGCCCGCTCCGCAAGCTGGTGGGTTTACTGGTCAGGGGTACAGTCCGCAATCGTCACCCCAGCGTATCCAGCAACAGATGCAGGGTTACGGTGAACTGCACAAGCCGTTTGAGGGCGGCGTGCAGGAAGCACCGGTAGCCGCGCCAACCGCGGGCAGCTGGTCGCAACAGCTGCCTGCAGAGTCTGAAAGCGAAGCGCCACCACTCGGTTTCGCCATCGCCCAGCTCCATGGCATCTATATTCTGTCCCAGAACGAGCACGGTATGGTGGTGGTGGACATGCATGCGGCCCACGAGCGCATTGTCTACGAGCAGATGAAAACCGCCCACGCCGCCGGCGGTATTCAGGCGCAACCACTGCTGGTGCCGGTGAGTCTGGCGGTGAGCGAGCGCGAGGCGGACTGCTTTGAAGAACGTGAGGAAGTGTTCACTGCGCTGGGTTTTGTGCTGCAGCGCGCGGGCCCGGAAACCCTGATGGTGCGTCAGGTGCCCACCATGCTGCACGGTGCGCCGGTGGAACAGCTGGTGCGGGATGTACTCAGCGATCTGCTGGCGGAAGGCAGCAGCGACCGCATCGGCAACCAGATCAACGAGATTCTCTCTACCATGGCCTGTCATGGCTCCGTGCGCGCCAATCGTAAACTCACCATTCCGGAAATGAACGGCCTGTTGCGGGATATGGAGCGCACCGAGCGCAGCGGCCAATGTAATCACGGCCGCCCGACCTGGACTCAAATCAAGTTGGGAGATATGGACAAGTGGTTTCTGCGAGGTCAGTAAGTTGAACGCTTCGGCTGAAGGCCGCCCCCGCGCCATTTTTCTGATGGGCCCCACCGCCTCCGGCAAGACCGATCTGGCCATGGCGATCAGTGATCAGATGCCGGTGGAGCTGATCAGTGTGGACTCTGCGCTTGTGTACCGGGGGCTGGATATCGGTTCCGCCAAGCCCACGCCGGAAGAGTTGGCCCGATACCCTCATCGGCTGATCGATATCTGCGATCCCGCCGAGCGCTACTCTGCGGGTCGCTTTCGCAGCGACGCGCTGGCGGCGATGGAGGAAATCAGCGGGCGCGGAAAGATTCCGCTGCTGGTGGGGGGAACCATGTTGTATTTCAAGGCTCTATTGCAGGGCATGGCGGAGATGCCGGAGGCGGATCCGGCGTTTCGCGCGGAGATCGAAGCGCGCGCGCAGCGCGAGGGCTGGCCAGCGCTGCACGAGGAGCTGCGCAAGGTGGACCCCGCTCTGGCAGCCGAGTTACACCCGAATCACTCGGTGCGCATCGAACGCGCCCTTGAGGTGTATCACCTCAGCGGCAAGACCATGACCCAGCTGCGCGCGGAACAGGCACAGACCTCGCCGGTGGCGCACTTTGATGTGCAGCAGCTAGCCATCGTGCCGGAGGATCGCAGTATCCTGCATCGGCGCATCGCGGAGCGCTTCGAGCGGATGCTGGAAAACGGATTTCTCGACGAGGTGAAAGCGCTGCGGACCCGCGGCGATCTGCACAAGGATCTGCCGGCGATTCGCGCGGTGGGCTACCGTCAGGTATGGGAGTACCTGGACGGCGACACAAATTACGATGAAATGGTGGCGGCGGGTATCGCCGCCACTCGCCAGCTGGCCAAGCGTCAGCTCACCTGGCTGCGACGTTGGCCCGAGTTGAACCGGATTGGCGTTCAGGCCCCTGGCGGGAAAGTCCGCAAAATCGATGAAATGTTGCCTGAGGCCTTGAAATTTCTTGGTTGAGCAGCCATAACGTGAGTGGGCCGGTGTATCCGTCCCAATTCAGTCAGTTACTCACAGAGCCTCGATAACTTTTGGCTCTTTTTTATACGCCTCATTACCATGGCCGTTTCTTCAGTCCGCGGGATTCGCGGGCGCGATCGTGCGTCATCTGGCGACTTATCTTTTGGCAAGGAGAACAAAGATGTCAAAAGGGCACAGCTTACAAGACCCTTACCTGAACGTTTTGCGTAAAGAGCGTATCCCGGTTTCTATCTATCTGGTGAACGGCATCAAGCTGCAGGGCCAGATCGAATCTTTCGACCAGTTTGTCGTACTGTTGAAAAATACCGTAAGCCAGATGGTTTACAAACATGCAATTTCCACCGTTGTTCCCTCCCGCGCCGTGCGTGTGCCGCTGATGAATCCGGCAGGCCCGGGCGGTGAAGGTGGTGCCCCTGAGGGCGGTGAGCGCGACAGCTTCGGCGGCTAAATCGTCGTCTGCTGTGATGCAATGTTCTGCAGAGCGCCGCTGTCCGCGGCGTCGGCTACAGTGCCTGTCATCCCGCAAAATTGCGTAACGTTGTATTCAGCGCCCCGGCTCGCCCGGGGCGTCTGTTGTTCGGCGCCGGTACATTCATCAGTTTGTGCGGGCCCAACTATTGATCCCAAGAGAATAATCCTTGTTTTTTGATCGCCCGGAATCCGGAGAGCTGGCTGTGCTGGTACATCTGGAGCTTTCTGCCATCGACAGCCCCGACGACCCACGGGAGTTTGAAGAGCTGGCATTATCTGCCGGTGCCGACCCGGTGGCGTTTATTTTTGGCCAGCGCGCCACTCCCGACCCCAAAACCTTTGTCGGCCGCGGCAAACTCGAAGAGATCCGTGAGACCGTCACCAAGCACGACGCTGCGCTGGTGATCTTCGATCACACCCTGTCGCCCAGTCAGGAGCGCAATATCGAGCGCGAGCTCAAATGCCGCGTGCTCGACCGCACCGGCCTGATTCTGGATATCTTCGCCCAGCGCGCGCGAACTCACGAAGGTAAGCTGCAGGTGGAACTGGCGCAGTTGCGTCATATGTCCACTCGCCTGGTGCGCGGCTGGACCCACCTCGAACGGCAGAAGGGCGGTATCGGTCTGCGCGGCCCCGGTGAAACTCAGCTGGAAACCGACCGTCGATTACTGCGCGCACGCATTGACTCCATCGAAAAGCGCCTGGACAAGGTGCGCCGCCAGCGCGACCAGGGCCGTCGCGCGCGCTCCCGCGCGGAAGTGGCTACGGTCTCACTGGTGGGCTACACCAACGCCGGAAAATCCACCCTGTTCAATCGCATCACCGATGCAGATGTCTACGTGCAGGATCAGCTATTCGCGACCCTGGACCCGACCATGCGCCGGGTGGATCTGCCAAATGTCGGCGCAATGATTCTTGCCGACACCGTGGGGTTCGTGTCGCACTTGCCGCACAGGCTGGTCGAAGCCTTCCGCGCCACCCTGGAAGAGGCGGCCAATGCCACTCTGTTGCTCCACGTGGTGGACGCTGCCGCGGAGAATCGCCTGCATTTGATTGAAGAGGTTCAGACGGTACTCGAGGAAATTGGCGCGGCGGATTTGCCCCATCTGCTGGTGTACAACAAACTGGATCTACTGGCTGACGCGGAACCGCGTATCGATCGCGACGATCAGGGTGTGCCTCGTGCGGTTTGGCTATCGGCAGTCACCGGTGCCGGTTGCGATTTACTGGTAGAGGCCATTGCCGAGCGCCTCGGCGAACAGATGGTAAGTGGCGCCATTGTCATTCCCCCGCAGCACGCGCGCCTGCGCGCGCAGTTATTTGAGGGAAATGCGGTGCAGGGAGAAAACTACCGCGACAACGGCGACGTAGAATTGCAGGTGTTGCTGCCCCGCGCGGAGCTGCAGCGTTTGATGGCCCCCTTCCGCGAGGTGTCGAACCCGCCCCAGTGGCTGCCGGAAAAACCGGAAGACGAACCCAAGCCCGAAGACTGGGAAGTGGACTGAACGGATCCCACTGCTCGGCGCGACCTAGGCAATCAATGCTAGAATTTGCGTCAGCTAATGATTAATAAATTGCAGAGTTGGAGTTGATAAATGGCCTGGAACGAACCGGGTGGTAATAACAAGGACCCTTGGGGTGGCGGCAATCGCAACAACGATGGCCCGCCGGATCTGGATGAAGTGCTGCGCAAGATGCAGCAGAAGCTGAACGGCCTGTTCGGTGGCAAACCTTCCGAAGACGACGGCCGTCCCGGCGGCGGCGCCAGCTTCCCCTGGTCGCTGGTATTGATCGTACTCGCCGTGGTCTACGGCCTGTGGGGCTTTTACCAGGTAGACGCGAACGAATCCGCGGTGGTACTGCGTCTGGGTAAATACCACAGCACCGAGACCGCCGGTCTGCACTGGAACCCGCCGCTGATGGATAATGTCACCAAGGTGAATATGACCGAGGTGCGTACCGAGCGTACCACCGGCCAGATGCTGACCGAAGACGCCAGTATCGTGGACGTGGTGCTGCAGGTGCAGTGGCACATCGACGATGCCGAGTCCTTCGTACTGCGCGTGGCGGATCCGCTGAAAAGCCTTCAGGAAGCCACCGACAGCGCTCTGCGTCACGTGGTCGGTTCGCAAACCCTGAACGGCGTTATCTCGCAGAATCGTACCCAGGTGGCTGCCGACACCCAGGAGCGCCTGCAGGAATATCTCGATCTGTATCTGACCGGCATTCGCGTCGACGTGGTCAACCTCACCGACGCCAAGGCGCCGCGGGAAGTGCAGGACGCCTTTGATGACGTAGTGCGCGCCCGTGAAGACGAAGTGCGTCTGCAGAACGAAGCCCAGGCCTATTCCAACCAGGTGATTCCGGTAGCCCGCGGTCAGGCTCAGCGCATGATTGAAGAGGCGGAAGCCTACAAATCTCGTGTTGTGGAAAGCGCCCGCGGTGAGGCCTCGCGCTTTACCGCACTGCTGACCGAGTTCGAGCGTGCGCCGGAAGTAACACGCGAGCGTATGTACCTCGACGCGGTGCAGGACGTGATGAGCAACACCTCCAAGGTGATGGTGGATGTCGAGGGCGGCAACAACATGATGTATCTGCCACTGGATAAACTGGCCGAAGGCAGCGCTTCCAGCGCCAGCCAGCGCCCGCAGATTTCTCCGCAGGTAATCGACGAGATCTCCCAGCGGGTGATCAACCAGCTGCGTACCGAAGTGTCCAACAGCCGCCGCAGCCGTGAAGTGCGATAAGGAGAGAAACCATGAATAGCAACAAGTCTCTTTTTGTCATCGCTCTGGTTTTGCTGGCCGTACTCGCGGTTTCCAGCAGCGCTTTCGTCGTCAAGGAAACCGAAAAAGCCGTGCTGCTGCGCTTTGGTGAAGTGGTGCGCACTGACTACAAGCCGGGCCTGTATTTCAAAATCCCGCTGGTGCACGAGCTGCGCAAGTTCGACGCCCGTATCCAGACCGTCGACTCCCAGCCGGTGCGGATGCTGAACAGCGAAAACAAGTTCATGATGGTGGATTCCTACGCGAAGTTCCGCATCTTTGACGTGGGCCGTTTCTACGTCGCCACCCGTGGTGACGAGCGCAACGCGGTGCGACTGCTGGCCGAGCAGATCAACAACCGCCTGCGTAACCAGTTCGGTGTGCGCGACCTGCACGAGGTGGTGAGTGGTCAGCGCGATGAGCTGATGGGGGAAATCACCAAGAACCTGAACAAGACCGCACAGACAGACCTCGGTGTCGAGATTGTGGATGTGCGGGTGAAGCGTATCGACCTGCCGCCCGAGGTGTCGGAATCGGTGTTCCAGCGTATGCGCGCCGGTCGTGAACTGGAAGCACGGGACCACCGCGCCAAAGGTCAGGAAGCCAGTGAGCGCATCCGCGCCAATGCGGATCGTCAGAAGGTGGTGATCGAATCCGAAGCCTACCGCAAAGCGGAAGAGGTGCGCGGTACCGGTGATGCCGAGGCCGCCAAGATCTACGCTGAGGCCTACAGCAGGAACCCGGAGTTCTACCGTTTCTCCCGCAGCCTGACCGCGTACAGAGAGTCCTTCAAGGACAAGAGCGACATGCTGCTGGTGGAGCCGGACAGCGAGTTCTTCCGTTATCTGAAGGATCCTTCTGGCAAGTAGTGGACTTTGTTGTGACCACAGTGGCGGTGCCGCTGACGGGTACAAGCTTGCGAAACACGCCGTGAACCCATCCCTGGGGGCTCTGCACCGCCATCCATGGCGGTGAAGGTTTCGCAAGCTTGCCCCCGTCATCGACACCTTTGCCTCGGCCGAAGTAGTCCGATCAGCCAGCTCTAGTGGCCACACCTTGCCAAATTAGTGGTAAAATCCTCGAAACCGGGCCGGCGCCCGGTTTTTTTGTGCCGGCCTGTTTACTGAATCTCTGTTGAGCCTCCGTGCTGAATCGCTGTAGGAGTCGCTGCCGTGTGGGACGAGCTGGTCCGGGCCATTGGCCTGGTGCTGATCATCGAAGGCATACTGCCTTTTCTCTACCCCAAGCGCTGGCGTGCACTGGTGCAGCAGCTGGCATCTGTGGATAATCGCAGCCTGCGCACGGCGGGGCTGCTATCCATGCTCGCCGGCACAGCCCTGCTGATGCTCTTTGGTTGATCTCCAGGACTGAGAATTCTTCCGGCCACTGTGGCCGCACTGTTAACTGTCGAACGCCCACATCATGACCCAAGCCGAACGCTGGATGCTACCGGATGGCATCGCCGAGATTTTGCCCGCGGACGCCAAGCGGGTGGAAACCCTGCGCAGAGACCTGCTGGACCTGTACCACCGCTGGGGCTACGAGATGATCATTCCGCCGATGGTGGAATTTACCGATTCCCTGCTGATCGGCATGGGTCGCGATGTGGACCTGAGCACCTTCCGGGTGACCGACCAGTTGTCCGGCCGCAGCCTGGGTATCCGCGCGGATATCACTCCACAGGCCGCACGTATCGACTCCCACAGTTTCCCCAGAAGCGGTGCCAACCGCCTGTGTTACGCCGGCCAGGTGCTCTATACCCGCCCGCGTGCGCCCATGGGCCCGCGTGCGCCCATTCAGATCGGTGCCGAGCTCTACGGTGTGGAGAGCCTGCAGGGGGATATCGAAGTCATCAGCCTGATGGTGGAGACCTTGCGCACCGCGGGTATCCGCGAGATTCACCTGGATCTTGGCCATGTAGCCATTTTCCGCAGCCTCGCCGAGGCCGCACAACTCGATGCGAATCAGCAGGGCGCACTTACGGCGCTGCTGCAGAGCAAGGCGGTAGCGGATATCGAGCGCTGGGTAGAAGCGAATATTGAAGACGCGCAGGCGGCCAAATGGCTGCGCAGCCTGCCGCGCCTCGCCGGCGGCAGCGAGTGCCTGGCCCGCGCCAGTGAGCTGTTTGCGGACGGGCCCAAAGCGCTGGTCAATGCGCTGGAAGAGTTGCAGCAGGTGGCGGATGCCATCGCGCGCCGCTATCCGCAGGTAGAACTGTTTTTTGATCTCGGCGAAATGCGCGGTTACGACTACGAAACCGGGCTGGTTTTCGCCGCCTACTCGCCGGGCCACGGCCAGGCACTGGCCAACGGTGGCCGCTACAACGGCATCGGCGCCGTATTCGGCCGCGACCGCGCGGCCACCGGCTTCAGTACCGACCTGGTAGCGATCAATACCCTCGGTCAGAACGGTGGCTCTGAAGCCGCTGCGATTCTGGCTCCGGCCAGCGACTGCGAGCAGTTGTGGCAACTGGTGGGCAGCCTGCGCGCCGATGGCGAGATTGTGATTAACGCCATGCCCGGTGAGGGCAGCGATGATACCGAGACCCTGGCCCGCTGCGACCGCGAACTGGTGCGCGAAGGCGACCATTGGGTGGTGAAAGCGCGGGGCTGAACCCTAAGCTATTCGATTGAATCGGACTTTTCAGTCCAGGTATTACACAGGTTGGCCGCTGGACGGGCGCGGCCAACGTTTTCTTTCCGCCCGTCTATTGTTGAACCGACCGTTGAACTGACGAAACGAGATTTACGCACATGGGCAAGAACGTAGTGGTGCTGGGCACCCAGTGGGGCGACGAAGGCAAAGGCAAGATTGTCGATCTGCTGACCGAGAAAGTCGCACTGGTAGTCCGCTTTCAGGGCGGTCACAACGCCGGCCACACCCTGGTGATCAATGGTGAAAAGACCGTACTGCACCTGATCCCCTCCGGCGTTCTGCGCCCGGACGTAACCTGCCTGATCGGCAACGGTGTGGTGCTGTCTCCGGAAGCCCTGGAAAAAGAGATGGGTGAACTGGAGGCCGCCGGCGTCCCTGTGCGCAAGCGCCTGCGTCTGTCTCCGGCGTGCCCGCTGATTCTGCCGGTACACGTGGCCCTGGATCAGGCCCGTGAGAAAGCCCGTGGCGCCAAGGCCATCGGTACCACCGGCCGCGGCATCGGCCCGGCCTACGAAGACAAGGTGGCGCGCCGCGGCCTGCGCCTTGGCGACCTGTGTAACTGGGACAACTTCTGTGCGCAATTGAAAGAGTTGCTGGAATACCACAACTTCGCCCTGACCCAGTACTACAAGGCGGATCCGGTAAGCTACGAGGAAACCCTCAAGCTCGCGGAAACCTGGCGCAAGGACCTGGTGCCGATGATCGCCGACGTGGCGGACATCCTGCACAACGCCCGTGAAAACGGCGAACACATCCTGTTTGAGGGCGCCCAGGGCTCCCTGCTGGATATCGACCACGGTACCTACCCGTATGTCACTTCCTCCAACACCACCGCTGGCGGTACCGCCACCGGTTCCGGTTTCGGCCCCCTGTATCTCGACTACGTGCTGGGTATCACCAAGGCCTACACCACTCGCGTGGGCGGCGGTCCTTTCCCCACCGAGCTGGGCTGCGATGTGGGCCGTCACCTGGGTGAAAAAGGCCACGAGTTCGGCGCTACCACCGGCCGTCAGCGCCGCACCGGCTGGTTCGATGCCGTCGCCGTGCGCCATGCGATCCGCATCAACAGCATCTCCGGCCTGTGCCTGACCAAGCTGGATGTGCTGGATGGTCTGGAAGAAGTAAAAATCTGCGTGGGCTACCGCAACAGTGCCGGTGAAGACGTGCCGGTACCGTTTGATGCCGCGGGCTGGGAAGGTGTTGAGCCGGTGTACGAATCCATGCCCGGCTGGAGCGAAACCACCTTTGGCGTGGCCCGTGAAGCCGAGCTGCCCCAGGCGGCGCGTAACTACATTGCCCGCATCGAAGAGCTGGTTGGTGCGCCCATCGATATTATCTCCACAGGCCCGGACCGCGTGCAGACCATCGTGCGCGAGACCTCTGCCCTGTGTGACATGGGGATTCACAACGCCAGCGTGTAATCCGCCACTGCCGAAACCCTGCCGAGACCGGCGGTACCCGCCGGTCTCAAACAGCGCTTGCCTCCCGGCGTACATTTCCTGATCATGAGACTGTATTTCAATTTGCAGTCACAATTTTCTGCCATACTGGCAGGCACACCTGATCCACGGAAACTGCACCACGGGTAAGCGCCATGTCCAACAGCCTGACCGCAAAGGTCGCCACTCGCTACAGCTTTGCCGAAGAGATCGCCAACAGCATCACCCATGGGGTGGGTGCCATTCTGGCCATTGCCGGCCTGGGAGTGTTGTGCGCCTTTGCTGCGTTGCGCGGGGATGCCTGGCATATCGTCAGCAGCAGTATCTATGCCGCTACGCTGATTCTGTGTTTCTCTGCGTCCACCCTGTACCACAGCGTGACCCATCCCGCCGCCAAGCAGGTGCTGCGCACCCTGGACCACTCGGCAATTTTTCTGTTGATAGCGGGCACTTACACACCTTTTACCCTGGTTACCCTGCGCGGGCCCTGGGGATGGTCCCTGTTCGGGGTGATCTGGGGGTTGGCACTGCTGGGCCTGATTATCCAGTTCACGCCGCTGAAAAAAATCCGTGCGCTATCGATCACCCTGAGCGCCCTGATGGGCTGGGTGGTGATCGCGGCCATTAAGCCGCTGATGGAAAGCCTGGCACCCGGTGGCCTGATGCTGCTGGTACTCGGCGGTCTCTGCTACACCGGCGGTATCGCTTTTTACCTGTGGCGCAGCCTGCGCTTCCACCACGCCATCTGGCATCTGTTTGTGCTGGCGGGCGGTGTACTGCATTTCTTTGCGGTGCTGTTTTACGTGATTCCTCCGGCGAGCTAGCCGTTTCCTTTGGTTGATTGGAGCCTTCAGCGTATCGCGCTGAGCTCTCAGCGCGTGGAATATAGTGTCGGGCCAGTCACAGCTTTCGTGACTGGCGCCAATCCTCCCTTTCCGTTGCCTGTCTTCCGTTCTACCCTTGAGCGAGCTGTTACTTGCCAAGGAGCTGTTATGGGCCAGGTTGCCTTTTCCCCGGTGCGTCGTACCGGTCTTGTTTCCATCCTGTTTGCTTTTTTCTGTGCACTTCCCATGCTCGCGGGGGCTGCGGCCGACCCGGGCTTTGAGAAGTGGAAAAAAGAATTTCGCGCGAAAGCGGAGAAAGAGGGTATTACCGCAGAGACTTTTGATCGCGCCTTCAAGGGTGTTGATTCGCCGGACCAGTGGGTGCTGGACAAGGCGAGCTTCCAGCCGGAGTTCAAGGCACCGGCGTGGCAGTACTTCGATAATCGCATTACCAAGTTTGCGGTCAAACGCGGGCGTGCGAAGAAGCAAGAGTTGAAATCGTGGCTGGATAAGATCGAGAAGCAGTCCGGGGTGAATCCGAATATCCTGCTGGCGATCTGGTCGATGGAGTCGAGCTTCGGGGCGATTCTGGATAACAAGACGGTGATGCGCAGTGTGGTGCGTTCACTGGCGACTCTGGCCTATGCGGATCCAAAGCGTAAGAAGTTTGGCACCAGTCAGTTGCTGGCTGCGCTGAAAATTTTACAGAGTGGTGATATCGATGAGAGCCACCTGACCGGTTCATGGGCCGGTGCCATGGGCCATACGCAGTTTATCCCGACCAGTTACCAGGCGTACGCGGTGGATATGGATGGCGACGGTAAGCGCGATATTTGGAATTCGGTGCCGGATGCGTTGGCGACGGCGGCGAATCTGCTGAAGAAAAACGGTTGGGTTACCGGGCAGACTTGGGGTTATGAGGTGACGATTCCGGAGAGCAAGTTGCCGGGAGGAAAGCTGAAAATTTCGGAGTGGGAGAAGTTGGGTGTCAAGCGCGTGGGCGGTAAGTCGTTCCCGCGTCCGGATGATATGGCGGAGTTGAAGGTTCCGGCAGGTCGCAAGGGTCCGGCGTTCCTGATGCTGAAGAATTTCTTTGTAATCAAGCGCTACAACAATTCGGATCGCTATGCGGCGGCGGTGGGTATTCTGGCGGATCAGATTGGTGGTGCGGCACCGCTGAGTAAAGACTGGAAGCGTCCGTTTACCAAGCTGGAGGCCGATGAGGTAATGGAGCTGCAGACCAAGCTGAAGGAGAAGGGCTTCTACGATGGGGAGATCGACGGCAAGGCCGGTGGTGGAACCCGCAAGGCGATTCTGAAGTTTGAGGAAGAGGCTGGCGTTGAGTTGCAGGGCTTCCCGAGCAAAGAGGTTTTGGAGCTGGTGCGTAAGCAATAAGTATTTTGCCTCGTAGCCTTTGGTGCTTTGCTCGACCTTCAGTGGCGGGCAGGCACCGGGTGCAGGTTTTCAGGACCACTGTAAACCCATCCCTGGGCGTTGCGGCGCAAACGTCCTGTTTGCGACGCTCCTGAAAACCTGCACCCGACACCCGCCCTTCGATTTTTGCAGTGTTACTTCGTTGGGTAAGATTTCTAGAAATTTTCTTCCGGTAGCAGCGTATCCTGCAATAACTCCAAATTTTCCAGTACCTCATTTGGTTCCTGAAAATAAGCCACGTGGTACATCGCCTCACCTTCCTGCACCAGCGGAATATTCTGTTTTCCAATAATGATGCCATCGGCATCCGCCAGAACTTTGTCCAGTTCGTTGCCGTACAGGTCGGCAATGGTGGCGAGGATTTCTCCTTTTTTTACGTGATCCCCAAGCTGTTTCTTGTGGTTGACGATGCCGCTGTCGCCGGCGCGCAGCCAGCCACTGCGGCGGGCGACAAAAGGTTCGATGCCCTGACGGCCGCGTTTGACGGGGATCATTTCCAGTTTGCGCATGACGTTGAGGACGCCGCGCACGCCGGCGCGGATGCAGAGTTCGTCGAAGCGGAGGGCTTCGCCGGCTTCGTATAAGAGTATGCGTACGCCGAGGTCGGCGGCGGCCTGGCGCAGGGAGCCGTCTCGCAGGGTGGCATTTAGCAGTACCGGGACGCCGAAGGCGGCGGCCATTTCTCGGGTTTGTTGGTCGTCGAGGTTGGCGCGGATTTGCGGGAGGTTGCTGCGGTGGATGGCGCCGGTGTGGAGGTCGATGCCGTAGTCGCATTTGGCGACGATTTCTTCGAGGAAGATGTGTGCCATGCGCGCGGCGAGGGAGCCGCGGGCGGAGCCGGGGAAGGAGCGGTTGAGGTCGCGGCGGTCGGGTAGGTAACGGGACTGGTGGAGTACGCCGTAGACGTTGACGACGGGTACGGCGATGAGGGTGCCGCGCAGGGATTTGAGGGCTTTGCTGTTGATCAGGCGGCTGATGATTTCGATGCCGTTCAGTTCGTCGCCGTGGATGGCGGCGCTGACGAACATGGTGGGGCCGGGTTTTTTGCCGCGGTGTACGTAAACCGGGATGGCCATTTCGGTGTCGGTGTACAGGCGGACGATGGGCAGTTCGATTTTTTTGGTCTCGCCGCGGGCGACGGTGACACCGGCGATGACGAAGGGCTCTTGGGTGTTGTGTGGCATGGAATCCGGTTCGGTAAAAAAATGACTTGTCGGTTATTGTAGTTGTGACCCTGCGATTGGTGGAAGTCAGTTCTTGTCGGTGACTATTTGGGCTTGGACTGACACAAACGGCTGTTAGAATCAGCGCAGGTTCGGGCATTCATTCGTCCGGCGATTTATCCGGATATCGATATTTATGAAACCCGATTTATTGAAGATGGCACTGATCCTGGGCTTGCTCAGTTGCGTGGGGCCGTTTGCCATTGATATGTACCTGCCCGCCATGCCGGCGATGGCTGAGGATTATGGTGTGCCGACGGCCATGTCCCAGTACACACTGATTTCTTTTTTTATCGCCTTCGGTGTCTGCCAGCTGTTTTACGGGCCGGCGGCGGATATGTTCGGGCGCAAGCCGCCACTGTATTTCGGCCTGGTACTGTTTCTGTTCGCCTCGATCGGTTGCGCCCTGGCACCGACCATTGAGTGGCTGATCGGGCTGCGTTTTGTGCAGGGGGTGGGCGCGGCATCGGTGATGTCGATTCCGCGGGCGATCATTCGCGATCGTTACACCGGCACCGAGGCAACCCGCTTGATGACCACCGTGATGCTGGTGATTTCCATTTCGCCGATGCTGGCACCGCTGGCGGGCAGTCTGCTGATGGCGCCGTTCGGCTGGCCATCGGTGTTTTATGCGGTGGCGGCGGCAACGGTGGTCAGTCTGCTGTTGATCCGTTTCGCACTTCCGGAGACTCTGAGCGAGGAGAGTCGAGTGCCGCTAAAAGTCGGTGCCATGTTCGATGCGTTCAGGGTGCTGTTCCGGGATCCAACATTCATGGGAATGACCCTGATTGGCGGTATGGGTATGGCGAGCTTCTTCTCTTTCCTTTCTATCGCCGCGTTTTTGTATACGGACTACTACGGGCTGACGCCCACTCAGTTCAGCCTTGCCTTTGCGCTGAATGCGCTGGGTTTTTTTGTGGCCAGCCAGTTTGCCGCGAACCTGTGTGAGCGGTTTGGCGGCGTCGCGGTGGTGAAGTGGGCGGTGAGCGGCTTTGCCCTGGTTGCGGGATTTAACCTGATGCTGAACCTGGCGGGTATGGATGACTTTGTGGTGCTGGTGGCTCTGCTGTTAATTGCCAACGCATTCCTCGGTCTGGTGGTACCCACCACCATGGTGCTGTCGCTGGATGATCACGGTCCCATTGCGGGAACGGCTGCGGCCCTCGGCGGCACTCTGCAGATGATGCTGGGCGCTGCAGCAATCGCTATTGTCAGTGCTGTGTTCGATGGTTCTCCGCTCACCCTGGTCGCCGCCATTGCTACCTGTGGAGGAATAGCGGCGCTGTTGTTTATGTTTACGCTGCGTCAGTCGCCCCATTCTGTCGCAACCTGAGCCAGAAATTAAGAAGCCCGGCATTGCCGGGCTTCTTTTTTTGGGTGAAAAGTTCGGGGTGTTCAGAGCTGTGTCCAGGCGTCGGACCAGTTCGAGCCGCTACCGGGTGCATAGTGGTAGGCACTGTTGATATTGCACCATTGCCCCTCAGGGAAAGGGCGGCACAGATAGCGGTTGTTGTCGCTGCCGAGCACTATTGTTTCTCCGGGCACATAATTGCCGATGCCATCGGGGTAGGTGTAGTCGTAACCGTTTCCACCTGTATCACCGCCGCCATCTCCATTGCCAGGATCGCCGCCAGTATCCGCAGGCTGGATATCCACCTCGTGGCTCAGGTTGAGATCCGCCTGGGTGTAGACGCGGTTTTCCGAGGCGCTCACTACCGGAGTGACGGTGTCGTTTGCCGGATCAAGCACGCCGATACGGGCATACTGGGACTGACTGTTGATGGCATTGGCAAAGTCAAAGGCCCAGTCAGCGGCACTGGCATCCTGGCCCAGGGTGTAGCCGACCGTTTCCAGATCATTACCGCTACTGTTGAATAGGCGCAGGGTAATCTGACTGCCGGCTGCGAGATCCGAATAGGCTTGCAGCGCGCCCTCATCTGCCCACTGGCTCGGTATGCCACCATCCCCGAGGATCACGTCGGTGCAGGTATAGAAGGCCTCCGGGCTGTCTGAACGCTGCCAGGTGGTGTAAATGACGTGCTTGCCGGTCAGCTGCGGCAGGGGGCAATTTAGGGTGTAGCGTTTGTCAGCCCCCACCGGCACATTGCCCAGCCGGCAGAACTCAAACAGGTCGCCCCATTTCAGAGGCTCGGAGCCGGTGTAACCGGAGCGGGTAATATAGAAAACCCAGTCATCGGTGGCGTGGGGTGCGGTGCCCCAGAAAATAAAGTCGAAAGTGCCGTCGGCCTTTGGCGTAATCGGCGTTGCCTGCCAATCGCTGCGGGCCAGGTTCATGCCCGCATATTTACTGCGGCCACCGGAACAGAGCTCGCCGTCTGGTACCAGTGCGCGGTGATCACCTGCGGCGTTGGCCTGATTGATTTCATTCCAGTCGTAAAACGGCTGGGTGCCGCCGACGGCTTTGGCTGCGGCGCAGGCCGGGTCGGCGGGATTTTCCGGATTGTTCAGAAAGCAGTTGTAAATGCGGCTCTCCGGTACCTCCATGGTGCCGTGACCGTATACGTCGGCTGCGGGAAGAGCACAGATGGCCAGTGCCAGGCTTGTCGACCTCGCGAGGCCCTTGCGGTGGGTGTGATTCATTGCCATTTCCTTGATTTATTGTTGCTTGTTTCAGGCGGAAGTCTCGGGCGCAAGCGCGGTGCTGCCGTGGTGAATCACCGATTAGCTTTCGTAACTACAGAAATGACAGCGTTGTCTTGCTCGGTCCATGCTAAAGCAAGTGGCGCGATTACGAAGCGAAATGGACGTCAATCGTTAGCTGGTCGGTACTTTGTTTCATTAAAGTGTGAACCGGTAGAAAAATATTTCGTACCGCTCACGGGTGGAGGAGTTAGTCGGCGGGCGCGCTGTCGATGGCACTTGTGTCGCCGAGAGCCGTGGCTTTTTCCACGGCACTCGGGTTTGCCGGCAGTGTCGTTTGGGTGCCAAAGCGACGAAAACTCTGGAAACCGGCGTCCAGGGTGGCCGCTGTTGTTACGTCATGCTGGCTACAAGCTGTCGCGAGCATGTAGTGACCCTTGTGGTAGAGCAGGCGAGTCTCCACGTCGAAAATCCCCAGAATTCCCTGGTAGCTGCCCGGGCAAAGTGAGGGCGAACTGCCATCGAACTGCCAGCGCGGAGCCGCGCCAGTGTCATTCGCGGTGCCATCCGAAGGTCTATCAGAAGAGCTATCAGAATGGCTATCAAAAGTACCATCTCCGAGCAGCGCGACGATTCGACCACTACCGTCGGCAACAAAAAACTCCCGCTGCCCCGGGAACGGGCTGTTGCTGCCCCGCGTTTGCTGGGTGGGCTCCGGATCCAGTGAAAGGCGAGCCAGAGCAATGCCACTGGCGGGGTGCTGTAGAAAATGGGTGGCGAGGAGATTGCCGTCCAGCTGGTGGCTCTCGTTCCACAGCCCGGTGCCACACCAGTGACTGGCAATGCGTCTTTGTCGCCGCGAGCGGCGATGGGTGCTGGACTTGCTCAGGCGTCGCCCGAAGGGGTCGTAGCGCAGCCAGGTTTTGAAGTCTCCGCACTCCACACAGTGCAGCAGGCCCCAGCCATCGTATTGATACTGGTAGCGGGCGAGTCCGGTGTCTGCTGGGCGCCGCTCGGATACAAGGTTGCCGCGGGCGTCCCACCGACCATCGACGGTGAGAGAATTTGTGGCGAGTGTATCTGGCGAGGGCGGTCCGGCTTCACGGTTTTTCCACAGCAACCGGTCGCCCTTGTGGATACTGACGAGGGCGCCCTCGCGATACTCGTGGCGCAGCTGGTGATTGCCCAGAGATATTTGTTTGCCGGTGAGTGCGTGGTCTTTTCGCTGCGATTCGATACGCACCGCCATATTGCCGTTGGCATCAATCCCGTAGAGGGCGCCGGCGGCGGAAAAGGTGTAGGCGATATTCAGCTGGGCGGACGCGGAACGTTTAAGCCACCCCCGTTTGTCGTAGCTGTGGTTAATACTCAGGCTGTCTTTAGTGCCGTCGTCGCCGGCATCGCTATTGAGATCCTGATGTTCGGCCACAAGCCGGTTGCGTTTGTCGTAGCGGTAACGCAGTGAGCAGTGCTCGTTGGCGGCCTGTACCAGTCTTCCGAACACGTCGAAATGGAAACTGCACAGCTGACCGCTGTTGTTGCGGATCTGCGCCAGCTCACCCTGACTGTTGTAGTGCAGATACCAGTGGCTGTCGCTGTCGTGAAATTCGGCGAGACGTCCGCAGTTGTCGTATTGCCATTCGCGCTGAAACCCTTTGCCGTCGCCAGCGCGTGCCAGTTGACCGAATTCGTTGTAATACCAGTGACAAGTGTCGCCGGAAGACGGTGTAATTCCGGACTGCAAAGCAGACAGTTGCCCGCGTGGTGTATAGCGGAGATTCGTGCGCTGGCCGCTGCTGTCCTGAATGCAGCGCACCTTACTGTAGCCATCGTACTGCCACTGTAGCTGCGGCTCCCCGTCGGCGTGCACCGCACAGAGGCGACCGTATTCGTCACTGCTGAGGTCGAAAGTCCGATCGCCGATGGTGACCTGATTGAGAGTACCATCAGCCTGGTATTGCCAGTGTCTTGAGGGTGCTTCGGAGCTGTACTGCGCGGTGATGCGGCCCTGAGCATCGTACTCCCAGGTATACAACTGATCACCGTGGCTTAGGCGGGCCAGCTGGCAGTGGGCATCCCAGTCCAGAACGAGCCCGCCGCCCTCCGGGTCAATAAGCCGGCGCAATTGCCCCCGTTCATCGTGTTCGCACTGCCATCGATTGCCGGCGGGATCGACCATCGCCGATGGGTGCGCACTACTTTCCTGGTAGTGGTAGCGCCAGCTGTGCACCTGGTCGCTGTCTTTGATGGCGCCGGCGGCAATCAATCGCCCGCTGTCGTCATATACATAGCGGTGATTCAGTTGCTGGCAGGTGCTTCGCAGCAGGCGGCCGAACTTGTCGTGGCGAAATAGGGTGTCGACTCCCCGCGGATCGACACTGCGGCACAGGTTGCGGTAGTGATCGTACAGTCTGGTAGAAATACGACTGCCCTGGCGGGTTTCAATCAGGTCGCCGCGAGCATCAAATTGCCAATGTATATCTATTTGATCTGGCGTAGACAGGATGCAGTTGAGTTTGCCGTTGTGCTTCCCCGCCCGCCAGCGCAGTCGATAGTGCATTGGTGCGGGTGGTTCGCATTCCTCCGCTATTCCGGATCGCGAGTCTGGATTTGAATCCTGTTCTGAACCCTGCCCTTGGATGTATCTCGATGCGGGTGCGGGATCTTCAAATATCTGAATCTGGTGTACCCGCTGCAGGCGGTCATAGGCCAGCACCAGATGACCGAGGGTCAGGCTGGTCAGGCTGATCATCACGCCGTGGTGTACACCGTAGTTTTCCTGTCCGCGTGGAGTACGGCAGTCCCGCAAATGGCCTGCTTCATCAAATGTGTATTCACAAAGGCTGGGCTCCGTGTCCTGCCCGTTGACGATGCGAACCAGTTGCCCGTCCTGATACACAAACTCGAGTGTGCGTCCCCAGGATGTCACGATCTTGACCGGCTTTCCGTTGCGATAATCGACGCTCAGAGTGTTGCCACTGGCATCGCGGATTTCACTCAATGGGACCTGAATTCCGGTGCCATCGGCACGGAATATTTTGTCCGGCTGATCAAACGACGAAAGACGAAAGCTGTGCAGGCTCTGCCGCAGTAGATACAGGCGCTCGCAGCGATTGAAACATCCGTGCCCAATAGCGGGAAGGTCAAAGGCAATGACACGGCCTTCCGCTGAGTGCAGTAATACTTTTTTATCAGTGCCGCCCTGGGGGTCGGGGAGTTGCAGTGATTCATTCAGGCTGTGGCGCCAGCCGGGTCCTAGACCGCTAGTGTCGAGTGAGCGGTTGTCGCTGTCACCGCCAGCCTCGCTGCCGTCAATGAGGGATTGTCGGTAAAACCGCTGCCACTGGAATGTGAATGGCCCGGGCAGTTCAAAGTCCGTGCGGGAAAAAGCGAGCTCACCATTACTTGCTATCACGTGGTCGGCGACTCGCAGCGAGTGCTTGAGCGCAGGCAACAAATCCCCTGCTGGGTTGTACCCGGGGTAATTACAGAATTGGACCGGTGCCGATGGGGAGAGAATCAGTTGTGCCACTCGTGTTGCGCTGGCAAGAGCGTAGCGGGTGGCGGGCACGCTGGGCGGTGCCGGCCAGAACGTTTCGGGGAAGCGGTTGTCGCCCGGTCCAGACGGCAGTGTGAAAGACAAGCTGTCGGGCTCGCGAGCACAGGATTCAAACCATTGGCACATCGCAATGGCATCCCCCGCCGATGATGGCATTTTGTGGGGGTGCAATGCTGCGAGAGTGGAGGGAATAAATTCGACCAGACGATCCGGTGTCATGTCGCTTGCTCAGGAGTAAATTTGTACGAGTAGATTGCGATTTAAACCGGTATTGGTAACCGGTTTTGGCGTTCATCAGGTGTTACGCCGGCGTAAACTCAGCGCTGGGTTTTGCGTACGGTAATATCCTCATCAACTTTCGGCTTGAGGGTAATCGGGTCGCCGGAAAATTCGACCACTGCATCGGTGCGGTGGCAGAACTCGATAATGCCCGCGCTGATATTGTCGCGTCCGCCGCATTGATTGGCATCATCGATAAAGTGGTACACACATTCCAGTGCCGGCCGGTAGGTGGCAAGCACACGCTCGATGGTATGGTCGTCGAGATATTCTGTAAGTCCGTCGCTGCACAGTAATAACAGTGCACTTTCCTTCAGTGTCCAGCTGTTGACCGTGGCTTCCACGGGCTCGGCAATGCCCAGTGCACGGGTAATGTGATTTTTTACTTGGGACGTCTGTGCCTGTTCGGGCGTTAATTGACCGGAATCAATCATTTCCTGAACCACGCTGTGATCTTTGGTCAAACGTTGCAGGCCGTAATTGTTCCAAAGGTACGCACGGGAATCGCCGATATGCGCGACGACCAAAAAATCCTGCCAGATGGCCGCCACCACCAGTGTCGTCCCCATTTGGGAAAACTGCGGACGGCTCTGCTTGGTCTGCAGTATTTCCCGATTGGCCGTACCGATACCTTCGACCAGTGTGGCGCGCAACATCAACTGTTGCTGTTCCGGGGGGCAGGTGAGGAAGCTAGAACTTAATAGCGTTTCGAACTGGGTGTGCAATGTATCTGCAGCAATGCGGCTGGCGGTAGCACCACCGCTGTAACCGCCCATACCGTCGGCCACCACTACATAGGCGAAAGGGTGGTCGGGATTGCTGTGACAGCGAATGCTGTCTTCATTTTCTTCCCGCACCTGTCCGATATCAGTGCGTCCATTGACTGCCAACCTGATGGGCTCCATGTCAGTCACAGCTCCATGACTAATTCCTGAAAGTACCGGAACCAAAACCCATGCAGTGGTTCCATCTCCATGACTTTCATCCGATTTAACGCCGCAATGTTAACTTGCTTGTGCATCAGGTTTGAATTTTTTTTCAATCATTTGCAATAATGCCAACCCCTTCCGATTAGCGGGGGCGCAGTTGGTACGGCTGTGCAAATTAAAAAGGATTTTTTGGCACGATGCCCCGTCTTCCGAGACTCAATCTGATCGATATCCCACAGCATATTGTGCAGGTAGGCCACAATAACCTGCCGTGCTTTTTTGATGGGGAGGACTATCAGTTTTATCTGGATAGCCTGCGTAACGCGGCGGACCAGTATCGGGTAGATATACACGCCTATGTGTTGTTGCCCAATATGATCCAGATTATCGCGACGCCGAAGGTGCCGGATGGTATTCCCTCCATGATGCAGTCACTGGGGCGTCGTTATGTGCAGTATGTGAATCATCGCTACCGCCGCTCCGGTACTCTGTGGGCCGGCCGCTACAAATCCAGCCTGATCGATTCTGACGCCTACCTGCTCACCTGTTACCGCTATGTAGAGTCCCGCCCCATTTATCTGGGCCTGGCGGACTCCATGAGCGAGTACCCCTGGTCCAGCTTTCAGCATCACGCCAATATTGCATCGAGCACTGTAATAAAAGATCACCGTCTGTATATGGCACTGGGCGAAACTGCTACGGCCAGAGCGGATGCTTACCGCGAACTGTTTCGCTATCGCTTCGACCGTCGCCTGCTGGATTACATTGCCGAGACCATCAAGCTTGGACAGATCCTCGGCGGGGACGTATTCAAAGACAAGATTGAGCAGATCTCCAATCAACGGGTGCGTCCGTTAAAGCGCGGTCGCCCACGTAAATCCGCCGCAAAGAAATCAGAAGGGCAGTCCACTGCTGCACCCAGCGGAAAAAGCAAAATGGATGATCTTGCTGGCCCGCCGGCAAAAAGTGGCACCGATGCAACCGCAGAGGCGGCCAAAAAGGAAAACACCATTACCCTGGAGACTGGACTGTGAGTAGAGCGAGTATGCACACCGGCGCGGCCATTTTCTCTTCCGGGGAAAATTCTGAAAATGGCCATAAACGGAACCATGGTGCCAGTTACCGGGTGGCAATCGTCGGCGATTTCAGTGGTCGTGCCAGTCGGACGATTTGTGAACCGCAGTCTCTGGCGCACCGGCAAGCCTATCGCCTGGGAAAGGACAGCTTTGAACAGCTGTTCGAGCGATTACAGGTGGGGATAAAAATTCCCGGTATGGACGAAACGTTACAGTTGCTGGAGTTTGACGACCTGCATCCAGATTACCTGTATCAGCGTATTCCTCTATTCAAGAAATTTATCGAGCTGGAGAAGCAACTGCTCACGCCTGCGGCTTTTTCCCTCGCAGCGGAAGAAATCCGTCAGTGGCGATCGGATTTGTTGCCGTCAAACTTCAGTGCGCCGGCTCAGGACTTGTCCCGCTCTGCTGAGGGTGCGCAATCCATGTTGGACCGTATTCTTTCCGGTGAACACTACCAGTCACTGTATCAGGAGCATGTGCGCAGCTCTGCCGAAGGGCAGGTCGATCTGTTGATCAAAGATATCGTTGCACCCTATGTGCAGAAAAAAGCAGACGTCAATCAGGCGGCGTATCTCGAAGCAGTCGCCGAGGCGGCCTCGGAAGCCATGCGCAAAATTATGCATCACAGCGATTTTCGCCAGCTGGAAGCCAGCTGGCGCAGTCTGCACATGTTGCTGCGTCGCCTGGAAGATCACCCGGGGCTGGAAATTCATCTGCTGGATATCAGTAAGGAAGAGATTCTCGCAGACCTCGCCCAGGCAGGGGATGACCTCGAGGCCGCAGGGGTTTTCAAGTGTCTGGTAGAGCGCCATACCGTTGCCGGCAGCAAGCCGTACGATCTGATCCTCGGGGACTTTTTCGTTAACGACGATGAACGCGATCTGCATATGTTGATCGACCTTGCCACCATCGCCGAGGCGGCGGGCAGCACACTGGTACTGGGCGGCGACTGCCGGCTCGCGGGTTGTCCAAATATGGCAGGTTCCATGGATCCGGATGACTGGTGTTACCCGTTGGCAGATTCGTTTGCCGAAGGCTGGCAGGCGCTACGGGAGTATTCTGCGTGCGAGCATGTGGCCCTTGCCGCTCCCCGTTTTCTGCTGCGGATGCCGTTTGGGGCCGACGCATCGCGCACCGAGACTTTTGCCTTCGAAGAGCTGAGTCCGGAGCTTGGCCATCGGTATTACCTGTGGGGCAATAGCGCCTACCTGCTGGCGCTCTCCATCTGCTCTGCATTTTCTGCCGCAGGAGTTCCCGCCGCGGTGGCCGCGGATCAGTACACCGATCTGCCCCTGCATCTGCGCAAGCTTCCCCACGGTGAATGGCTCACCCCCTGCGCGGAAGCCTGGATGACTGATCGAGCGGCAGCGCGTTTTAGCGACGCGGGTCTCAGCGCGCTTCGCTCAGTGCAGGGCCGCGACGAAATCCTTCTGCCGCGGCTGCAGTCACTGGCCGGTACGGCGCTGCGAGGTGCCTGGTGAGTGACTTTCCCATCCATCCTGTATTGCGGTGTGGTGATATACCGCGGACAACCAGAGTGCGAGTCTGAACGTCATGGATCTATTGCTTTCCGTCGTCGCTGACCCCGATGGGGCCAATATGCTGAAGCACACCAAGTTGTTCACCCGTGAGGGCGGCAGCTTCGGTCGCGCGGATAGCAACGATTGGGTTCTACCGGATCCGCAGCGGGTGGTCTCTTCCCGCCACGGCGAAATTCTGTTTGCGGACAATCGCTACTTTCTGGTGGATCAGAGCACCAATGGCACCTACCACAATCATTCCGCGGATCCCCTGGGAAAGGGCAACCGCATTCCCCTCGGTGATGGCGATGTGATCGGTCTCGGGGATTACCAGCTCAAGGTCTCGATTCGCCAGCCAAAGGTAGATAGCGACCTCCCCAAAGGCCTGGGAGAAGCCGACTTTCTGGACAGTTCAGACCGCACCACGTTCAGTCCTGCGGCCGCGGCAAAAATGCAAAGTAATAAAGAAGCCCAGGAGCTCGATAGCTGGCTGGAACCCGGCGCCAGTGCAGCGAAAAACCAGAGTGGCGAATGGGGCTATCTGGCCGGGGGCGGTACCGATGCCGCGTCAGATAATTTTGGCAGCAACAGCTTTGACAACTTACTCGGCCAGGAATCGCCAACCGACCCACTGCAGGTATTGAATCGAGGCAGTGCGGCTGACCAGAACCCGTTCGGCACCGGTATTGACGGCGGTAGTTTTGGGGGGAGCGGCATCAGCAACAGCGGCTTCGATCCGCTAAGCAGTTTTTCGGCGGCGCCATCTCCGGCTCCAGCCAGTCAGTGGGGAGAAGACGATGCCTGGTGGAAGGACGGCAGCGAGCAGGATCACGCGCCGGCGCACAACCACGCCATGCAATTCCGCACGCAGCAGGACGTACCGGCAGTGCCATCTGCGACCAGTTCGAGTCCGTCGCTTCCGCCTCAGTCTGCTCCCCGGGCGCCGCAATCTGAGTTCGGGCAATCGCAGGCTGTAGCGCAACAGCCATCACAGCCGGTTGCACCACCTCCGGGCAACCAGCCCGCTGCGCACAACCCCTTCGCCGAATCATTTTCTGAAGTGGCCGGTGACCAGGTTTCCGGTGCACCCGGTTTCGGCGGTGGTGATGAATTCGCTTCGCCCAATATGCCTGCGGCGCCACAGAGTTCGCCGGCCAGTTTTCCCGGCCTGGAAGTGGCGGGCGCAACCCCGGCTCCAGTGCAGGACCACGGATTCGCGCAGGGTTCCCAGCAGTTTACGCCACCTGCAATCACACCCTCTACCGAAGCGCCGGTGGAATCAGCCGCAGCCGTTTCGGTGCCTCCTGCGGAAAATCTGTCAGGCGCACCGTCACAACCATCCCAGCCTCAGGTTGCGCTGGCGCAGCGTCTTGGGCTGCAGTTACAGGGCGAACAACTGACGCAGCTGGACAACCAGGCTGCGGCGATTGTTGAGGAGTCGGTTGCGCGACTGATTGATCTGCTGCGCGCGCGCACCAGTATCAAAAATGAGTTGCGTGTACAGCGCACCATGATTCAGACGGAGGCCAACAACCCGTTGAAATTCAGTGCCACCGCAAAAGATGCCCTGGGTGCGATGTTCGCCGGTACCGGTGCATTTATGACGCCGGTGGATGCGGTACGCGATAGTTTTGATGATCTCTCCGATCATCAGGTGGCTGTTCTGTCCGGTATGCGCGCCGGTTACGAAGCCATGTTGCGTTTCTTCAGCCCGGAGAATATTGAGCGTCGCGGTGGATCGCAAAACGGCGTGTTCAGCAGCAAGAGTTCCCGTAATTGGGAGAACTATGTAGATGCCTATCGGCAACTGGTGAGCGACCCGGATAACTGCTATCGCCGCCTGTTTGGTGAGGAGTTCGCAACCACCTATGAGAGTCAGCTGTCTGAGCTGAAAAATTCACGCTCTTTTAATAAATAGTCTCGATAACTAGTTTTAATATTTTTTAGAAAACAGCTTTAAGAAATAGAATTTTATATCAACCGATGTATCCATCGTCGAAGGGAAGTGGCTCGGCATCTGTCACCACGAAACTTCTACGGTAAAAAATACCGGAGCAAACCGTGAAAACTCAAAAAATTGTACAGCTGCTAGTGATCCTGCTTGTAGCGGTCAGTGTCGCGTCCTGTCAGACCACCCGTCGCACCCTGAATTTTGATACCAGTGTTGCGCTGAATCTGGATATTGAGCAGGACGTCAATCCGGACAGTGATGGCCGTGCATCGCCGGTGGTAGTGCGCGTGTTTATGCTCGCCGACGACCGCCAGTTCTCCCGGGAAGAGTTTTTAAATCTCTACGAGAACGCCGAGTCCCGTCTGGGCAAGGATCTGATTAATACCGTAATTCTCAAAGAGTTTGCCCCCGGCGAGCAGCGTCTTGAAAAATTGCCGCTGACACCGGAAGTGAAGTATATCGGTCTGCTGGCGGAATTTGTTCAGTACCAGCGTGCGGATGCATTGATGCTGCTGCCGATTACCGATCATCGCAAAAACGATTACGCGATCACCCTTGCCGGAACCCGCATGGCATCCACGGAAGCGCTGAATATGCGCTCGCGCGCGGCGGCCAGTCGTTCTGACGAGCGTGGTGAAGGTTCCGCCGAAAAAGGCAAAAGTGTGACCATCTCCAGTGCCGAGTACGAGCGCCTACAAAAACTGCAGCAGTCCGGCAAGCGCTGATTCTGAGTCATTCATCGTTCGTTAATTTCGCGAAGCCAGTGCTTCGCGCCGCAACAGGGAAAACGTATGTCGGCGAATAACAAGGTGATCTGGAGCGAGGGTATGTTCCTGCGCCCGCAGCATTTCCAGCAACAGGATCGCTATCTGGAACAGTTGCTTGAGGCACGCACCGGTGCGCTGGGGCCATACACCTGGGGGCTGATCGAACTGGCCATCGACAGTGAGCCCATGGCCATGGGTAAGCTTTCCCTGTCTCGGGTGAGTGCCATTTTCCCCGACGGCACGCCGATGCTGGCTCCGGAAAACGAGCATCTTCCGGATGTACTGGATGTGCCGGTGAATACCCGGGATGAAGTGGTGTACCTGTGTATACCGATGAAGCGTCCGGGCAGCCAGGAATCTGTACGCGATCAGGAAGATTTTCCCCAGGCGCGGTATCAGGCTTTCAATTTCGACGCACGAAACAGTGCGTCTACTTCGGGTGAGGCGGCGCGTATTCAGGTTGGCAAGCTGCGCACTTGTTTAAAACTTGGCAGCGAAGACCTGAGCGGTTATGCGGCAATCGGGATTGCGCGTATTCGCGAACGGCAGCCGGAAAAACCGGTAGAGTTGGATGCAGAATATATACCGCCACTGCTGAACGCCGATGCATCGCCGGTGATCAAGGCGTATATCGAAGAAGTCAAAGGTCTGCTGGATCATCGCGGTAGTGCCCTGGGACATCGGTTGAGTGACAGTGGTCGCAGCGGTTCTGCAGAAATTGCTGATTACCTGTTGCTGCAGGTGATCAACCGCTTTGAACCGCTGTTGAAACAGATCACTGGCCAGCCACGCCTGCATCCGCTTTCGCTGTTTGTGGAGTTACTACAGCTTGCCGGTGAGCTGTCCACATTTACCTCTGGCAACAAGCGCCCGCCGGAAATTCCACGCTATATGCACGACAACCTGCAGCAGAGCTACACCGGACTATTCTCGGCACTGCGCCAGTCCCTTTCCACGGTGCTGGAACAGACCGCAATCCCGATGGATCTGGTTCAACGCAAGTTCGGCATTTATGTGGCGCCAATTACCGACCCCTCCCTGGTCAAAACCGCGAGCTTTATTCTCGCGGCCAAGGCGGATATGCCCGGCGATCTTCTGCGCAGTCGCTTCCCCGGGCAGGCCAAAGTGGCGCCGGTGGAGGCCATTCGCGAATTGATCTCGGCGCAGCTGCCCGGTCTCACCGTGCGTGCATTGCCTGTAGCTCCGCGGCAGATTCCCTACCACGCCGGTTTCACTTACTTCGAACTGGAACGCGCCGGTGAGCTCTGGCAGACGATGCAGCGCTCTGGCGGATTTGCGGTGCACCTGGGGGCAGAGTTCCCGGGTATGACCATGGAACTCTGGGCCATCAGGAATAACTGACATGAGCAACGACGCCTACTCAACCCCGGGTGCCGCAGATCGCACTGTGATGGTTCCCACACCCGGCGCCGCAGCACCCGTGAGTTCCCGCCCGCGTGTGCAGGATTTCTCCGCCGGCGAAGTTGCCGCGGACCTGCGTATTCGCAACAGCCTGAACCCGCTGATTTCTGCAGCATCAAAACTGCTGGGCGCGATCATCAAACTGCGTACCACCATGAGTCACAACAATGTCCCGGACCTGCACAAGCGCCTGACACGGGAGATTCAATCCTTCGAGCGCGAGGCAAAGCAACTGTCGCTGCCGCAGGAAACGGTACTCACCGCACGCTATCTGTTGTGTACCGTGGTGGATGAAGTGGTGTTGACCACTCCCTGGGGTACCGCCAGTGGCTGGAGTCAGCATTCGCTGCTGAGCCTGTTCCATAAGGAAACCTTCGGCGGCGAAAAATGCTTTCTGATTCTGCAGCGCACCCTGGAAACACCGGGCTCACACATCGAATTGTTGGAGCTGTTCTATTTGTGCCTGAGCCTCGGATTCCAGGGGAAGTATCGTTTGGCGCCGCGGGGCTTTGAACAGCTGGAACAGATCCGCGACAACCTGTACCGCACCATCGAAAGTCATCGTCCGCCCATGGACCGGGACCTGTCACCCCGCTGGCAGGGTTGTGTAGAACGCAAAACGCGGCTGATTCAATACATCCCGCTATGGGTGATTGCCAGCGTGGTGTTTGGTGTCCTCGCCGCTACTTTCAGTGGTTACCGCTGGTGGCTCTATCAGAGTGCCACACCAGTGGCTTCGGAAATTCAGGCGCTGACCGAAGTGAAAAACGCAACGATTAAACCATTGGTCGAGCAGAGCGCTGAGCAAAAGTAAGGGAAGCTGGAAATCAACATGAAACGTCTGGCCAATTTTTTTGCCAATAAATGGGTGCTGGGTCTGATCGGGGTCAGCGCTTTGTCACTGCTGATCTGGTTCGGTGCTGACTACATCAAGTTTGGCAGTGATAACGCCACCCTGTCCAAGGGCGTGCGTATCGCGATTTTTGTATTCATCTTTGCCATCTGGCTGGTTTGGAACCTGGCCCAGTTGCTGGTGGAGCGACGTCAGAATCAGGCGCTGATCGAAGGTATCGAATCCTCGAAAGAAGAAGCCGCTGCGGACCCGGACCAGGAGCGAAGTCAGGAGGAATTGCAGGCACTCTCAGAGCGATTCCGTGATGCCATGCAGGTACTGCGTAAGGCGCGCTTCCGTTCTGCACAGGGGCAGGTTTCCCTGTATCAACTGCCCTGGTACATCATTATTGGCCCGCCCGGGTCTGGTAAAACCACTGCGCTTGTGAATTCGGGTCTCGAATTTCCCCTGGCGCAAAGTCATGGTAAAGAAGCTCTCGGCGGTGTCGGCGGCACGCGTAATTGCGACTGGTGGTTTACCAACGACGCAGTTCTGATCGATACCGCCGGCCGCTATACCACTCAGGATAGTCACAGGGTATACGACAATAGTGCCTGGCAGGCCTTCCTGAACCTGCTGCAAAAACATCGCCGTCGCCGCCCCATCAACGGTGTACTGGTGGCGATCAGCCTGCAGGATCTGATGGTTCAGACTGCAGAACAGCGCGTGCATCAGGCAAAAACCATTCGCGCGCGGGTTAATGAGCTGCAACAGCAGCTGGGTGTACGCTTCCCCATTTATCTCACCTTTACCAAGTGCGATCTGGTGGCCGGGTTCAGCGAGTTTTTCGACAACCTGTCCCAGGCAGAGCGTGAGCAGGTCTGGGGGATCAGCTTTCCGGAGGAGGCGCGAGTCGGTGACGGTGCGCCGCTGGACGAGTTTACCGGCGAATTCCGTGCATTGATCGGACGCCTCAATCAGCGGGTACTGTGGCGGGTGAATCAGGAGCGCAATGTAGAGAAGCGCGCGCTGTTACAGGGTTTTCCTGCGCGAATGGAAAGTCTGCAGAGTGTGCTTGCCGAGTTTGTGCGCCAGGCATTCAGTCCGAATCGCTACGATACCGTACCGCTGGTACGCGGAGTCTACTTCACCAGCGGAACCCAGGAAGGCAGCCCCATCGATCGCATGATGGCGTCAGTGAGCGCAGACTTTGGTTTGGAGCGGGAAGTTGGGCAGAAATTCCAGGGCAATGGCAAAAGCTACTTTCTGCATCGCTTGCTCAAGGATGTGGTCTTCCCGGAAGCGGAGCTGGTTGGGGTAAACCGAAAGTTCGAGCGTGCGACGCGCTGGTTGCGCGGTGCGGTATACGCGGGTTCGGCGGCGATATTTGTCGGTGCTCTGTTTCTGTGGACCGGCAGCCTCGCCCAGAACAAGCTGTATATGAATGAAGTACAGGATAATATCCGCAGCTTTGAAAAATTGCAGGCAGAGAACCGCGGGCGACGCTTGTCGCCCACAGAAGCGCTGACTCAGCTGGAGCACCTGCACGCCGCTTCCCGGGTTTACCAGAAGGAAGAGCATCCCTGGCTGAATAACCTCGGTCTCTACGACGATCGTGTCGATCAGGCGGCGGATACCCTGTATCGGGAGCAGCTGGAAAAGTTGTTTCTGCCTGCACTGCAAACCACCATCGAGCGCGATCTGTCGCGTATGGACAGTGCGGACCCCGCATTGGTCTCCACGCTTAAAACGTATCTGATGTTCTTCGAAGAGGACAAGCGGGATCTGGAAGTACTGCAGGCCTATTTTGCCGAAGACTGGTCGCAACGCCTGAGCGGCGAGGCGGCGAAACAGGAGCAGTTGCTCGCGCATTTACAGCGTCTATTCTCCCGTCCGCTGCCCCAGGGGCGTACACCCGATGAGCGGGTCGTCGCCAGTGCACGCCAGCAGTTGCGGCGTATTCCCGTGCCGCAACGTCTTTATGGACAATTGCAACGCAGCCCCTTGGGGCAGACCAGTGTTGATCTTTACGGTGAAGTGGGTGGCGATACCCAGCAACTGTTTGGAGTGGACCCGTCCGATAGCCGCTTCCAGATTCCGTATCTGTATACCAAGGCCGGCTACAAAGAGGTTGATTTTGGTGCTGACGCCCCGCTGTTGCAGAAGTTGGCCGAGGAGCGCTGGATTTACGGTGACGATCTCGACGGTGAAGATTTTAGTGAGGAAGATCGCGAGAAGCTTGGCGAAGAGGTGAAACGTATTTACCTTTCCGAATACGAGCAACGCTGGCGACAGTTCCTTACCGGTTTTTCCCTTACCGGATTCACTTCCACCTCCCAGGCATTTGAGGTGCTGTCCAAACTTTCGGACCCGGTGTATTCGCCGCTGCTCGCGGTGTCAGAAATCACCGCCGACAACACTCGCCTGACGCTTCGCCCGGAATTGCCTGTTGATGCCAATGGTGTGCCGCTGCCGGTTTCCAGTACTACCCGCAGGCTGGGCGGTGCGGCGGTCAGTGGTGCGGCCAGCGCACTGGCTGAGAAGTATCAACCCACGGTAGTGGATGTGCGCTTTGAGGAATTGCACCGGTTGACCCGCAGCGAGAAAGGGCGCCCGGCACGGGTGCAGGAATACCTGTCGGCGATTGCCCAGGTGCAGGAATATCTCGCAGAAATTGATGGCGGGGTCGATGCCGATGAGGCGGCCTTCAATAAGGCCAAGGCGCGCTTTTCCGGCGCCAGCGATGCCATTAAACAGTTACGCATCAAGGCTGCCAATGCCCCGGCGCCTTTTGATGGCTGGCTGGAGGAGGTGGCAGACAGCACCTGGTCACTGGTGATGGCCAAGGCGAAGGGGCATGTGGATCGTGTATGGCGTGAGCAGGTTTACAGTGTGTACAACAGAAGTCTGGCCAATCGTTTTCCTCTGCAAAGTCGCAGTGAGCAGGAAGTGCCGGTGTTGCTGTTTAACGAATACTTCAAGCCTGGTGGTGTTGAGCAGCAGTTCGTGCAGCAATACCTGAAGCCATTTATCGATACACGCAATTGGAAAGCGCGCGCACTCGAGGGGCGTAGTCTCGGGATTTCTTCAAGCTCGCTCACTCAGTTACAGCGCGCAGAGATCATCCGCAAAACCCTGTTTGCTCAAGGCGAGCAGGCCGGATACGGCTTTCGCATTGAGCCCACCAAGCTGGATTCCGGGGTACGTCTGTTTGCACTTGAGCTAGGCGATCAGCGCGTACCATATTCGCATGGGCCGCGCACCAGCAGTAATCTCGACTGGCGTGGTGGTGAATCCAATCGCGCGCGTATTATTTTCGAAGATCTGAATCAGACAGTGCACCGTCAGCATTTCGAAGGCGATTGGGCCTGGTATCGCTTGCTGGGTAACTCGGAAATGACCCGCGGGCGCAGCAGTAACGAATACCTTCTGACATTCAGCGAAGAGGGCCGCTCCGCTCAGTTCCGGGTGCGCTCCTCCAGTGCCTATAACCCCTTCGACAAAAACCTGTTGGCAGCCTATCGCTGCCCGCAAGTTTTGTAACGACGGATAAAGTCACATGGCAAGTAGAGGTATATTCGGAAAGTTGCCCGCTCACGGGGATTTCGTGCAGCGGGATTTACCCGGCAGCTTTGTCACCCCCTGGGACGAATGGCTGCAGCGCGCAGTGCACGGTGCCAGGGAGCTAATGGGGGAAACCTGGCTGGATTACTACCTGACAAGCCCTATCTGGCGGTTTGCGTTCTCCCCTGGCGTTGTCGATGGCCAGTGTTGGGCAGGTGTACTTGTTCCAAGTGTCGACAGTGTCGGCCGTTACTTCCCGCTTACACTTGCAGCACCACAACCGTCTTCGAGCAACCTGTTTGCCTTGATGAAGAAAGGCAATGAATGGTTTCAGGCGCTGTCGGATTTATCCATTGAGGCGCTGCAGAATGCTTTGCTGGTGGACCAGTTGCAGGACCGATTTCCGGAAATGGGATCCGCAACGGACGGTGATTTTCCGATACCGGGTATAAGCATCGGTGAGCAGGGACTGATGACAGTAAACGGTACAAATAGTATTGACGATAGCTACCCGTTAATCATGGAGAAATTGCTCAAGCAGTCTGCCAGCAGCTATAGCCTATGGTGGTGTGCTGGCTCGCAGCAGTTGGCTTCGACGACCATGCTGTGTCCCGGTCTGCCGGACCCATCGTCCTATTGCTCAATGCTGGGTGCCCCCGAATATCATTGGTGACGAACTGGTACGAACGTACATCTTCCGCGGATGTGAAAGCGCTACCAGTTAAAAACTCATCGAATGATCGCGAAGATTTGCGGAGGAAATGGTGGGATGAAATGCCGTGTAATTTAAGGTTTTTTCTCGCTTATTAATTAATGGCAGATTGATTTTGACGTACTTGGTATAGGCGTACCAATAAAAATTCAGTTTTCTCTGGAATTGCTTTATCCCTGCACTTCTTTGCGCATTCATTTTCGATAAAATAATGGTTTGGTTTTGACGTAATCGGTACAGGTGTACTGATTACTGTTTGATAGCAGCGCTGTAATGATTGCGGTTGGTAGCGTGAATATGGCCTCTGTGGGCGTCTCTGCGAGAGCTCTTCAGGATGATGAGGCCAGGTCGATGTGGCCAAAATTTCAGGGAATGGAAATGTCAGTGAGCAACTATCAAGTTGTGTTTATCGGTAGCCTGTGTGAAGGCGTTACTCGGCGGCAGGGGATCGCGCAGCTATCCAGTCAGTTTGGGCTCGACTTCAAGCAGATCAAACGATTGCTTTCTAGCGGCCCATCCGTGGTGAAACGATTTGAGCAAAAGTCGGACGCAGAGCGTCTCGTAAAGGCATTTGCAATGGCAGGCTGGCATACAGAGATCCGCCTACCACGGCAGAAGCCGTCACCGCGTGCGCCTGATACGCAAGTAGCCGCAATGACAGGTGTGGGTTCAAAACAAGCGAGCGATATCGCAGTAGGTGCCTCAACATTGCTGCAAAACATGTCCGCCAGTGATAGTAGTTGCACCCTGCAAGTGCCGGCACACTGGCAGACACTGGTGGGATTAAACAAGAGTGCAGTGATCCAGGCCGGAAATCTGGATGAAAATGAGTTTTGTGTCGTGCTGTGGCAAGCACTGCAACAGACGCAAAGCGCATCCGACATGAGAGGTTACTGCGGCGCGCAGCTTCATCAGTGCGCCGGGCAGGTCAATGGCGGTTTGGTTGTTCGTCCAGCAAGCGAGCTCGCAGTGGGGTACTTCAGTGGATTCGCCGGGGAAATCGCCGCGGAAATTGACGGGGTCCCGGTGCGCTACCTGGTGGCCTGCTGCAATAGTCGTGGGCGGGTGTTTACACAGTTTTTGTGGTGTGAGGCGCGGGAATTTGATCAGAAGCGGGCGCAGTTAGTGAACGTACTCTCCAGCTTTATACCCGAAGAGTCACGATCCAGGCTGGTTGAACCTATGGGGCGTATGTCACGCAGAAAGCGGCGTATGCGGGCCTGATAACCCGCAAGTGCGCGTTTGCCCGTATTTAAACAGCGATTTGGCGCCCAGTAACGTCATTCACAAGACTTGAGAGAAAAGGATTTCTTATGGCATTCGCCAATGTAATCGAGATTGATGCCCTGCTGCAGGCGATAGCCGGGGACAATCCTCAGGGAGAGGATATTCGCGAAGATCGTTCTCCCACCTCCGATTACTACACCATCAAGGATGCGCGCAACAGCGCCCGCGCGGCTGAGCGTTCGGCGATGTTCGATGACAGTGATAGCGATCTGCTTGCTCCCTGGCGCGACGTCGCGGCTACCGCGGAGAAAATTCTGCGGGAGAAAAGTAAAGACCTTGAAGTTGCCAGCTGGTACACGGAGGCATTGATTCGTCTGCATGGTTTTGCCGGCTTGCGCGACGGTATTGTGTTGCTGCAAGGGTTAGTGGATAACTTCTGGGATGGCCTCTATCCCGAGCCGGACGAAGATGGACTGGAAACCAAGGTGGCGCCGCTCACCGGACTGAATGGTGATGGGGCCGACGGCACTTTGCTGCTACCGATTCGCAGCGCTGACATTACCCCGGAAGGAGACTTCGGTGGTTTTTCCTTCTTTCAGTACCAGCAGGCGAGAGACGCGGACAAGATTGCCGACCCGGATGCCAAGGCCGCACGGGTAGAAACCCTCGGGTACGGCATTGGCGAATTTGAACAGTGCTCAAAAGGTGCTGCCCCCCAGTGGGCCCAGGGGTTGGTGGAGACCCTGGAAGAAGCGCTGACCACGTACAAAAAAATTAACGAAACCCTCCGTTCTCACTGCGCCCACGACGCACCACCCTTTTCCAACATCAGCGGCCTGCTGGACGAAGTCCTGCGCACCACGCGCTTTATCTACAAGGAGCAGCTGGAGTCGCTGGCGGCCGTACCGGAAGTTGCAGAGAGCAACAGTGATGAGGAGACATCCGAGCCGGGAATGCAGCAAGTCGCAGCCATGGTGCAGCAGATGGCAGTGCCCACCGGTGCCATTACCACACGTGAGGACGCACTGGTGCTTCTTGAAAAGGCGGCGCGCTATTTCCGTACCTATGAGCCCCACACGCCACTGGCACCCGGGCTGGAACGTCTGATCAGCTGGGGTCGTATGACCGTTGCCGAACTGATGACAGAGCTGTTGCCCGATGACCAGTCCCGAGCAATCTACTCCCAACTGACCGGTGTCATGCTCGATGGTAGTGACAGCCAGCGTTATGTGGCACCCCCGGTCGCAGTGGCGAGCCCGAAACAGCCGGCGGCAGCTCCGACGGAATCTGCCACTGCATCGGCCGCTCCAGAGCAGGGCGACGGCAACTGGTCCGAACAAACCGAAACTGCACCAGCTGAAACCGGTGCCCCAAGCTGGTAAACCCACTCATCACTACGATTCCCGAATTGAGGAAAGGAGACCCCGATGTCAGAGAGTATTCACAACAAACTGAAGCGCGTGCGCAAGCCGCGTGTACACATCACCTACGATGTGGAAACCAATGGCGCGGAAGTCAAAAAAGAGCTTCCCTTCGTGACCGGCGTTATGGGTGATTATTCCGGTGACAACACCGAAAATCGTCGCCCGTTGAAAGAGCGCAAGTTCGTACAGGTTGATCGCGACAATTTCAACGATGTAATGGCCAAGGTAAATCCCAAACTGAACCTGCAGGTGGAAAACACCCTGTCCGGTGATGGAAGCAAAATGGCGGTGGACCTGGACTTCAATCATATGGACGATTTCTCTCCTGAGCAGATCGTCGATCAGGTTGAGCCCCTGAAACAACTGCTCGAAGCACGCAGCAAACTGCGCGACCTTCTGAGCAAGGCCGACCGCTCCGAAGAGCTGGAAAAAGTGCTCGAGGATATTCTCAAAAGTACCGACAACGTCAGTGCCATCTCCGAACAACTGGGCCTCGGTGAAGAAAAGGGCGAAGATAAGGGAGAGGATGCGTAATGAGTACCGAAGTTGAAAACGTAGCAGAACAGGAAGTTGAAGAGCAGTCGGTCAGTCTGCTGGAACAGGCGATCACCGCCACCAAACAGACCCAGCCCGACGAAGCGCAGGACCTGATTGCCAACCTCACCAAGCAGGCCATGCAGGGTACCCTGACCTGGGATCGCAACCTGACTCAGACCATCAACAAAGCGGTACAGGCGATTGATCAGGCTATGTCCCGTCAGTTGTCTGCAATCCTGCACGACGAGAAATTTCAGAAGCTGGAAGGCTCCTGGCGCGGTCTCAACCACCTGGTGATGAATTCAGAGACTGGTGCAACCCTGAAAATCCGCATGATGAACCTGTCCAAGCGCGAACTGTTCCGCGACCTGGACAAGGCGGTCGAGTTCGACCAGAGTCAGACCTTCAAGAAAATCTACGAAGAAGAGTTTGGCACTGCCGGTGGTGAGCCGTTCGGCTGCATGATCGGCGACTTCGAATTCACCAGTCACCCGGAAGATATCGAGTTGCTGAGCAAAATGTCCAACGTGGCGGCAGCGGGCTTCTGTCCGTTTATCTCCGCCGCCGGCGCCGGCATGTTCGGTTTCAATGATTTCACCGAGTTGTCCAAGCCCCGCGACCTGGGCGGTATTTTCGAATCCGGCGAATACATCAAGTGGCGCAGCTTCCGCGACAGTGACGATTCCCGCTTCGTTACCCTGGTCATGCCGCGTACTCTGGCGCGCACTCCCTACGGTGCCAACACCAAGCCAGTGGAATCTTTCAACTTCGAAGAGTTTGAAGTCGACGAGTCCGGTGTGTCCAAGCCCGCCGATCACGACCAGTACTGCTGGATGAATGCCTCCTACGTGATGGGTACCACCATGACTCAGGCATTTGCCGAAAACTCCTGGTGTACCGCTATCCGCGGCGCGGAAGGTGGCGGTAAGGTACAGGGCCTGCCGACCCACGTATTCAAAAGCGACGACGGCGATCTTGACCAGAAGTGCCCCACGGAAATCGGCATCACCGACCGCCGTGAAGCGGAGCTCAGCGCCCAGGGTTTCCTGCCGCTGTGCCACTACAAAAATACCGATTATTCCGTATTCTTTGGTTCCCAGAGCGCGCAGAAGCCCAAGGTTTTTGACAATCCGGATGCCACCGCCAATGCCTCCATTTCCGCTCGTCTGCCATACCTGATGGCCACGTCACGCATCGCACACTACCTGAAGGTGATGGCGCGGGACAAAGTGGGCTCCTTTATGGAAGCCGGTGACTGCGAGCGCTGGTTGAACAAGTGGATTTCCCAATACACCAACTCCAACCCGGATGCGAGTGCCGAGATGAAGGCTAAGTATCCGCTGGCGGAAGCCCGTGTTGAAGTGAAGGAAATTCCCGGTCAGCCCGGTTGTTACAGCGCTGTGGCCTATCTGAAGCCGTGGCTGCAAATGGAAGAGCTCACCACATCCATGCGTATGGTCGCCAATATCCCGTCTGCGGGTTAATGATGGGGGCCGGCGTTTCCCGCCGGCCCCAATTTGCTACTTCGGTGTTTTCTTCTTTATAAATTCTGTCCCAAGGATCCCGGGGAGTTTTCGTCTTGTCTGCCGTTTCTTACAGTACACATTCCGGCAGTGTTTCTGCGGATGGCGGCGGCGAACCTGTGTCCGAGGCCAGCTGGCTACAGGAATTTCTCGACGAGCCCGATGACCTGTTTGCATTCGAGCTGTGGGTAAGTGCGCGGGGTACCGGAGACGCGTCCCGTAGTAGCAGTGTGCGTCAGTGGATCAGTGGCGTGATCAGCGAGCTGGATACACTCATCAGTGAACAGCTTAATCACATTATTCACGCGCCAGAATTTCAGCGTCTGGAAGCGAGTTGGCGAGGCCTGTCTCTGCTGATCCAGCAGACACCGAGCGCCGACAATATCAAGATCAAGCTGCTCGACTTGAGCTGGAAAGATCTGTCCCGGGATATCGAGCGCGCACCGGACTTCGATCAGTCAGGCTTCTTCCATCTGATTTACAACGAAGAGTTTGGAACGCCAGGTGGTGAGCCCTATGGTCTGCTGCTCGGTGACTATTACATATCGCATCGTCCATTCGAGGGGCACCCCTTTGACGACGTATTTACCCTGCAGGGTATAGCGCACACTGCGGCGGCAGCCTTTGCACCATTTATCTGCAGTGCCACGCCACAACTGTTTGGTGTCGACAGCTACGACGACCTCGCCAAGCCCATGGACTACAGTGAAATTTTTCGCGAGAAACAGTACATCCGTTGGAATAGCCTGCGGGACCTGGAAGACAGCCGATTTATCGGTATCACACTGCCGCAGGTATTGATGCGCGAGCCGCACACCGAAGGCTTTTCTGCCTACCGCGGACTGCGCTATCGCGAGGAAGTTGCGGGAACCACCAGTAAGAATTATCTGTGGGGCAACAGCGTTTTTGCCATTGGTGCCGTGTTGGTGCGGGAATTCGATGAGGTGGGCTGGTTCTCACATATTCGTGGCGTCGCGCGTGATCATCTTGGCGGTGGCCTGGTTACCCAGTTGCCAGCACTCGGGTACGGGGTAGATAGCAGCCCACAGTTTCTGAAGATGTCGACCTCTATACTGGTGACTGATTTTGTCGAGCGCGAACTGAGTGACCTCGGCTTTATCTGTCTGTGCCACTGCTATGACACGCCTTATAGCGCATTCAACAGTGTGCCATCTTTACAGAAAACCAAACAGTACAGCTCTAAAGCTGCACAAGCTAATGCGCGTATAAGTGGTATGTTGCAGCAGATTCTCTGTGCATCGCGCTTCGCCCATTACATCAAAGTCATGATTCGCGACAAAGTCGGTGCCTATATGAATGCCGCAGATTGTGAGCGCCAGTTGCAGCAGTGGATGGATCGCTACACCACCGGCCGCGAAGACCTGTCCTGGGAGATGCTTGCGCGCTATCCACTTCGGGAAGCGCGAGTACGGGTGCTGGACGAGCCGGGTAAGATCGGTAGCTACCAGAGTGTGATTCACCTGAAGAGCCACTATACCGTGGACCACCTGGTCTCGGAATTGAAGCTGACTACCGCGCTGTCGCAGATTGGTGTGGGAGCAGTGAACTGATGGCGCTGGAAAAGCGACTGATTGCTCCCTTGCTGGATCGCCTGCTGGAGTCTTCCGGACAAGTGGATCTTCATCGCCCGCATCAGGTGTTGCGACAGTTACGCGAAGGGGTGCGACGGGATCTGGAATATCTGTTCAATACCCGTTACCGGTGCATGTCCGCGCCGGAAGAGCACGAACACCTCGAGAGCTCCAATATCAATTTCGGATTGCCAGATCTATCCACCATAAATCTGACATCTGCAGATAGCCGCAAACGCTTCTGCCGGGATATCGAACGCACTATTCTCGATTTCGAGCCTCGTATTCGCTCGGTCAAGGTGTCCACTCAGGACAAGGTGGATGTAGAAGATCCGAGTATCCGCTTCCGAGTGGAAGCGGTACTACATGTGAACCCAGCCTCAGAGGTAATCGTGTTTGATTCCACACTCAACCCGGTTACCCAGCTCGTAGATGTCTCGGAGATTCTGTAGTGAGCGAAAAACTGATTGATTTATACGAGCGGGAACTGGCCTTCGTACAGCAGAGTGCGGGGGAATTTGCACGTTTACATCCGGCAGCAGCATCGCGTCTGCAGCTGGATGCCGAAACCGTAGATGATCCGTTGGTGGGTCGATTGCTCTCCGGCTTCGCATATATGAACGCGCGGGTGCAGCAAAAGCTGAACGACGACTTCCCCGAGCTCACCGATGCGATCCTGGAAACCTTATATCCACATTACCTGCGGCCGATTCCCTCCTGTGCTATCGTGCAGTTTGAGCCTGAGCCGGACCTGGACGCTATTGTGCATCTTGAAAAGGATCTGGTGCTGGAGTCAGAAAGCTTCCACGGGCAGACCTGCCGATTCAGCAGTCGGTATCCGGTGGATATTTCACCGTTCCGTGTAGAATCAGCGAGCCTGATGGCGCGTCCATTTATTGCGCCCGGCTGCAACGATGTCCAGGGGGCCAATGGCGTACTCAAGCTGTCCCTGAAAACCCTCAGCAGCGAAGTGGCCTTCTCTGAGCTATCCCTTGAAATACTTCGCTTTTACCTGCGCGGTTTGCCAAGCCATATTTGTGAGCTCTACGACCTGCTGTTGACCAAGTGCGTCAAACTGGTGGTGGCGAATGGTGAGGGCGACCCATCGCCGGTTATGCTCGAAGCGAACTCTATTCAGCAAGTGGGGCTCAATAGCGATGAGGGGCTTTTACCCTATCCGGAAACCGCATTCGTCGGATACCGGCTGTTGACTGAATATTTTTCCTTCCCGGAAAAGTTCCAGTTCATAGATATCACTGGACTCGCCGATGCGATTGACTCCCGTTACGGAGACACCCTGAACCTGTATTTCTATTTGTCGGAAACCCACGACGAGCTGGAAAAGCAGATGACGCAGGATATGTTTGCCCTCGGATGCACGCCGGTTATCAACCTGTTTAGCCAAAGTGCTGATCCGATTCCGGTCGATCACCGCCAGTATCTGTATCACGTGGTGCCGGACGTGCGCCGCAGCGAAGGACTGGAGGTGTACTCCATCGACGAAGTCAATGGCACCGATTCTTCCGGTAATACCACCCGTTACCGACCGTTTTACGGTTTACAGCACAGTCAATCGGGCAATGCACAAAGTGCATTCTGGTTCTCCCGGCGCCGGGATGTGATTGAGGGCGAGCACGGCAATGAGCAAGCTTCAGAGCTGGATGTCAGTCTGGTAGATCTGGAGTTTCGCCCGTTGGAAGCCGGTGGGCAGACCCTCGACCTGAAGCTGACCTGCAGTAACCGCAACCTGCCAAAGAAGTTACCCACCGGCAACGCCCAGCCGTATCTTTCTATCGTAGACGGCGACGCGCCGACACAGCGTATCAGCTGCGTTGTGCCACCCACGGAGACATTGCGACCACCGCGCCGTGAGCGCGGATACTGGCGATTGGTATCTCACCTGAATCTGAACCATCTTTCCCTGAGCGGCGAAGGTGGTAATGACGCCTTCAAAGAGATCCTGCGGCTTTACGACTTCCGAAATTCCGGCAGCACCCGCAATCTGATCGAGGCATTGCTTAAACTGGATACCCGACCGATCACCGCACCGATTCAGATCGACGGTAGTGTAGTTCTGTGTCGCGGAACGGAAGTTACCATCGAACTGGATTCAATGATGCTCAAGGGTACCAGCGCACTGCTGTTTGCCAGTGTTATCGAACGTTTTCTCGGTCTTTACTGTTCAATAAATTCATTTACCCGGCTAATCGCAAAATTGAGCGGTCGGGACGGAGAGCTGAAGCGATGGCCACCGCGCGCGGGCGACAAAGCACTGGTGTAATCGAACAGCTGCGGACCGCACCCTACCAGTTTGAATTTTTTCAGGCGGTACGGCTGCTGGAGTCCGCGGTACTCGCTCCGGGCGACGACTCGCCCTATGGGCGCAGACGATTGGGAATTGCTACGCCACCATCTCGCGAGTTTCTGCGCTTCAAGTCACAGACCTCGCTGTCGTTTGTCAGTGCAGACGTACTGAAGTTGAGCCCGCAGAAGGGGAATACAACCACAGGCGAAGGCCGTGTGGAAAAGTGGGAAATGGAAGTGGGCTTTGGCGGCCTTGTGGGGAGCCAGGGTGTCCTGCCGTACTTCATGACGGAAGTGGTACAGCAGGAACTGAAAGAAAAAAACGCGGCGTTGAAAGATTTTCTGGATATCTTTAATCACCGCCACGTGTCGCTGCTGTACAGGGCGTGGCAAAAATATCAGCTACCGGTGAACTACGAGCAGTCGCGCTTGCGCCGGGATAACGAGCCGGATCTGTTTACTCAGGCAATAGCCTCGGTCGCGGGGCTCGGCACCTCGGAGATGCGCTACCGCCTCCCGGTAGCTGATGATGCCCTGTTGGGGCTGGCCGGTCACCTGGGGAGACAGCAGTGCTCCGCCACTGGGCTGGCGCAAATGATTCGCCAGTTTTTTGGCCTGAATGTATCCATTGAACAGTTTCAGGGGCAGTGGGACGCATTGCCAGAAGACGTGCTGACCCGGCTCCCCGGTCCAGAGCAACCTCTTGGTGTAAACAACCGATTGGGCGTAGACACGATAATGGGTACTCACTGTTTTCAGGCACAGAATAAATTCCGCGTGGTGATCGAGCCCATGGCGTATGAAGATCACATGGCCATGGCTCCGGGTGGTGGAAAATTGGAAGCGTTAAAATCGTTTATCCAGTTGAGTGCCGGTATCGAGATGGATTTCGAGATTTCGGCAACCCTGTTTACCGACGATGTTGCACCGGTACAGTTATCAAATCAGGCCGCAACCCAACCTCTGCTCGGGTGGAATACCCATATGTCTACCGAGCTGGAAACGGATGAACCGGTATATATCAGTTTAAGTGCTGACCAGATGTCGCCGGAAGAAGCCTTACCGGTCGCGTAACATCGCGAGTGAATCTGAACCCGGATTCAAAGTCGAAGTTCATTCCATTGACTGCGCCTCGTCATATAGTTCAGTCGCTATTTAAAGGAACCACCGCTTCATATTGCTAGAATTCGATTCGGCAGATACGGCGGATTACCAATAGGGAAAATGTATGATCAATATCGATCTCAAACGCCTTGTGGAAACCATGACCCCGCATATGCGGGAATCTCTGGAAGGCGCCGCCGGCCTGTGCCTAGCGCAAAACCAGTACAACGTGGAAATTGAGCACTGGCTGCTGAAACTACTGGATCAGTCCGATACGGATCTGTTTCATCTGCTGGAAAAGCATGACGTCAATCCCTCGCAGTTCGCCAAGCAACTCGCCACTGCCATCGCCGGTTTCAAATCCGGAAGCAGCCGCCCGGCCGCCTTGTCACCGGCGATCGTGGAGGCGGCAAAAAACAGCTGGATGCTCGCCTCCATCGATTTCGGCCACCGTGTGGTGAGCTCGGGACATTTGCTGGCGGCGTTACTGTTGGAAGAGACTTCCCGTCGTCAGATACTGGAAAGTTGCCCTGCGCTGAAAAGTATTGCACCCGAGTCGATTCGCGAGACTGCGCGGGCGATGTTTTCCCGTACCGGTGAGTCTCACCACCTGAGCGGTGCCGCTGAGAGCGGGGATTCTGCTACAGCCGCGGTGGTAGCCAGCAAGGCGCCCGCTCTGGACAAATACACCGTTAACCTGACCGAGCGCGCGCGCAACGGCGAGATAGATCCGGTACTGGGGCGCGATGAGGAAATCCGCCAGTGTGTGGATATTCTCACCCGGCGCCGACAGAACAATCCGATTCTGACTGGCGAAGCGGGAGTGGGCAAGACCGCCGTGGTGGAGGGGTTCGCATTGCGAATCGCCACCGGTGACGTGCCAGGTCCGCTGCGCGACGTTGCGGTGCGAACCCTCGATTTGGGTTTGCTACAGGCCGGCGCCAGTGTCAAAGGCGAATTTGAGAACCGCCTGAAGTCCGTGATCGAAGAAGTGCGCGCCTCCGCCACGCCGATTATTCTGTTTATTGACGAAGCCCACACCATGATTGGTGCCGGTGGTAAGGAAGGGCAGGGCGATGCAGCGAATCTTCTCAAGCCCGCGCTAGCGCGCGGCGAGCTGCGCACCATCGCTGCGACCACCTGGGCGGAATACAAAAAATATTTTGAGCGCGACCCGGCACTGACCCGTCGATTCCAGGTGGTCAAAGTGGAAGAGCCGGACGAAACGAAGGCCATTGATATGATGCGCGGCATAGCGACCAGTCTGGAGTCCCACCACAAGGTGCGGATTCTCGACGAGGCAATCGTGGCCTCTGTAAAACTCTCACACCGCTACATACCCGGCCGCCAGCTGCCGGACAAATCCGTCAGCCTGCTGGATACCGCCTGCGCTCGTGTGGCACTTAGCCAGTCTGCCACACCGGGGGCGATTGAAGATGCCCAGCGAATTATTGCCGGCGCCGAGCGCACCATGGAAAAACTGCGCCGTGAAAACGCCGCGACCGGTGCCCATGAGGAGGTGTTGGCCACACTGCAGGCCGACAAAGAGGGCGCGGAAACCCGCCTTGCAAAACTCCAGGGGCAACACCAGCAGGAGCTGGAGCTGATTACCCAAATCCGCACCCTGCGTGATCAGATCGATGAAGTGTTCAGCGCGAGTGCCGAGGCTACCGATGATTCCGCACTCGCAGACCTGAAACAACAGTTGCAGGAATTAACTGCGCAGCTTCTGGACATTCAGGGCGAGACTCCATTGATGCAGCCTGAGGTGGACGAGCAGGCCATTGCTGCAGTGATTGCCAACTGGACCGGAATACCGGTAGGCAAAATGGTGTCCGACGAAATTCATGCGGTGCAGAGTCTGGCTGAGCGATTGAACCAGCGGGTAATCGGCCAGCCTCATGCACTGGAAGCGGTTGCCCAAGCGATCCGCACCTCTCGCGCTGGTCTTACCGACCCGCGCAAACCCGTTGGTGTATTCCTGTTTTGCGGCACCAGTGGCGTGGGTAAAACCGAAACTGCACTGGCACTTGCGGATACCTTGTTTGGTGGCGAACAGAATATCACCACGATCAATATGTCCGAGTTCAAGGAAGAGCACAAAGTCTCCATGCTCCTTGGCTCTCCCCCCGGTTATGTTGGCTTCGGTGAAGGCGGCGTATTAACGGAAGCCGCACGCCGCAAACCTTACTCCGTAATCCTGCTTGACGAAATGGAGAAGGCCCACCCAGGTGTACAGGATATTTTTTATAACCTGTTCGATAAAGGCACCATCAAAGATGGTGAAGGCCGCGATATCGACTTCAAAAACACCGTAATTATCATGACATCCAACGCCGGCGAAGATGCAATCCGCGCGATCTTCAATCAGGTAGAAGAAAAGCCGGAGCCAGATGTTCTGTTGGACAATATTCGCCCGCAGCTATTGCAGAAATTCAAACCCGCCTTTCTTGGGCGCGCGAATGTAGTCGCATACTACCCTCTCGATGACGAGAATCTGGTAGAGATCTGTAAAATCAATATGCGTCGCATCGAGAAACGCGTCAAAGAGCATTACGGTGCGGCATTCGGTTATGACGATGATGTGCTGATCAATATCGTCGCGCGGTGCCAGGAGGCGGATACAGGTGCGCGCAATATCGAAGTCATCCTGAATCGCACGGTATTGCCGGCACTGGCGAGCCAGTGTCTGGACTGTATGGCCCGTGGAGAAGAGGTGCGCGAGGTGCACATCGGGGCAACGGATGAAGGGGAATTTGAATACCGGGTAAGTTAATCGGCTACTCACCATATAAACAAAAAGGCCGCCTTCTCATATTGAAGCGCGGCCTTTTTTCGTGGTGGATTGTTAACCGCCGATTAGCACCGTTGGGCAACCGATAACGATCTTGCCCCCGTGGGTGGTGGTGTCTCCCATGCGCGCAGCGGGCTTATTGGAGATCAGTACCGTCGTACTACCCATAGCGATCGAATCTGGCGGGCCCACGCAGGTACAGGTACTGCCCACGGTCGCTGATGGTATATTGCCGATCAGCACCGTGGGGCCACCCGGGGTGAGAATTGGGCCGCCCACATGGGGAACGGTACCGGTCACCATCGGACAGACATGCATATCGGTAATTCGTGAAGCGAGTTTTCCCATAATCGATGCATCTCGAAAGTTCGTTTGTCAGATCGCTACTTACGCAGCCTTGCCGTTACCGCCACGGGCGAGGTTCAGACCCTGTTGCAGAAAGCGCTCGAAAGGCTGCTCCGGGTTAACCGGGTCACTCTGAACCGCAGCCAGGGAAACACTGCCTGCCACTGCGTGAGCGTACAGATGCTCTGGTGCTTCCACTACTGGTTCATCCGGCCCAGCCATACTCCCATGACACCAGCTTGCCGCAGTAGCCGCCCAGCTGGCAGGAGTTTTGAACTTGGTGGCTTCGCCCATTTGCTTGCAGATCAGGCGGCGCTCTTCGCTCGGCTTCTTCACCCAGTTTTCTGCTGCCATCAGCGCCTTGCGATTGTTCTCATCAGTTTCCGGTGTCTGGATCTCTCGAGTACACAGGCAAGCCCACCACACGGCCTCGCGCTTGGGCAGTCCGCGGGCCAGCAGCTTGACCGCATCGCCGTAGCAACCCGCCTCCATTAATCGCAGGATGCTGATCTCTGGAGCAGTATCCAGCACCAGATGCGGTTGGCCCTCATCACTGATCTCTATTTCCTTGAGCAACTCCTGCGCGGTTGTTGCCTGAACTTTCACCAGGTCTGTCATGATCTCACCCGTCAGTTAATCTTTGTAACCCCGCCCTTGAGGGTTAGGATGCCACCGGCTTTTACCTCCGCCATGGAATCTCCTTTACAGGTAACCATGGTGCCTTTGATTTCGATGCCAGACGGTTTGATGGAAATACTGTTTCCGCCCACTTTCAGATCAATGGAGGTTTTGGAGGTGATCTTGATGGCGCCCATTACGTCGATGGTCTGTTTGCCTGACTTAACGCTAACCGAGTGATCCCCGGATTTCAGGGTGACTGACTGATTGCCCTCAATATCCGTTGTCTGGTTGCCTTTACCGAGGGTGATTGTCTCATTGCCCTCGGTGATGGTGATAGAGCGGTTGTTTTTGATTTCCAGGGTCTGATCGTTGTCGATCTTGCCGGTCTGATCGTTGTTGATCTGGAAATTGTGGTCCTTGCCCGCCTCCATATAAATTTCTTCACTGCCCTTGGTGTCGTCAAAGCGCAGCTCATTAAACTTACTGTCCTTGATCTGGGTCTTCCAGCCGCTTTGGGTGGCGGTGTACTGCGGTCCGGGGTTGTCGGCATTGTACACAGCACCAGTCACCAGAGGGCGATCCAGATCCCCGTTGATGTAGCTGACTACAACTTCCTGCCCGACGCGCGGAACAAAGCTCGCTCCCCAGTTTTTACCGGAAAACGACTGCAAAACACGAATCCAGCAGCTGTTCTGCCTGGAGTTCCAGGGGAACTTCACTTTCAACTGGGTATATTTGTCTGCAGAGCCGGAAGAGTCCGTTGCGTTTACCTCGACCACTGTGGCCAGTTGGGGGGCATAGGATTTGTGCAGGTTGGCGAAAGGTGCTGGCCGCGGCATGACCTTTTCAGGGATACAGGTAAAGGTATTGCTGAACTGAGAGTCGTCGCTGTTACTGTCTTTTGCCGACAGGCGGAGAGAGGTGAGTAAATACTTACCTCTTTCGCTCTTCAGGGAATGGGCGAGCTCAAAGCGTCCGCCGGCACTCAGTTCTCCGCAGTCACTTGAGCCTCGCGCGACATCGAACCCGGCTTCCAGGGACTCCACCGCGCGCTCGGTGAGGGTTTTATGATGGCTGTCGTGGAAAATATGCGTGCCGTCAGACTTGGCCTCGAAATGATTACGGCCGTAGAGTTGTTGAATATAGCCTTTTACATTATTTAGCTTGCTTGCAGTGGCAACATTCTGCTCGTTGTCTTTGTCCGGGGTGTACTCGTTATAGTCTTTGAATGCGAAACCACCGCTGTGGTAATTGAAATCCCGCTGCCAGCTACGTACGGAGTGCTTGGTCGGGTGACTGCCGCCGCCGTCATACTCGAGCTTCTCACTGCGGCAGTCATAAAAATTCTTGCTGTCATCGCACAGTACCAGTTCGTGCTTTCCGTTTGACTGTTTGAAGTAGTAGGCAATGCCCTCTTCGGCCAGTAAGCGGCTGATGAACTGAAAGTCACTCTCGTTGTGTTGTACGCAATATTCCCGGTCCAGTTGTTCGCCGGTAATTTTTTTACTGAAAGAGACAACGCTTGCGTGCTCCTTCAAAACCTCTTCGACGATTGCGAGCGCGGACTTTTTCTCGAAGATCCGGTTTTCTCCCGTCAGGGTGGTGAACCAGAGCCCAGGCTGTATCACTGCGGTGTACTCCCGCAACCCCTCGGCATTGACGTCAAACATCGAGAAGTGGGTGACATAGCCGTGAATGGTCTTTTCTGCATCACCATGATGAATGGTTGCAGTAAAGGGCTTGCCGACTATCTTGTCCTGAGTGATCTCATGATCATCGGAAAGCAGGCGGAGCTGGTAGCGGTAAGTATTGGAGATATGCTCTTCGCCAGAAATGGCGGTGGCGATAAAGATATCTTTGCCGATCGGACATTCCGTCCGGATCATGCGATTGTCCTGATTGAGTGAAGACATATCAGCCCCAAGTCCTTGTCGGTGCCGGGACTCTCAAAAATGAGCCCCTAAAGCGGAATTCCTTGTAATTGGGGCGCTTCCCCAAAAAGTCGCCGTCAATTTTCCGGCGTCTTGGAACCGCGTACGAGAAAATTGATCACTTTACAACGGAAAAAAGCCGGGCTTGACAGCCCATTGCTGCAAAGCCCGGCTTCCGTGTGGCGTAAACCAGATTACAGCGGGGTCGCAGTAGTGAGGTCGTATCCGACGCGCATGTTTTTCGGGTTCTTGTTGGTTTTGTCGGCGTGGTTCAGGTCCGCTTCGATTTTGGCGAAGCTCAGGGAGATGGACTCAGCCGGAGCACCACCCGCGGCAGCGGAGATGCTGTATGAGGAAATCAGAACGTCTTCCAGGGTGTAAACCGCGAACTTTTCTACAGAGTTTGCGCCAGTTTGAACGACGTGGATCTCAACTTTTACGCCTTCGTCACCGGTTACGGAGGACTTGAACAGGCCACCGGAAGCCGCATCGATACGCTTGGTTACGGTCACTTCGCTCAGGCTGGGGCGAGTCGCTTCACGATTGGCAACCGCGCCGGCTTCCATGGAGATGCCGCGGCCTACGCCGAAGTTGAAGCTATCAACTTCAATCCAGTCTTCGTAACCTTTCGCAGTTACGTTACCGGCAGGAGCCTTGTTGTTGAAGTTCATGTAAATGGCCATGGTTAATCCCTCAATATGGTATGGATCTATGGTGGGTTTTCCTTTTCCACCGCGATTGCAGTAGTTCAAGGAGTGCCGTAGTTGGCAGGCGGGATGAATTTAAGCAGAGACAAAATCAAAAAAAAACCGTTTGTGGTAATTATTAAATCGACTCTGGCACTATTTAATTGTTGATTCCCGACAATGATGACTGCTAGTACCGACTCATTAAATTTGACTCTGGCACGAATAAAAATTGAGATTAAGAGTGACTCTGAGTGGGTGAATCCGGGTTTGATGGTTGCGTGTCGAAAGTCAAAGGTTAGAGATACTGATTGGTACAATCGTTCCAGTCATCACCGAAAATAGATTCGTTGTGCCACTTAGTGTTCCGCACTGTTGGTACTATGGTTTCAGTTTCTGCCTAACTGGTATGGACTAACCAGTTGTGTAACGAAATGTAATCAGAAATCGCGTAAAACAGTGCGTCAATCAATTGTTGGCGCATTTGCCCTTCGATATACTTCGCGGCCTTTAGGCGAGTTCCCGTTTGCATATTGGTAGGTTTGGATAGTGCAGATCTCATCGGGGCTTGGTGCGCAGCCAGCGCAATTTAATACCTAGTCGGCGAGAGGAACCGCCGTCGAATTTACACCAGGGAGATGGTTGTGAATGACAAGACCCGCATAATCCAGAAAGCTGCGGAAAATCTGTCGGCCTGTGACGACTCGGATGTCACGGTATTTGTTGGCAATGAAAATACGGGTGCCAACGACCATCCTCCCGTCGGCGGGAACCCCGGCCTCGTCCCCGCAAGTGCCGGCGAGGCGGCATCCGGCATACAGAGTGTTGCCAGTGCAGTTGGCGGTATCGACGCAACAGTGATCGTTGATTCTGGCGGCCTTCCCGATTCACTTCCCCGTCCTCGTGAGGCTGTGCACTTTGAGCCATCCACTTCACGTGAGGGGGCGGTAACCAAAACCATCATCAAGGGGCGATTCGAGCTCGATAAGCTGCTCGGTGTGGGTGGTATGGGTGCAGTATACAAGGCGCTCGACCGTCGCAAACTGGAAGCCAGCGACAGTGACCCCTATGTCGCGATCAAGCTGCTGAACGAAGATTTCCAGAAGCATCCCGACGCGTTTATCTCCCTGCAGCGTGAAGCGCGCAAATCCCAGACGCTGGCGCACCCTAATATCGTAACCGTGTACGATTTCGACCGCGAAGGTGACCGGGTCTTTATGACCATGGAGTTTCTTGAAGGGGCGCCCCTCGATAAGCTGCTGCGGGAACATCTCGATGTCGGGTTGGAGAAAGAGCGTGCCGAAGCCATCCTGCGTGATGTGTCCCAGGCTCTGATCTATGCCCACTCCCACCGTATCGTCCACTCGGACTTCAAGCCTGGCAATATCTTCGTCACCAGCAAAAAAGGCGCGAAGGTTATCGACTTTGGTATCGCCCGCGCGGTGTCCGAAGGGGGTATTGCCAGTAAGGCCGGTGAAAAAACCGTTTTTGATGCAGGTACCCTGGGTGCACTGACCCCCGCCTATGCCAGCCTGGAAATGCTGAAAGGCGGTGAGCCGCAGCCCAGTGATGATGTGTTCGCCCTGGGGTGTGTGGCCTACGAACTTTTCTCCGGCCGTCACCCGTATAACAAGGTACCTGCCGACAAGGCCTTCCAGCAAAAACTCAAGCCCAAGCGCATTCGCTCATTGACACGTCGCCAGTGGCGCGCACTGGAATCTGCACTCGCTTTCCACCGCGAAGATCGCACCGATACCGTCGAACGATTTGTACAGAAGTTCTACGGCAAAACCGGCTGGAAGTGGGCCTTCGGAACGCTGTTCGCTGCCACTCTGGTTGCTGGCGGTATCGGCTATAACCACCTTGAACAGGAAAATGTGGCCGAGCAGCAGCGGGTAAAGGTCGAGCTGGAGAAAAAACTCGAGCAAGAACTATTGCAACGTCGTATCGCCGATAAGAAAGAAGCGGTCGAGCGCCTGTTGGGGCTCAGTGTGTTGACTCCTACCTGGGAGCGCGACCTGCGTATCGAGCTGCAGGAGTACACCAAGCTTAACCCGAGCGACGGCAACTTCGGTGAAACCGTACACCGTACCGTATCCGACCTGTTTATCGCCGCGGCTACCGGTCAGCTGAATCTTGGCAATCTGGAGCCGGCCGAAGAAATGCTCGGGCGCGCGGCGGACTGGAATGAGAACGTCGCTGGCGCCGATGCCATTCGTGCACAGCTGAATGAAGAGCGCGAAGAGCTGCGGCGCAAGCTGGAAGAAGAGCGTTTGGCGGCGGAGCGCGAGGAAGACCGCCTGCGTCGGGAGGCGCTGCGTGCCGAGCAATTGCGTCTCGCGCGGGAGAAGCAGCAACAAATCGATATGGTACTTGATGATATGGAAGGCACGCTCAAGTGTGACTTCAAGATCAACCTGCCACTCATTGGCAATACCCTTTCTCGCCTCGCGGCGATCGACCCGACCAAGGCCCAGCTGTTGCGTCCCGTAGTCGGGGAGGAACTCGCCGGCTGTTTCGGCAAGCTCGCACTGAAAAGCCCGGCCAATACCGCATCGCTACTGGAAAATGCGCAGGCAATGCTGCCCAAGCAGGCCGTGCTTACCGATCTGGATATCGACTATTGCGCACACCTGCGTCCAGGAAGCGGTGCCCGTGGGGAGCGCTACACCTGCGCCGACCCAATGGCTTCCGGTGGAAACGCCCCGGAGATGGTAGTGGTCAATGGTGGCTCCGGCCGTCCACTGGCTGTGGGTAAGTTTGAAGTCAGCCGCGCGGAATTCTCCAAATTCTGCGCCGCCACCGGCGCCTGTACACCCGCGGCAGCAGGCGACGCTCAGCTCCCTGTGCACAACCTCGAGCTGTCCCAAGTGCGGGCCTACCTAACTTGGTTGAGCGAGGAAACCGGACGCGGCTATCGCTTGCCCACCGAGCGCGAGTGGTTCGCCGCCGCTAGCGCCAATGGCCAGCCAGAAGTTTCTGATCGCAACTGTTATCTGCGTTATGGCGGTATCGAGAAAGGCGCGGAACTGGTTGCAGTCCGCTCGGGTACCGCAAACCCGTTTGGGGTCGTCAATGCGGTGGGTAACGTGCAGGAGTGGGTGTTTGATGTGGATAACAATCTGCTGGCCGCCGGTGGCAGTCGCCAGGATCCCATGAGTCGTTGCCTGGCTACATCCAAAATGTTCCACAGCGGTCATGCGGATGAATTTACCGGTTTCCGTGTGGTCCGGGACATTGTCCGCTAATTGGATCGGGAAGTCAGAGAGCATCTGAGCAGAATCAATAAAGGGTGCGACCGCTGTTTTTGGGAGCCTGCGGATACCACCTATCAAATTAAAAAATTGAATATTAGCGGCGTGCAGGTCAAAGCCCGCGTGCCGCGCCATATTGAGAAAGGAACTCTTGGGGGGATCCGTGTCTTCATTGAGCAAGGAATGGTTGTGCACCGCTATGGCGGGCATGATGGTGTTGGCGCTACACGCAGAAGCGCAACAGAGTGACTCCAGCTTTCGCAGTCGGGTGCGTCAAGCCTTCGAGCAGGACGTGCCCCATGTAAATGATGAGGACGTTCAGCGCGAGTTTGAACGCCGTGTGCGCGAAGCGCGTGACCCCAATCTGGACACCGATATTCCGGAAGTTTCCGGCCGTGAAATCGGTCCGCGTATCTCCGTAAAAGAGTTTCGCTTTCACCGTCTGCAGGAGTATCCGGAATACGGCATTGAAAAAGCCGTTGTTGAAGCCAAGGCCGAGGCCCTGCGTGTCAAATATATGCAGGAAGACAAGATCGTCGCCGGTGGCTATACCCTGGAGAATCTGAAAGAGCTGGCGCTGATGTTGGATGGCATGGGCGCAAGATTCTCACCAGACGAGCTGGGTCCACGGGAGCTGCGCCGGCTGGTCAATGTGATCGAGCGTCAGAACGCCCTGCGCGGACTGACCTACGGTGACCTGGAAGACATCGCCGCAGAGCTCACCCGTTTTTACCGCCAGCAGGGCCTGTTTCTCGCCCAGGTACAGATTCCGGCCCAGGAAGTAAAAGACGGTATCGTTACCTTTAGTGTACAGGAGGGCGTGCTCGGGCAGGTCTCCGTGCACGACAACCAGAAATACAGTGACAAGCGCCTCGCTGGCGCTTTCGAACGTCAGCAAGGAAAGCTGGTCAATCACGAAAGCGTTGAGGAAAGCCTCTACCTGCTCAATGACCTTCCCGCCCTAAACGTAACCGGCTACTTCAGCCCCGGCGACAACCCTGGTGAAACCCGCCTGAACCTGAAGGTGCGCGATGAAAGTGGCTGGCGCCTCGTTACCCGTATGGACAACCACGGCTCTACGTTTACCGGCGACAATCGCGTATTCACCTCCGTCGACTGGTTTAACCCGTTGGGCATTGGTGATGAGCTGACCGTGGGCTATTTGCGCTCAGATGGCAGTGACAGCTTCGACTCTGGTTTTGGATCCAATCTGGGTCAGTTCAAATACAGCCTACCGCTGTTCGGTGCGCGCACCCGCCTACAGCTATCCGCAGACTACAATGAATTTGTGCTGCAGGATCTGGAAGATCCGAATAACTTTATTAACCTTCTGGATATCAACGGCGTTAACGAAAGCTATGCGCTGAACGTAGAACACAAGTTCCGTCGTTCCCGCGACTTTAATATTACCGCGTCCGTTTCTGCTACCGAGAAAAAATCCGAGATTGAAGCCGTAATCGCGTTGCCAGATGGTGGCGATCATGTAATCGGCGGGGAGTTCGGTTTCTATATGGACGCTCTGTCCGGTGGCCGTATCCCCATGCTGAACGTGGTCAACGCAAAAGCCCAGTTTGGCCAGTTCCAGAATACGGTTGAAGCAGGTCGCGGTGATGACTTTAGCAAGTTTGCCGCAGAAACCAGCTCGCTGTTATTCCTGCCCATGCCTTTCACCGACGCCCAATCCCGTCTGGTGGTAAAAAGCCGCTGGCAATACAGCGAAAGCGCGTTGCCATCTTTTGAGCAGTTTTCTCTTGGCGGCGCCAATGGTGTGCGAGCATTTGACGTCCGCGACTTCTCTTCAGACCAGGCCGCGCTCATCTCCGCCGAGTGGTACCCCAGCCTCCCGAATGCCATCAACCCGCGTATTTTCGGCAACCGGCTGAGTGACATGGTCCAGGTAGCCCTGATCGCCGATGCCGGCTACGGCGTCGTCGAGAACTTTGAGCCCATGGTAGAGAACGACTGGGCCGCCCTCTCCGGTGCCGGCCTGCTAGTGAAATTCAGCTGGAACGAAAACTGGGCCAGCCAACTTTCCCTCGCATGGCCCACCATGTCCCGCTCCTCGATCGACGGCACCGGCGACGACGCCGAAGAGCCGAGAATCTACGCGGACTTCTCCTACTTCTTGCAGTAATACCCCAACTCCAAAGTACGCCGTCCACCAGATACGGATATCTAGCGCACAACAGCGAACGACATTATGAACACCAAGAAAACTCTTCTTTCAAATGCAATCAAACTGGCCTGCCTGGGAATGTATGCAGCGCAGGGGGCTTATGCTCAGGTCACTTCTGGTTCTGGGGATGTTTCGGGCATTGACATTGATGTGGTAAGTATCACTGATGATGCCGCCGATGTTAAGACACTGGTGACTATTGCTGAAAAAACCACTGTAACCGAAATTGATTGGAATAATTTCAATATTGCCGAGGGTGAAGAAGTCCGTTTTGATTTTGGGGATGTAGATTACAACTTCGAAAATGGAAGTGGCTCTTATAGCAGTACCAACCTTGTAGTGAATAATGTTCTAAATGGTAGTAGTTCAATTTTGGGTTCGCTAAGCTCCGATGGCCATGTGGTACTTATTAATCCGCGCGGTGTGATTTTTTCGCAGGCAGCCACGGTAAATGTCGGTGCATTAACAGTATCTGGGTTGGCCTCTTCCATTGGTGATGCAGATGAGGGTGAATTACTTAAAATAAATGCATCAGGGATTTCGGATGCAACAGGAAACGCAGCCGGTCTTGTTTCCAATCTAGGTCAAATAACTGCTCATGCTGGCGATGTGACTTTAATTGGTAATAGTGTGCGGAATCTGAAAGAGACCATCGAGGGTTCTGAATTCACGGGATCGATATTTGCGAGCAAGGGCACTATCAATATGGTAGGCGCTAATAGCGCAACAATTTCAGTGGGCACTTCGGGACTTGTCTCTGTGGCAGTTGAGTCTGGCGCGCTCAGAAACGAATTGGAAGTCGATGAATCCGTGTTTAATAGCGGTGTTCTCGATGGTGCGCATGTCGTCATTGAAACGAGAGTGGCGGATAACCTGTTTAACTACGCGGTAAATAATGCAGGAACGATAAAAGCTTCTGGAATTGATACTACTGGTGGGAGTGTTCGATTAGTTGCGTCAGTTGATTCCGAAAGTGACGGGGTTGGAAGAATCAATAATAGTGGAAGCATCACTGTATCGGCAGAAGGGGCAGATTTCGGCGCGGCTCTAGGGGAAGGTCTGAATATTAGCGCTGTCGATGGTTTTAACAACTCGAACGTAATCACTGCTACTAAGCTGTCTATGTCAGTTGGTAAATCAGATGCCGAAGAAGTTCCGCGGGATGGCGACGGCAACCCCGTTGAGCCAACCGTAAGTGATTTGGGCAATGTAACGATTACTGGTAATTTGCCAGTTGAGATTGAGAACCGTGGCGGGCATCACGGTTTTAATTTGAGCGGAGTTGAAAGTATAACCGATGTCAAGATTGACGAAAGTGAGCCCAATGTTTTTGTTGCGAATAACGTAAATAGTGAGGGCGTACCTGCCGAAATTGCTCGTATAACTGGCGCTGATCGGATTGAGATAGTTGGCGCAACATTAAATGGTACCGATGGAAATGATGAATTTTCCTTGACGGAAAATGGTGTAAGATTTTCTGGTGTGGAGTTTGTTGATTTCGACTCAGTATCTGGCGGAGAATCTTTTGATGGCGATGGGATTCCAAATGACCGAGATGTCGTAATATTACCAAGCTCTACTGACCTCTCAGTATCTACGTCCAATACCGTTACTTTTTCTGAAATTACATTCAGCGATATAGAAGTAATTGACACGAATGGAGGGAATCTCTTAGGTGGAGATGCCAATGAGAAATTCAGTGTCAGTGGTTCTGATGTGTCCGTCGATCTCCTTGATGCCGATGGTCAGGTCACAGATAGCAGCTCGTTTAGCTACACCGGACTTGGTCAAGTGCTCGGTAATGGTGGGGCCAATTCTATTGCTGCAGGTGCAGTCACACTGACTGGTGTGGAAGGTCAGGTTTCTGCAGGCGGCTTACTTTTTTCCGATCTCACTAGTGTCGCAAGCTCAAGTGTTACTGGTGCCAATGGGGTAGATGAGACCTTTGAGGTGCAATCCCAAAATAAGGCCGTTTACGAAACTGTGTCCAAGCTGACATTTAGTGGCGTAGATACGGTTGCGGGGGGAGAGCAGGCTAGTGACCGGGACGTTGTGATGTCCCCCTCCGCCACCGACCTCTCAGTGGTTTTTGATGAAACAGTTAGTTTTTCAAATATTATTTTTAGTGATGTAGAGGTGATTGACACGAATGGCGGGAATCTCTTAGGTGGAGATGCCAATGAGAAATTCAGTGTCAGTGGTTCTGATGTGTCCGTCGATCTCCTTGATGCCGATGGTCAGGTCACAGATAGCAGCTCGTTTAGCTACACCGGACTTGGTCAAGTGCTCGGTAATGGTGGGGCCAATTCTATTGCTGCAGG